>NZ_OY780958.1:3000000-3600000 GCF_963675985.1 uncultured Roseibium sp. | reverse complement strand
TTGGACAGGTCGAGAAGGTCGTTGATCAGGCTCATGATATGCGAGCCCGACGTGCGGATGTCCTTCAGGTATTCCTTGTAGCGATCGTTGCCGATCGCGCCGAAACGTTCTTCCATCATGACTTCGGAAAAGCCGATGATAGCGTTCAGCGGGGTGCGGATCTCGTGGCTGATCTTCGCGAGGAAATCGGATTTCTGCGAGCTGGCGTTTTCCGCTTGGCGCTTGGCCTCGGTGAGTTCCTCCTCGGCCTTTTTCCAGTGGGTGATGTCGCGCAGCACCGCGCAGAACTTGGCCTCGCCGTTGCCGGACGTGATCCGTCCGATGGTCATGAACAGCGGGATCAGCCCACCGCCCGAGACCCGTCCCAGAACCTCGCGACCGTCGTTGAGAATGCTCGCCACGCCGTTGCGGGCCAGCCCGTCCAGGTAGTCCAGGGCCGCGCGATGGCTTTCCGGGGCCAGATAGTCTGTGAGCGGTGCGTCCTCAATGTCGGTCCGGCTCGCACTGAACAACGCCTCCGCGGAGCGGTTTGCCTTCGTGATCGTGCCATGGGCATCGATGACGAGGACTCCGTCGGTCGCTGTCTCCAGAATGGCATCCATTTCGCAGATCAGGGCCTGCGCCTTCTGCAGTTCCGGCGTCGGTTCCTCCGGAACCACTGCGGGAACCGCCGTCGCCGCCGCCGGCTTTACCGGGCGCTCGGTAATGGAAATCATCAGGCCGCGTCCGCCGTTCCAGGGAACGGAGTGCATGCGCGCGTCAACGGCCCGGGAGCCGCCGCCGGCCAGCCGAACCTTCAGCATCCCGTCGACAACGCCGTCCATGCCTTCCGCGTCGGGCAGATTGTCTTCCGTATGGTCGGCGAAGACGGCTTCCAGGCCACCGGCTTCGCCAAGCGCAGCCAGGTCCGGATAACCGAGAAGATCGAGAAGCGTGTCGTTGGCATAGAGCACGTCGCGATCGCTCGCAATCGCAATGCCGATCGGCAGACGGTCAAGCAGGCGCGGGTGTATCGGACCGGCCTGACGGTCCGCGTTCAGTCCCGCCGCCGTTTCCAGCGCCTCGGCTTCTTCGGTCGGGCCATCCTCCTCGAAGTCGCCCTCGAGCCGCGCGCCCAGGGCCTCCGCGATCTTGCGGAATGCCTCCCGCTCCGGTTTGGACAGGCGCGAGGTGTCGACCGGGACGAGACGCGGCCGGCTGCGTCCGGTCAGGCGAACAACCTTGTCGTCGTCCTCGGCAGCCGGTGCGGACGGAGCCGCAGGGCTCGACGTTTCCTTCGGCGGTCCGTCGCCGGTGACCAGGGTCAACTGGGCGGAACCGCCCTTTTCCTTGACCGGCTTTTGCTCTTCGAGACCCAGATCGAGCTCGACCTCCTTGAAGGCCGCCGTCTCGTCGAAGAACTGACGCTCTTCTTCGGCTTCGCTGGTGGCCGCAGGTTCTTCGGTCAGATCCTGGCTGAGATCTTCCGTGTCAGAAGTTTTTTCAGCGGGGTCTGGTGGGGCAACCGGTTCGGCCGGTTCGTCTTCAACGGCTGCCATGGCAGCCGTTTCATCTTCCAGAGGCGGCGTTTCATCCTCGATGGCGAAGCGGCTGACGTCGGACATCTGCTTGCGCTTCTGGTCATAGGTCTTGGCAAGGGTCTTGACCGCGGTTTCGATTTCGGCCGGCTTCAAGGGGGCCGGACCGGTAATGCCCTGCGGCTCGCTGTCAGCTTCGGCTTCGACCGGCGTGTCGTCCCATTTGTCGTCCGGAACGATGTCCTCCGAAACGGCCTCTTCCGGTTCTGCGGGGGGCTCTTCCTCAGCCACTTGCACCGTGGAGGTTCCAGCCTCTTCGGCGGTTTCTTCCCCTTCGGTTTCCAGCGTCGTTTCGTCTTCAGGTACGCGTTCGTTGTCCTCGACGGTTGCTGCGTCCGGGTCTTCCACTTCCGGAGTTTCCGCCTGCGTCTGATCCGCCCGGGGCGTTAGGCCTTCGACAATAGCGGCAACACTGGAACCCAGCGAGTTGTCGCCGGAAAAGGCGCCAGTCTTCGCAGCCGGTGCAACAACCGGCTCGGTTTCTTCCGTCGGCTGAACAGCCGTTGTCTCTTCCTCGGCCGGCGCTTCCACTTCGGCTTTCAGCTCGTCTTTCGTGGGTGCCGGGTCCTCTGCCGCTTCGTCCGCGACGTCCTCTGCCGGGCGAAGGTCGGCTTTGGCCTGTGACGCTTCGATTTGCGGAGCTTCAACGCCGGATGCCTCCGCCTCAGCCTCGGCGACCGGGGAGGCAACCTCGGGAGCTGCGACTTCAGACGTTTGCGTTTCGGGCTCGTTGCCGGTCCGGGGCGCTGCGCTTTCGGTGTCTTCGATGTCAATGGTCTCAGGGGCGGGCATGCTCGCCTCAGCCGTCGGGGCTTCCGGCAGGGCGTCCGCGACCGGCAGGGAGGCGGACTTCAATGGACCGTCCGGATCCTCGATAACATCCGCACTGCGACAGACGCCGAAACCGCGATAGCCCTCGAAGGCCCGGTCGCGGTCGAAGGCCGGCAGGGCGGCCATGTCGACGGGGACCCTCAGGGCCGCACCGGAGACGGGCCAGTTGACGGTCTTGCGCTCCAGGTATCGCGACGGTCGAGCGCCTTTGCGATCTTGCCGTTTTTGTCGATACCGAAACTCTCGGCGATTTCCGCCCAGGTTTTACCGACGATGTCGGCCGCCGCAGGTCCCATCGTTTCGGCGAATTCGTCGGAAATGAAGGTGACGCGCTGGTCGATGTCCATCTGCCAGGCAAAACGGACCGGCCTGCGCCGGGAGACGAAATGAAAACCGTCGTCTGCGCTCGCCACCGGCGCGGCTTCTTTTTCTATGGGCACTTCCGCAGCGGATGTCGCTTCCTCTGAAGCCTCTTCTGGGGCCTCGGCATCCGTTTCTCCGGTGGAGGCGCCGTCTTCATCGACGTCGTCTTCGTCCGTCTCGTCTTCCAACACGTCCTGAGCCCGGACCCAAAGATCCCGCTCTTCGGGCATGTCTTCAGATTTGTCCGCGGTTGGGTCCTCGGCTTCGGCTGTGGGCTCCTCCGCGACCGCTTCATGAGAGGTGGCTTCTTCGGAAGCGTCCTCAACGGTCAGCGGCATTTCTTCCCGGATGCCGTTTTCGACAAGCGCCAGCGTGCGCGTCGCATCGAGGCGGAAGACGGCCGCGTCGTGAAACCCGTCCTCCATGCGCACGGGCGCAAACCGGACAGTTTCAGCGCCTTCAGGCGAGGCCGTTTCCGGTGCCCCAGTCAGATCGCCGCTCCGGGCGCCTATGTGGCCGCTCTCTTCGATCAGGAAGGCGCTTCGGTCCTTTCCTGCCAGCAGGTCCAGGAAAGCCGGGAGGGGCGGTTCGGTCAGCGCGAGACCCTTGTCGCCGCAAACGATCAGGGCCGCGTCATGTCCGTCCGGCAGCACAAGCCTTTGGCATTGGCAGGTCAGAAGCAGGACCCGCAGACCCCGGTAAAACCGGAGCCGGTCGATGCTCATTCGCTCCGTGTCGCCGGAGGTTGCGATGCGCGCGATGTGCGGCCGCGCGGGCGAGCGCGCCAGACCGCTCATCCGCGATAACCCGGCAACATCGCGCACCGAAAAGAAAGATGCTCCGGCCGCGTTGGCCCAGAGGATCCGCGCGCCGTCGGCCGACCAGACCCAGGCCGCGCGCGTGTCGCCGGCCAGTTCCGCAATCGCGGGAAGCGTGCTGAGCTCTACGAAGGTCTGCAGCTGGTTGTCCAAGGCTCAACTCCACGCGAGTTCGAGAGACGTCGGCGGGCGTTCGGGAGCCCCCGCACCTATCAAGTGGTAAACACCCCGTTAATACCGCTAAAGGCCGGGAGCGTCCACGCCAAGTGCCGGTCTTAAGGCACCCGAGTGAAGGCGTAGTTAATTGACATTGTCGGATTTGCCGTCGCCGCCGCGCCGTGTTACCAAAAATTGCGATGCTCCCGCTCCGGCGGGAGACGTTTCGCAAGGGCACGAGTTTTGAGGACCAGATCCATGGCGGCAGGTAAGAGTGGTTTTGAAATTCCCGAGCAGATGCGTGATTTCGCCGAAAAGAGCGTCGACCAGGCGCGCAAGGCTTTCGACGACTTCATGAACGTCACCCAGCAGGCCGTTTCCAAGGTGGAAGATTCCGCCAGCGTGGTGCAGACGGGTACGACCGATGTGAACCGCAAGGCGCTCACCTTTGCCGAGGAGCAGGTGGATGCGGCCTTCAAGTTTGCACAGGAGATGGTCCGGGCAAAGGACATGGAAGAAATCATGTCGCTGCAGCAGGGCTACTTGCGCAAGCAGATGGAAACGCTCGGCGAGCAGGCCCGTGATATCAGCGACACGGCGACCAAGGCGGCCCAGGATGCGGCCAAGTCCGCGAAAAGCTGAAGCCTTCGCGGTTTTCCGTTTTTCGCTGATTCCGTTCGAATACCGAATGCGCCGGCCGAGCCGGCGCATTTGCGTTGGGCGAGGCGAAAAAATTTTTATGATCCGGCATGAAAAATTCGGTCGCTATTTCAAGTTCTTGAGCGGGTGCCGAACTGGAAATCCGGCAGAAATCTGCTAAAAAATTAATTGTGCAGTGCAATATATGTTGCAATGCAGCAAGAGATCACCTATCTTGAGCATGCGGATGACGACAGGGCTCGCCACGAAACGTTCGGCGGGCAACACGAGATTGTAAATGATCGCGTCCGAAGATTTAGGAGATGAGATCATGACTGATACCACTACGGCAGCAAAGGCTGCCCCGAAAACCCGTTCGACGAAAACGAGCAAGGCAGGGCCTGACTTCGCTTTCCCGAACTTCGAAGCTTTCGCCATGCCGAAAATGGAAATTCCGTCTGCTTTCCGCGAAGCGACCGAAAAGAGCATCGAACAGGCCCGCGACACCTATTCCAAGGTGAAGACGGCCGCTGAAGACGCGACCGACCTGATGGAAGACACCTTCGAAACGTCCCGTCAGGGCATTGTCGAATTCAACCACAAGGCTGTCGATGCGGCCAAGACGAATGCCGATGCCACCTTCTCCTTCATGAAGGACCTGATGGCTTCCAAGTCGCTCGCCGAAGCCATTGAACTGCAGTCGACCTATACCCGTCAGCAGTTCGACGCTCTGAGCACCCAGACCAAGGACATGCAGGAGTTCGCTACCAAGCTGAGCACCGACGTGACCGCTCCGGTCAAGGAAGCTGTCGAGAAGACTTTCAAGGGCATGAAGGCCGCCTGAGGCGCCTCTTTCGCTTGAACTGACAAAACGCCCCGGTACTCAGGTGCCGGGGCGTTTTTTGTTCATGGCGCTTCCCGGCAGGGTTGGGGCTGACGTGCATTTCCTTCTGACGGTGGCGCCCGAAATTACCGGGGCTCTTGAAAAAATTCCCGCTTGTGGATAGACCGAAACCCGGTTAGAAGACCCCCTTGAAACGGGCGCCCGAAACCAATAAGTTTCGCGCCACTTCGATATTTGCAGACGTAGCTCAGTTGGTTAGAGCGTCGGATTGTGGCTCCGAAGGTCGGTGGTTCGAATCCACTCGTCTGTACCATTTCTCAAAAAATACTATTCCCCTGCCTTTGCCGCATTCTCCGCGGCACGCCGCTTGACTTCGCCTGTGTCGATGCCAACCGCTTGTCCGTCCGGGCCGAACACCGTCTTGAAGGTGAAGGCCGTGGCTGAGGGGCCATGGTCGCCGAGGTGTTCCAGGCGGGCGACGGCTTCGTTCCAGTCCGGCCGATGGTTGCCGGCCACCCACCACGCCACGTAGTTCGGCCAGCCGTCCGGTTTGACGTTCCACTCCCGTCCGTGTTTTAGCGCCTGCGCGTGAAGGCCGTGATAGCAGGCCGCCAGCGCGGCCTCGATGCTTTTCCAGAGCGACAGCGTGGACGGGGCAAAGCCGTCACCGTTGTCCTGCCAGTATTTCGGGAACACCTGTTCGCCCCACATGGGGATGTCTGGCTCGTCTTCGTAGCCGGACCGGCCGAGAAACCCGGATGCGTTTCCGATCGTTTCGAAAACATGCGGTTCCGTATCCCGGAAGCCCTTGATTTGTTGGCTTTCGTAAGGGGCGACGAATTGGCCGAAGGTGTAAAGCGCAAGCCGGGGCTCAGACATGGTGCATGACGGTGCAGGTCCTCAGGAAAAAGGCGAAGGCCGGCAGGATTATTGGTTTTCCGGCCGGCTGCAACCCGCGTCGCTGCAACCGGGGATCATTCCCTGCCGTTTGTTCTGAAATGGCAACAGTACTCTGTGCTGGCGTTTTGGCCGGTCTCGCCTGTAGGGTGCGCGCAACTTCTGGAATTGTGAATCGGAAAGTAAATGGCTGACTTCAGTATGTTCGAGCTGGCGCTTCTGGCGGCGGCACTTCTGGCAACGGGCGTTGTGGCCGGGATCGTTGCGGGACTCCTGGGTGTGGGCGGCGGCATCGTTATCGTGCCGGTGCTCTATTACATGTTCACGGCCCTCAAGATCGATCAATCCGTGCTGATGCATGTGGCGGTCGGCACCTCGCTCGCCACCATCCTGGCGACGGGCACCTCCTCGGCGCGTGCGCACTGGAAGCGCGGCAGCGTCGATTTGGATCTACTGAAGCGCTGGTGGTGGGCGATCGGCCTCGGCGTGATTGCCGGCGCGACGCTCGCCGGGAACATTTCCGGCGGTTCGCTGACCCTCATTTTCGGCATCGTGGCGCTGGCCGTTTCCGCGAACATGCTGTTCCGCAAGGACGGCTCCGCGCTCGCCGAAAAGCTTCCCGGTTCCCCGATCAAGGAAGGAATGGGTTTCATCATCGGCGGCATCTCGGTCATGATGGGCATCGGCGGCGGAACGCTTGGCGTGCCGACGCTGACCCTGTTCAACTACCCGATCCGCAAGGCCGTCGGCACGGCCGCCGCAATCGGGCTGATCATCGCCGTTCCGGGCACCTTGCTGTCGATCTATTTCGGCATGGGCGAACCGGGTCGGCCGCCGTTCTCCTTCGGCTATGTCAACCTGATCGGCTTTCTCCTGATCATTCCGGCGTCGACCTTCGCTGCACCGCTTGGTGCGAAGATTGCCCATACGATCGATCCGTCGAAGCTGAAGCTGGTCTTCGCCCTTTTCCTCGGCTTCACCGGCCTGCGCATGATTTACGGCGTGCTGTTTTAGGCCGCAGTGTATTCCGATCCGATCCAGCAGAACTGTGAATGATCGGATCACGAAAATTCATTGGCCCGCGGCAGGCCCGCGGGTCATGGTGGAATAACTTTATCGCCCAACGCTCTTGCCGATCCTTCGACCGGCGCGCCTCTCGACAGATTTGGGAATGACGGAAAATCGGATCTCTTTGACCGCCAGCGGTTGCGTGCGCGGCGCCCTGCTGTGCCTGCCGATCCTTCCCGGAGTGGTCGCCTTCGGGGCTGCCTTCGGCACGGTTGCCGCCCAGAAGGGGCTGAGCTTTGTCGAAACGCTGCTGATCAACTCCTTCGTCTATGCGGGAGCGTCCCAGTTCGTGGCCATGGAAGTCTATGGCGACCCGCTGACATGGGCCGGGGCTCTGGCGATGATCGGGGTGACTGCGGCCGTCAACATGCGCATGCTGCTGATCGGCGCGAGCCTCAGGCCCTGGCTCGGACAGGTGCCCGGTATCCAGACCTATCCCTCGCTGTTCCTGCTGACCGACATCAACTGGCTGCTCACCCTGCGCCAGTACAATGAAGGCGAACGCGACTGGGGGATCTTTCTCGGCAGCGGCATCTTCACCTGGTTCATCTGGAGCCTTGCCGTGATGCCCGGCTACTTCCTCGGCAGCCTGGTTTCGGACCCCAAATTGTGGGGGCTCGACGTCATCATGCCGGCCTTCTTCGTCGCGCTACTGGTGCCGCTGTGGAAGGGACGGCGCCAGACGGTGAGCTGGGCCCTGGCCGGCGGGATCGCGATCGCGACCTGGTATCTCGTCGGCGGCTATTGGGGCATCCTGACCGGGGCGGTTGCCGGCGCGGTCGCGGGGGCGTTCCTCGATGACTGATGCGATCTTTTCCGTCGACGGCATGTTCCTGCTCGCCATCACCGGCATGGCGGCTGTCACCTATGCCATGCGCGCCGGCGGCTACTGGATCATGGGCCGTATTCCGCTGACGCCGAGGATCCGACGCGCGCTGGAAGCGCTGCCCGGCGCAATCATCGTTTCCACCATTCTGCCGATCGCCCTGCAGGGCGGCGTCCCCGTCATGCTGTGCCTGGTGATATCGGCGGCGGTGATGGCGTGGGTCCGCAAGGAATTCATCGCCGTGGTCTTCGCGGTTGGAGCGGCTGCCGCCATGCGCGCCTACGGGCTCTGAAGAACGCCGCATTGCAGAAGCGCCTGTTGCGCATTCCCCAGCGTGTCGTCGAGCGATCCGGAGGCATCGACGGTCGCCCAGGTCAAATCGCCGAGATCGTAGCTGAGCTGGAGCGAGACCACATCGGCATCCGCATCCGATGCATCCGCCTTGCGGGCTGAAACCCGCTGCTTCAGGACCGCTTCGGGAGCGGTGAGCCAAAGTCCGCAAAATTGCGCTTCCACACGGGCGGCGACCGCTGCCACATGGGACCGTTCCTCTTCGTCGGCGAAGACGGCGTCGAAAATCGCCGAATGTCCGGCGGCGAGCACCGACTGGATCTGCCGGTCGATCGCGGCATAAACCGCGTCGCTGGCTTCCTTGGTATAGGCCTCCGCCGGCGCCTTTTCCGTCTCGGCCAGCCCGAGGCGGGCCTTGCGCATGACATCGGTTCTCAGTACCCGCGCGCCCGGTGCCCGGCCGATCTCCGGCGCGATGCCATAGGCAAGCGACGTCTTGCCCGTCCCGGAAAGCCCGCCGACGGCGGTCAACACCGGTTCTCGCGGGTCGAGAAACGCGAGCGCGTGGCGAAAATAGGCCCGGGCCTGGTCTTCCTGGCACTGGCGTTGCTTTGGGTCCGACTGGTTCAGCGCGGCACTTGCCGCGATCTTGGCCCGGATCGCGGCACGCATCATCAGGTAGAAGGGCAGGGCGGCGAGACCCTCGATATCGATCTCCCGGCGCGCCTTGTCGAAATAGCGGTTGAAGACCCGGTTGGCCGCGCGTTCCTGCCCGCGTTCCCAAAGATCCATCAAAAGGAAGGCGAGGTCGTAGAGCACGTCGCCGGTGGCAATCGCATCGGAGAATTCGATGGCGTCAAACAGCACCGGCTTGCCGTCCTGAAGGACGATATTGCGCAGATGCGCATCGCCGTGGCACAGGCGGACCAGGCCATGCCGTCCCCGCGTGCGGATCAGGTCGACGATCCGCTCCAGCCAGAGCCGCGCGCTTTCGCTCAGATGTGCCGCCTCCTGCGGAGGAAACAGCTCGGGATGCTCGGCGAAAGCGGCGGCGTTCTGCTCCACGTAGCTTTGCAGCTCGGCGATAAACCCGTCGGCCGCGCGCTCCGGCGCATTGTCATGGGCGGCGACCATCATGGCGGCCAGATCATCGGCAAGCGTATCGGAGAACGGTCCGGCTTCGGCCAGGTCGTCCAACTCGTCTTTCCCTGAAAAGCGGTTCATGACCACCGCCCATTCGACCGGCTCTCCGGACCCGTCCAGGGCCAGGGACCCGTCAGCGTCTTCGGTGATAGGGACGGCTTCCAGGTAGAGGTTTGGAGCGAAACGGGAATTGTAGAGGATCTCGCGCTCGCAGGCCTCCTTGCGCAGGGCAAGGGTGGAATAGTCGAGGAAGGGGAAGCGAACCGCCCGTTTGACCTTGTAGGCCCTGGCGCCCACGAGGACGACCGTATTGGCGTGCGTGTCGATCCGCTTTGTCGAAAATCCGGAGGCGTCATCAGGTGTGAGGCTCTCCAGAAAGGTAAACACACGGTCCTGGGTGGTGTCCGGTTTGTTCATCCTGATGTCCCCTTTATGTGTGCCTGTACTGAAAACTGCCGCAAGAACACAGACAAGCGTTTGATCTTTCTCAATGATGTATGTATCGCCTTACGGTCTAGCTGCTATGACAGTGGCACGGCAGAACGATTTCAAGGAGGACTGTCATGAGTGAATTTCCGGCTTTGAGGAAGATCAGGTTGAATCTGGCCCGGACCAAGGAGTTTCCGCAAGGCTCGGCACACCATGGCTACGAATTTACCGCCCCGCTCGATGAAACCGGTCATATCGATGCGGGAATGTGGAAGAAAGAGCGCGCGCATTGCAGGGTGCGCCGGTTCTGGGGCGGGGAAGAAGAGGAAATCGGCCATCTTGTTCACAGGCCGGGCGGTTCCTGGGCATTCCATTATGACATCGAGGGCGAGGACGACGACGAGGCGGGCTACCGTTTCGGATCCCACCCCTTTCAGCCCGGAGAATATGTCTCCATCAAGGATGAAGACGGCGATCTCTATACGTTCCAGGTCGTGACGGTTCAGCCCGTCTGACACTTGAACACTCGAATTCAGACGACGGGGCGCGAAGCGATTCGCGCCCCGTCGTCGTGTCGGGATCCGGTGCTGCGGCCGGAGGCAAAATAGGGAAGCCCCGCGAGAACCTGCTTCCGAAGGCTTCGTAATTCTGCAATATGATCCCGTAGCGTTAAATTGCTGCCAGCCGAATCTGTCGGCGGGTGTTTTGTGTGCATGCCTAAAAGGAAAAAGACATGGGTTTCTTTGATTTTGTGAAAGACGCTGGCAAGAAGCTTTTCGGCGATGACGAAGCGGCGGAATCCAGCGCGGAAGCCATCGAAAAGGAAGTTGCCGAGCTTGGGTTGGACGGAGACGTGAAGGTCGAAGTCAATGGCGATACCGTCAAGATCGCCGGCGCGGCGCCGACGCAGGAAGCCCGCGAAAAGCTGATCCTCGCCGCCGGAAACGTTCTCGGGATCTCGAAGGTCGAAGAAGAGATTTCGGTCAGCTCGAGCGAGCCGGAAGCCAGCTTCCACACGGTCGAGAAGGGTGACACGCTCTGGAAGGTCGCTGAAAAGGCCTATGGCAACGGTGCCAAGTATCAGGCGATCTTCGAGGCGAACAAGCCGATGCTCTCCGATCCGGACAAGATCTATCCGGGCCAGGTCCTGCGTATTCCCGCAGCTTGAGGGGATCGCCTGCACCGTCAGGCGGCAAAGAGGATTGGAAAGGGCAGCCATGCGTGGTTGCCCTTTGTTTTTTGGCCCGCGCCCCGCACCAGTTTGTCCCGATATGGAATGAACTCATTGCCAAATTACGTGGCCGATGCTCTGCACCGCTTTGCCAATTTGCGCTATAACGGGCACTCATTCCACGGATCTGCATTCCCCTGGCAGGGAATCCGACTTTGAGGCGTTTATGAATAATCTTCCGAAAACCGGTGGTCAGCTGCTTGTCGAAGCGCTGGAGCTTCACGGCGCTGAACGCGTCTTTTGCGTTCCTGGCGAAAGTTATCTGGCCGTTCTGGACGCTCTCCACGATGCCGACATTCCCGTGACCGTGTGCCGTCAGGAAAGCGGCGCGGCCATGATGGCGGATACCTACGGCAAGCTCACCGGCAGGCCGGGCATCTGCATGGTGACCCGCGGTCCCGGCGCAACCAACGCGGCTGCCGGTGTTCACGTGGCTGCCCAGGATTCCACGCCGATGATCCTGTTCATTGGCCAGATCGAGCGCGGCATGCGCGAGCGCGAGGCGTTCCAGGAAGTCGATTACCGGCAGATGTTCGGCGGCATGGCGAAATGGGTCGCCGAGATCGATCACGCGGACCGGGTGCCGGAGTTTATTTCAAGGGCTTATCACGTGGCGACCTCCGGACGTCCCGGCCCGGTCGTGCTGGCTCTGCCGGAAGACATGCTGGTCGAGACGGCCGCCGTCAGCCAACCCGAGCCGTGGCGCCAGGTCGAAACCCATCCGGGGCTGACGCAGATGGCCGATCTGCAGAAGCGGCTCTGGGCGGCGGAACGTCCGATCGCGATCCTCGGCGGCAGCCGCTGGAACGCGGACGCTGTCGCGGCCTTTGCCCGTGTCGCGGAGCGGTTTGACCTGCCGGTCGCCTGTTCCTTCCGCCGTCAGATGCTGTTCGACAACCTGCACCCGAACTATGCCGGGGATGTAGGCATTGGCATCAACCCGAAGCTCGTCGAACGGATCAAGGCGTCCGACCTGATCCTGCTCGTCGGTGGCCGCCTGTCGGAAATGCCGAGCCAGTCCTATTCGCTGTTGAACATTCCTGAGCCGGATCAGGCCTTGGTCCATGTTCATCCGGATGCGGAGGAACTCGGGCGGGTCTACCGGCCGACGCTCGCCATCCATGCAAGCCCCGCCGCCTTCTGCAAGGCGGCCGAAGGGTTGCAGCCGCCGAGCGAGCTGAAAGGGGCCGGTGGGGCGGCAAGCGCCCATGAGGACTATCTGGCATGGTCCGGCGCCCGGCCGCAAACACCGGGCGATCTGCAGATGTCGGGCGTCATGGACTGGATCGAGGCGAACCTGCCCGACGATGCGATCTTCACCAACGGCGCCGGTAACTACGCCACCTGGCTGCACCGCTTCCACCGCTTCCGCCGTTTTGGCACCCAGGCCGCCCCGACCTCCGGCTCGATGGGCTACGGCCTGCCGGCCTCCGTTGCCGCCAAGCTGACCTTCCCCGACCGTCCGGTCGTGTGTTTCGCCGGCGACGGTTGCCTGCAGATGACCATGCAGGAATTCGGCACCGCCTGCCAGGAAGGGGCTGCGATCATCGTGCTTGCCATCGACAACGGCATGTACGGAACGATCCGCATGCATCAGGAGCGCAACTATCCGCGCCGTCCGTCGGCGACCAAGCTGGTCAATCCGGATTTTGCGGCGCTTGCCCGGTCCTACGGCGCTCATGCCGAGACGGTCGAGAAGACGGAAGACTTCGGTCCGGCTTTTGAGCGGGCGCAGGCTTCCGGCAAACCGGCGCTTCTGCATCTGAAACTCGATCCGGAAGCGATCACGCCGGCCCGGTCACTGAGCCAGATCCGCGCGGAAGCCGAGGCGAAATAAGACCTATCCTTCGAGTTCTTTGTCCAGGCCTTCCACCGATAGCGTAACCTCCGCGATGCCCGGATCGTCCCGCGAGGTCTTGACCGAGAAACCGAGCTTTTGGCACATGGCGAGCATGGAGGTGTTCTCCCTGAGCACCTCGCCCTTGATGGTGCCGACTCCGTCCGCTTTGGCGTAGCGGATGATCAGCTGCATCAAGGCCCAGCCGAGGCCGATGCCTTTGAGGTCGGAGCGCACGATGACGGCATATTCGCCGGATTGGTGATCCGGGTCCGTGTGCAATCGGACTGCGCCGAGGAGGTTGCCGCTTTCCGGATCGATCGCGGCAAACGCCATGGCGCGGGCGTAATCGAGCTGGGTGAGCTGTGCGAGAAAACGGTGGCTGAAATCGCGGACCGGCGCGAAGAAGCGAAGCCGCAGGTCTTCTGGCGAAATCGTCTCGAAGAACGCCTTGAGCAGGTCTTCGTCGTCGGGCCGTATCGGCCTGACGAAGACGGTGCGGCCATCCCGGACGGAAAGCGTCTGTTCCCATTCGCTCGGATAGGGAGCGATCGACAGCCTTGAGCGTCCCAGCCGGCCGCGATGTTTCGCCGGCTCCCCGAGCGTGATGCGGGCGTCAAGCGCAAGCACTCCGTCCTGGCGCGCCACCAGCGGGTTGAGGTCGAGTTCAAGGATTTCCGGGATGTCGACACAGATCTGGGACAGCTTGACCAGCGTCAGGGAGACGGCCTCCCGATCAAGGCGCGGCCGGGCGCGCGTTCCGGCCAGCAGGCGGCTGATTCGGACGCGTCCGATCAGGGCGTCGGCCAGCTTGAGATCGAGGGGCGGCAGTTCGAGCGACACATCGCCGCTTTCCTCGACCACCGTTCCACCCTGTCCGAACACGATGAGCGGCCCGAACACCGGCGTGTTGGCAAGGCCCATATAGAGTTCCAGGCCGTTCCGGTCCTCCAGCATGGGATGCACGCTGACGCCGCTGATGTTCGCGGCGGGAAACATCTCCCGGGTCTGATCGAGCAACTGCCGGGCGGCCGCTTCGACGGCTTCCGGACTTTCCAGACCAAGCCGAATCCCGTCGATCTGCGATTTGAACGGCAGGTCGGGGGAGATCAGCTTGACGACGCAGTGGCGGGCGGAGCGAAAGAAGTGCCGGGCGACCTCGGCCGCCTCCGGCGGCGTTTCGGCAAGTTCGGTCCCGATCAGGGGGATCTGATAGGCCGCCAGAACGGCAGCGACTTCGACCGGAGAAAGCCAGGTCCGGTTTTTGGCCAAAGCCTTGTCGACGAGGCGGCGGGCAGACGCCTTGTCCGGCGTAAAGTCTGCCGGCATGCTCGGCGGAACGGCCATAAGGAAGTCGCGCGCCCGGGCATCGTGCGCCAGATGCATGATGCTGCGCACGGCTTCGCCGGAGCTGAAATAACAGGGAAGCCCGGCTGCATCCAGCGGCGCGCGGATGGTGCTG
Source organism: uncultured Roseibium sp. (assembly GCF_963675985.1). Classification (NCBI taxonomy): domain Bacteria; kingdom Pseudomonadati; phylum Pseudomonadota; class Alphaproteobacteria; order Hyphomicrobiales; family Stappiaceae; genus Roseibium; species uncultured Roseibium sp. The sequence continues at coordinate 3,585,588 of NZ_OY780958.1, read as the reverse complement.
TCGCCGCCGATCAGTCCGGTGACGAGCGCCTTGGAGCGCCGGGTGCGTTTGCGGCTTTCGGTCGCCGTTTCGGCAATCGCCTTGCCGATCTCTTCGAGCGGAGTGAACGCTGTTCCCGAGTGCAGCGCCAGCAACCCGTCGACGTTCTTGTCCTGCAGGATCTGGTTGATCGTGAACTTGAGATCCCCGGTCGGCAGGTCTTCCTTCAACACGACCTTTCCCCTGGCTCCGATCACGCCTTCGGGATTTCGCGCGGGCCGGCAGAAGGGGGTAATGGCGGTGACGGTCTCCGGGGCGAGTTGGGCGAGGCTGGCGCCCAGGTCCGACAAGCGGTCGGAAGCGAAAGCCGCCAGGCTGCGCCCGTTGGCGACCACGGCCAGGGATTCGCAATGGGGAACCCGGACCCGCGACAGGGTCTCGACGGCCTCGAACATCTCGTCCAGGTCATCGACACGCAGCAGACCGGCGCGGCGGAACACGGCCTCGTAGACAAGGTCCGGATTGGCCAGCCGCCCGGCATGAGTGCGCCCCGTGCCGACGGTTTCCAGGCTGCGGCCGGAGCGGATGACGATGACCGGTTTGCTGCGCGCCGCCGCCCGTGCAGCGGAGATGAATTTTCGCGGCGAGGACAGGTTTTCCAGGTGCAGCAGGATCGCCCGCGTCCGGTAGTCCTGTGCGAAATAATCGATAAGGTCGCCGATATCCACATCCATGCGCGCGCCGAGCGACACCACGCCGGAGAACCCGATCTGATGGCTGGCCGCCCAGGACAGCGTCCCGTTCAGGACCGCGCCGGAACGAGCGAAGAAAGCGATATCTCCGGCAAGCGGCTTTGCTGCACCCAAGAGCGGGGTCAGGGACAGGGCCGGAACGGCGAACCCCAGACTGCCGGGGCCGATCATGCGCAGGTTCGTGGGCCGGGCAGCCTCCCGGCAGCGCTGGAGCAGGTCCTCCGGCCAGTTCTCGAATCCGGGCGAGAGCAGCAGGACGGCGCGTGTTCCGCGGGCTGCAAGCCCGGCGATCGTCTGCGGAATGTCATCCGAAGGGCCGAGGCAGATCGCGAGATCGGGGCCGGTTGTCAGATCGTCGATCGAGGAAGCGCTGTTGAAGTCGGAAATCCCGCTGCCGGCCATGAGGCCGATCAGGTGCACCGGCCCCTTGCCGGTGAAACCGGACAAGGCCTGAAGCAAATGGTCGGTAACCGCCGGATCGTGGCGGGACGGACCGATGACGACGATGGACTGAGGGGCGAAAAACCCCTCCAGATTTCTTATGGTCACGCGGACTGCCTCGCCGCCTGTCTGTCGATTCAAACGAAGCGGAGAGTTCAGAAAACCCTCCGCCTCTTAAAATTACGTAACGTGACCACTCAAATCACCGGAATAGTTCGGTGATCCGGTCGGATCAGTGAGCCATTAGGACCGGTACGGTCATGGCTTCCAGGATTTCGCGGGTTGCGCCGCCGAACAGGAACTCGCGCATCCGGCTGTGGCCGTACCCGCCCATGACGACAAGGTCGTTGCCATGGTCGGACACGTAATTGAGCAGCGTATCGGCAATGCCGGTCTGCGGGTTGGTCACCACGTCGATGGTCACGTCGAGGCCGTGGCGGGCGAGATAGGTGGCGATTTCCGCACCCGGCTGGCTGCCGCTTTCGGCCTTCTTCTCCACCACGAGAACGGTGATCTTGTCGGACTTGTCCAGCATCGGCAGGGCCGCATGAATGGCGCGGGTCGCGGTCGAGCTGCCGTCCCAGGCGATCAGAACGTTGTTCGGCGTGTAGTCGGAAACGCCGATGTAAGGCACGAGCAGAACCGGCACGCCGCTTTCGAACAGGACTGTTTCGATCAGCAGTTCGCGCATGGGTTCCGGCGAATCCGGATTTGTCTGGCCGATCACCACCATATCCGTGGTGCGGCAGTGCTGCAGAACGCCTTCCAGCGGTCCGCCGGTCAGGATTTCCGCGACCCGGCTTTCCGACTTGTCGCCGGACAGGCGCGCCAGCTCGTCGAACTGCTTCTGGGCCTCCTTGGCGGCCCCGACCGCCTGTTCGTGCGCGGCTTCCAGGTAATCCACCGGCATCGGTGCCGCGGCGAAGGCCGGTACCACGGGTTCGAAGGCGATCGCCAGCCCCGTCACGTGGGCATCGTACTTCCGCCCCAGCTCCAGCGCGTATTTCGGCGCGGGTTGGGACCCGGAAAGGTCGACGATCGTCAGAATGTCCTTGAGTGCCATGGTATTTTCTCCGTCCAGAAAAACGGGCATGTGCCCGTATTTTATATCGGCAATTTATGCAGGAATTTGAACCCCCTCTTTGAGGAGGATCAACTCAAAGCGGTGTTGCCGCAAAAACTTATACCGCCTTCATTTGACGATGCCGCAAATTTCGGCCCGGAAACGATAGACGACACCATCGTCCATCCAGCCCTTGGGCCCGTCCGTCCAGACGACACCACCCAGCCGCTCGGCAAGGGCATGTGACCGCATGTTCTCCCGCTGGACTTCGGCCATCGCCTCCTTGCAGTCGGAGGAATCGAAAAACCAGGAATTGGCCGCTTGTGCGGCCTCATAGGCAAATCCGTTGCCCTCTGCCGCCTCCGACCAGAGGGTCCAGGTCAGTTCGGGCAAGACGGCATCATCGCGCTGCAGCGGGCCGACGTGGCCAAGCGCCTCTCCGCTCGTTCTGTCCGTAATCACAAACCGTCCGAAACCGCGGAGGGCCCAATGCCCTATCATGCTCGAGAATTTTTCGAACGCGGCATGCCTGGGCTTCGGTCCGCCCACGAACCGGCTCCGCTCGGAAGTGGAATAGGACAAGAAGGCAGGAAAGTCCGCAACAATTGGCGCGCGAAGCACAAGCCTTGGTGTCTGTAGAACAGGCACACCGGTAAGCACGGGGAAAGCGTTCATCGGACTCCGTTTCAATCAGTTTGCCTGCACACGGCACTAAACCGCCTTCATCACCTCCCGAGCAATGATCAGGCGCTGGATTTCCGATGTGCCTTCGTAGATCGTGGTGATCCGGGCGTCGCGGGCGAAGCGTTCCAGGGGATAGTCCCTGATATAGCCGGCGCCGCCGTGAAGCTGCAGGGCCGTGTAGGTGGCGCGCTGGGCGGCTTCGGAGGCGTAGAGTTTCGCCATGGAAGCTTCCTTGGAATAGGGCTTGCCGGCATCCTTGAGGGCGGCGGCCTGGAGAATCAGCAGGCGGGCGGCTTCCAGTTCCGTCTCCCGGTCGGCAATCATCCACTGCAGGCCCTGCATGTCGGCCAAGGGCCGGCCGAACTGCTCGCGCTCCTTCACGAAGGCCTTGGCCGTGTCCATGGCCTTGCGGGCGATGCCAAGCGCCAGTGAGGCGATGCCGATGCGTCCGCCGGCAAGTTCGCCGACGGCGATCCGGAAGCCGTCGTTTTCTGCGCCCATCATGGCCGTTGCCGGAACCCGGCAGTCCTGAAACAGGACCTCGTTGGTCGCCGAACCGGTCTGGCCCATCTTCTTTTCCGCCTTGCCGATCACCAGGCCGGGCGTTCCCGCCTCGACCAGGAAACAGGAAATGCCCTTGCCCTTGGGCGCGTCCGGATCGGTGACGGCCCAGACGACGAAGATGCCGGCATATTCGGCGGAGGTGATATAGAGCTTGGCGCCGTTGAGAACGTAGTGATTGCCGTCCTTGACCGCGCGGGTCTTCATGGCGGACGGATCGGATCCGGCGGAGGATTCCGTCAGGCAGAAGCCGCCGGCGGCATAGGTGCCGTCCGTCAGTTTCGGCAGGTACGCCGCCTTCTGCTCGTCGGATCCCACCGCCTGGATCACTTCGCCGACCATGTTGGTCACCGATACGGTCACGGCGGTGGAGGCACAGCCGCCTGCCAATGCCTGAACGGCCTGGGAAAAACCGATGGCGCCGGCTTCCGTGCCGCCGTAGTCGGCGGAAACGTTCAGCCCCATGAACCCGTTTTCCGCAAGCAGACGCAGATTACCGAGGAACTCGTCCCGACCTTCGCCGGCATCGACCTTTTCGGCCAGCGGTTCCAGACGGTCGGCCGCCAGCCGAAGGGCGGCGTCAGAAATCATCTGCTGTTCTTCTGTCAGTTCGAAGTGCATGGGCGTTTCCGTATTTCGTTTGGCCAGACCTAGGGTCAGGACCCACTAATTTTACGCATTCTGCGGGAGTGGCTTTGTCTGCTGACAAGGCAGAGAGCCGCAGGAAACCATTCGGTTTTCAAGGGTCTCTAACGCTGTCAGGAGGCAAAGATGCCCCGCCCTTCGGGTTTGACAGGGAAGGCTGGCCTGACCGCAAAATCGAGCTTGGATAGGGACAAACCTGTCCTGCGCTCGCTCTTACGCTCATTCCAACCTTCCCTGTCAAACAGAATGAGCAAAATTAGTGGGCCCTGACCCTAACCGCACGCCGAACCCGTTGTCCATGATCTCCTTTCCGGTTTGCGGCCTCGGGCCAAAAAGGACATAAGAAAGCATGAGGACCCGTTTCATTCTTCTGGCCCTGCCGCCGCTCGTCTTGCTGTTGATCGCTGCCTTCGTCGTGCAGCTGATCGCGGCGCGCGATGAGGAAAGCGTCGACCGCAAGGCGTCCGAACGGTTGACCCTCTACCGCCAGACCATTCTCGGGGAATACGACAAATACCGCTATCTGCCTTACGTGCTGGCGCGCGATCCGCGGGCGACCATCGTCCTGAACATGCAGCAGACGACGGAATCCGCAAATCGCTTCCTGGAGGAAATGGCGGAAAATTCCGGTGCCAATCTGCTTTACATCATGAACACGGACGGCAACACGCTGGCGGCCAGCAACTGGCGTGACGAGCTGTCCCTGGTCGGGCGCAATTACGGTTACCGGCCTTATTTCAAGGCGGCCATGGCCGGAGAGGAGGGGCGGTTCTTCGCCATCGGCGCGACCATCGGCCAACCGGGGCTGTTCCTGTCGCGACCGACGCCGGTCGAAGGCGCGGCGCGTGGCGTTGCCGTGGTCAAGGTCGACATGCAGCCGCTTGAGCGGGCCTGGGCGGAAGGCGGCGAAATCGTCTTCGCCTCCGACGCCAACGGCGTGATCTTTCTCTCCAGCGTTTCCGACTGGCGCTACAAGGTGCTGCACCCGCTCAGCGACGGCGTCCTGGCGAAGATCCGTGAGACCCGTCAGTTCGCGGGCCTGCCGCTCGATCCGCTCTCCGATGCGTCCGGCACGGCGGACAACGTTCTGGCAATCGACGGCAAGCGCTACCGGCACAATCAGGCCGATGTCGGGCTGCTCGACTGGAAACTGCATTTCCTGGTTCCGGTGGAGGAAACGAAGGAAAATCTCTGGCCGGTCTGGGTGTCCGCCATCGGTCTCAGCCTGCTTTATGCGGTTGGCGTTCTGGTGTTCCGGGGCAGGGCGTTGCGCCGGGCGTCTGCTTTGCTACGTCAGGAATCGGAAGAACTGCGCGAATTGAACCTGCGGCTGACCGACGAGGTGGAGGAACGCAAACGCATCGAACGCGAACTGATCAAGGCCCAGGAAGGATTGGCCCGTTCGAGCCGTCTGGCCGCTGTCGGCCAGATGTCGGCCGCTGTCGCCCATGAACTGAACCAGCCTCTCGCCGCCTTGCGCATGTTCGTCGCTGGAACCCGCAAGTTCCTGGAAAAGCTGAACATCGAGGCGGCGCGGGAGAATCTGTCAGAAATCGATGGGCTGCAGCACCGGATGGCGGCGCTGACCCAGGAGCTGAAACGTTTCGCGCGACCTGCCGAAAGCCGGATCGAGTCGGTCGACCTGAAGGAAAACATTCGCGCCGCCGCCAAGATCGCGCTGCCTCGGTTCGAGGAGACCGGGGTCGACCTCACGGTCGAATTGCCGGAGGAGCCTTTGCGTCTGGAAACGGCGCCGCTGCCGGTCGAACAGGTGTTGTTGAACCTGTTGCGCAATGGCGCGGACGCGGCCGCCCAGGTCGCCGAGGGCAGGGTGATGCTGGAAGCCCAGCGGCAGGAGGAGGCCGTCGTCATCAAGGTGTCTGACAATGGGGCCGGCGTGCCGGAGGAAATCCGGGAGAAGATTTTCGATCCGTTCTTCACCACCAAACTGAGCAGCGGCGGGCTCGGTCTCGGCCTCTCCATTTCGGGCCGGATCGCGGAAGACATCGGCGGCTCCCTGTCGGTCGCGACCAATGATTTCGGTGGCGCAACCTTTACTCTGTCGCTGCCGGCCGCGCGCGAGGTTCGGCCCCGGCGCGATGACCAGCGCAACAAGATCGCCGAAACCAGCATGGAGGAGGTTCCCGCGGAATGACCGCGCCAACAGCACAGGCCCCGGTTCTGATCGTCGATGACGATCCGTCGATGCGCGCCGCCCTGCGGCAATGGATGGGACTGGCGGACTTCAGCCCGATTGAAACCGCGAGCGCCCAGGAAGCGATCGGCAAGATTTCGTCAAGCTTCCCGGGCTGTGTCGTCTCCGACGTGATGCTGCAGGGAGAAGACGGGGTCAGTCTGATGCGTCGGATCGGGGAGATCGATGCGGAAATCCCGGTGATCCTGATCACCGGCCATGGCGATGTCCCCATGGCCGTGGAGGCGATGCGTAACGGCGCCTATGATTTCGTCGAAAAGCCGTTCGATCCGGACAACATGGCCGAGATCGTGCGTCGTGCCGTGGAGAAACGCAGGCTCGTTCTGGAAAATCGGGCGCTGAGCCGGCGCCTGGAGGATGGAGCCAGTCTGGAGAGCAGGCTTCTCGGCAACAGCCCGGCGATGCGGACCCTGCGCGAGAGGATCCTGCATTTCGCCTCCACCGATGCGGCCGTGCTGATCATCGGGGAAACGGGGACCGGCAAGGAACTCGTCGCCCAGGCCCTGCATGATTTCGGCAGCCGCAAAGGCGGTCCCTTCGTTGCCATCAATGCGGCGGCCCTGCCGGATACCTTGGTTGAGGCGGAGCTGTTCGGCCATGAGGCCGGGGCCTTTACCGGCGCGGACCGGATGCGCCAGGGACGGATCGAGGCGGCCCATGGCGGCGTCCTCTTTCTCGATGAAATCGTATCGATGCCCATGAGCCTGCAGCCGAAGCTTCTGCGGGTGCTCCAGGAAAAGCAGGTCGACAGGATCGGCGGGCGCAAACCCGTACCGGTCGATATCCGCATTGTCAGCGCGGCGAATGTCGACCCGCGCGAGGCGGTTGCTGCAAGGGCCTTGCGCGAGGATCTTCTGTTTCGCCTGAACACCATCGAAATCACCATCCCGCCTTTGCGAGACCGGGGCAGCGATTGCCTTGTGCTGTTCGATACGTTCGTCAACCGTTTCTCCGCCCAGTACGGGCTGGACCGTCCCAAAACGAGCGCCTGCGACGAGGCCTTTTTGCAGACTTACGCCTGGCCGGGCAATGTCCGCGAACTCAGGAACGCGGCCGAACGCTTCGTTCTGAATGCCGGTGTCGGCCGCCAGCCGCTGGAGACGCTGGTGACCGGAAACGGCGCGGGCCATGAGATCGCGGACGGGGACACCCTGCGCGCGATCATGGACAATTACGAACGCAACATCATCGCCAGCGCCCTGCGCCGGCATGACGGCCGGATCGCCGCCGTCATGGAGGAACTCGGCGTTCCGCGCCGGACGCTGAACGAAAAGATGACCCGCCTCGGCCTGACGCGCCCGAAGGCCGGATTGACCGCTGCGGACGACTAAATCTCAGCCGGTTGGCAAGAATCCGCCCATGGGGAAACGGCATCGGCAAGAAATCGCCGATTGACGGGCGCGGCACATACGTGTTGCCATCCGAAACTGCGGGGTTTTGGGGAAAATCCCGCCTTGCCACGTGTTGGCACGGGATATGCAAAATACCCCTCTAGCTGGATGCGGGCAGACGCTGCAGGAGGTGGCGTCGCCGGGACATCCAGACTGAAGAGCACTCACTATCTGGGAGGATACACATGCTCACTGTTCGCAAGTTCGCGACCGCTGCATCCGTAGCTGTCTTGGGGCTGGTTTTCGCCACCGAAACCTTCGCCGCCGACGTCACCTGGAACGCGTCCGTCTGGGGCAAGCGCCGCGCCTTCACCGAGCACATCGAATACCTGGCCGACAAGGTCAAGGAAAAGACCGACGGCAAGTTCGAAATCAAGATCGCCTACGGCGAAGCCCTGTCGAAGTCGCGTGAGAACCTTGACGGGATTTCGTTCGGCGCTTTCGAAATGGCCCAGATCTGCGCCTCCTACCACGCCGACAAGAACCCGACCCTGACGGTTCTCGAACTGCCGTTCCTTGGCGTGAGCGATCTCGATACCGAAGTGAAGGTCAGCGAAGCTGTGTACCAGCATCCGGCCGTCAAGAAGGACCTCGCTCGCTGGAACGCGCAGGTGCTGATGCCCTCGCCGATGCCGCAGTACAACTTCATCGGCAATGGCGACGCGCCGAAATCTCCGAAGGACTTCGAAGGCATGCGTGTGCGCGCGCTGGGCGGGATCGGCAATCTGATGTCCGCTATCGGTGCCGTTCCGACCACGGTCACGGCTTCGGAAACCTACCAGGCCATGGAATCGGGCACCGTGCGTGCCGCCTCCTTCGCACCGCATGCCCACCTGGCGTTCAAGACGGTGGAAGTCGGTACCTGGTGGACGGCCAACATGAATCCGGGAACGGTTCAGTGCCCGGTGGTCATGAATATCGATGCCTACAATGCGCTTCCCGAAGATTTCCGCAAGGTGCTGGACGAGACCGTCCCGGAAGCCATCGATCACTATCTGGCGACCTACGCCAAGGTCTATGACCGGTGGTGGCCGGAGCTGGAAAAGCGCAATATCCAGCAGATCAAGTTCTCCGATGAAGACCTTGCCGCTCTGCGGGAGAAGGCCGCTCCGATCCACGAACAGTGGGTCAAGGACATGGATGCCAAGGGCATTCCGGGTCAGGAGTTGCTGGATCTGGTGAACAAGACCCTCGGCAACTGACGCCGTCCGGTCGAAAGTTCATATCAACCAGTCGATCTCACAACCTCCGGCGCCCTTGCGCCGGAGGCCTTCCTTGGGCGTATAAAAATGATCACTCCAGATCGGTTCGACGGGACCGCCGAGGCGCCGCGCTACATCATGTTCGATGGCGTTCTTGCCAGGATAGAGAACGGGTTCAACCTGATCGCCGCGGCCAGTATCATGATTTTGATGCTGATGGCGGTGGCACAGATTTTCGGCCGTACCTTTCTCAATCAGCCCATCCCGGGCTTCATAGATATTACCGAACAGGCGATGGCCGTGTTCACCTTCATGGGGATTGCCTACTGCCAGCGCGTGGGTGGACACATCCGCATGGAAATCCTGCTTGGAAAGATCAAGGGCCGCGCGCTCTGGATCGCCGAGTTTTTCGGTGTGTTCATTATCTTCCTGGTGGTCTGCGGTTTGATCTACGGCTCCTGGTTCCATTTCCAGAGATCCTGGAGCATCGGGGATTCCACCATTGACATCGGGCTGCCCACCTGGCCCTCGAAACTTATCGTTCCGGTCGCTCTCACGTTGCTCGCGCTCAGGCTGCTGATGCAGCTCTACGGCTATTGGCGGCTGATTGCCGATCCGTCCCGCACGCCGCTTGCCGTCCCGCTCATCATGGATGTCGAGGAAGCGGCCCAGCATGAAATCGAGGAAGCTTTTGGCGAAGATGAAGCGGAGGCATCCCGATGACGCCGTTTGAAGTCGGATTGCTGATGACCGGCGTGTTGCTGGTCCTCGTTCTTATCGGCGTGCGGGTTGCTTTCGCCGCCGCTTTTGTCGGGCTCACCGGCCTGATCATCATCTTCTCCATGCGCATGGGCTTCGAACGAGGCCTCATCACTGCGCTGAAGATGGCGGGCACCGTGCCCCACTCCAAGTCGGTCACCTATTCCCTGTCGGTTCTGCCGACTTTCATCTTGATCGGCTTTCTCGCGTTTTACGCAGGGCTGACCAAGCAATTGTTCGATGCGGCCAAAAAATGGCTCGGCTGGATGCCCGGCGGCATGGCCGTCGGCACCGTGTTCGCGACCGCCGGGTTCGCAGCCGTTTCGGGCGCCAGTGTGGCAACCGCCGCCGTGTTCGCCCGCGTCGCCATTCCCGAAATGCTGGCGGTGGGCTATTCCAAGCGGCTGGCTTCGGCCGTGGTTGCCGCCGGCGGCACGCTTGCCTCGCTGATCCCCCCCTCGGCGATCCTGGTGATCTATGCGATCCTCGTGGAACAGTCGGTCGGAAAGCTGCTCATCGCGGGCTTCCTGCCGGGGCTTTACTCGGCGCTGATCTACATCCTGATCATCGTCGGCATGGCGGCCTGGCGCGGTGACGCACCGGCGATCAAGGGCTTCACCTGGTCCGAGCGCTTCGCCTCGCTGCCGGGAACGCTTCCGATCTTCGCGGTGGTGGCTGTGATCTTCATCGGTCTGTTCGGCATCGAAATCGGCGGGTACCAGTTCGCCGCGACGCCGACGGAAGCCGGTGCGCTCGGGGCCTTCGTCGTCCTGATCACCGCCTTCGTGAAGGGCATGCGCACCAAGCAGCTGGGCCAGGCCCTGCACGAAACCGCCAAGTTGACGGTGATGATCTTCACCCTGATCTGGGGCGTCTTGGTCTATGTGCGCTTCCTCGGCTTCGCCGGTCTGCCGGACGCGTTCCGGGACTTCATCGTCAGCCTGCCGCACGATCCGATGCTGACGATGATCCTGATCCTGTGCGCCTACGCCGTGCTCGGCATGTTTATCGACGCGATCGGCATGCTCGTCCTGACCCTGCCCGTGGTCTATCCGGCGGTCATGGCGCTCAACGGTGGCGAGGCCGTCAGTGCCGCGGACAGCACGCTCGGCATGTCCGGCGAGGCCTGCTCGATCTGGTTCGGTATCCTGGTGGTGAAAATGGCGGAACTATGCCTGATCACGCCGCCGATCGGACTGAACTGTTTCGTTGTCGCGGGTGTGAGGCCGGACATTCCGGTTCAGGAAGTCTTCCGCGGCTGCATCCCGTTCTTCATCGCAGACATCATCACGATCGGCGGCCTGCTGGCCTTCCCGTCGATCATCACCTGGCTGCCGTCGATGATGTAGCCGGAAAGCAAAAGCAGAAAACAAGGGCCGTGCCGGGAAACCGGTGCGGCCTTTTTTCGTTATGCCGATGATCTCATAGGTTTGCGTACTAAAAATATACGATCGCCACCATTGTTGCGAACATTATGAGGAGAAAAGCTATGTTTGATGCAATTATTTGAAAAGCATAGCGTTTTATCAAAGACAGGTTTATGAAAAGGTGGTCGCTATTCTTCTTCTCGCGGCGATAGGACTTTGTGCCGAAATACGCGACTGTATAGGCGATCACCAGGCCTGTGATCAGTATGAGCCAATCGGTTGTTGTTTGAATTTTTTCATTCATCGTTAGTCTCCGAAAAGACCGTGGATTTAAAACAGGCTGCCCTGCGAGGTCGGCTTCTTGGCCTCCGAGGTCACCGCCTTCTTTGCCTTCCGCGCGGGACCCGCAGACCCGGACGTGGCGACCGCATCGATGGTTCCGTCGGCAAGCTCGATGCTGAGCGTATCGCCTGAGGAGACAGCGCTTGCGGAGCGCACCGGCTGGCCCTTGTCGTCGCGCAGCAGCGCATAGCCGCGGGCGAGCACGTCCTTGTAGGACAGGGATTTCAGCAGCTTTTCCAGCCCATCCAGACGATCGCGGGATTTCGTCAGCCGGACGGCATAGGCCCGGTCCATACGCTCCGACAGGCCGGACAGGCGCTCACCGCCAATGGTGATCTGCTGCTTGAGCCGGATCGGCGTCAGCCGATCGGCGACGGCCGCATAGCCCTGGCGTTTCTGCCGGACGGCGACCTGAAGCGCACGGCCCTGACGCTCGCCGAACGTATCCAGATCGTTTCGCGCCTTGGTGATGACACGGCTGAGCAGGAACGGCGACAGGCGGCCGGCCGCATTCTGATAGGTGCTGCGGTGGCTGCGGGTGTTGACGATCAGCGACCGTTCCAGGCTGCCGGCGGCGGTGTCGAAACGCTGGCGGGGCAGGGCGAGCAGATCGCGCGGCGCCGGCAGGGCGGCGCCCGCTGCCCGCAGTTCCGTGCGCCGGTTGGATATGAGGCGATTGAGGCCCGAAATGAGACGGCGCGAAAGGTCGTCGGTCGTGGCCATCAGGTCGGCCTTGACCGGCACCGCGATTTCCGCAGCCCCCGTCGGGGTCGGCGCGCGCACGTCGGCGGCCAGATCGATCAGCGTCCAGTCAGTCTCGTGGCCGACGGCGGAAATCAGCGGAATCTGGCTGTCTGCCGCCGCCCGCACGACGGCTTCCTCGTTGAAACCCCACAGATCCTCGATACTGCCGCCGCCGCGCGCGACGATCAGGAGATCGGGCCTCGGGATCGGGCCGCCGGGGGCAAGCGCATTGAAGCCGCGAATGCCGTTTGCCACTTCCGCGCCACTGGTCTCGCCCTGAACCCGGACCGGCCAGACGAGCACATGCAGGGGAAAGCGGTCGGAAATCCGGTGCAGGATATCGCGGATGACGGCGCCGCTCGGCGAGGTCACGACGCCGATGACCCTCGGCAGGCTCGGGAGGAGTTGCTTGCGCTCTTCCCCGAACAAGCCTTCCGCGGCGAGCTTCCGCTTGCGCTCTTCCAAGAGCGCCATGAGCGCGCCAGCGCCCGCCGGCTCCAGCGCATCGATGACCATCTGGTATTTCGACTGGCCGGGGAAGGTGGTGATCTTGCCGGTGGCGATCACTTCCAGGCCCTGTTCCGGCTGGATTTTCAGCTTGGAGGCAACCCCGCGCCAGATCACGCCGGACAGGACCGCGCGGTCGTCTTTCAGATCGAGATAGATGTGGCCGGATCCGGGCCTCGAAATGCGGCCCAGTTCGCCGCGCACCCGCACATAGCCAAACGCATCCTCCATCGTTTTCTTGATGGAGAAGGAAATTTCGGAGACCGAGAATTCGGCAATGTTGGAAGCGGAGTCGGACAAGGCTGATTCCCTCTGATCCCTGAAAACTGGCTGCCCCGGAGGTTCGGGTCAAGAGGCGGAGCCGTCAGGCACCGATGGTTTGTCCGCCCTTATATAGGACAGCACCTCTCTGACCGTGGAAAAGACGATGCTTTTGCCGAAAGAGTGGATCAACTGCCGCCGGCTGCGGGACGAGGGATCGTCAAGCGTATGGGCGAACAGCAATTCGATCCCCGTTTCCGCGAGGTCTTCCTGGATGGATTTCAAAGCCTCTAGTGCTGTGAAATCGATGTCGTCGACGCAGGAGAAATCGATGCAGAAATACCGCAGGCCGTCCGGGGCGGGTGAGACCAGGTCCCTGATCTCCGCTGTCATGAGCTCGGTATTGGCGTAATACATGGAGTGCGTGAACCGGTAGACCATCAGGTCGGGAGCCGCCATAGCGCGGGTCTTGAGCGGTTGAACCTGCCAGGTTTCGGTGGTTTCGGGCGTGAGCAGGACGTTGACCGGATGATAGCCGTGCCGCGTATGCACGATGAGCGACAGCACGATCGCCAGGACAATACCCGGACCGACGCCGGCAATGACCACCACCAGGATCGTTACCGCGGAGACCCAGAATTCGGGCCTGCGCGAGCGATAGATATCCTTGAGCCCCTTGAGGTCGATCAGGTCGATGCCGATCAGAAAGACGAGGGCGGAAAGGGCGGCTTCCGGCAGGTAAGCCAGAATCTCGGTGAAAAACAGGAGGACCAGAACGACGATCCCGACCGTGATCAGCATGGAAAGTTGGGTCCGGCCACCGGCGCTTTCCACGATCCGGCTTTTGGTCGGGCTGCCGTTGACGACGAATGTTCCCGTCAGCCCGGCGCCGAAATTGGCCAGCCCCAGGGCGCTAAGGTCCATGCCCTGGTCCAGCGGCTCACCGTACCGGGTGGCATAGGCGCGGGCGGTGGCGGCACTCTGGGCCAGGATCACCACCAGCATGGCAAGTGCGACCGGGCCGAGTTGCCAGATGAGCGCGAATGACCAGTCGACGTTCGGCAGCGTCAGGTCGGGAAGCCCGCCCGGGACGCTGCCGACAACGGCCACCGCGTTGCTGAAGTCGAAGACCCAACTGACGAGGGTAATCAGCCCGAGCGCGACGATCGCACCCGGGAAGGAGCGGGACAGCGCCCTGAAACCGAGGATCAGGATCAGGGCGCTCAGGGAAATGGTTGCAGCCTGAAGGTTCAGGGACGACAGCAAAGGCAGGAGCAGGGCGAGTTTCTCCAGCCCGCTGGCATGCGGGATCTTCAAGCCCAGCATGCCGGGCAGGGAATTCATCGCGACCTGGATCCCGACGCCCGACAGGAAGCCGACCAGAACGGTCCGGGAGAGGAAATCGGCCATGAAGCCAAGGCGGGCGACGCTGGCAACCAACACCAGAAGGCCCACCATCAGCGCGATCAGGCCTGCGAGTGCGACATACTCGGCCGATCCGGTTGCAGCCAGCCCGGCCAGGCTGGTCGCCAGGATCGCGGCGGTCGCCGAATCCGCCCCGACCACCAGATGGCGCGATGATCCGAGCAGCGCGAACAGCGCCATCGGCAACAGCATGGTATAGAGTCCGGTGATCACCGGCGTGCCGGCGATCTTGGTGTACCCCATCACTTCCGGGATCGCGACCGCGGCAAGTGTCAGCCCGGCAAGGATCTCCGGCAGGATCCGGCCTTTATCGATGGGGAGGACACCGGCGAATAACCACCGTTTCAGGTTCATTCCGGACAAGATGGGCTCCTTTTGCGGAGCGGATAAATATCTGACCGCACTGCCATCTTGTCGAAGTGAAGAAAAAAAACAACTCCGGTGCGAAGGTGTATAGCCGTTTGTGGATCGCCGTAAACGGATATTGCGGAGCAGGAAATTGCTGCACGCGAAAGAAATGAGCGCCTTTTAACTCCGATACAATTTTATAAGGGGCCCGTACCTTTTCAATCGGTTAGAGTCGCACTATTTAGGGTTCAACTCAGGTTTCGCCGCGTCCTCCCCGTGGCGGACGGGCATCACGGTATTATAGCCCACGGGCGCCGCGGCCATCGGCTCCGGCGCCCGTGGGCATGGTATTTTCGCAAAGACCTAATGCCCGCGTGACAGGTTCGGACCTGTTGGACATCATCGAGCGGGCGGGCCGGACGGATAAGGTTCATGATCAAGCGTTTCATCATCGCCATCATTCTGATCGTACTGATTTGCGGCGGACTGGTCGGCTTTAATCTGTTCAAGGAACAGAAGATCGCCGAGTTCTTTGCCAATCGGCCGAGACCGACCGTCACTGTCTCCACCGTGACGGCGGAAGCCCAGACATGGAAACCGGGCATCGAAGCGATCGGAACGGTCGGCGCGCGTCAGGGGGTCGGTGTTGCATCCCGTGCCGCCGGGATCGTGAATGAAATCCTTTTCAGCGCGAACGACGAGATCGAAAAAGGGCAACTGCTCGTCCAGCTCGACGACGAGGAGGAACAGGCCACCCTGATTGCTGCCAAGGCCAACGAAGCCCGCGATTCCCAGGCACTGAAGCGTGCGACCACGCTGGTCGACAAGGGCGTGAGTTCGACCTCCGCCCTGGATGACGCAAAGGCCGCGCTCGACGCCTCCCGTTCGGTCATGGAACGGGTCAAGGCGCAGATCAACCTGAAGAAGATCCGGGCGCCATTTTCCGGAACCATCGGTATTCCGAAGATCGATGTCGGCGAGTATCTCCCGGCCGGCACGGTCATTGCCACGCTTCAGGACCTCAAGGTGATGAAGGTTGACTTCACGGTCGCCGAACAGCGGCTCAGCGAAGTGCATATCGGTCAGCTGCTTCATCTGGGCCTTGCCGAGGATGCGATGGGGTATGAAGGCAAGATCACCGGCATCGACCCGAAGATCGATCCCCAGTCGCGCCTCGTCTCCATCCAGGCGGAGGTCAATAACTCCGACGGCGTCCTGCGGCCTGGCCAGTTCGCCTTTGTCCGGATCGACCTCCCCGAGGAAAACAATGTTATTGCGCTGCCGCAGACGGCTGTCGTTCAAAGCCTTTACGGCACCTATGTCTATAGGGTCGCCGAAGACGAGACGGCGTCGGCCGCCGCTGACGGCAAGAAAAAGCTGGTTGCCCGCCAGGTCTTCGTGAAGGTCGACCGCCGCTTCGGCGGCAAGATCGAGGTCACCGAGGGCGTCAAGCCCGGCGATGTGATCGTATCCGCCGGTCAGAACAAGCTGACGGTCGGCAGCCCGGTGACCATCGACAACACGATCAATCCGGTCGACACCGCCGAAAAACCGGGAGCCTGATGTGAATTTCTCGGAGATTTTCATCCGCAGGCCGGTTCTGTCCACGGTCGTCAGCCTGCTGATCCTGTTGCTTGGGGCGCAGGGCATCATGAACATGAATGTCCGCCAGTATCCCAAGGTCGAGGAAACGGTGATCACGATCACCACCGTGTTCGTCGGTGCCGGTCCCGATCTCGTCCAGGGCTTCATCACGACCCCCATTGCAAAGGCGGTCGGGTCGGCCGAAGGCGTCGACTATGTCAGCTCAAGCAGCGCGCTCGGCCTGTCCACGGTTTCCGTTCACATGCGGCTGAACACCAATCCGGACAAGGCCCTGACCGAAGTCATCTCCAAGGTCCAGGAAGTCAGGGGCGACCTGCCGGAAGAGGCCAAGGATCCGGTCATCAAGAAAGGCACCGGGCGGTCCTTCGCGATCATGTACCTGTCGGTACTCTCCGACGGCATGTCGCCGCAGCAGATCACGGAGTTCGTCTCTCGCGTGATCCAGCCACAGCTTTCGGTCGTTGACGGCGTGGCCGATGCCCAGATCCTGGGCGAGCAGACCTTCGCCATGCGCATCTGGATCGACCCGATCAAGCTGGCCTCGCGCGGCGTCACGGCCGCGGAAGTCCTGACCGCGATCCGGGGGGCGAACTTCCTGTCCTCGCCGGGCAAGACGGAAGGCGAATATGTCGCCTACCAGGTTGCCGCGAAGACGACGCTGCAGACGCCCGAGGCCTTCGGAGCGTTGCCGGTCAGCGGCAAGGGGACGGAAGTCGTCCGTTTGCGGGATGTGGCAGAAGTCACGCTCGGCAGCGAAAGCACGGACGTCCGTGTGTCCTTCAACGGCCGGCAGGGCGTGTTCCTCGGCATCATGCCGACGCCGTCCGCCAACCCGCTCGACACTGCCGCCGGTGTTCGGGCGGAACTGCCGCGGCTCCAGGCGAACATGCCCAAGGGCACGTCGATCCAGGTGGTCTACGATTCCACCAAGTTCATCTCCGCCTCCATCGAGGAAGTGTTCAAGACCATCGCCGAAGCCGTCGTGATCGTCATTTTGGTGATCCTGCTGTTCCTTGGCTCCTTCCGGGCCGTGCTGGTGCCGATCGTGACCATTCCCTTGTCTCTGATCGGGGTCTGTTTTTTCCTCTGGGCGCTGGACTACTCCCTCAACACGCTGACGCTCCTGGCCATGGTGCTTGCGATCGGTCTCGTGGTGGATGACGCCATCGTGGTGGTGGAAAATATTCACCGGCATCTGGAGGAAGGGCTCAAGCCGCTTCAGGCGGCGATTGTCGGCATGCGGGAGATCTTCGGGCCGGTGGTGGCCATGACCATCACCCTCGGCGCCGTCTATGCGCCGATCGGTTTTACCCAAGGTTTGACCGGCGCGTTGTTCCGGGAATTCGCCTTTACGCTGGCCGGGGCCGTGTTCATTTCCGGTTTCGTTGCCGTCACCCTGTCGCCCATGATGTCGGCCCGGCTCCTGTCGGCCCACGGCAGCCGGTTCCAGACCTTCATCGACAAGGTGTTCACGAAACTCACCAACTGGTACGGCCGGCGTCTGAACTTCTCGCTCGACTACAAACCGGTGACGCTTCTGATCGTCGTGTCGCTGCTGGCGACGTCCGCGTTCCTGTTCCTGAAGACGTCGAGCGAACTGGCGCCCGACGAGGACCAGGGCGCATTGTTTGCCGTGGTGACCGCACCGCAATACGCCACCGCCGATTACACTCAGCTCTATACCAACCAGTTTTACGACATGACGGACGATGTTCCGGGTGTCGAGGCACGGTTCCAGATCGTGGGAACGGGTGCGACCAATAGCGCCTTTGCCATCTGGGCGCTGAAGCCCTGGGGAGAGCGGGCGCAGTCCCAGGAAGAGATCAAGGGAATGATCCAGGGGCGGATCTCCAAATCCGCGGGCGTACAGGCCTTCGTCTTCGCGCCGCCGTCTCTTCCCGGATCCGGTGGCGGCCTGCCGATCCAGCTTGTGCTGCAAACGACCGGCTCGGCCGAGCAGGTCTACGAAGTCGCCGAGGAGGTCAAGAACAAGGCGATGGCGTCGGGCAAGTTCATTGTCGTTCAGGACTCCATGTCCTTTGAAAAACCGCAGGCCACGATCGTGATCGATCGCGAGCGCGCGGCCGCCCTCGGCGTCCCTGTTTCCACCATCGGCGGAACGCTGAACATCCTGGTGGGCAATGCAAGCGTGTCAAAGTTCGACCGGGACGGCCGCTCCTATGACGTCATTCCGCAGGTGTCCAAGAAGTACCGGATGAACCCGGATCTCCTCGGGGACTTCTATGTCCGCTCCGCGAGCGGGGACATGGTGCCTCTGTCGGCTGTGGTGAAGGTCTCGGTCGGAGCGACGTCCGTTTCCATAGAGCAGTTCAACCAGCTGAACTCGGCAACGATTTCGGCGCTGCCACTGCCGACGGTCACGACCGGTGACGGCCTTGCGGAGCTGCAGAAGATTGCGAACGAGGCGATGCCCTCCGGCTTCTTCCTCGACTACGCCGGCCAGTCGCGGCTTGAGGTGCAGCAGGGCAACACGATCCTGATCGCTTTCGCGCTGGCCGTGATCGTGATCTACCTGGTCCTGGCGGCACAGTTCGAAAGCTTCCGCGATCCGTTCATCATCATGATGACGGTGCCGTTGTCGATCTTCGGTGCCCTTGTGCCGTTGAACCTCGGGCTGGGCACGCTGAACATCTACACCCAGGTCGGTCTGATCACCCTCGTGGGTCTGATCACCAAGCACGGCATCCTGATGGTGGAATTCGCCAATGTGCAGCGCGATCAGCACGGCATGACGAAGCGCGAGGCGATCGTCGAGGCTGCGCGGGAGCGGCTGCGGCCGATCCTGATGACGACGGGCGCCATGGTGCTCGGCGTCCTGCCGCTGGTCATCGCCGAAGGGGCGGGAGCCGCCGCGCGCTATTCCATCGGTCTGGTGATTTTCACCGGCATGTCCGTCGGGACGCTGTTCACCCTGTTCGTGGTGCCGATGTTCTACATGTATGTCGGCCATGCGGATAAAGCCCCGGCAGAAGACGAAGACGAACCGGCTGCGCCACCTGCAACCGGACAGCACGCATGATTTAGATTTAGAGCATCGGGCGATGCTCTGGAATGCCGGCCTCTCAGGTCGGCGTTTCGCTTTCCCGGGGGACGCGTCCCGCACAGCCATTGAAATCCGTTCCGGTCACACCTTACTTTGGGCTCATGTCCAGATACGACTTCAAAATGCAGCGTCTGTTCGTTCGCCCGCTTCTGGCGCCGGGGGCTTCGATAGAAGCTGACCGCAGTCAGGCGAACTATCTTCTCAATGTCCTGCGCCTCAAGGACACAGACCGGATTCTTGTCTTCAATGGCAAGGACGGCGAGTGGCTTGCGGAAATCGTCGCGACCGGGCGCAAGGCCTGCCTGCTGAAGCTGGTGGAGCAGGTGCGCGAGCAGACGTCCGCTATCGATCTGCAATACCTCTTTGCCCCGCTGAAACATGCGCGCCTTGATTATATGGTGCAAAAGGCGGTGGAAATGGGGGCCGGAAGCCTCAGGCCGGTGATGACCCAGTACACCCAGGCGAGCCGGGTCAATCTGGAACGCATGGAAGCCAATATCATCGAGGCGGCCGAACAATGCGGTGTCATCGCGGTCCCTCAGGTTCTGGAGCCGATGACGCTGAAGGATCTCGTTGGTGCATGGGAGCAGACGCAACCGGGCCGGCGTCTGCTGTTCTGCGATGAAGGTGAGGAAACCCAGAACCCGCTCCGGGCGCTTGCCGATCTGGCGGACCGGGGACCGGCACCGCTCGCCGTCCTGATCGGTCCCGAGGGCGGGTTCTCGCCGGAGGAAAGAGAAGTCCTGCGCGCCCAAAGCTTCGTGACGCCGATCCCGCTCGGACCTCGGATCCTGCGTGCGGATACCGCCGCCGTTGCCGCGTTGGCGATCGTTCAGGCGACCTTGGGCGACTGGAGCTGACACATTTCGGAAACTGTATCCATAATCAGGGAATCATATCGTCCCTGAAGATCGCAAACCGGCTTGCGTCAATCCGTCCTCGCTGCCCCGGACGGGTCCGGTCGCTCTTCAGAAACGCGTGAGTTTAATTCCGCGCCATTTGTCTGCCTTGCGTTTCGGACCAATCAGTCCTAAATGCCAGCAGTCGTTCGGTATTCACGAGAACGAAATGACCCACTGCGAATGTGCATGGCCTGTCGATTGGCTATTGCATGCATCGACTTGAAATTGAGGACAGTCTGAATGGCTCGCGACACCGTCGATTCGACGCCGATTGAAGGCATTGCTGCGCTTGCCGCGACGCTTGAGGACGGCTGCAAGCCGGCCGACCGGTTCCGGATCGGAACCGAGCACGAAAAATTCGGTTTCCGCCAGTCCGATCTGTCCCCGATCCCCTATGACGGACCGCAGGGCGTCGAGGCCGTTCTCACGGGCATGGAAAAGCTGCTCGGCTGGGAACGAATCGAGGATGCGGGCAAGATCATCGGCCTGGCCGATCCGGTCGGCGGCGGTGCTATTTCCATCGAACCCGGTGGCCAGTTCGAGCTGTCGGGGGCACCTCTCGACAATCTGCATGAAACCTGCCGCGAAACGAACGCGCATCTTGCGCAGGTTCGCCAGGTTGCCGATCCGATGGGCGTTGGCTTCCTGGGAACCGGCATGGCGCCCACATGGCGCCGCGAAGACGTTCATGCCATGCCCAAGTCGCGTTACGAGATCATGACCCGCTACATGCCGAAGGTCGGCAGTCTCGGGCTGGACATGATGTACCGGACCTCGACCATTCAGGTGAATCTGGATTTTGCCTCCGAAGCCGACATGGCGCTGAAGATGCGTGTCGGTCTGGCCCTGCAGCCGATCGCAACCGCGATCTTCGCCAATTCGCCGTTCACCGATGGCAAGCCCAATGGTTTCAAGTCGTTCCGCGCGCAGATCTGGACCGACACGGATGCAGACCGGACGGGTGACCTTCCCTTTGCCTTCGAAGACGGTTTCGGCTTCGAGGATTATGTGGAATGGGCCATCGACGTGCCGATGTATTTCGTCAAGCGCGGCGACGCCTATCACGATGTCACCGGCACCACCTTCCGCGAGTTCATGAACGGGGCGCTGGAAGGCCGCATTCCGGACGCGCGTCCGAATCTCGGAGACTGGAACAACCATCTGTCGACCCTGTTCCCGGACGTGCGCCTGAAAAAATACATCGAAATGCGCGGCGCGGACGGTGGTCCCTGGCGCCGGATCTGTGCACTGCCGGCCTTCTGGGTCGGATTGCTCTATGACGATGGCATTCTGGATCAGGCCTGGCAGCTTGTGAAGGACTGGACCCGCGAAGAGCGCGCCGCATTGCGGGCAGGCGTTCCCAGGGACGCCCTGCAGACCGCCTTTCGGTCCGGCACTGTCCTGAATATCGCCAAGGAAGCTCTGGCTCTGTCCAGCGAGGGTTTGAAGCGGCGCGCCCGTTTAAGCGACGGCGATCTGGACGAGCGCGTTCATCTGGCGCCGATCGAGGAGGGCCTGGCTGCCGGCATGTGCCCCGCCGACGTCCTGCTGCAACGCTACAACGGCAGCTGGAATGGCGACCTGACACATATCTTCAAGGAATATGCGTATTAAAGGGCCGGCCCTAAACATTCGCAGAAATTGAACCTATTGAAAAACCGCGAATTGACCTGAGCGGGCTGAACGCCGATCATGCGGATTGGCGAAACGTTTCAGGGCTTTGGCAATGGCAGATGATTCCGGCTTTTCTTATCCGTTTGATCTGGCTGCCGTCGCCGAGGATATGCGGCAGCGCTTCGGCTGGACGAACCAGGACCTCAGCGAGGCCATGTCTCGCCTCATGCCGGCCGCGATGGCCGGCTTTCGGCATTTCGGGCCTCAGTCGCTATCGCCCTTCCAGGCGCCGGCGGAGCCGGTCAATGTCTTCAATCCGCTGAAGCTGTTCGGCAAGACCGGGCAGGACATCTCGAACGAGCAGCTGTCGCCGTTCTTCGGCCCTGAATTCGTGCGCAAGGCGGTCGCCGAACAGATCGCCCAGGCAACCGGCCTGCAGCAGAAGGCGGTTCAGGAAATGATGCCTGTCGCCGCAACCCTGGCCATGTCGCAGGTTGTCAGACCCTATCTGCACAGTGAGGCACAAGAGCTTCTGGACGCCTTCGTGCGCGGTTTCGTCCGCGGCCGGCCGAAGCCGGTTCCCAAACCGATGGATTATGTCCAGGGCTATGCCGAGGCGGTAAACGCTTTCTGGTCCCAATTCCTCAAACCTCTGGACCGCACGGAAACGGAAGAGGTTCATCCGGAAGACGAAGAAGAGGTCGAAGCCGAACTGGATACGGAAGAGGAGGACGCTATTGCCGATGACGGCGAAGCAGGGGACCAGGCAGAGGCGTCCGAATTCGATGCCATGATGGCCAACTGGATGGCCGCGGGCCGGGACTTTCAATCAAGCCAGTTCGAGGCTTTCGACAGTTTCTTCAATCGAGCTGCCCGGGATATGGGAAATACATCCGGCAAACCGGAGTAGGGTCTGGCCCTATAAAAAAAGGCCCGCCGGGGGTGGCGGGCCAGTGAGTGTCAGCACAGGTGCCGACGGGGCTGCAGTAGCAGTTCGGATCAGGCAGCAACTTTCGAGTTGCGCTCTGAAAACTTGATGACAGTGGGTTTCGTGGCTTCGGACTGGGTGCCGCGTTCGAGCGGCAGCCGGTCTTGGGTAACCGGAGCGAACCTCACCCGCTTCTCGTCCGCCCAGCCGTTCAAAACGGGAGTCGGGTCGATAAACAGCGGTAGCTGTAAGGCTCGACGAATGTCGCCTCGGGTCAGGCCGATGTCCTCCAGTTGACTGTCGGACATCTCATACAATTTCACGACTTCGCGCCGGTTCTTGTAAGCGCGCCATGCACGGGCAATTGCATGGCCGATGGTTGCAGTCAGGCTCTGTCTTGCAAAATGCGTCATGGCAAAATTCTCCTGTTACCGGCAAATGGTGTTTGCAGGTCATTCGGCACCGCCGGTCCGGCGGTTCGTCTTCTTGGGACAATCGGAAGATGACGTGTTCGCTTTAATATATCCAACGAATGTTTTTTATCGGAACAATCACATATCGTTATGGATTTTTAAGATATTGAAATATATATACTATTTTCTTTATCTTTGGATTTTGCGGAGCGAGATCCATACAATTTCGTCAAATCCATCTCGACTCTGAAGCGTTCCGGCGGGTGACTGCACCCCCCCTCTTGGTGTGCAAACGCTATTGATGTATACTGTTCAAACAATCAAAATTTCTTATAAGAAAATCTGTCGGCAGGTCTCTCATGAATCATGTGCTGGACATCGATCAGCTGCGAACGTTCCTTGCCATCGCGGAACTCGGAAGCTTCACCAAAGCCGGGGAGGCCGTGCACAAGACCCAGTCGGCCGTGTCCATGCAGATGCGCCGTCTGGAAGAACGCCTTGGCCTTCCGATCTTCGCCAAGGACGGCAGGCAGTCGCGCCTGACGGAAGATGGACAGCGCCTTCTGGAGTATGCCCGGCGCATGATAAGTCTCAATGACGAGACCCTGTCCGCATTCGGCAACCGCAAGGAAGTCGGCCAGGTGAAGCTCGGCGTGCCCGATGACTATGCCGACCGCCTGCTACCCCAGGTTCTGGCGGCTTTCAACCGGCTCAATCCGTCGATCGAGATACAGGTGGAGTGCGCCGGTAGCACACGTCTGGGTACGGCCATTCATGAAGGCAAGCTGGATGTGGCCATCGTCACCTCCGACGATCAGTCGGACGCGCGGGGCGAGGTCATTCGCCGCGAGCCGCTCTACTGGGTGTCGTCCAGCCAGCATTGCGCGCATACCATGGACGTGATCCGTTTGGCTGTGGGACCGTCGACCTGTTCCTGGCGGCGCCTGTCCATGGAAGCCCTGGACCGGGTCGACCGGTCCTACAATGTCGCCTATGTCAGCTCCAGCGCGTCGGCGCTGGTTGGGGCCGTACAGGCGGGGCTGGCGGTCACGGTGTTCCCGGAAAGCGCTGTCCGTGACGGCATGCGTATTCTGGAAGAAAAGGATGGCTTCCCCGCGCTTCCGCCGTGCGAGATCAGCCTGCTGCGGTCCGTGTCAGCGCGCCAGCCGATGCATGACACTTTGTGCAATCACATCGTCGCGGCCATCGGCAACGTGGCGAACCAGATCGCCGCGGAGTAAGGCGCAGCAAAGCGCTTGTCAGCGTTTCTTCAGCATCATGACATTGCCGGTCAGCACCAGCAGCAGGCCGGCAAAGGCGAACCCCGTCCAGTGGTAGCCTTCGAACACGGTTGAAACCGCGAGGGCGATGACCGGGAAGATCACGGTGGCATAGCCGGCGCGCGCCGATCCGATGCGCCCGAGCAGACTCAGATAAGAGGCGAAAGCGATCACCGAGGAAACGACAGCGAGATAGACCAGGCTTCCGATATAGGTAAAGGTCCACTCGACGGCAAAGTTGTTGCCTCTGACGGTCGCGAAAATTCCGAGAAAGACGGCACCGTAAAACATGCCCCAGGTCGTGGCTGGCGTGACGGTGATCCCGGTTTTCTGGGTCGAGGCCGACAGCATGTTGCCCAGGCAGAAGGAAATCGTCCCAAGCGTGCACAACAGAAGTCCGAGAGCGGCCTGATAATCGATCTCCGCGCCCATGATCTGAGGTCCGAACATCAGGGCAACGCCGCCGAAGCCGATCAGGCCGGCTGCGAACGTGGCAAGGCTCGGCTTCTGGCGGAAGAGGGCGAAGGCCAGGAACAGATTGAAGACGGAGGTCAGGGAAAACACCACCGCCAAAAGGCCGGACGGCAGCAGTTGGGCGCCGTAGTAGAAGAACGTGAAGTTCGTCGAGAAGATCAGTGCCCCGAGCCCCGCGAAGCGGAGATGCGTCCGCCAGCCGAACCGAAGGTTATGTCGTCGGAAAAAGCTCCAGCCGAACATGACGGCCGCCGCCAGCACGAAACGCCAGAAGACGGAGACTTCGGGAGCGACAATGCCCACCTGTCCTTTCATGGCAATCCAGCTGAAGCCCCAGGCAAAGACAGTGGCGCCATAAAGGCCATAGTCGGTGGCCGACAAAGCCGGCTCCTGGCCGGAATCGATGGATGTGGAAACGGACATGGAGATCCCGGTCAGATGTGCAGGACGCAATCTGCGCCCAAAATCGTTTCAACACAAATGATTGTTCGTGATCGATTGATCAGGAGAATTGAACATTATCCCCGGGCTGTTCCGGCGCTCGGATACCAGTGTGGACGGTAGCCGTTGGCGAGCGTTTCGCAGATGCATTTCGGCGTCAGGACCGTGACGTTTCCCTTCGGCGGAGGGAGGGTCGAAGGCTTGTATCCATCAATGCTCCAGGCGATCAGGCTTCGATTGAGGAGCGCATAAGGTGCGTCGTCGATGGCGACAAAGGCACCGTCCGGCAGGTCGTCGAGGCGGGCCTGGAAGTGTCGCTGGGCCCGGCCGTCGAGGCGGTCTTCGTGCAGCAACTTGTCCATACGGTCGGTGGAAAATGAGTCGTGTGCCAGCCGGTTTCGGGGAAAGGTGCGAGCGAAGGCTTTCGCATCTTCTCTACGGCACTCGAAACAGGGGCGGTGGCCGGCGGCAAGCGCGGTGACCTCGTCCAGGAAGAACAGTTCCGTGTAGCCGCCTCCCATGATCTCCCTGCTCCGGTTCTTGAATTCGGTCACGCAACAGATCCAGCGCCGCGATGCCCAGCGTCGGTTCGTCAGGGTCTTGGTTTCCGGATCATGGATCCTGCCGCCCCGGTTGCCCATGAACAGGCCGCGTGCCGGGTTGGCGATGATGTCCCCGGTGGGCATGACACGGTTCTGCAGCGGTGTTTTTCCGGGCATTTGGATCCTTCCACGAAAATCTCGCCAAGTTTGCGGAAGCCTATCATGATAGGCGAAAGGAATCAGTCTCTTGGAGTTTCATGCATGTCCGTGCTGGTGATCGAGAACTATCCGGATGCCCCGATGGGCAATGTCGGCCGTGCCCTCGACCGGGCCGGGATCGGCTACGAAATCGTGCAGGCCCATGCCGGTGAACCGGTTCCCGAAACGGGCGCGGGGCGATCCGGGCTCGTCGTCCTGGGTGGCTCCCAGAATGCGCTCGACGACGAAGGCTATCCTTTCCTGCCGGCAGTCTGCAGTCTCATCAGGGACTTTCACACCAAGGACAAGCCCGTTTTGGGCATCTGTCTCGGGTCCCAGCTGATTGCACGGGCGTTCGGAGCTCAAAACATCCTCGACCGGCCGATCGAATTCGGCTGGCACGAGGTGCGGGCGGTCGACACGGCGGTTGACGATCCGATCGGCCGCATTCTGGCCGAAGGATCGCCGATCTTCCATTGGCACACGGATACGTTTTCCCTGCCAGCCGGCGCCGTGCATCTGGCCAGCAGTGATCTGACGCCAAATCAGGCGTTTCGCATGGGACGTGCCACCTATGCGACCCAGTTCCACTTCGAAGTGGCGCTGCCCGAGGCCGAGCGGTGGTCGGACCTGTTTTCCGAGCGGATCAGGGATCATGATCCGGACTGGCCGGAGCGTTTGCCGCAGGAGGCACGCCGTCACGCGGACGCAGCGGACCGCACGGGCCGGGCAATCGCCGAGGCCTGGGTCGCGCTGCTGGGGTGCTCTTAGAGCACGTCGCGAAAAAGGGGATCCGGTTTTTCGCAACAAGACGTGCGTCAGTAACGGTCAGAGAACCAGATTGTGCCGGCCGATCTTGGTGATGTCGGTCTCGCCGCACAGGCCCATGGTCACGTCCAGTTCCTTGCGGATGATTTCCAGCGCCTTGGTCACGCCCGGCCTGCCCATGGCGCCGAGGCCGTAGATGTAGGAGCGGCCGATGAAGGTGCTTTTCGCGCCCATGGCGACGGCCTTGAAGACGTCCTGGCCGGAGCGGATCCCGCCGTCCATATAGACTTCGATCTTGTCGCCAACGGCATCGACGATGTCCCGCAGCACATCGTAGGAGGCCTGTGCGCCGTCGAGCTGGCGGCCGCCGTGGTTGGAGACGATGATGCCGTCAGCGCCCGTGCCAACCGCGATCTTCGCATCCTCCACGTCGTTGATGCC
The DNA here is from genome assembly GCF_963675985.1 of uncultured Roseibium sp. NCBI lineage: Bacteria > Pseudomonadati > Pseudomonadota > Alphaproteobacteria > Hyphomicrobiales > Stappiaceae > Roseibium > uncultured Roseibium sp. Next base: position 3,558,232 of record NZ_OY780958.1, on the reverse strand, counting down.
CTTGAGGATAAGTTTTCGGTTCCAGTGCTTCTTGACCCATTCCACCGACGACCAGTCGAGCGTCGGGTCGAACTGGCTGTTGGTCCACTCTGCGAGCGAGGACATGTCCTCGACGCCCTTGACGTGGCCGTGGATGTTGCCGAACTGGCGCCGCTTGGTCTGCAGCATATTCCAGCACCAGCGCGGCTTGAAGGCGAGGTCGAGCAGGACCGGCAGGGTCGGCTTCGGCGGGGTCGACAGGCCGTTCTTGATGTCCCGGTGCCGCTGTCCCAGAACCTGAAGATCAAGCGTGAGGACGAGCGCGGAACAGCCGGCATCGAGCGCCCGCGTCATCAGCGATTCCGAAAAGCCGCGGTCGCGCATCACATAGAGCTGGAACCAGAACGGCCGGCTCGTGTGCTCCGCCACGTCCTCGATGGAGCACACACTCATGGTGGTCAGTGTGAACGGCACGCCGAATTGCTCCGCTGCCTGAGCTGCGAGGATTTCCCCGTCCGCATGCTGCATACCCGTGAGGCCGACCGGGGCGAGCGCCACCGGCATGGAGACCTTCTCGCCGATCATCGTCGTCTTGAGGCTGCGGTTGTCGATATTGACCGCGACCCGCTGGCGCAGCTTCTGGCGCTGAAAGGCGGCCTCGTTGTCATGATAGGTGCTTTGCGTCCAGGAGCCGGTGTCCGCATATTCGTAGAACATCTTCGGGACACGGCGTCTGGCGAGGGCTTGCAGATCGGCAATGCTGGTAACGGCGGACATGGGCTTTCCTCGATTGGTCTGAAAATCTAACCTTTGATGGCGGCAGTGCGGGTTGGGTTCGGAGACTGGCGGCGCTGTTTTAGCCGGAGATCGGAAACTTCCTGCCAGCCTTCGGCGCGTTCCGCCTCCTTCAGGGCGGCGGCAACGAAATCGATGTGGTCGTATGACGCCTGACGGGCGCCAACCGGATCGCCAGCCAGGATGCGGTCGACGATCTGCTTGTGCTGCTCCAGGACGGCGCGGCGTGCGGTCGGGTGATGATAGAGCCTCTGGCGGTTGTAGAAGACGCCATTTTCCAGAAGACGGTAGCAGGAGCGAAGGGCGTGCAACAGGATGACGTTATGGGCCGCTTCGCCAACCGCATGGTGCAGTTCCACGTCCAGGTCCACTTCCCGGCCTGCATCGCCGCTCTCGTAAGCGGCATCCATTTGGGCGAGAATATCGGCCAGGATCTTGCGGTCGGCGGTCGTCGCCCGCTCGGCGGCATGGGCGGCTGCGGTGCCCTCCATGTCGCGGCGGAATTCCAGATAGTCGGCGATGGCCGTCGGATGGCGTTCGATCAGCGCGATGATCGGCTCGGAAAAGATCGGCCCGATGACATCCGCGACGAAGGTTCCGCCGCCCTGCCGGCTGGTCAGCAGTCCTCGCTCCTCCAGGAGCTTCAGGGCCTCGCGCAGGACCGGGCGGGAGACATCGATCTCGCCTGCCAGTTCCCGTTCCGGCGGCAGCCGGTCGCCCGGCCGGAGCACGCCATTGAGGATCAGCTCCTCGATCTGCTGCACGACGGCGTTGGCGGTTCTTAATGGTGGCGCCTTGCGGAACATGGCACGGGCTCGTTGTTTGTGTTCGCAGCGGACGCCCAAAACCGGGGTCGTCCGATGCTCTAATGACTCAGCAAAGCTAATTGGTCAATTAAATTATCCAATCTTTTCGATTGGCCGATCTTTCCAAGAAGCTGCAAAGACAATTTAACGCTGGTCACGGTTGGTTCCAAACCAGGCTCTTTCGGCGTCGTAAAATCCTGAAAGGGGAGGCGAGCCAGTGACGGGCCTGGTCGGTAATTGTCGGGAACTTACCGAACAAGCGTTTGTTCAGGCTTGTAAAAAGGTGTCAGGACAATTGAAGTCAGTCAAAAATTGCGCAACCGTCCGCATCCGAATTATATGATGTCCCGGCCGCAACCTCCGGGCGCAATCAGGGGCTCGACACGGATATTAAAGGCGGGCTTTTTGCCCTGCCTGACATAGCAAGGAAACGGAATGATGTTCGACTTCGGGGCTCAACAGCCATGACCCTTTCTTCAATTGCTGCTTCTGCTCTCGCGCAAATTCTCGACCCGGTCCGGATTGTGTTGGTTTTGCTTCTGGCCTGGGTCGTGGTGACGCTCCACGGTCGGGGGAAATCCGTTCCTTTCATTATCAGCACGGCCGCTGTTCTCGTCATAGCAATCAGCCTGGGCCTGCCCGCCGCAATCAATGCTTCCCAGGAAACAAATGCTCTTTCCGATCGGAGCTTTCAAAGCAACTTCAGCCCCTTCCGGGAGCCTAACTTCTCCAAAATCAGAGAGGGGGACGAGGACATATTTTTTAAGGTGTTCAATCAGAACAACTTTGACGCCATGGTCAGTTTGCTGAACAGTCGATATGAAGACTGTTCGCGCATTCTGGGAAATTCCTGGTATTCGCGAAATTACCAGGCCACCATGCGGGAGTGTAAAATCAACTCCTATGTATCGAGTTTCGTGGCGACGCTATTCCTTCAGCTTGCAATCCTGTTTGGCTATGCTTTGAAGAATATTCGCGCATTGCCGTCCGTACTCTATTCGGGGTTTGTAAGTTGCTGCGCTTTTTTTGTCAGAAGAAACCGTCAGCTTAAGGGGCGGCTGGACAATCTCTCCAAGGACATCAAAACCAAGGCCGATGAATAGAAGAGGCCAATGAACAGAAGGGGCTGATGTCCCATCTCCCCTGCGGTGCTGCTAAACATTCATTTGTCGCTGCGGTCTACAGCAGATCCCTCGGCGTCCTGCCGGCAAAGAAGGCGTCGAGATTGTCCAGTGCACGGAAACCCATGGCATCGCGGGTCCGGACGGTCGCGCTGCCGATATGGGGCAGCATGAACACGGTCTCGAAGTCGGCAAATGCGGGATTGCCGCCGGGCTCCTTGACGAAACAGTCCAGGCCGGCCGCGGCCACGTGCCCGGACCCGAGCGCATCTATCAGGGCGGCTTCATCGATCAACGCGCCACGGGCTGTGTTGACGACCACGCTGCCTGCGGGAAGCAGTTTCAGGCTATCCGCATTCAGAAGGTTTCTCGTTTCGGGGGTGGCCGGGCAGTGGAGTGACAGGAAGTCGCCGTTGGGCAAAAGGCTTTCCAGCGTGCTGTGAAAGGTCGCGCCGAATTCGCGGTCCTCCGACAGGCGTTTGCGGTTGTAGTAGTGGATCTCCATGTCGAAGCCGCGGGCCTTTCTGGCGAAGGTCTGGCCGACGCGCCCCATGCCAACGATGGCGAGCCGCGCGCCGCTGACCTGCTTGCCGACCATGAAGGACGGGCTCCAGAAGTCCCATGCACCGCTTCTCACGATCCGGTCGCCCTCGACTGCCCGCCGTGCGGCGCCGAGCATCAGCAGCATGGCGATTTCGGCGGTCGCGTCCGACAGCACATCCGGTGTGTTGGTCACCGCGATGCCGCGCGCCTTCAGGGCGGCGAGATCGCAATGATCGACGCCGACGGAATGGTTGGCGAGGATCTTCAGGCGCGGATCGAGCCGGCTGACCACATCGGCTGAAAAGACCTCCGAATGGCAGGGCATCATCGCGTCGACGCGCGCGCTCATGGCGACGATCTGGTCAGCGGTGCTGACGTCGTCGGCCTCGTTGAGGATCACCTCGTAGCTTTCCCGGGCCCGGGCGATGGTTGCGTCGGAAACGCGCCGCGGCAGCCAAAGGACCGGCTTGTCAGCCATCTTTGCCATTCCCGTCCTTGCCGAGTATGCACTCCTGAACATAGTCGGTGACGGCGAGAGACAGTACGAAGAGCGCAATGATCCAACAGGGCAGGCCGCCCCAGAAGCCGGCAAAGCCGGTGGAGATGCTGTAGGCCAGGCCGAGAACGAAGACAGAAACCAGTACGGTTCCGATCAGCCCGAGGAGGATCTTGCTGTTTCGTCCTAACATGTGGAACTCCTTGTTTCGCCTCAGGCGTTGGTCAATGTTTTCAAAAGCCAGTTGGCCGTGCGCATCAGCCGGTCGTCCTGCTCGACGGCGCCGATCAGCTGGACGCCGATCGGCAGTCCGTTTTCGCCGACCAGCAGGGGCATGGAAACGGCGGGCAACCCGCCCAGCGTCCAGATCGTGCAGAAAATCGGATCCCCGGTGCTCGGCCCTATCTTCGGCGCTTCGCCGGCAGCACTTGGGCTGAGGATTGCATCGTAATCCTTGAAGAAGGCGGAGAAGAAACCGTCGGCGGCTTCAGCCGTCGAACGCGCGTCCTCATAGACGGTGGCCGTGATCGCCCGCCCGCGTTCGATCACCGGCTTCAGCGTCGCGCTGATCTTGTCCCAATGTGTGTCGAAGGTGTCCTTCAGAAGCTGGCTGATCTCGTATTCATGGATGATCCGCTGCACCTCCACCAGGCCGGCAAAGGCCGGTGGGGCCGGGATCCGTTCCACCCGCGCGCCAAGGGCCGTGACGAGTTCCTCGAACCCGTCCCGGCTGTCCGCACTCAGGCGATCGGCGAAGGGAAGATCGATAAAGGCCAGGGACGGTTTCACCGGCGGTTCCGCCTGAAAGCCTTCCAGCATGGCTGGCCGCGGGCGCGGATAGCATTTGTCGTCTGTCTGGTCGTAACCCTTGAGGACATCCGCCAGCAGTGCGCTGTCTTCCAGGGTGCGGGCAAAGACGCCGATCTGGTCGAGCGTGTTCGAGGTCGCCAGCACGCCCCGGCGGGAGATGACCCCGCGCGTCGGCTTGAAGCCGTAGGTGCCGCAGAAGGACGCAGGGCGGATGACCGAGCCGTTGGTCTGGGTGCCGAGTGCCAGCGGTACCTGATGAGCGGCAACGGCGGCTGCAGACCCGCTCGAAGACCCGCCGGGTATATGGCCCGTGTCGTGCGGATTGGTGGTGTCGGCCGGATGAACGAAGGCCAGTTCGGTCGTCTTGGTCTTGCCCAGGATCACCGCACCGGCATCGCGCAGGCGTTCCACCACGGCCGCATCCCGGTCGGGGCGGCGTCCGGCAAAGACCGGAGACCCGCGTTCTGTCGGGTAGTCTTTCGTGTCGATGATATCCTTCAAGCCGACCGGTACGCCATGCAGGGCACCGAGCGGACGGCCAGATTGCCGGATCGCATCCAGTTCGGCGGCCTCCGCCATTGCCTTGTCCCGGTCCAGATGGGCCCAAGCCTTCAATTGCCCGTCCGTTTCCTCGATGCGGTCGAGGCAGGCGGAAACCAGGTCCGTCGAGGTCAGGAGACCGGCCCGGATTTTCCGCGCCGCTTCGCTGGCACTGAGATTGAGGATGTCATTTTCGGGCAGTGTCAGGTTCATGGAATATACGGTCCGAACAGGTAATCGGGCAGCCACAGGGCAATCGCGGGGAATTCGTGCAGCATGACCATGCTGAAGATCACGATCCCGAGATACGGCAGGATGCCCTTGAAGATGTCAACAAGCTCGATCTCCTTCTTGAGCACGCCTTTCAGATAGTAGGCCGACATGGCCATGGGCGGTGTCAGGAACGAGGTCTGCAGGTTCAGCGCCACCAGCATCGCGAAGAAATACGGGTTGACGTGGAACGTATCGAGCATGGGCAGGAAGATCGGCACGAAGATAATCAGGATTTCCGACCACTCCAGTGGCCAGCCGAGGAAGAAGATGATCAGCTGGACCAGGATCAGGAACTGCCAGGGCTCAAGCTGCATATGCAGGAACCATTGTTCGATGATGTCGTGGCCGCCGAGATAGGAGAACACGGACGCAAAGGTCCAGGACCCGACGAACAGCCAGCACACCATGGCGGTTGCCTTGGCGGTCAGGAAGACGCTTTCCGTCAACCGGACCCAGACCGCCTTGTGGGCATGGCGGAGACATGAGAGCCAGAGGCCGGCGAGCGCGCCCAGAACCGGAATGGTGATCATCTGCCACAGCTTCGGCTCCTTGGCGGACAGGATGAACACCGCGAAGGAGACCACGGCAAGCCCGGCCGGAACTGGGTCTTTCAGTGTGACGCACTTCCTCAGGATGTCTTCCGTCGGCCCGAGATAGAGAGACGCCAGGAACAGACCTCCAAGCGCTCCCATCGCGGCAGCTTCCGCCGGCGTTGCCAGCCCGCCCAGGATCGAGCCGAGGACGAGCATGATCAGCACGGTCAGCGGCACGAAGGAAACCAGCAGATCCGTGTAGATCTTCGCCACCGGCGGCACATCCTCCTGCTGCGGCTTTGGCGCAATTCCGGGACTGAGGAGAACGCGGGCAATCACATAGAGGATATAGAGACCTGCGAGCATCAGCCCGGGAAAGACCGCTGCCGCGTAAAGGCGGAGCGGGGACAGTTCGGCGATCGCCGCATAGACGATCAGCATGATGGATGGCGGGATCAGGATGCCGAGTGTGCCGCCGGCACAGATCACCCCGGAGGCGAATTGCTTGTTGTAATTGGCATTGGCCATGGCCGGGAAGGCCAGCAGTCCCATCAGCGTCACGACGGCACCGACGATTCCCGAAGCGGTTGAAAACACCGCGCAGGTGATCAGGGCGGCAATCGCCATGGAGCCGGGCAGGTTGCGCGCGGCCATCTGCAGCGAGAAGAACAGGCGGTTGACGATGTTTGCCCGTTCGACCACGTACCCCATGAACAGGAACAACGGGATGGCGACCAGCGTGTCGTTTTCCATCACCGAGTAGGTGTTCTGGTTCAGGAGATAGAAGATGTTATTGGTGAACAGGTCTGCGAAGGTTTCCGCACCGGAGTAATAGGCGTAGTAGCCGAAGGCGACGCCCATGGCGAGAAGGGTAAAGGCGATCGGAAAGCCGAGCAGCACCAGCAGGATAAACAGGCACAGCATCAGGATCGCTACTTCGGGATTCGTCATCTCAGGACACTTTCATCAAAGAGACATGCTGTCCGGTCAATGGCCGGCGGCGGGCTGGTCATCAAAGGGCTCCTCGGCCAGGATGTCCTCCGTTTCCTTCACGTCTGTCAGGCGTGGCAGCCATTCCCCGGTCTTCATGGCGCGCCAGCAGCGTGCGAGTTCGGCAAGTCCCTGCAGCATCAGCAGAAAACCGGCCACCGGGATCAGGGTCTTGAAGAAGTAGATCTGGATGCGGGCCGGACTGTTCCAGCTCACTTCCTTGTAACGCCAGCTGTCGGAAGCGATTTCCGCCCCGTACCAGAACAGGGCCAGCATGCCCGGGTAGAAGAACAGCAGGTAAAGCAGGAAGTCGACGCGGGCCTGCCAGCGAACCGGAAACAGGCGGTAGAGAACGTCCCCGCGCACATGGGTGTCCTGGGCCAGGGCATAAGGCCCGGACATCAGGAACAGGGCTCCGTACATCTGCACCATCATGTCGAAGGCCCATACGGTCGGTGCATTCAGCACGTAGCGCACGAACACTTCGTAGGAAACGGACAGGGTGAGGATGAGAATACACCAGCCGAAGGCCCGGCCGACCCAGACGCTCAGCCCTTCGATCATATAGATTAGTCTTGTCACGTCAGCCTCTGGCGGTTTGCAGGCGGGAATGCGCGGGGGCCCGGAACGGGTCCCCGCGGCAACATCCGGCAAAAGGGGCTCGGATCAGCCGAAGTAGTGCGTGTAGGCCAGCTTGTAGTCAGGCTGGTTGAGGTTCAGGTAGCCCATCACCTCTTGCGCGTACTTCTTCTGGGATTCGATCACCTTGGCGAAGAAGGGGTCTTCTTCGGAAATGCGGGTAACGACAGCATCCCAGGCATCCAGCTGAGCGGCCATGACCGCATCCGGCGTGCGATGCACGTTGACGCCTTGCTCTTCCTGCAGCTTGACGAGGTCTTCCGCGTAGCGCTTGGTGTTGTGCCAGTAGAAGTTCGAGTTCTCCGCATTCGACGCGTGCTTGAGGATGGCCTGAAGCTCGGACGGCAGGTTCTCGTACTTCTTCTTGTTGAAGGTGATTTCGAAGAATTCCTGGCTCTGGTGGAACGACGCCAGCATGTAGTTCTTCGAGACGTCCTGCATGCCGAAATCGCGGTCGGAGGTCGGGTTGTTGAACTCGGCCGCGTCGATCAGCCCGGACTTCATCGCCGGCTGGATTTCACCTCCAGGAAGCTGCACGACCGAAAGGCCCATCTGCAGCATCACGTCCGCGGCCAGGCCGACCGTGCGATACTTCAGGCCGTTCATCTGCGCGGCGTCTGTAATCGGCTCCTTGAACCAGCCGAGCGGCTGTGCCGGCATCGGACTGTTGAAGAAGGAAACGACGTTCAGGCCGAGTGAGCCCATCAGTTCGTCGAACAACTCCTGGCCGCCGCCGTAATTGACCCAGCCAAGCACTTCCTGAGAAGACCAGCCGAAGCACGGGCCTGTGCCGAACAGGGACGCGGTTTTCGACTTGGAATACCAGTAGGCCGGAACGTAGTGGGCCGCATCGAGCACGCCCCGGTGTACGGCATCCTGCATCTGGCTGGTCTTGACGACCGAGTCCACCGGCAGGAGGTCTATCTTCAGATCCTTGCCAGCCATGGCATGGACGGTGTCCACGTAGGACTTCGCGTTTTCAAGAAAGATGCCGCCTCCCCAGGCGGCCTGCATCTTCAGGACGGTCGGTTCGGCGCGCGCTACGGCGGGCGCGGCAAGAGTGCCTGCCGTTGCTGTGGCGGCAAGCGCGCTGCCTTTCAGGAACCGTCTCCTGTTCACTGTATCAGTCATGGTTTTCCTCCCGTTTATGCCGGCTTTGTTTATGAATTTGCCGGGCCTAAACAGGGTTAGGAAACCATTATCCATAAGGAAGAACAAGAGGAGCTGTATTTATCGTTTCTCGGAATTAAAGAGGAATCTATAGAAATTCTCGGAAGTAGAATTATTTGCTTAATATGTTAATTGAATTATTTGAAATATCGTGCGTCGTATTATTATTGCGTTGCGGAAAGTATATTTCGCATCTGCGTCGGGTTGTAGATTGTGCGTAATATACACCCGTCGTCTGAATAGGCTGGTTTGTCGATCGTGGAAGGACCGGGATTGTTCCAGAACAATTTCGAAAAATATGAATAATCGAATGCATTTATAAAATACGAGATACAGATTGAAGCGAGGGGTCCGATGGGCATGTGCTGCTGCTCGTTTTGGTCGGCCACATTGCATGATCCATAAGGTGCGTTGGCCTGAGAAAATCACGCCGCCGGATGGTGTGAAAATTTTGCGGTGCGACAAAGGGTTGAGAGGTTTGCCAGTGGCAGGTTATGATTTCTCGCCATATGAGAATTGTTTCTCGAATTTGCATTCAGTTGTGACGCTGCGTTGAAAATCATTGTGGATTTTTACCAGCGTCGCGATAACGCGCGCCTGTTCCAACCAAAACCCGTGACAAGGTTCCGCTCCATAAGCCATTCTCAGACCGGATCATCGAGATCAACCAGGTGAGACGGAAGGATTGGGGAACGTCATGGGCGAGAATTCGAAGGACAGGGCGAGCCCGTTACCGGCCTTCAAAACACATCCCATGCGTGAAGCCGTTTTGGGGGAGGTGCATGCCCGTCCGTTTCGGCCGCTGTCGGCGCCTGGCATCATCCTTCATTATGCTTTCACCACGACGCCCGAACAGGCTGTCGCTGATTTCGACTGGTTTTCCGACCTGTGCGCCAGCCAGGGGGCGGCCGGTCCCGGAAAGGCGGCGCGGCACCATGTGCTGGAATTCGGCGGTGGGACGCTGAGTTGGGAACGGCATGCCGAGTTCACCACCTACACGTGGCACGGCCCGTCAACGTCTCCGGGGCCTTTCGGGCCTCTGCCGGCCACGCATCCCTTCGGGGTCGCATTCCGGGCGCCGGGGCCCATGCTGGTGTCGACCCGGCTCGATCTGTGCAAACCGTCGGCCTCTCAGGACTGGCGAAGCCATTACGATCCGGCAAGCCTGACCGTGTTCAAGGTGGAAAACGGCGCTGGGCTTGCGGCGACCGATTTTCGTCCGGACGGGGACGGCCTGACCCGGATCATCGTCATCAACGACGACATGACGGCGGTTCAGTGCGGCACCGTGGTTCAACGGCTGCTGGAAATCGAAACCTACAGGACCCTGGCCCTGCTCGGTCTGTTTGAAGCAAACAGCCGGCAACCGGATATCGGAGCGATCGAGACGGAGCTGGTCGATTTGACCAGGAGTATCCAGGATACGGCCGGGCTTGAGGAAAACCGGACCTTGCTGGAGAAATTGTCCAGGCTGGCAGCCGCCCTGGAGGCGGCGGCCGCCGCAAGCACCTATCGGTTCGCCGCAAGCCGGGCCTATTACGAAATCGTTCTGGCCCGTCTGCGGACACTGGGCGAGGAAGCGGCCCCCGGTGATCTGAGCATGTCCTCTTTTCTGGGGCGCCGGCTGGGGCCCGCCATGCGCACCTGCCAGGCGCTGGAGATGCGTCAGGACAAGCTGTCGGAAAAACTGGCACGCGCGACGACTCTGTTGCGCACACGGGTCGATGTGGATCTGGAACAGCAGAACCGGAGCCTTCTGGAATCCATGAACCGGCGCGCCCGGGTTCAGCTTCGCCTGCAACAGACGGTCGAAGGCCTGTCTGTCGCCGCCATCAGCTACTACGTCATCGGTCTGCTGTCCTATCTCGCCAAGGGCGTTAAGACGGCAGGGGTCCCGATGCCCGGCCCGGAAATCACAACGGGGCTGGCGGTGCCGGTGGTTGTTGTCGGCATCTGGCTTATCGTGCGCAGGATCCGGTCCCATCACGCCGAAGGCGCCGACGAGGAGGCAGGCAAGTGATCCCTGCAGAACAAATGAAAAAGGCCGGCTCGCAGGGAGCCGGCCTTTTGTTTCCTGCGGGATGAGCGCTTACTTCGTCGATCCGTCCGCGTTGAACTGGGCGAGATAGGCGACGATGTCGTCGCGGTCTTTCTCTTTTCTCAGACCGGCAAAGGCCATCTTGGTTTTCGGAACCAGGTCCTTCGGCTTCGTCAGGTAGACGTGGAGGGTCTCATCGTCCCACACCTTGTCGCCTTCGGCGAATTTCTTCATGGCCGGGGAATACTTGAAGCCCTCGACACTGGCGACCTTGCGGCCGACGATGCCGTTCAGCTCCGGGCCGACCTTGTTCTTGGCGTCAGGGCCGATGGCATGGCAGGCCTTGCACTTCTTGAAGACCTTCTCGCCCTTGTCCACATCGCCTTCAGCCGATGCGGTAACAGTCAGGGCAAGGAGAGCCGTGCTGGCAATCATTACGAGACGCTTCATTTCATTCTCCCTCAATGACGCGTAATCACATAGCAGTTTTAGAACAAAAAAACGAAGCCCAAAGCAAGGGAGCAGCCAGAAAACTTGTTCGGTTTTTCTGGACTTGAGCGCCTATGTCGCAGGTTCGTGTCAAAACCGCTTACCCCCAAAGGGACATTCTGTGTCTGAAATTGCAACCGATACATAAGGGTGATTTTTCAGCTTGCCTTGGCAGTGCCGGAAGCATCCAGCCATGCGTCCAGCCCGGCGTCCCAGTAGGGGGAGGGGCCGTATAGTCCGGCGAGGAAATCGATAAAGACCCGGACCTTCGCCGGCAGAAAGCGCCGGCTCGGGTAGACGGCATGCAGGCCCACATCCTTTGACGCGCGATATTGCGGCAGGACGATCTTGAGTTTTCCCTCTCGCAGTTCCGGTCCGATGTCCCAGGTGGAGCGCAGGGCGACACCAACGCCCGCCAGAAGGCACTCGCGAACCACTTCGCTGGAATTGGTCCGGATCGGGGCGAGCGTACGCACCGTCTCGATACCGTGCGGGCCCATCAGCCGCCATGGGTCCTGATTGACCGCGGCCAGGCAGACGTGGTTTTCCAGCAAGTCGTCGATGGAGGCCGGTTCGCCGTGCTCTGCGAGATAGCCTGGTGCCGCACACAGGATCCTGTGAACCGGAGCGAGCCGGCGCGCCACGAGGCTGGAATCGGACAGCTCGGCAATCCGGATCGCCAGGTCGTAGCCTTCGCCGACGATGTCGACGAAGTCGTCGCCCAGGTCGAGATTGATCGACAGGTCCGGATTGTCTTTCAGGAACTTGCCGAGGTAGGGCGCAATATGCAGACGTCCGAACGAAGTCGGGGCCGCCACCTTCAGCGTGCCTCGCGCCTGAGCGGACCCGCGGGTGACAAACGCTTCGGCCTCTTCCACGGAAGCAAGAATGGCGACGACGCGTTCATAAAATCCCTGTCCGCCTTCGGTCATGGCAATCTGGCGGGTCGTGCGCTGCAGGAGCCGTGTGCCGAGCTTGTCCTCAAGCCTGCGGATCCGTTTGGAAACCACGGCGGGGGAAAGCGACATTTCCCGGCCCGCCGCCGACATGCTGCCGGCGCTGACGACCCTTGCGAAAATCTCCATGTCCGTGAGATTGCTCATTTTCAACTGCCCGGAAAGATTATTATTGCTTCGTCGACGTTTCGCCCGGCCCGGTTTTTTGACAGGATTGGCAAGTCGCCGGATCCTGACGCGATCAACCGAATTGATTATATGTCTTTTCGGCAATAATAGATCATATTTGTTCGGAAATGGAAAGGGAGAGGCCATGACCGCGATTGCAATGCCGGCGCCGGATGGCGCGGTCATCGCCCGCAGGGCGGACATCGTCAAAGCGCTGCAGGCCATCGTGCCGGGCGAGGGCGTGATCCATGATGAAACCGAAATGCGGCCCTATGAGACAGACGGCCTGACCGCCTACCGACAGTTGCCGCTGATCGTGGTTCTTCCCGAAACCGTGGACCAGGTATCGCGCGTCCTGCGCTATTGCCACGAGAATGACGTCAAGGTGGTGCCGCGCGGTGCCGGGACGTCGCTCTCCGGCGGTGCACTGCCGCTTGCCGACGGCGTGTTGCTGTCCATGATGAAGTTCAACCGGGTACTCGACATCGACTATCCGAACCGGGCGGTCGTCGTGCAGCCGGGCGTGACCAACCTCGGGATTACCCGGGCCGTCGAGCAGGAAGGTTTCTATTATGCGCCCGATCCCTCGTCCCAGATCGCCTGTTCCATCGGCGGCAATATTGCGGAAAATTCCGGTGGCGTGCATTGCCTGAAATACGGCCTGACGACCAATAACGTGCTCGGCCTGGAAATGGTTCTGATCACGGGAGAGGTGATCCACCTCGGCGGAAAGCATCTCGACAGCGAGGGCTATGACCTGCTCGGCTTGATGACCGGATCGGAAGGCTTGCTCGGCGTGGTCACCGAAGTGACCGTGCGCATCCTGCAGAAACCGGAAACCGCTCGCGCGCTCCTGATCGGCTTTCCCTCCAGCGAAGACGGCGGCCGTTGCGTGGCCGACATCATCGGCGCCGGGATCATCCCCGGCGGTATGGAGATGATGGACAAGCCGGCCATTCACGCGGCCGAGGATTTCGTCCATGCCGGCTATCCGCTCGATGTCGAGGCGCTTCTGATTGTCGAACTCGACGGTCCGGAGGCGGAGGTCGACTATCTGATCGGCCGGGTCGAGGCGATCGCGAAGGACAACAAGGCAAGCCATATCCGGATTTCGACAAACGAGGAGGAACGCCTTACCTTCTGGGCCGGGCGCAAGGCGGCGTTCCCGGCGGTCGGCCGGATCTCGCCCGACTATCTGTGCATGGACGGAACGATCCCGCGCAGGGAACTGCCGAAAGTACTGGCGCGCATGCGCGAACTGTCTGACAAGCACGGGCTGCGGGTCGCCAATGTGTTTCATGCCGGTGACGGCAACCTGCATCCGCTCATCCTCTATGATGCCAACAAGCCGGGCGAACTGGATGCCGCCGAAGCATTCGGCGCGGATATCCTGCGGCTTTGCGTGGAGGTCGGCGGCGTTCTCACCGGCGAGCATGGGGTCGGCATCGAAAAGCGCGATCTGATGACGGACATGTTCTCCGAAGACGACCTGAAGCAGCAGCAGCGGGTCAAATGCGCCTTCGACGACAAGCACCTTTTGAACCCGGGCAAGGTGTTCCCGGTGCTGCACCGCTGCGCCGAACTCGGCAAGATGCATGTTCATAAAGGACAGCTTCCGTTCCCGGACATCCCCCGCTTCTAGGAGTATCGCAATCCCATGGACGCGACACTGAAACCGCGCGACACGCGCGAGACCTGCGAGGCAGTCAAGTGGGCCGCTGCCGAGCACGCGCCGCTGGAAATCATCGGACAGGGCACCAAGCGCGCGCTTGGCCGCCCGGTCCAGGCAGCGCATATGCTCGATCTCTCCGACCTGAGCGGCGTGGAGGTCTACGAGCCGGCCGAACTCGTGCTCACGGTGAAGGCGGGAACGCCGATCGCCGAAGTCGAGGCATTGGTGGCACAAAGGGGACAGGAGCTGTCGTTCGAGCCGATGGACTACGGTCCGCTTCTGGGGCAGGCGCCGGGCAGGGGGACGGTCGGCGGTACCCTTGCTGCCAATCTTTCAGGACCGCGCCGGATCAAGGCAGGGGCTGCCCGCGATCATATCTTGGGCATGGAGGCGGTCTCCGGCCGCGGCGAGGTCTTCAATTCCGGCGGCCGCGTGGTGAAGAACGTCACTGGCTATGATCTGCCGCGTGCGCTCTGCAGTTCCTGGGGAACCCTGGCGGTCGCCACCACGGTCACCCTGAAGGTCAACCCGAAACCGGAAACCAGTGCGAGTTTCTGCCTTGCCGGCCTGTCCGACGAGGATGCGGTCAAGGCCATGTGCTCGGCCATGGGATCGTCCGCGGAAGTCTCCGGCGCGGCCCATCTTCCCGCCGGCATCGAAGGCGGTGAAGGTCAAACGCTGCTCCGGCTGGAAGGCTTCGCGACCTCGGTCGACTATCGGTTCGACACCTTGAGGAAGCTGCTTGCACCTTTCGGCACGCCGACTCGCATCCAAAACGAGGAATCGGCGAGGTTGTGGGCAAGGGTCCGCGACGTAATGCCGTTCGCCGGAGGCAGGACGCCGGTCTGGCGCATATCCGTGGCGCCGGCTTCTGGAGCCGCTTTGGTCGCACAACTGCGCAAAAAGCTGGACCTGCAGGCGTTTTACGACTGGTCCGGAGGGCTTGTCTGGCTGAACTGTCTGGACGGAGCGGTTCACGATGTGCCGATCCGGTCGGCGATCGCCGAATGCGGCGGCGGGCACGCGACCCTGGTCAGGGCCGATGCACCTGTACGGGCGTCCGTTCCCGTTTTCCAGCCGCAACCGGATGCGCTCGCAGCCCTTGCCCGGCGGGTCAAGGAGCAGTTCGATCCGCACGGGGTCCTCAATCCCGGCCGGATGGTGCGCTGAAATTCGGGCGATTCCGATGAAAAGCGCCGACTGAGCGGATAGCTCTCCGGCGCTTCGTCGTTTGGCAGTCAGACCGTATCGGTCAGGATTTTGCGCGTGGCGGGGCTTTCTTCAAGCCGGCGTTGCATTTGACGATCAGGTCATAGGTCATGCTGCCGCGCTGGTTCGTGGTGTTCTTCAGGCTCCACTTGTTGTTTTTCGCGGCCTTTTTGCGGGCGGCCACGGCATCGAGTTCGAAGTAGGCGCGGGCCTTCACCGTCCAGCCTTTCGACAGAACGTCCGTCTTCGACAGGCCCTTTTTCATCTGGTTCATCAGGTTGAGTTCGCATTGTTTCTTCGGATTGGAGCCGTGCCAGGCCAACTTGTGAACCGGGATCTCCGGCGTGTAGCCGATGCTGACGGTCCGCTTGGAGCCGGAACCGACATCGCGATGCTGAAAGCTCTTGTGCCAGGCGTTCCCGCTGCCTTCGAAATAAAACACGTTATGGAAGGAACCGAGCTTCATGGCGACGATGCGTTTGCCGTTGGTGGCCTTGGCATAGAGGTTCAGAAGAAAACGGTGACTGGGGGTCTTGATCTTGGTGTAGCCGTCTGCGTTGGCGGAAACCTCGATGACCTTCACGTCGATGCCGTCCTGCTTGACGCTGACCTTTTCGACCCAGTCCTTGGCAAAGCCGGCGGACGTCATGGTCAGCAGCGCTGCAGCGGTCAGGGCGGTCCGGAAAAATGTTTTCGTCTGCATAATGTGTCTCCAAAAATATGTCTTAATCAAACCCACGGGAAAATATATGGGCGCTCTACCTTGAATGGTGCCTGAAACCGCCGTTCAAATTCCGTTCATCCGGCCGTGAACTTTTCGCGGAATTTCGAAAGTCCTGTGCGGGAGACCGGGTTCGAAGCGGCTCAAGCATCTGCTATAGATCAATGACAATGGGTGAGGAGGGTCGCCGGCAGCGCTCCGACGGGACGGTCGGGCGTGCTGGGAAAACGGCCGATTGACGGAACCGAGGACGCATGCAGACCAATTTCACCGCCGAGCAGTTGGCTGACAGTGCTGTCGCGGAATCGGAAAAGATCCTGCGCAAATGCGTCCATTGCGGTTTCTGCACGGCGACGTGTCCGACCTTTGCTCTGTTGGGGGACGAACTCGACAGTCCGCGGGGGCGGATCTATCTCATCAAGGACATGCTGGAAAACGGCCGGCCTGCGGATGCGAAGGTCGTCAAGCATATCGACCGTTGTCTGTCGTGCCTGTCCTGCATGACGACCTGCCCGTCCGGGGTGCATTACATGCATCTGGTCGACCATGCCCGGGCGCATATCGACAAGACCTACAAGCGGCCTTTGGCAGACCGATTGCTTCGAAACCTGCTCGCCTTCGTCCTGCCCTATCCGGGGCGGTTCCGGCTGGCGCTGGTCGGCGCGTTCTTCGCGCGGCCCATGGCCGGTCTCCTGAAGAGCTTCGGCGGGTCCTTCGCGAAGATGGGGGCCATGCTGGAACTGGCGCCGGCAAAGGCGGCCGGGGTCTCGCATATGGCAGGGCCGGCGTGCTTTCCTTCGGATACACCGCAACGGAAGGGCCGGGTCGCGATCCTGTCTGGGTGCGCCCAGCCGGTCCTGAAGCCGTCGATCAACGAGGCGACCATCCGCCTGTTGCAACGTGCCGGTTACGAGATCGTCCTGCCGGAAGGCGAGGGCTGTTGCGGCGCCCTGGTCCATCACATGGGCAAGGAAGAGGCCGCCCTTGAAAATGCCCGGCGCAACGTGGATGCCTGGACCCGCGAGATGGAGGGCGAAGGGCTCGACGCGATCCTGATCACTGCGTCCGGTTGCGGCACCACGGTCAAGGACTACGGCTTCATGCTGCGCGAGGATCCGGACTATGCGGAAAAGGCGGAAAGGGTGTCCGCGCTGACGAAGGACATCACCGAATTTCTCACCGGCGTCGAACTGGGCGAACCGGACTTTGCGCCAAACCTCACCGTTGCCTACCATTCCGCCTGTTCGATGCAGCATGGTCAGAAAATTACCCGTGAACCCAAGGATCTACTGACGGCCGCCGGCTTTGTCGTCAAGGATGTGCCGGAAGGCCATCTGTGCTGCGGCTCGGCCGGGACATACAACATCCTTCAGCCCGAGCTGGCCGGGAAGCTGCGGGAGCGCAAGGTCGCCAACATTGCAAAGACCGCGCCGGATCTGGTCGCCACGGGCAACATCGGCTGCATGACGCAGATCGGGATGGGAACGGACCTGCCGATCGTGCACACCGCCGAACTTCTGGATTGGGTCTATGGCGGGCCGGTGCCAGAAGGGCTGGAGCAGATCTACAGACTATAGCCGCCGGCATCTGTACCGGCCGCTCCGTCCGGTCGACATTTTGAAATTTGCTGCCCGCGCCTCCATATTGATCGGGTCAGAAAATCAGGTGGAAGTCGTGTCGGCCGGAAGCAGCCATACAGCCATTGTCAGCCTAGGAATGTCCTGCCAGAGCTCGCGGCAGATCCGCACCAGTCTGGATGTCCTCAGCGCGGCACTGGGAGAGCCCATCGAGCGTGAAAGGCATTTCTTCGACGGGCTCATTGCGCCGGTGGGCGGGATGGCCGCGCTGTTTGAGGACGGGTTTCCGCTCTTTACCCGGGATGAGATCGTGCCCGGGCCGGGGCATCCGACCTGGCAGCCATACGGGATCCGGTTTCTGCATCATTTCCGCGAGGAAGACGACGATGCCGATATCGACGCGCATTTCGATGAGGAACTGTCGCGTTTCGGGTATATGAGGGACAAGTTCGCAGACCTCGCGAACCGCCGGCGTGTTGTTTTCGTCATTTCCAACAGCCAGAACAATCTGACCGAGGTGGCTGACGAAACCGAAATGGGATCCATCGCCTTTCATGCCGGTGAGCTGAGCCGCCTGCAAACAGCGGTCGATCGGTTTCTCGCAAGGCGCTGCGAGTATCTGGTGGTCAGTTATCCCGACCGCCACGGCGGTATCGCCCATCCTGAACTGACGGTCTTGCAACCGGATCACAGCGAATGGACGGGTGACAAGGCGCAATGGCGCGCTTTGTTTCAGGACTATTTCGATCGTCCGAACCGGCTGTCCTTCGCGGTTTGACGTCAGTTGCAAAGTTGGTTTCCCTCATCCCGGCCAAGCGAAGCGCGAGCCGGGATGAGGATGGAAAGGGTGTGGGTTCGCGAAGCGTCATGCCGTGACCGACCTCAGATCACGTGCACCTCCGTGCCCACGCCGACGCGCTCATACAGATCTTCGACATCCTGGTTGCGCATGCGGATGCAGCCTGACGAGACGGCGTGGCCTATGGTCCAGGGCTGGTTGGAGCCGTGAATCCGGTAAAGCGTCGAACCGAGATAGAGTGCACGCGCGCCCAGCGGGTTTCGAGGGCCTCCTTCCATGAAGGTCGGCAGGTCCGGGCGGCGCTGGAGCATTTCTTTCGGAGGGCGCCAGTCGGGCCATTCCGCCTTGCGTGTGATCTTGTGCGTGCCGGCCCACTCAAAGCCGGGCTTGCCGACCCCGACGCCGTAACGGCGCGCGGTCCCGTCCCGCTGAACCAGGTAGAGATAGCGCTGCTCGGTATTGATGATGATCGTGCCCGGTTTGTAGGGGCCGGTGTAATCCACGATCGTCGGCAGGAAATTGGGAGAAATCTGCCGCGGCTGCCGGCGGGTGGCCGTCTGCACCGACGCGGTCTGGCGGCGGGACGCGGTCTGCGGATGCCCGCCGAACAGCCAGTTGCGGGTTCTGGGCGGTTGAGCCTGGCGCCTCTGCATTTGCTGTTGGCCCCGCGGCCGAAGCTGGAGGATCCAGGGCTCGGTCAGGTTCGGGCTGAGCACCAGCGGCGGCGGTGTCGCGCGACCGATGTTACCGGCGAACGCCGGCTCACAAACGGGTGCAAGGACAATCAGGACTGCCAATGGGATAAATCGGTACATCGATGGACTCGCTACAACTCATCAGACCTGTCCGCCGCGTTGCCTCAAACTTGAGGCCGCGGCTTAAGACACTGGCAATCATGTTAGAAACGGAAGGATAGCCATTGGTGAATCGCGGCGTAACCATGCGCAGAAATTGCGAGGATGGTTAGCATTCGGTTTCGATTTACGATTTACGAATATTTAACGGCAGAGGCGGTCTGCAGACCGCGAAATCGACACCGATGATTCAAAAGGGAAATTCGGAAAAATCTGGTTAATTTACCCGCCGCCTGGCGTCGCGGGCGACCAGAGGCAGAATATTCTGAAGCTGGGTCGTCGACATGCCCGGCTTGATCCGCGGGTCGTAGAGCATGTTCAAAAGGATCTGGTCGAAGGCCGTAAAACGGCTGTGATGCGACCGGTCGTTAAAGACCGAATGGATCAGCGTGTCGTCGTCGTTCATAGGGCCGAGCCCCTGAAGGACTTCTTCGACCAGGCAACGGTGGAACAGGAATTCTCCCTCATCGGAGACGATGACGGCGGCGGATCGCTTGATGCCCCGGGACCCGGAGACGACCCTGACAAGGCATCGGCCCGGGGGATCGATCTTCGTGTCCTTGTAGACATCCTTCTGGACGACTTCCCGGTATTGGGACCGGTCGACGACATAGATCTGGAAATTGGCGCTGTCTGCGCTGCTGGCGAAATCCGTTTTCAGCCCGCGGATCTTGCGCCCCAGGCTCCGGATAAAGGCATTCACCTTCGATTTGCGGTTCTTGCGCGAAAGATTGTGGACGTAAAAGCGGACCGGAACCGTGTATTTTTTCACCAGGTAAGGGCGCCAACTCCAGGCGCGGTATTCCAGCCCGAAGACGGTCTTGTGAAAGCCTGCAAGCAGTTCCTCTGTGGAAAACGTGTCCGAAGCGGCTTTAGCGGGTCCGACCGACAAACCGACGGCAAGCAGAAAGGAGAGCAGAATCCGGTGCATGTCTTTCATCGATGCCGATGTCGGTTTCAACAAGGGGTGCATAGCCGGCCGCTGTAAAAACGTGCCTTGCCGGTGACGCGAAAGGAACTTAGCGAATGGAGTGACTATACGGAAATAAAAAATGAGACTTGGCGTTTTTCCGTTCCGTTTCGGCCAATTTGTTTCGCTCAAAAACAATTCCTTAAAACATCCAAGGTAATACGATGGGAGATTGAAGCTCTGGAGTGGCGGAGCAACGCGGTAGACGACGGGAGTGGGTATGGCTGCTATCAAGAGATCTTTTCGGGCTGAGAGCTTGATACGTATGCAGGCAGCGGCAAATGAAGATCCCTCCGCCAGGGATGCACACCGTCATCGGGAATTGATGGCGGAGATCGGCTCGTTGAAGAGCATGATTTCCAACGGAATGCAGGATCAGCAGCCGGCCGTCGATCCCCAGGAGGTCAGCGCGAAGTTCATGGAAGAGTTCCGTAAGGAGCTCTCCGAAGCGGCCAAACTCAAGGTCGAGCTTGACGCAATCTACGAAGCGATTGCCCAGACAAAGAAGGAAATCGCCACGCTGCACCAGACGACCGGTTCGGAAGGCGATGAGATGACCCGCGTCACCAACGAGCTCGATGCGGTTGTCAGCGGTACCGAAGGTGCCACCGAGAACATTCTTTCGGCTGCCGAGTTCATCGACGAGACCGCCAACACGCTGTCTGCCCGTCTGAAGGGACAGGATTCGGAACTGGCCGGCGATATCCAGGACAAGGTTATCCAGATCTTCGAAGCCTGTAACTTCCAGGACTTGACCGGTCAGCGGATCACCAAGGTTGTCGGCACCCTGCGGTTCGTCGAGGATCGCATCATGAAGATGATGGATATCTGGGGCGGCATTGAAAGCTTCAAGGAAATCGAAGCCGAGCAAAGAGCCGCGGCGGAAGGCGATGCGGCCCTTCTCAACGGACCGTCTCTTCATTCCGATCAGGACGTGGCGACCCAGGACGATATCGACGCTCTGTTCTCTTGAGTTCCGCCGTTTCTGCTATTCCCGAAAAACCCGGCCGTTTCGCCGGGTTTTTTGTTGACCTCTTGAAGGAGGGGTTGAAATCGTGTCATAAGAACAAAAGGTGAATACATCCAATTTGGGAAGGGAGAGCCGATGGCCCCGGTCGTGGATCCGAAGACAGGCCTCATCCGGGGTGAAGACGGCAGCGATCGGTGCTGGTGGCATGGCGGTCTGGACGACTACCGCCTTTATCACGACACCGAATGGGGCTGGCCGATCGCCGATGATCGAAGGCTGTTTGAAAAGATCTGCCTGGAAGGCTTCCAGGCCGGTCTGTCATGGCTGACCATTCTTCGTAAGCGCGAGGCATTCAGGAACGCCTTTGCCGGCTTTGATTTTGAGAAGGTCTCGGAATTCGGTGAGGCAGACATCGAGAGGTGTCTTGCAGACAAGGGGATCGTCCGTCACCGCAAGAAGATCGAATCCACCATCAACAACGCACGGCGGGCATTGGAGCTTCGGGACGAATTCGGATCCCAGGCTGCCTATTTCTGGAGTTACGAGCCGGGCCCGGAAGACCGACCGGCGGTGATGGATTTCGAGACGGCCAAGGGCCTTGCGACCTCTCCTCAGAGCGTCGCCCTGTCAAAGGATCTGAAGAAACGTGGCTGGAGCTTCGTCGGGCCGACGACGGTCTACGCCTTCATGCAGGCCATGGGACTGGTGAACGATCACCTGGAGGGCTGCTGCTGCCGGCAGCCGATCGAAAAAGCGCGCGCGGACTTCGCCAGACCTCGGAAACAGACAGGCTGAAACGTGAGACAGTCTCAAAAATGAGACGGCTAAAGTGATCCGACAGGCCTTTGGATACGTAAGCACAACGAGTGCATCGTTCTGCAAGCCCACCTATCTGGACGATGTGTTCAAACTTGCCGATACCCTGTCCGTAAGAATGACGGGTATTTTTCCTGGGGCCGCGCGAGCGGCCCCTTTTTTTGGTCAGGACGTATTCATCAACTTGAAATGGCGCAATTTAAACGCGTCTCACTCTAAGAGCGGACCTTTTCCAGGAGCGGCTCGAACAGGCGGTTCTCCCGCTTGAACACATACTCCAGCGTTTCAACCGTGACCGTGTCCGCACCGCCCGCCTCGATCAGGATCTTGGCGCAATCCGGAACGGCCTTCTTCGAACAGAGCAGGGTCAGCAGCGACTGTTCGGTGGTGGTGAAGGGTTCGCTGGCACCGAGTTTTTCAGCAGCAGCCAGGGCGGCAGCCCGGTCTTTCACGCTCGCCTTGACCAGACGGGTGTCCCGGGCCTGTTCTTCCGCCGCCACACGGTCGAGAATGGCGCGGGCACCGGCAAGGGCTTCTTCGGACCAGTCCACGTTGCGCGACGCGACCAGATGAGCCTGGCTCTTCAGGATCACGCCGTCTGCGAGGATCTTCAGGTTGTTGGCCGTCAGCGTCGACCCGGTGGTGGTGATATCCACGATGAGTTCGGCCGATCCGGCCGCCGGCGCGCCTTCCGTGGCCCCGGCGCTTTCCACGATCCGGTAGTCGGCAATCCCGTGACGGGCGAAAAAGGCCCGGGTCAGGGTGACGTATTTCGTCGCCACCCGCAGGCGACGTCCGTGCCGGTTTCGGAAATCGGAGGCCACATCGCCGAGGTCCGCCATGGTTTCCACGTCGATCCAGGCATTGGGCACGGCAACGACAACATCCGCCCGGCCGAACCCGAGCGGCGTCACGATGTGCACGTTCGCATCCGGGTCGGTGATGTTCTCATGAACCAGGTCGAGGCCGGTGATGCCGAAATGCACGCTGCCGGCGGACAGCTCACGGGCGATCTCGGAGGCCGACAGGAAAGCGATCTCTACGGTGTCCAGTCCGGCAATCGCGCCGCGATAATTGCGCGCACCGCCGGGCTGCAGCACTTTCAGGCCGGCGCGGCCGAAGAAGTCGTGGGTGTTGTCCTGCAAGCGCCCCTTGGACGGAATGGCGATGGTGAGCTTCGTCATTGGCTGCGCCTTGAAATCCTGGCAATCCGGTCGAGCCAGATAGAAAATCCGATAGCGGGAACTTCCGTATCTGCGCCAAGCAGCTTGAGGAGGCGGTCGTAGCGCCCGCCGCCAACCAGCTGGCCACCGGCTTCGGTGGACCGGCTGTGAATTTCGAACACGAAGCCGGTGTAATAGTCGAGCCGCCGTCCGAAATCCGCCGCGAAGGTCAGATCGGCAGGGTCGATGCCTTTCGCCCGAATGGCTTCAAGCCTGTTCCGGTAGCCCGCGATGGCGTCGCTCAGTTTTAGGCCTGTCTCGCCGGCGAATGTTTCGAGCGCCGATACGCTGTCTGCGGCGTTGCCGCGAATGGCAAGGAAGGACTTCAGCACCTCGGCCGCGCGTGCATGGTTGCCCGAGCCGTTGGCAAGAGCGGCCTGCTCCAGGAAACGGTCGGCAATCTCGCTCGGCGTCCGGCCGCCGACGGCGGAAATGCCTGCGATCGACAGAAGGTCTTCCACGACGGCATGGGCCGCTTCCGGGTCCGCACCTTCAAGGGCCGCAAGAAATCCGAGCCGGACATCGCGGGTGTCGTCGCTCGACCGGTCTGCGCCGGCCATGCGGTCGATGGCGGCCGAAAGCTTGTCCGTCTCGCCAAAAAGATCCCGCAGGCGCCTTTGCCAGACGGCGGGCAGATCAAGTCCGCTCAGCACGGAGGCAAACAGGGTCTCGTCGCCGATGATGATGTCGCGCTCGCCGATGCCCAGAGCGTCAAGTGCTGCGACGGCAAGGCCGAGCATGTCCGCATCCGCTTCGTCCCGGTCGTCCCGGCCGAGGCTTTCCGCACCCAGTTGCGGGATTTCTCCGCTGCCCTGGGCTCGTTGCCGGAACACCGGTCCGGAATAACAGTAGTCGGCACGCCGTCCCGCATCTCCGCGTTCCAGGTGCTGGCGGCAGACCGGGATGGTGAAATCCGGGCGCAGGCACAGGTCCGAGCCGTCCGGACCGTTGGTCAGGAACAGACGGCGGCGGATGTCTTCGCCCGTCAGGTCCAGGAACGTGTTCGCGGGCTGGAGGATCGGCGGGTCAATGGGGAGGTGACCGGCGTCCTGAAACAGCTTGAGAACGCTGTCTATCCGGGCCTGGCTCATCATCTCACCGGCCCTCGATCGCGCGTCTGCGGTCTTCGGCCTGCTCGGTCAGAAGCTGCCGCACGGTGTCCACCAGCGCGTCTTCCTTCGCGGTGATCTGTGCCGGCCGGCTTTCGCGCCAGGTGACGTTGTCGGTGATTTCCTCCGACAGGCGCTTGCCTTCGATCAGGTCCTTGATCTGAATTTCACCTGCGTCGCGTTCGTCGGAGCCCTGGATGATCGCGATCGGACAATCGCGCCGGTCGGCGTATTTCAGCTGGTTGCCGAACTTTTTCCAGTTGCCTTGGTACATTTCGGCCCGGATGCCGGCGGCGCGCAGGTCCTGAACCATCTTCTGGTAGCGGGCGAGGGCCTCTACGTTGCCATCCATCACCGTGACCAGGACGGGGGCGACAACATCTTCCGTTCCAAGCTTGCCCAGGTTCTTCAACGCCGTCATCAGGCGTGAGACGCCGATGGAAAAGCCGGTCGCCGGCACGTCGCGTCCGGTGAAGCGCTTGACCAGACCGTCATAGCGCCCGCCACCGCCGACCGAACCGAACTGGACCACTTCGCCCTTTTCGTTGGTTACGTCGAACAGCAATTCGGCCTCGTAGACCGGGCCGGTGTAATACTCCAGGCCGCGCACGACAGACGGATCGATGGAGATCCTGTCGGACATGTAGCCCGCGCCCTTGACCAGGTCGGAGATCAGCTTTAACTCGGTGAAGCCTGCCTCGAAATGCTCGTTGATGGCGAACTTCGAAAGTGCTGCCGTCTTGAAGGTCAGGTCGTTGGTGTAGTCGACCAGATCGTCGATGGCCGACGCGTCGAGAATTTCCAGGATCGCCTCGATGGCATCCGGGTGCAGTTTCGCTCCGGCGGTGAAGTCGCCGCTCTCGTCCTTGCGGCCTTCGCCCAGAAGAAGGCGGACCCCTTCGGAACCGAACTTGTCGTGCTTGTCCATGGCGCGCAGCACGGTGAGGCGGCGCTCGTTGTCTTCCTCGCCGCCGAGGCCGATGGCTTCCATGACACCGTCCAGAACCTTGCGGTTGTTGACCCGGATGACATAGTCGCCGCGCGCGATGCCGAGCGCTTCCATGGTGTCCGACATCATCATGCACATTTCCGCATCCGCCTGGACGCCGGGCGCGCCGACCGTGTCGGCGTCGAACTGCATGAACTGGCGGAACCGGCCGGGACCGGGTTTTTCGTTGCGGAATACCCAGCCAGCCCGGTAGGTCCGGTAGGGGAGCTGGATGTCGTTGATGTTTTCCGACACATGGCGGGCAAGCGGCGCGGTCAGGTCGTAGCGCAGGCTCATCCACTGCTCGTCGTCGTCCTGAACGGAGAACACGCCGGCATTCGGCCGGTCCGTGTCGGGCAGGAACTTGCCGAGACAGTCCGTATATTCGAAGGCGGGTGTTTCGACCGGATCGAAGCCGTATTTTTCATAGACTTCGCGGATCCGCCCGAGCAATTCGTCCGTTGCCCGGATGTCGCTGGCAGACCTGTCGACGAAGCCGCGCGGCAGGCGGGCTTTCAGCTTGTTTGGTTTCTTGGCCATGAAATCTTAAACGTCCCGGCGAGCTCTTTTGGGTTCCTGCGCAGTGCTCGACGAAACCGATACCTGCGGGAACCCCAATTCACGCGCTGTCCTAGACGAAACGTCGTTCAAGGGCAAGGCGGCAGGGAGGTCAGGCTTAACTCAGGTTGTGCTTTGAGACTGATGGGCGGCCGTGGTCAGAAAGCCCGGAACCTTGTCGAAAGGAGAGGCGATGGTTGCCATCCACAGGCTCTGGGCGATCTTCTCCGCCTGGCGGATGACGATACGGGCGGCTTCCTCGTCCTCGAAGACTTCGAAGGCGGTTTCCCGGAAAAGCTCCAGCCAGATCCGGTAGTCGTCTGAAACCACTTCTTTCAGCTTGTAGTGGGTCGGGACCGGCTGCCCCTTGTATTCTCCGGTCTTGAGCAGGACCGAGCGCCAGAATGCTTTCATCTTTCCCAGATGGGGGTCCCAGCGGCCACCGAGCCTGCCGTCGAAGACCGGGCCGAGCCGCTCGTCTTCGCGGATCCGTCCGTAGAACGTGTCGACCAGGGCTGAAATCTGCGCGCTGTCGATGGAGGGGTGCGCCGGCTGCCTGCGGACGGCGGGGCGAATATCGATGCTCGGTTCCATGTCGTTTCCGGTCGGGAGGCCCTTTCGTTCCTTCAGATGTAGGAGCTGAAGACCTTCCCGGCCAGCAAAATTAAGCCGGTTTTAGGGTCTGTGTGGCAATGGGTCTCATGAAGACAGCGTCATCACGCTTGGTTTGCAACGAATAGTGTTTGGGATATGGTCCCGGCCACTTTATCCCTTCGGGATAGGACGGCCTCCGGCAGCGGCGGCCATGGACGGAAGTTTCATGCTCATGATCGATAAAGTCTCAGTCGAAGCGGAGGAGGCCGTGTGGCCTTCGGCGGAACTGAGTGTCATCCTGCCGACGTTCAACGAGGCGGAAAACGTTCCGATCGTGATCGGTCTGCTCGATGAGGCGCTGCACGGCATTGCCTGGGAGGCCATCTTCGTCGATGACAATTCGCCCGACGGGACGGCCGATGTGGCCCGTGACATCGCAAGCCGCGATCCGCGCGTCCGGGTGATCCGCCGGTTTGGTCGCCGCGGGCTCTCCGGGGCCTGTATCGAGGGCATGCTGGCGAGTTCCGCGCCTTATGTTGCGGTGATGGACGCCGATTTGCAGCATGACGAGACGCTGCTTCCGCGCATGCTGCAGGAGCTTCGCCATACCGACACCGATCTGGTGGTTGCAAGCCGCAAGGTAGAGGGGGGCGATATTGGCGCCGGCCTGTCCTCCATCCGGACCTGGGGTTCCAATGTGGCCAATCGACTGGCCCAGAAGCTTTTGAACGTGTCCTTGTCGGATCCGATGAGTGGCTTCTTCATGATCCGCCGTGAGGAGGCGGAAGCGCTCGCGCCCAAGCTGTCGGCCCAGGGGTTCAAGATCCTGCTCGACATGGTCTCCAGTGCGAAGGGGCGCCTGAAGATCAGGGAATTGCCCTTCACCTTCCGCGAGCGCCAGCACGGCGAGAGCAAGCTCGATACGCTGGTCACGCTCGACTACTTCGGCCTGCTGCTCGCGAAATACTTCGGCAACATGATTTCGGTGCGCTTTCTGATGTTCGGCCTCGTCGGTGCAAGCGGCCTGTTCGTGCATCTGGTCGCGCTCCGGCTGTTTCTCACGGTCGGCGCCTTCGAGTTCAATCTGGCGCAGACGGCGGCCTCTTTCGTCGCCATGACCTCGAATTTTTTCCTCAATAACCATCTCACCTATCGCGACCGGCGTTTGCGCGGCTTCAAGGCCATTCAGGGGCTGCTGACCTTCTATGCCGTCTGCAGCGTCGGGGTGTTGGCCAATGTGGGCGTTGCCAGCCTGATTTATACCGAGCCGTCCTACTGGTGGTTCGCGGGTGCATCCGGTGCGATCATGGGCGCAGTCTGGAATTATGCCGCAAGTTCGGCCCTGACCTGGCGCAAGGGCTGATCGCCAAAAAGGGCCTGGAAATGAAAAGCATGTCTGACGGGCAGGACTTGCCGTTCTATCTGCGGCCGGCCTTTCTGTGCCTGTTCGTGCTGGCCCTGACCGGACTGAAGCTCTGGTCGGCAGCCAATGCCTGGTTCGTCGAAGACGAAGCCTATTATCGCCTGTGGGGGCAGTTCCCCGCGCTCAGCTACTACGACCATCCGCCGATGATCGGCTGGTGGGCCTGGGCGGGCCAGCAGCTCGTCGGCGATACGTTCCTCGGAACGCGACTTGCCGTCGTCCTGACATCGGCGCTCGGGTCGCTGGCTCTGTGGCGCACGGCGGGGCTGCTGTTCGACCGGCGCGTGGCGGGCTGGGCGGTGTTGTTCTTGAACGCCAGCATTCTGGTCGGTGTCGGCGGCATTCTGGCGACCCCGGATGCACCGTCCGTCCTCTTCTGGGGCCTGGCGTTGTGGGCGCTGGCGGAGCTTTACCGGTCGGACAACGCCAACTGGTGGCTGGCCGTCGGCCTTTTTGCGGGCCTGGGACTTCTGTCCAAGTATTCGGTCCTTTTCCTCGGTGCCGGCTTCGTCCTATGGCTTTTTTGGGCGAAAGACGCACGGCGCTGGTTCCTCACCTGGCAGCTCTGGGCCGGCGGCGCGCTTGCGCTGCTTCTCTTCGTCCCGGTCCTCTACTGGAACCATCTCCACGACTGGGCGAGTTTCTACAAGCAGTTCGGCCGGGCGGGGCGCGGCGACTGGACGTCGAAATACATCTTCGAGCTCATTGGCGCCCTTCTGGGGCTGGTCAATCCTCTGATCGCGATTCCGGCAGTGTTTGGTTCTGTGCGTCTTGGTGGCAAGGCGCTGCGCCGGGACGGCGCGGCCGCGCTCATCATTCTGACGGTCCTGCCGTTCCTCGCCTATCTCGTCTTTCATTCGCTGCATGCGCGGGTTCAGGCCAACTGGCCGGCACCGCTGTTTCCGGCTTTTGCCATCATGGCGGCGGTCTTCGTTGCCCATCCGAACGGATGGGAAGCCTGGTGGCGGCGCCTGTCGTTCGCCGGCATTGCGCTGGGCGTGGCGGTCGCCGTCGTTATCCAGATCCATGCGGTCAACCCGCTCACAGGGACCCTGGCCCGCAAGGATCCGACATTCCAGTTGCGCGGCTGGCCCGAGATCGGCGAGGAGATCCGAAGTATCGCGGAGGAAACGGGCGCCGCCTATATCGAGACCACCGGCTACGGGCTCAATGCCCAGCTTGCCTTTCTGTTCAAGGACGAGCTTCCGGTCATTCAGCTCAATGAACGTATCCGTTATGCCATGCAGCCGCCCCCCGATCCGGCCCTGTTCCGCCAAAAGGGGCTTTATGTCACCGTGGAACGCCGCGACCGCGTCGATCGGCTCAGGCAAATCTATGGCGACGTGAAGAAGATCGCCTCCCTGACCCGGAGTGTGGATGGAACCTTTCTCGAGCACATAGTGGTCTATGAGGTTCCGGGGCTTCCGATCATGCCGTTTCTACCTGACGAAGACGATTGATCTTTGACGGGAATAGCCTTTCTACGGTTGAAATCCGAATGATATTGCCGCAGGGATAAGGACTCGTCACGGTGACCGCAAATCCTGGGCATTTGAGAAAATGAAAAGAATTACACTGGGCGCCCTCGATTACGCGGTGGCCTTCGGCGTCGACAGAGCCTTGCGCTCCCTGCTTCTGGAAGGCCGCCTGAGCGCGGTCGGGTGCCTGGTCGCCAGCGAGCTTTGGGCGCGCGAATTCAAGCCCATGCAGGAAGTCGCCGAAAAGGTGGGCAACAGGGCGCTGATCGGTGTCACGCTGGCCTTCAGCGGAGATCGGGTCCATCCGGTCAGTGAGCGGATGCGGGAACTCTACCACGAAAAAATGCCGAGCCGCGGCTTCGTCGAGCGCAGGGCCATGCTGCGGCTGCTGCCGGACGAGGTCTTCGCCGCGGAGGCCGATGCCCAGTTGACGCGCTTTACCTTTCTGATGAACCGGGAACCGGATTTCGTCGCCGTCCGGGAAGGGCTCATGGAGCGATCGGCGATCGCACGGCACGTCCTCGATGCCATCGAACGGGCCGGGTTTGAACGTCCTCCGAAAATCATTTCGCCGTTCGAGCCGGGATTGCATGCCAGGCGCCTTCACCGGATCGCCGCGAAAAAAGGGCTTGAGGTCCTGCCAAAAGGGCCAGCTCTTCCTGAAACGGTGGACCCGGAAGATCTGCACCGCAAAATCCGGCGTCATTTCGACGGACTGCAGGACGTGACCTTCGTCCACTGTATTCCCGCTCAGGTGGATGATCGTCTGCGCCGCGAGGAGCCGCGCGAAAAGGTCGCCATGCGGCAGTGCCAGTGGGAAGTGCTTCGCAGCGACCGCTTTTTCCATACGCTCGAAGAAACCGACGTTTTTCTGAATTAGCCGGGGTTCTGCCGATTGGCGCGTTGGAAGGACTTCTGTTTAGCCCCCTTACAACGAAAAAACGGTTCCGGCGGGGAGACGGAACCGTTTTTCGGGGAGGTCAGGAAGGGGGAGGGGGGAACCCGCTTCCATGTCTTTGTATATAGGGCTAGTTTGATCGGGCGCACGTGATGTGGGTCACAAAAGTGCGCTTGGCGGCAAAAGATGTGCCCAGGGTGTCGGGGCAGGAGACGGGGCAGTGGCTGAAATACAGGAATTTCTGCAGAACAGTTTTTCGCTGGAAGGCTTGTCGCTGGATCTGGCGGAAGGTCTATCGGCTCTCGCGCGGCCGATGAAGATTGGCGCCGGTACGATCCTTTTCGAAAACGGCGACCCGGGCAACGGCTGTTATGCCGTGCTTGAAGGCTCTCTGAAGGTCTCCATTCTCTCTGTGGACGGGGATGAGCAACTGCTGGCCGTGCTCGGGCCGGGCGATCTCGTCGGCGAACTGGCGCTTCTGGACGGCAGACCCAGGTCCGCGACGGTCAGCGCCCTCAAGGCGGCCAATCTCGCCTTCATCGACAAGGCCGCTTTCGAGCGTTTCGCCGATGCCAACCCGGCTGTCTATCGGCACATGCTGTCGATCGTCGGCGGGCGCCTGCGCCAGGCGAACGATGTTCTGGCGGCACGGTCCTTCCTGCCGTTGCCGGGGCGCGTCGCCCAGGCGTTGCTGCAGCTTTCGGAAACCTTCGGCAAGCCGATCGACGGTGGGCGCATCCTGATCCACTACAAGCTGAGCCAGGCGGACATCGCCAACATGGCCGGTGCGGCGCGCGAAAACGTGAGCCGGGTGCTGAACGACTGGAAACGCGCGGGCACGATCAGCCGGATCTCCGGCTATTACTGCCTGGAACAGCCGGAACTGCTGCAGCAGGCCTCCACTCTTTAATTTCCGCGGAACAAAGGTAAGTCGAAATTGACAGAGACCGAAGAAAGCCCTCACGGCGAACTCACCCTGCGCACCATGGCCATGCCAGCCGACACCAATGCGGCCGGCGATATCTTCGGCGGCTGGGTCTTGTCCCAGATGGACCTTTCCGCAGGTATCGCCGCGGGGCAGCGGGCTGCCGGTCGCGTCGTCACGATCGCCGTCGACAAGATGAAATTCATCCGCCCGGTCCATGTCGGCGATGTCCTGTGCGTCTACAGTCGCATCGGCCGCGTCGGAACCTCTTCGATAGAGGTGCAGCTGGAAGCCTGGGCCCTGCGCCATCGCTTCGGTCACCGGGAAAAAGTCACCCAGGCGACCTTTACCATGGTTGCCGTCGACGAGGACGGACGCCCGCGGCCTGTGCCGAAGGACTGTCGCTAGAGCCCGTCGCGAAAAAATGGAGACCGGTTTTTCGCAGCAGGACGTGCGTCAGAAACGAATAGAGCATGTCACGTGAATTCGAATGAACGCGACATGCTCTAGCTCTTTTCCCGGCGGCGATTGAGAATATCGGCAAAAAGACGTTCATCCACGGCAAACAGACACCCTTCCGCCCACAGGCGTAACAGGTCCTGCAAGCGGTGCAGACGCTGTTCAACCGTCAACGGTGGTTCGTGGCGCGGCAGGCCGCCGATGAGACGAAGCTGATCGATGCGCATCAGGACGCAAGTCTCGGCCGCTTCGATCCATCGCGGCCCTTCGTCAGCAATACCGTGGCCCGTATCCGGGTCTTCGAAACCGGCAATCAGGCTGGCAGCCTGTCCGGCAAAAGCGTCTAGAGACAAAAAATCCTCCATCGGTTTCCCGAGGAGGACTGGCGCGAAAATTCCTGGTCGAACCGCTTGGTTGCCGAACGTAATGCAATACGTCTTCTTCGGCCACATCCCTGGCGGGAACCACCTTGCCCGGTGAGGCAGGTTGGTGAGGGCGCCAGCCCTTCTCTTGATGATGGCGGCCTTATGGCATGCCCGACTTGGCCCGTCAATTCTGCTTGCATTTTGCGCGAAACGCGATCGGGTTATAAAGCGAACTGAGTCCAATTAAACGGAAGGATCGTGGCAACTATGCGGCTGGATCCGAGGGGTTACTTGCATCATTCGCGGCCGATGATCGCCAATATCCTGGCGTTCTGCGCCTGTTTCATCGATGTCGTATGCATTCTGGGCTTGTTTCACACCTTCACGGCCTTCATCACGGGGACGCTCGTTGTCCTCTCCACCGAACTGTTTCAGACCCCTGATTCGGCCCCGCTCAAACTCATCGTGATCGGAAATTTCTTCATCTCGACGCTGGGATGGTACGCGCTTGTTGTCAGGATGCGTCGGTCCGGTCGCGGATCCCTTCGGCTGCTGCTGTTGCTCGAGGCGGGCTTGCTCGCCGCCTTCATGCTGATTGCGGCGCTGTCCGCGCCCCTGTCCGGTCCGCTGGCGTTGGCGACCGTTTGCGCGGTGGTCCTGTCCACCTATGGCATGTCATTGCAGAATGTCATCATGAGCGAAATTCTGAACTGTCACGCGCCGACCACGTTCATGACCGGAAACACGATCCGGCTTGTCGCCGGCCTGGTGGATGGCTTGTCGGCGCCGGAGGAGGTCGCGCAGGGCCCGCGCAGCCGCGCCATGCAGCATGCGCGCGTGATCATCGCCTTCACCGCCGGAGGCCTTGTCGGCGGATATTGCATGTCGAAGATCGGCTTCTGGAGCCTGGGAATTCCGGTCGCCCTGATTGCGCTTGTCGGGCTGGCGCAGCCGCATGAACCCTTGAAGCGGGAGAAGGCCTGAAGCAACCCTATGCCATCCTTGCACGGCAAGGATGCCGGGAAACGGCAGGACATCGCCCTCAGTAGTGTGGCGGCTTCTCGACCTGATGTCCTGGCAAGGCATTCTCGATCAGTTCTTCCATCTGATCGGTCATGTCGGCCAGTTTGCGGGTGAGACGATCGATCTGCCGGCCCTGCTCGAAGACGACCGTGTTCAGTTCGTCGATCGTCTGATTGGCATGGGCCAGGTCGATTTCCAGTTTTTCCAGTCGGGCTTCGGTATCCATGGCGGTCATTCAATCGCATGTCTGTTCAGGAAGGTGATGCAGTCCTAATCGACGACCGGGAAATGTCTAGCCAAAACAGTCGTGGCTCCAGACGAGCCGCGGTTTGGGCGCTTTGTTTCCTCCGGGCACCGGTGTTTCTTCGACCTGAAAGTAAATCTTGAAGGTCGAGAGGGCCGGCAGGTCCGAGTGGCGTTCGGACCAGTCGCGGCACAGGAACCGCGCGTAGTTCAGGGCAAGGGTCTGCGGACCGTCCCTATAGGAGTTGTCCTCCAGATTGGACAGGAATTTCCGCCAGCGGTAGTTGGCATAGACCTTAGAGACGACCTCGGGCTTCTGGAAGACGGCGGGACGGACCCTGCTATTGTAGACATCGACTTGCGTACCGTCTTTGAGCTTGCCGGGAATGACCGGCCAGGGGCTGTTCATCTCCGGGTAGGGCGCGAACATGGTCCAGTTCTGATAGAGGCCAAGGGCCTGACGCGTGTTGATGAAGACATCAGGCAGGGACTGAGGGCCGGCCGGCAGCGTCGAGATATTCTGCACGGTGATGAAGCCGAGAAAAAACACTGCCAGGACCTGTGTTGGCAATCCAATCCGGACGGTTCTCTGCCGCCAGGGCAGCAGCCATGCGGTGAGGTTAGACAATCCGCTCCGGTTCCGGCCGATGAGGTCGTAGCAGCGGTCGCCAAGCCATAGGAACGGAGCGAGGTTCAGGACCACGGCCAGAGGCCGGAACACCCGGGAGGCGGACAGCAGCGCGATCAGCCCGCCCGCCTTGAAGAAACGGTCGGCGCCGACCGTCACGACCCACGAATTGCGCGCCGTCAGTTCGGCTCCGATCTCCGGATCCTCCTGCGCAGGGCGGATGCCGGCAGTCGGCAGGAGCAGGAAGATGCGCAGGATATGGCAGGTCTTCTCGCAGAATGCGCAGCCCTGATCATACCACAGGGTGATGGCCGGCAACGGGCGGCGGTAGAGGCGTCCGGCAATCGCATCCCACATCCAGGAAGGCATGAACGTCAGGTTCATGACGATGGAGATGTAGGGAAAGAGCCCGATCTCCAGAAAGAAGAAGAAGGCGAGATGCATGGACATGAAGGCGACCATGATCACGCCACGGAACGTGCGGTGAAAGATCGGCGAGAAGATCAGGAACGGCCCGATCAATTCCAGCACATAGACGTAGTAGGTCAGGCCGGTCATCGCGTCCTGGAACTGGCGGAACCAGAGTGAAAAGGGTGTGACCAGGTAGTCGAGCTGAAGGGCGTAATAGACCGCGTTGCCGTCGGGCACCCAGATCGGATGGGTCTTCAGGAGGGCGCTGAAGAAATACATCGACATGCCCTGGACAAGCAGGGCGACCGTCGCCACGGAGAAATAGGCATTGTCGGGATAGTCCCGTGTCCGGCTCAAGGCCGCATCCAGCGAATAACGCGCACCGAGCGGCAGGAACATCGCCCAGAACATCAGGAGAAGCGCAAGATTGTCCTCGCCCGACAGGATGAAGGTGTTTCTGTTCTGGATAGAGAGAAGCAGGCCCCAGGAAAGGGCGGTCATCAGCCGTGTCCGCCAGCCGAGGGTGAGGCCGATGGCGGCGAGTGCAGCAAGGACGAACAGCAGGCTCTGGAAGAAGGCGGCGCCGCCCGCAAGATGAAGGGACCAGGATCCGGAATTCAGCTGATCGATCTGAACCGCGCGGGGCATGATGCCCTGATCGGTGTAATGGGCCGTCAGGTCACGGGCGCGCAGGATGAGATCGAACAGGACATAGAACCCCAGCAACACCCGGAACAGGGCCAGGGTTCGCAGATCGATCCCGAAGAGTGTCCGGGCCGGTGTCCATTCAATCCAACGTCTGTGCATGGTCAATATGCCAGCGGACCTTGTTATCCGTAGTGGCGGCGCTGTTCCGGACTTGAGCTTGAGGGCTGATGGTTAACAATACCTTCCCTTTGGCAGGGACCTGGAGACGCAAAAAGGGCGGCCCGAAGACCGCCCTTTCCGTAAGCTCTTGAGCGGGGCTTCTTAGAAGCCCATGCCGCACCCCGCGCAGCACAGCTGCGCAAGACAGCATGATGGGCGGCGAGCGGAGACGCAAAAAGGGCGGCCCGAAGACCGCCCTTTCCGTAAGCTCTTGAACGGGGCTTCTTAGAAGCCCATGCCGCCCATACCGCCCATGTCGCCGCCCGGCATTGCCGGAGCCGAATCTTTCTTCGGAAGCTCGGCAACCATGGCTTCG
Organism: uncultured Roseibium sp.; assembly: GCF_963675985.1. Classification (NCBI taxonomy): domain Bacteria; kingdom Pseudomonadati; phylum Pseudomonadota; class Alphaproteobacteria; order Hyphomicrobiales; family Stappiaceae; genus Roseibium; species uncultured Roseibium sp. The sequence goes on along the minus strand of NZ_OY780958.1, from coordinate 3,522,790 downwards.
GTGGTGATCAGCAGGCCAGCGACGGAAGCCGCATCCTGGAGCGCGGTGCGCACGACCTTGGTCGGGTCGATGATACCGGCTTCGATCATGTTGACGAACTCTTCGCTCTGGGCGTTGAAGCCGAACGTCATGTCGTCGTTTTCCATGATCTTGCCGACAACGATCGAACCTTCAACGCCGGAGTTTTCGGCGATCTGGCGGATCGGAGCCTCAAGCGCGCGCAACACGATCTTGATGCCGGCCATGATGTCCGGGTTTTCCGAAGACAGCTTGGAAACGGCTGCCTTGGCGCGGAGCAGAGCGGTACCGCCACCCGGGACGATACCTTCTTCAACCGCAGCGCGGGTTGCGTTCAGGGCGTCGTCGACGCGGTCCTTCTTTTCCTTCACTTCGATTTCAGTCGCGCCGCCGACGCGGATGACTGCGACACCACCGGCGAGCTTGGCAAGGCGTTCCTGCAGCTTTTCGCGGTCGTAGTCGGAAGTGGTTTCTTCAATCTGAGCCTTGATCTGGCTGACGCGGCCCTGGATGTCATCCTTGGAACCCGCACCATCGACGATGGTGGTGGTTTCCTTGGTGATGGTGACCTTCTCGGCGGTGCCGAGCATGTCGAGGGTGACGTTTTCCAGCTTGATGCCGAGATCTTCGGAGATCACGGTACCGCCGGTCAGGATCGCGATGTCTTCCAGCATGGCCTTGCGGCGATCGCCGAAGCCCGGAGCCTTGACAGCAGCGATCTTCAGGCCACCGCGCAGCTTGTTGACGACGAGCGTTGCGAGAGCTTCGCCTTCGACGTCTTCAGCAATGATCAGCAGCGGACGGGAAGACTGAACGACAGCTTCCAGGATCGGCAGCATGGCCTGCAGGTTGGAAAGCTTCTTCTCGTGAAGGAGAATGTACGGCTTTTCCAGATCGGCCAGCATCTTGTCGGCGTTGGTGACGAAGTACGGCGACAGGTAGCCGCGGTCGAACTGCATGCCTTCGACGACTTCCAGCTCGGTTTCCAGCGACTTGGCTTCTTCGACGGTGATGACACCTTCGTTGCCGACCTTCTGCATGGCTTCGGCAATGTCCTTGCCGACCTGCGTGTCGCCGTTTGCGGAGATGGTGCCGACCTGGGCCACTTCTTCAGAGGTGGTGATGGTCTTGGAAGCGCTTTCCAGATACTTGACGGCTTCGAGAGCGGCCATGTCGACGCCGCGCTTCAGATCCATCGGGTTCATGCCGGCGGCAACAGCCTTGGCACCTTCCTTGACGATGGACTGAGCCAGGACGGTTGCGGTCGTGGTGCCGTCGCCAGCGATGTCGTTGGTCTTGGAAGCCACTTCGCGCACCATCTGGGCGCCCATGTTCTCGAACTTGTCTTCCAGTTCGATTTCCTTGGCAACCGAAACACCGTCCTTGGTGATGCGCGGTGCGCCGAAAGCCTTGTCGAGGACCACGTTGCGGCCTTTCGGGCCGAGGGTCACTTTTACAGCGTTTGCAAGGGTGTCGACACCGCGGAGCATTTTCTCGCGGGCGTCTGAGGAGAATTTAACTTCCTTCGCAGCCATTTTTCCGTCTCACTTTTTAATTGGAATATCGGATGAAATCAGGGGGCTCCGATTAGGAGATCACGCCCATGATGTCGGATTCCTTCATGATCAAGAGGTCTTCACCGTCGATCTTGACTTCGGTGCCGGACCACTTGCCGAACAGAACACGGTCGCCGGCCTTCACATCGAGGGCGACCACCTTGCCGGAATCGTCACGAGCGCCATTGCCAACGGCAACGACTTCGCCTTCCTGCGGCTTTTCCTTGGCGGTATCCGGAATGATGATGCCGCCGGCAGTCTTTTCTTCGGAATCGACGCGGCGGACAACGACACGGTCGTGCAGCGGACGAAATGTCATTTGGCTTTTTCCTCTCATGGGGCACGCCCCACACTCAAAGGCAGCGTGCTGGCATGAACTTAAGGGTCTTATTAAGATGCCGGTTCACGGAAACGGCATCTGTTAGCACTCCCGAAAGGCGAGTGCTAACAAGCGACGATTTAGGACCGCCGCATGGGCTTGTCAATGGTGGGGCGGGAGAAAATTCGCTTGCAAAACCGATGTAAACGGCAGCTGAACCGCCATGGACCAATCCGCGGCCAGTGGCAGGATGGCTATGCGAAAGCGCACCAGCTTCCCTCGCTGGCTTACTGTCCGGCCGAAATGGAGAAGGGCAGGGAGATCGTTCCGGATTTTCCGTCGATCTTGTCGTTGAATGTCGTTTCCAGCGTGTAGTCGCCCGCGGGCAGCCCGCTGAACTGAAACGACAGGGATGTCGGCAGTTCTCTTTTGGCGGACCGGGTCGTGCCCGAGAAGTCCGCGAACCCGTCCTGGGAGGCAAGGACCTGTCCGGTTGTATTCAAAAGGCGGTAGCTTGCCTGAAGGGAATAAGTGTAACCGGCCTCCGACGAGGAAAACCCGTAGCCGACCGGCTCCGCATAGACCGTGAGCGGCTCATCGGCGGCAAAGGACGCATCGACGCGCGGCGTGTACTGCCCGTATCCGGCAGCCGGTCCGTCGGAGAAAGTTGCCGCTGTGAAGGCAAGTCCGGAAGTATTCCAGGCATTGGAAAGCGCCGCCAGACTATCGGCAAGCGCGCCTTCCGGTTTAGGAAAGGCCGCTGAACCCGTCTGAGCGATAGATGCACAGGAAAGCGTCGTCGCAGCCAGGAATAGCGCGCCCCTTACCGCCTGCCGTGCAAAGAAACCTTTTTGCATTTACTTTCCCCTGAGCCAGCCCAACAGCATTGTTTTTTCAACTGCTTTTCAGCCGATATAGACCGCCTTTGGTCAAGACACAAGGATTTGCGTGCAGTGCGGTAAACGCGAAACCGACTAAAGACTTCGCCCCGACCAGGATTGGCGCTTGCGATAGATTGTCGACGGGCTGATTTCGAGAGCCGCCGCGGCCATGGCAATATTGCCGTCGAAGGCATCCAGCGCGTCCTCGATGATCCGCCGTTCCTGCGCCCAGAGCGGTTCGATGGCGCCGAATGCCCGGCTTGGCGCGGCCGCCCGCGCACGTTCCCGCGACAGGTCGACAATCGCGTGCCCGCGCCCCGAAGGGTCGCGGATCAGCATCGGCAGCATATCCAGGGTGACGGCGGCTCCGTCGTTCATGACGACGATCTGGCGGATCGTGTTTTCAAGCTGGCGCACGTTGCCCGGCCAGGGGTAAGTGAGCAGTTTTGCTTCCGCGTCTGCATCGAACCCCTTGAAGCCGCGACGTTCTTCTGCGCAAAATCGCTCCAGGAATGTCTGGGCCAAAGGCAGGATGTCGTCGCGGCGTTCGCGCAGGGGCGGAAGCTGGACCGGGAGGACATGAAGCCGGTAGTAGAGATCCTCGCGGAACCTGCCTGCGGTAATCTCGGCAAGAGGGTCGCGGTTGGTCGCGCAGATGATGCGCGCATCCACCTGGCGAGTGGTCGTGTCGCCGAGACGCTGAAACGTACCGGTCTGCAGGAACCGCAGCAGCTTGCTCTGAAGCAGCAGGTCCATTTCGCCGATCTCGTCGAGAAACAGCGTGCCGCCATCCGCCTGTTCGGCCGCACCCGGTCGGCTTTCGGTCGCTCCGGTAAAGGCGCCGCGCATGTAGCCGAAAATTTCGCTTTCGATCAGGTCCCGCGGAATGGCCGCGCAATTGATGGTGACAAACGGTTTCTTGTTCCTGTCGGAGAGTGTGTGGATGGCACTGGCACACAGCTCCTTGCCCGTTCCGGACTCCCCGGTGATGAAAACGGGAGCCTGCGAAGGCGCCATCCGTTTCACCTGATCGAAGACGGCAAGCATCGGCGCCGAGCTTCCAATCAGCTTCTCAAGACCAGGGGTGCGTGCCGCCGGGGCAATGATCGGCGCGCTCATATCCGGCGCGGCGGCGATGGTGTGGTCGTCCGCACGAACGGCGGTTTCGGCCCAGGGGCGCGGATCCCGCTGATCCAGCTGGAAATTGATTTTCGAGGCCAGGGCGTCCAGCGAGAACGGTTTGGTCAGGAAATCATGGGCGCCGGCACGCATGGCGTTGACTGCGCGAGAGACGGAGCCCTTGGCTGAGACCGCGACCAGAACGGATTTGGGACACCGTACTGCAAAGGATTCCAGAACGTCTTCGCCGCCGATGGTCTCCAGGTCCAGGATCAGGATGTCGGTCGTCTTGTCGGCAAGCTCTCCGAGGCAGGAGTCCGGATCGGTATAAAGTGCAGGTTGCGCGCATGGAGCAGCCAGTTTTGCGCAAACGGCGGCGGTGCGAGTGGCTTCGGAGATCGAAGCATCAAGAACGCGTACCATAACGGGTCCGGTAAGACCCTCATTACTCCCCATCACTGGGTATCCCCCATCATTTCAAGCAGGGTTCGACATGGATCGAACTGATCACCTGACGAATGTTTCTACGAACAGGGTAAACAAAGCGTTGTTATGGAGGGAGAACAATGCTGCCTATCGCCGGATCGGCAGGAGCTCAGGCAGACGATTCAGGAAGAATGGCCCGGATTAACAGGGCCTCGCCTCAGAGAATGGCGCCGAGGGCATAGCCGGCAATAAATGCGAGAAACACGATGCAGATTGCCGCGGGAAGCCTCATTGTGTTCGGAATACTTCCCAGAAGCCCGGCGGTGTCGACCGACACGGTCGGCTGATTTTCGACAGGATCCGCATCGGCCGTAGGCTCGAAAAAAACCGTTTCAGGCGGGCGCGTCGCAAACGCGTTGCCAATATCGGGTCCGGCCTGCTCGGAGCCGGTGAGAATCCGGTTGGGGTTTTCGCAGGGTTGCCCTCCCGGTTCCCGGTTCGTATCGGGCGAGATGTTTGCCGATCCGATGACCTTCGTCCTCAACTCGAAGACAGGCACATAGCTTCCCTTCGGGATTGCGATCACGATCGGATCATGTTTCCCGCTGCCCGTATAGTACTTGGTGAGCCGGCGCCTTAATCGGGCGGCTTCCACCCTGACGATCGGATCGGTCACCGGGTTGAAGGACGCGTCCCGGCCGAGGGCTTCGACCGCAATCGTGTACCCCTTGATTTCGTCAAGCCGGTCTTCGATCGCTTTGGAGACCACATAGTTCAGGAAGGATCGAAGTTGAATGACGGAGCTGAATTCGGGGCTGGTGAGCACCTTGTGCAGGGCCAGCCGCGCGTCGTAGCGGGAACCCAGAGCCGGGTCGGCGGAGCCGGACTGTTGACTGACAGATATGGGGCTGCCGGGTTCGCTGTCGCTCTCCCGCGGAAGCCGGGAATGTCGCCCGGCGATCGTCATGGCCTCCCCCCCCTGCATTTTCTGATCCGTCGTGCATTCTTTCGATGACGTACGAAATCAGGATCGAAAATGTCGTAACGTAAGGTTAGCCAAGACATTGGTGATAGGAAAGTAAAAAAACTAGGTAACTCATGAGTTAGGTTGTTCCGCTCCTCCTCGCGGTTCGCGGGCAAAGATGCGCAATCTGACGGAAACCGGATCGCTTAGTGGGGGACAACCGAGAGAATCCGCCCAATGGCCTCTGGAAGGGATTCGGAAGCGGCCAATTCTTAAGGCATGATTAACGGTGAATTTGTGATTCGAGTTGAGAGCGTTTTGCGAAAATGGGCCGCACGGCGACCATATTCATAGCGATATGCATGAGCGTGATCGCGCTTTCCGCTGCGGCTGTGCTGGTGTTCCAGTTCGGCAGGCCGTTCGGGGAAGCGGTGTCGCTCTCGCTGGCCTTGATGTGCACGATGATCATGTTCCACCTGCTTGTTGCCAGGGCCACGGACCGGAGCGCGGTGAGTGACACCGTGGATCGTCTGGAAGACCGGATGGTGGAAATCGATGAGGATGTCGGCAATCTGGAAGGGCGCCTGACCGGCGTCGAGCGCAACATTCCCCGTCGGACGCGTGAGGAAATCGATCCGCTGTTCGCCGAAGTGGAGGTTCTGGGGTCTCTGGTCAAGCAGATGGCGGAGGCCATGACCGACCTGGAAACCCGGTTTGAGGATCAGCAACGTCTGGCGCCGCCACCTGCCGCGCCGGGTCTGCCCAACTACCAGATGCCCGTATCGTCTTATGATCCGGGCGGGACATCCAGCCCGGTGCGCAGTGCTCCGCCTGTGAACGATCCTTATCGATCTCCGAATTCCCGGGCGGAGTCGGAGATGAGATCGACTGAATACGGCAGGCCCCCCGACTACGGCAGTTCCTCTGATTACGCCAGGGGCGGAGACTATGGACGGCCGTATGGCTCTTCGGACCATGACACCGCATCCGGGTTTCGCCAGGACGAACCGGCCCCGCGTTCGGCTTATCCCCCTCAGGAACAGGATCCTTACGCCGCAACCGAAGCATCCGGTGTTTTCGGCGGCGGCGACGAACTCGGAACAGACGTCGCCAGGCAAGCGGAGCCGCGGCCGGATCCGGCAATGCGGGAGTTGATTACCGCGGCGTTGAACGCGAACCGGGTCGAATTGCATCTGCAGCCGATCGTCACGTTGCCGCAGCGCCAGGTGAAATATTACGAGGCCTTCACGAGACTGCGTGATGGTCAGGGCGAACTGATTGCGGCAGGTACCTTCCTGCCGGAAGCGGTTCGCGCAGGATTGATTGCCCGTATCGACAATCTGCTGCTGTTCCGGTCGATCCAGGTAATCCGCCGCCTTACGTCCCGAAACCGCAATGCCGCGCTGTTTTGCAATATTTCGTCCTCATCCCTGGTGGATGAAACCTTTTTCCCTGGTTTCCTGGACTTTGCGAGCGCCAACAAGAACATCGCCGATGTTCTGATTTTCGAGTTTTCCCAGGACGATGTGTCCAGAATGGGCGTTGTGGAGATGGAAAGCCTGAATGCGCTTGCCGAAATCGGTTTCCACTTTTCCATCGACCGCATCAGCGACATGAAGATGGACTTCAAGTCGCTTGCGCAGCGCGGCTTCAAATTTGCCAAGCTTCAGGCCGATTTCCTGATTGGCCGCCGGTCCGCGGATCACGGACACATTCACCCGTCGGATTTCGGCGATCTCCTGCATCGGTATGGCATGGAGCTGATCACCGACCACGTGGAGACCGAAAGCCAGGTGCTGGAACTTCTCGACTATGAGATCAAGCTGGCTCAGGGCAATCTGTTCTCGCCCCCGCGCCCCGTACGATCGGAAGTCCTGCAGGGCGCGCCGGCCCCCGCGCCGCGCAAACGGGCAGCCGGCTGATTGCCGAATTTTATGAGGGTGCGGCCTGATCGCCGACTTGCCAGGACAGGACGCCGATCTCGACTTCGGAACCGCCGTGCAGAATACCGTTTACCGCGCGCTCTCGTGCCATCGCCTCGATACGTGCGCGGTCCGGTTGCAGCTCGCGCATCCGCAGATGTGATATCGCGTCGAGCACCGCGGTATCGACCGGGCGTTCGCGTTGCCAAACCTCCTCGATCCATACCGGTTCGACATTCCGGCCCATCCCGGTGAGTTGCTCGACAGCGTTCGAGGTCCCCGGTGGCACGTGCAGTGTGGTGCCGTGGGCGGCAAAAACCGCCTCTAGCCAGGGGTCCTGCCGTTTGCGCCCCCATCCGATATAAACGCACCAGCCGCGTGAACAGGCTTCCATGCGGCGAAAATCCGCTGCGGTGCTGACGCCGGGCATCATCTGCGCGAGCACCAGATCGAAGCGTCCGTTCCAGCCATGCACTTCGGGATCGATTTCGCGCCAGTTCGCGCAAAATGTTGTCACCCGGCGCTCTGGATCATCGTCGGCCAGCTGGGCCAGCATTTCCTCCGACACATCCGTGGCAGCGACATCGGCGCCCTCATCGGCGGCATAAAGCGCAAACACACCGGTGCCGGCACCGATGTCGAGGCAGCGCATTCCCGCTCTGGGCAGAGCCTTTTGTGGCACATGCGCCAGACGGGCAAGCATCCGGGTACGGTGGTTCGGATCGCGCCCGCCGGGAAAGCGGCGCGCGCGTTCGCTCCAGAGGTTGGCGGCATTATATTGCGGCATCGGAAACGTCCTCTCACACTTGGGGAACCACGACGGGCACGCCGTCGAGATGGTGAATGGCAACGGGCAGGCCATAGGTGGTCTCGATCAGATCGGGAGTCACTCCGTCTGCCGGCACATGGGCGAGAATGCGCCCGCCCTTGATCAATAGAACCTCGTCGGCAAAACGCAGCGCGGTGTTCAGGTCGTGCATCGTCATCACAGTGGCCATGCCGTGTTCCCGAACGGCCTCGCGCAACAGCGTCAGGATCTCGAACTGGTTGCGCAGGTCCAGCGCGCTGGTCGGCTCGTCCAGCAGCAAAAGCCGCGGTTCCTGCACCAGTGCGCGGGCGATGGCGACTTTCTGCAACTCGCCGCCCGAGAGCTCGTCGATATAGCGCAGCGCGAGCGGTTCCAGCGCCAGCCGGGCGATCGCGGCTTCGGTCTTGTCGCGGTCCGCCTGCCCCACCCGCAGACCCATGTGCGGCTTGCGTCCCATCAGAACCGCATCATAGACGCTCAGCCGCGCGGTTTCCGTGCGTTGCGAGACGTAGCCGACACGCATGGCCATGCGGGGCGGTGAAAGGTGCAGAAGGTCTTCACCCTCCAGCAGAACCGCACCCGATGCCGGCTTTTGGATCGCGTTCAGGCAGCGGATCAGCGTGGTTTTACCCACACCGTTCGGGCCGAGGATGACAAGGATGCGTCCGGGCTCCAGCTCAAAGCCGATGCGCTCGAGCACCTTGCGGTTGCGATAGGCGAAGCCGATTTCGGATACGCTGAGCATCAGCGCCGCCCGCGCAGGATGAGGAACACGAAGACCGGTGCACCCATGAAAGCGGTCAGCACCGAGACCGGCAGGACATGCGGCGACAGGATCAGCCGTGCCGCCGTGTCGGCCAGCAAGAGCAACAGCCCGCCGCCGAATATCGAGGCGGGCAGCAGGAAGCGGTGGTCGGCTCCGATCACCCGGCGGATCATGTGCGGCACCACCAGCCCGACGAAGCCGATGATCCCCAGAAAGGCGATGGACACCGCCGTCAGAAGCGAGGCCATGACCATCCCGAGGATACGCAGCCCGTCGACCCGGACACCCAGTCCGCGGGCTGTTTCGTCGCCGGCGTCGATGGCGTTGTAGTTCCAGCTCTGGGTGAGGAAATAGGCACAGGCGAGCGCGGTGATCGCGGAGAGGAGCCCCAGTTCGGACCAGTCCACACGCGCCGTGTCGCCAAAGGTCCAGAAGACGATGGCGGCAAGCTGGATGTCGTCGGCGAAGAACTGCAGGAAGGCCGTGCCGGCCGAAAAGAGTGCGCCCAGTGCCACGCCGGTCAGAACCATCACCTCGGGGGCGGCACCGCGCAGCCGGGCCACCAGGGTGATGATTGCCGCCGCGAGCAGGGCGGATACGAAGGCTGACGCGGTGGTCGTGGTCGGGTCATGGATCGCCACCGAGGCGGCGTTCGCGCCCTGCCGCGTGCCGGTGTCGAGGACCATCACCGCGAAAGCCGCGCCAAAGGCCGCCGCCTGAGAGATGCCCAGCGTGAAGGGAGATCCGAGCGGGTTGCGCAGGACCGACTGCATGGCCGCCCCGGCCACCGCCAACCCGGCGCCGGCGACGATGGCGGCCAACGCTTGCGGCAGGCGGATGTTCCAGACGATGAGCTCGGACCGGTGAGGTACCTTCAACCCGGCCAGCGTCCGCGCGACTTCGTTTGCCGGAACCGACGCGGGCCCCAAAGAAAGGGCCGCGATCAAAGCCGGGATCAGTGCCAGCGCGATCAGCGCGACGATCACGAGCTTGCGGGTAGTGTAGGCGCGGTATCCCGCGCCTACATTCGCTGCCAGCTCCGTCATTTGACAGGAACGCGCTGGAAGATCAGCCCGTCATAGGCCGCGTTGAAGGTGTCAAGGACCGGTGTGCCGACGAGAAATTTTTCGATCTCGTTGGCGCGCGCGACCGGATCGACATCGCCGAAGGTGTCGGGCCGTGTGACCGTGCCGATGAACCAGGCATTGGCCAGGAGCGAGCCGACCTCGATGTGATAGAGGGTGTTGGGCAGCACGCCCCAGACATTGTCCTGTGCCACGGCGGTCAGGCCCTGGTAGGCCGCATCCGTTCGCAGCTCGTAAAGCCCGCCGACATCCTTTCCGCGCACCGTTCCGAGGTCCAGGAACAGGATTTTCGGATCCCAGGCGACGATCTGTTCGCGCGCGACGACGCTGTGGCGACCTTTGCCCGGCGCGCCTTTGCGGGCCAGGTTCGTCAGGCCGAGCATGTCGAAGGGCGGGTAGAGGGGTTCGGTGCTGTTGAAACCCTGCGCGCCCTGAAACGCGATGCCGCCGATGAACACGCCGGGAGCCGCGACGGTCGAGCGCGCGGCCCGTTCGCCCAGCTCCGCGATTTGACCGTTGATGAAGTCGATCACTTCTTCGGCGCGCGCCTCGCGACCGATGACTTCGCCCATGATACGCAGGGCGCTGTCGAAGGCGGGGCGCTCGCTTGCGAGGTCTCCCACGTCGATGGCAACGACGGGCAGGCCGGTCTGTTTGGCCAGATCGTCATGCCCGACGCCGATGGAAGACAGCGTCTTGAGTATAACTTGCGGTGCGGGATCGAGTGCGAGGAGCAGTTCGGGGTTGTCGCGTCCGCGATGCTGGCCGATCAGCGGCAATTTGCGGTACTCGGGATGCGCGATGGCATAGGCACGCGGAGCGACGGCGTTGGGGCGCTTCTCGATTTCGTCGACACCAACGACCATGTCCTGAGCGTCCAGATAAGTCAGAAGGCGCAGGCAGCCCGGACCCGAGCAGATCACGCGCTCGACCGTGTTGGGGATGTCGACGGTCCGACCGAGGGCGTCCGTGACTTCGCGGGCCTGGGCCGGCAAGGTCAGACAGGTGGCGAACAAGAGTGCCGCACATAGAAAAGGTTTCAGGAATTTTGCCCCTGATTGATTTGCTGTCCGCAAGGCGCGGACGGTCAGGGTCGGGGTCGCGAACGCCAGTGCGGCGCAGGTCATAAGAATGCGCTTCTTCATCATATGAAGCTCCAGATACGGAATTGCCGGGATACGAACGGAACGGCCTTGCCGGTCCGCGATCACAAGGAGGGGGCACGCCGATCAGCACCGGCCTCGTGTGAAACGGATCCGGTCTGGAACGGACTGCCAGAGAATTTGGGAAAGTGGCGCGGTCAGGCGGTACGTGGCGGCGCGCGGGGGTGGTTTGGGCCGAAGGTCCGGAGGAGATGGGGCGCCATCTCCCGGGCAGGGCCACCAATGACCTCCATCGGCCGCAACGCGACCGTGATCTGCGCGGGAACGGTCGGCAAGGCCAGTCCCATCTTGGCGAGGCACTGAACGGCGCAGATCGGGATTGAGTTGTCCGGATGGTTCTCGCCGTCGGCGAGCGTAGTACAAATGGACCAGGTAGTGGTTACCTTGACACCGGCATCGGAGAGATCCCGCAAAGCGCCCGCGGCCATGTGCAAGGGGGCCAGGAGACATAGCAACCACATGGCCAGTGCCGCCAATGGGACACCGACTTCGCGTAAAATGTTGCTGCTTGTGCCCGACTTGGCCATTGATTTTCTTTCTCTAAATATAACTACAAAAGGTTTTATTCCTTTGGCAATCCCCCAGTGCGTCGATGTCGCACAGAGGAGGGCTTGCTGTAGCATTCAGAGAAAGAAAATTTGCGAAAAGGCCCTCAAAGAGCGATGTCCGCACCCATGAAGCAACCGGACCATGTGGAGCGTAAAAAGACAGAACCAGGCGATTTACCCCTCTGGCATCGTTGGTCCATCTTTGTGGTGAGGCACACCACAAAGATGGACCGGCTTGCCATCAAGGCAAATCGCCTCGGTTAGACCATCGGGCGAGGTTTTAGTCGGTCGCCGGCCCGACCGAAACGACGGTCGGTTGCTTCCCGGCCAGGAGGCGTTGCGCCACCCGGTTCACATCGTCGAGCGTAACGGCTTCGATCTCGCTGTTGCGTCGATCGAAGTAGTCGATCCCCAGACCTGCGTTTTGAAGGGCAACGAGCTGACTGGCGATCTTGCCCGAAGAATCGAACCGCAACGCATAGGATCCGGTCAGGTAGCGCTTGGCGCTGTCGAGTTCCGCCTGCGTCGGTCCGTCGGCAGCCATCCGGTCGATCTGTTCCAGAACGATTTTCAGCGTTTCGTCGGCTCGGTCGGCCCGGGTCGCGGTCGACCCGAGGATCAACCCCATGTGATCGTAAGGGATTAGCGACGTGTTGATGCCATAGGCCAGCCCGCGCTTTTCACGCACTTCCTCATAGAGCCAGGACGTGAAGCTGCCGCCGCCCAGAATGTGGTTCATCACATAGGCTGCCTGGTAGTCCGGATCGTCCCGCTTCAGGCCCGGCAGTCCGAACATCATGGTCGTTTGCGGAACTTGCAGGGATTTGGAAATGGTCAGGCCGGTCTTTGCCGTTACCTCCGGGATCGTTGACAGGTCGCCGTCTTTCGGCAGGTCGGCAAACACGCGATCGAGCAGGGGCGCCAGTGTTTTCGCATCGATCGCGCCGACCACGCCGATCGTCAGGTCGGACCGGGTAACAAGCCGTTTGTGCTGCTGGGCGAGGTCCTCCGGCGTCAATGTTTCGAGACTTTCCGGGGTGCCGCCGGTCGGACGCGCGTAAGGATGGTCGCCAAGGGCGGCCTTGGTGTAGCTGAGGGCGGCGATCGCGTTGGGGTCTTCCGCGTTCCGCTTTGCACTTGAAATCAGTTGGGCTTTCATCCGCCCGACCGCTTCCGCGTCGAACCGGGGGTTCGTGAGGGCGAGATGCAACAGGTCGAAAGCTTCGTCCCGCGTTGGCGTCAGTGTGCGCAGGTTGCCGTAGAACCGGTCCTTTCCGGTGTCGAAGTTGATGTTGACGGCAAGTTCCTCAAGACGGGCCTGAAAGGCCTGGGAGGGGAGGTCCCCCGCACCTTCGTCAAGGGTTGCCGCCAGGAGCCGGGTCAGGCCTTCCTTGCCTTTCGGATCCTGGGCCGCGCCGCCCTGGAACGAGAAATTCACCGCGATCTGAGGGATCGTGTGATCTTCGACCAGCCACGCTTCGATGCCGCCCGGGCTGACGACTTTTTGAATTTCGACGGCCTGCGCCGGCAGAACCAACAGGGAGGCTGTAAACAGGCTCAGGCAACCTGCGGTCAGGACACCCAGGCTTTTTTCAAAAAGAGCACGCATGGTTCAGGACTTTCCTTTCGCTTCTGCGGAACCGGCGGTCCCTGTCCGGGTTTCCTTGATCGGTTCGGCGTGCTTCAGCAGACCTGTTACCGGTGGGCCGGAAAGAAAGGCGCGGGCCGCATCCTGCACGTCCTGGGCAGTGACGCCCTGAACCTGCTGTGGCCAGGTCTGCACGTTTTCCAGTGTCTGTCCCGTCGCCAGAGCGCTGCCGAATATCCGGGCGAGGCTCATCTGACTGTCCTGGGCATAAATGGCGTCGGCCACCATGCTGTGTTTGGCTCGGTTCAGTTCATCTTCCGTAACGCCGTCTTTGATGAGCTTGTGCAGCTCCTCGGTGAACAGCGTTTCGAGTTCTCCAAGGGAATGCCCCGTGGCGGGCGTCCCGTAAAATCCGAACTTGCCCTGATCCAGCGCATCGCCTTGATAGTAGCTTCCCGCACTGATGGCGATCTTGCTGCCAAGCACGGCGGATTTGTAGAGGCGGCTGGTGGGGCCTCCACCGAGAATATAGGACAGAACGTCGAAGGATACGGGGACTCTGCCTTCGCCGGTCGTCTGGCTCGGTACGATCCATGTCTGGGACAGGCTTTCCTGACGGACGCGCGCATCGGAAACCGAAACCGTTCGTTCTCCCGTAAGCGGCGGTTCGGCGGGGCGGATCCGCTCACCCGGTTCCGCACGGCGCGCAACCTTGCCGTAGGTTTCTTCGGCCAGTTTCCGGACCTCGTCGGCCGTCACGTCTCCGGCGATCACCAGCACCGCGTTGTTTGGTGTGTAGAACCGGTCATAGAAGGCGATGACCGCTTTCCTGTTGAGCGCCTGGATCTCGTGTTCCCATCCGATCACCGGCGAGCCGTAGGGATGATTGACGAAAAGCATCGCGTTCATGGTTTCGCGCAGTTTCGAAGCGGGCTCGCTGTCTACCCGCATCCGGCGCTCTTCCAGCACCACATCCCGTTCCGATCCTATCATGTCGTCGGTCAGGAGGAGGTTTTCCATGCGGTCCGCCTCCATTTCCATCATCAGCGGCAGATGCTCCTTGGCAACCCGCTGGAAGTAGGCGGTGTAGTCCGTGGAGGTGAATGCGTTTTCCTGGCCTCCGAGTTCGGCGACCATCTTGGAAAATGCGCCGTCAGGATGCTTGTCCGTGCCTTTGAACATGAGATGCTCAAGGAAGTGCGCCACGCCGGACTGGCCTTCGGGCTCGTCGGCGGATCCGGCCTTGTACCAGATCATATGCGTGACCACGGGAGCCCTGTGGTCGGGGATGACCACGACTTCAAGCCCGTTATCGAGTTTGAAGTGGCTGAGATTCTGCGCGATTTTCAAGGTTGGCGCCGATTGGTCCGATGCCGCCGGCTCGGCGGCATCGGCGGGAATCCCGAGCGAAACGCTTAGAAATCCGGCCAGGCACATCGCACGTGCGGCAAGGGTCAGGCGGGTAGGTTTCTTGTGAATGGCAGTTTTTTCGAAACAGGGCACATCCGTCTCCGGGTTCTTCCTCGGTTCCGCAGGCCCTTGATTCGCTCGGACCTGCACAGACTCCAAGCTCCCATATAGGGTGGAGGTCCGCGCTGGTCCCGTTAATTATTGGTCATGTTGACGGAGCGCCGAAATCCGGCGCTGTCAATCCTTACAGTTGAGGCTGCGGTTATTGCCGGTACAGGCGATCACGCTGGACGCATTCCTGTTTGTATCGTCGTCGACAATTTCGGGCAACTGTGCTCCGGCTGCAGGCTGACTGTATTCGCTCGGCGGTTCAATCAGGTAACGCCGGGCCAGTTTATCCTGTGCACTTCCGGACGCCTGTTGCTTCAACTCTCCGGCAGCCGTGTTCTGCGCCCGCATTTCTTCCGGGGTCATTCGGGCGCCATTATCCAATTCGTTCTGGCGTTTTTCGGCAGCGAAGTCGCGCGGCTTTGTATTGTAGATATTGATCCCACGGGCCTGTTCCGGCGTCAGTCGCGTGTTCTCGTTGCCGTCGTGCCCGCCGACGTTCTTTTTTGCGTAGAGCGCCTTTACAGCTTCAAAGTCGTCAGCCTTCTGTGATTGCGGCCAGTTTTCGGATTGCGATCCGGCAACCTTGGTTTCCGGTTTCGGCAACGCGGTCGGTTCAGCCGGCATGGCCAGCGGCGCGCGCGGCTTGTAGTCGATCGGCTTTGCTTTCGGATCGACAGCGCCAAGTCCGGACATGATCGCGCTGACCATGGCCGTATCGGGAGACTGGGTCGTTCCATCGGCCGCCTGGCATGCGGCCAGGCCGAAAAGGGCCAGAAGGGCGACCGGGCGTGAAAGCGTTCTCAAATACGTCCGCAGCACCGCAGACTCCTTAGTTTTCGTCAAGGCGATTCCCGCCGCATACCTTCGGGCGCGCAGCCGGACTCAGCCTGAGTTCCTGATCAGTCCGCCCAGTAGAGACTTATTTTGCGGCTGAATTAGGACCGGATTTCAATCCGTCATACAGCAGTCCGCAAACTCCGGCAACGATCCATACGTCGGCGAAGTTAAAGACGTACCATGAGAAATCGCCGACATGGAAATGGATGAAGTCGACGACGGCGCCGTAAAGAAGGCGGTCGATGCCATTGCCGATCGCGCCGCTGATTACCAGGGCGAGCGCCAGGGCCAGGAAACGATAGTCCGCGCGAACCGACCAGATCCACAGGCCGATGGCGGCAATCAGGGTCGCTGCCGCCAAACCCCAGCGACCGATCTCGCTGTCCTGCTGGAACAGGCCATAGGAAATGCCCCGGTTCCAGACCAGCGTCAGGTCCAGAACCGGAAGCAGTGAGACCGGCCCGTGTCCTGCGAGGCCGAAGCCATGGAGAAGCCACAGCTTCGACGCCTGGTCCAGCAGAAGTCCGGCAAAGGTGACGACGAGAACGAAACCGCTCTGCCGCCCCCAGAGCCAGCGGGCAGTCCAGGACAAGGGGCCCTGTGCAGTTTCGCCATCTCTCATCGGCGGTTCCACTGTCCTTTGCCGGTTTCGCGATCAGGCCGCCTGATGCGCTGCATCCCATTCCCGCAGAGCTGCCGCATCGCGAAGCGTCACATCCGGGTAGTCCGGATCGGACCCGACTTCCGGCAGGATCTTCCACGAACGGGCGCATTTCCGCCCCTCGGCAAGGCCGGGAACGACCGCAACACCCGGTGTGTCGTCCAGCGCAAAGGCGCCGGCAGGAGCCGGATCGGCACTCAGGGTTAGCTGGCTGGTGATGGCGATATCGGCCATGTCCTTGCCTTCCAGGGCGGCCATGAGGTCCGGATCTGTCACATGAACGACCGGATGGGCCTCCAGGGAAGACCCGATCCGCTTTTCCCGGCGCTCCACTTCGAGCGCACCGGTGATCACCCGGCGGACGGTTCGGATCTTGGCCCATTTAGCGGCCAGCGCATCGTCGCGCCAGTCTGACGGAACCACAGGGAACTGCTCCAGATGGACGCAAGTTTCATCGCCGTGGCGCGATGTCCAGGTCTCTTCCATGGTGAACGGCAGCATCGGCGCCATCCAGGTCACCAGGCAGTTGAACAGCTTGTCGATCACGTAGAGGGACGCCTTGCGGCGCACCGAGGAGGCCGCGTCGCAGTAAAGCGCATCCTTGCGGATGTCGAAATAAAACGCCGACAGTTCCACCGTCATGAAGGTGAACAGGTGGTGGAAGATGCGCTTGTAGTCAAAGTCCCAATAGGCCTTGCGCACCAGGGCGTCGAGTTCCGACAGCCGGTGAAGCATCAGCCGCTCCAGCTCCGGCATATCCGCATAAGCGACCTCTTCTCCGGTCGCATGGCCGAGCGACCCCAGCATCCAGCGCAGGGTGTTGCGCAGCTTGCGATAGCTGTCGACGCTGGTCTTGATGATCTCCGGACCAATACGCTGGTCTTCCGCATAATCGGAGGAGGCCACCCACAGACGCAGGATGTCGGCGCCGTACTGCTTGATGATATCCTGCGGGAACACCTGGTTTCCAAGCGACTTGGACATCTTGCGTCCGTCCTCGGCCATGGTGAAGCCGTGGGTCAGGACCGCGTCATAAGGCGCGTGGCCCCGTGTGCCGCAGCCTTCCAGCAGCGAGGAATGGAACCAGCCGCGATGCTGGTCGGAGCCTTCCAGATAAAGCACGTAATCGTCGCCGCCGAGGCCCTTGCGGTTCGGCATCAGGTCTGCGCGCTTTTCCAGGCAGAAGGCATGGGTGGAGCCGGAGTCGAACCAGACGTCCAGGATGTCCGTGACCATGTCCCAGTCGTCGGCCTTGTGGTCGTTGCCCAGGAAGCGTTCCTTGGCGCCGTCCGCGAACCAGGCATCGGCACCCTCGGTGACGAAGGCTTCGTAGATGCGGGCATTGACCGCCTCGTCCTTCAGGACCTCCGCCGTCTCCTTGTGGATGAACACGGTGATCGGCACGCCCCAGGCACGCTGGCGCGACAGTACCCAGTCGGGCCGGTTCTCGATCATCGACCGCAACCGGTTCTGACCTGATGCGGGCACGAAGCGGGTATTGTCGATCGCTTTCAGCGCGCGTGCGCGCAGCGTGTCGTCCTTACCGTCGAGATCGCGGTCCATGTAGACGAACCATTGCGGCGTGTTGCGGAAGATGATCGGCTTCTTCGAGCGCCAGGAATGGGGATACTGGTGCTTCAGCCGGCCGAGACCGATCAGGGCGCCGCTTTCCTTCAGCGCCTCGATCACGGCCTTGTTGGCCTTACCCTTCTCACCCTTGTGGGTGATCACCTGGTTGCCCTCGAAACCGGGCGCATCCTTCGTATAGAAGCCGTCGTCGGCGACGGTGAACGGGATCGCGGTGTCGATGCCGCGCGCTTCCAGCTCACGAGCATTCGCCATCCAGATCTCGAAGTCGTCCGCGCCGTGGCCCGGGGCTGTGTGAACGAAGCCGGTGCCGGCATCGTCGGTGACGTGATCGCCATCGAGCATCGGCACGTCGAACTGGTAGCCGCCGAGGTCCAGATCACGGAACGGATGGGCAAGCGTCAGCGCGGCCAATTCCGCCGGCGTCACGGGGCGCACATGTTCGTAGCGTTCGACACGGGACTGTTCGAAGACCGCGCCGGCGAGCGCATCGGCCAGGATCAGCTTGTCGCCTTTCTGGACCCAGTTCTCCTCCGGCAGATCGTCCTGGGTGACCTCGTAGAGGCCGTAATGGATCCTGGAGGAGAAGCAGACGGCGCGGTTGCCGGGGATCGTCCAGGGGGTCGTCGTCCAGATGACGACGGAGGCATCAAGCAGTTCGTCGGCGTCGGCTTCGTTGGTGCCGCCGGCCTCGACGACCGGGAAATTCACCCAGATCGTGTCCGACTGGTAGTCGTGGTACTCGATTTCTGCTTCGGCTAGCGCGGTCTTCTCGACCACGGACCACATCACCGGCTTGGAGCCGCGATAGAGCTGGCCGGACATGGCGAACTTCATCAGTTCCTGCGCGATCACCGCCTCGCTCTCGAAGCGCATGGTGAGATAGGGGGTCTCCCAATCGCCCTCGATGCCGAGGCGCTTGAATTCCTCGCGCTGCACGCCGATCCAATGCTCGGCGAATTCGCGGCATTCCTGGCGGAATTCGTTGATCGGAACCTCGTCCTTGTTCTTGCCCTTGGCGCGGTACTGTTCCTCGATTTTCCATTCGATCGGCAGGCCGTGGCAGTCCCAGCCCGGAACATAGTTGGAGTCCCAGCCCATCATCTGCATGGAGCGGGTGACCATGTCCTTGAGCGTCTTGTTCAGCGCATGGCCGATGTGGATGTTGCCATTTGCATAAGGCGGGCCATCGTGGAGGATGAACTTGTTCCGGTCAGCGCTCGCTTCCCGAAGTTTCTTGTAAAGGTTCATCTCCTGCCAGCGCTGCAGGATTTCCGGCTCCTTCTTGGGCAGGCCGGCGCGCATGGGAAAGTCGGTCTTGGGCAGGTTCAGGGTTTCTGAATAGTCGCGTTCGGTAGTCTCGGTCATCACGTATGGGATCCGGTCGGAGAGGCGCACGGCAGGTTTGAGAAAAGGCCCCGTGCGCGCTGCTACGGTCATTGTCGGTTGCACGGCGATCGGAAGATGCCGGCCATGAGAGATTTATCCCGGTCCTTAGGCGCCGCAGGGATGCGTCAGCCGAAGGCCGGGCCGGTAATTCGACGGTGCTGCAGCAAGGTGCAGTCTCTTATGAATACGAAATGCGAGCTGGGCATGGGCACGACATAGCAGCACTTTGACGATGAATAAAGACATTCCGCGCATTGCCCGGCGCGATGGCGCGGCGTGCTCGCATCAAATCGTTTCTTAACGCTCCTGACGTAAGCAGGGAGCGGGATTTGGAAACGGATGGGACGATGATCGAGGCATTGAGGCAGGGGCGCTGGGCGACCCGCGACCGGCTGGTTCCGGCCGGGGTCATGGCCCTTGCGGGTTATCTCGTGGTCCTCGGCTACCTCTACCTCTATCCGGGCATCCTCACCGCGCCGGGCGGAACCGCCGTCGTCAACGACTTCCTGAGTTTCTGGGTCGCCGCCCGCGAAGCCGTCGGCGGAGCGCCGGCAACGCCTTACCGAACCGAGGATTTCGCCGCGCTTCAGGCGGTCTACATTGGTGCCGGCCATTATTTCGCATTTTTTTACCCGCCGACATTCCTTCTGATGCTCTTGCCGCTCGGCCTCTTGGGCGGCGTTGCCGCCTACTGGGTCTTTCAGATCACGGCAGCACTGGCAGCCGGATGGGCGTGCAGCCGGATCATGCGCCACTGGCACGGGGTTCTTCTGGCCGCGGCTTTGCCGACCAGCTTCAACACCTACTTCTATGGACAGAATTCCCTTCTGGCCGCGGCGTTCCTCGGTGCCGGGCTGGTCATGCTGGCGGAAAAGCGGCAAATCCTGGCCGGTGTCTTCATCGGCCTGATGACCTTCAAACCGCAATTGGGGGTGCTCATTCCTTTCGCGCTGGTTGCGGGGGGGTATTGGCGATCGTTTGTGTCTGCGGCGATAACGACCGTGCTGCTTGCCGCGTTCAGTTGGTTCATATTCGGTACCGGAACCTGGGAGGCCTTTTACGCTCAGACCGGCTTTGCACAGAAAACCCTCAACCTCGGCCTGGTGGACCTGCACAAGATGATTTCGGTCTACGCCGCCGCAAGACAAATCGGCGCGTCGATCGAACTGGCCTACGGCCTCCAGGGCCTGACCGCGTTCGCAGCTTTGGTTTCGGTCTGGCTGTCCTGGCGAAGCCGCGCTCCGTTTGCGGCGAAGGCCATCATTCTTGTCGCCGCAGGCCTGCTGGCAACGCCGTTTGCGTTGTCCTACGACCTCGCTCTTCTGGCGGTCGCTCTGGCCTTCCTGCTGCGCCACGGGCAAAGCGCAAGCCTGCCGTCCTGGAATGCGACACTTGCTCTTGTCGTGGTGCTGATGGCGGCAGGAACCCGCTTCGCAGGCGAGGTGGGCTTCCCGTTCTTGGGGCCGATCCTGCTGATGATCACGATCTGGATCGGTTGGCGTTGCGCAGAGGGGGCGACCGAGAAAACGGCTACAGTTTAGCCGCCGGTTCGTTTGCTCTTCGCTTGTTCAGCGCCCGTTCGCGTTGGGTGATGTAAAGACCGCTGCCGACGATAAGCGCGATGCCAATCCAGGTCGGTCCGTCCGGAAAATCGCCGAACACCAGAAAGCCGAACAAGGTCGCGCTGACGATTTCCAGATACTGCAACGGTGCCAACAGGGCTGCTTCGCCTCGCTGGAAGGCGGAGACCACCAGACCGTGGCCGACAAAGGAAATCGCGCCGATGGCAAACAGGAACCCGTATTGGGGAAAATCCGGAGGCACGAACGCATAGTCCGGCCGGCCCAGGAGCGTGCCGACCAGCAGCGCGACGCCCAGAACGATGCTTCCCGAGAGACCTGCGCCGAACTGGATGGCCAGAAGCCCGTCCGATCCCGCGTAAAGCCGGTTGAGCAGGAGATAGCTTGCAAAGAAGGTCGCCGTCAGCAGCGGCAGCAGGCTCGCCGGGCCGATTTCCAGGAAGCTCGGCCGAAGGATGATCAGCGCTCCGGCAAGACCCGTGAGAATGGCTGCGATCCGGCGCGGGCCGACCTTTTCCTTCAGGATCAGGGCGGCAAGGATCGTGAGAACCATCGGCTCCACGAAGAAGATCGAGATCGCGGTCGCGACCGGCATGTATTTGACGGCGGTGAAGAAGCAGAGCACGGCGGCCGCCAACAGGACGCCGCGCAGGTAATTGACCGCGGGCCGCTTGCTGCGCAGGCCTTTCAGGTTCCAGGTCAGGAGGGCGGCTGCGAGCGAAATCAGGAGCTGGAATACGAACCGGCCGAAGGAGACTTCCAGCGGGGGAAGGGACAAAGACAGGTATTTTGCGATGACGTCCATGACCGGCACGATCATCATGGCGGCGGACATCAGCGAAAGAGCGACGAGATTGTTATCCTGGCTGGAGCCGGATGCGCTCGCCGGGGCCGTCATCTGTCGAACTCGAACAGCGTCAGGTCGACTGGCGAGATCGGCTGCAGCGAGGCGAGGGCGGCGCGTGCCTCCGCGCTGTCCCGGTCCATCTGGGCGATCAGCGCGTCGGCGGAATCGAATTTCTCCTCGCTCCGCAGGAAGGAAACGAGGTGAACCCGCAGCGTTTCGCCATAAAGATCGCCCGTGAAATCGAACAGGAAAACTTCCAGCAGCGGCGCGCCATCGTCGAAGGTCGGACGCCGTCCGTAATTCGCCACACCGTCAAAAACGCCTTTCGGTGTTCTGACCCTGACCGCATAGATACCGTGCTTGAGCGGGCAATCGGGATCAAGTTGCAGGTTGGCCGTCGGATAGCCCAGATCCCGGCCCCGCTTGTCGCCATGGCGGACGTCCGCATCCACGAACCAGCGGTAACCGAGCAGGCCGTTTGCCAGGGCCAACTCGCCGTTTGCCAGGCACTCCCTGATCCGCGTTGACGAAATGGTCTCTTCCGCTTCGTCCTGTTCGGCCTGAACGATGGTCACGCCGAAACCGTGCTTCTCGCCCGATGCCCTCAAAAAGTCCGGAGTTCCGGCCCTGGCTCTGCCGAAATGGAAATCATAGCCGGTCACGGCGTAGCTGATCCCGAGCCGGTCGATCAGGATGTTACCGACAAAGTCTGACGCTTCGATCCCGGCGAAGTCTCGGGTGAACGGCAGCACCAGAACACCGTCCAGACCGCAGGCTTTCAGGATATCAGCCTTCTGGTCGCGGGGCGTGAGACGGAAGACAGGCTTGTCCGGATTGAAGACCGTTCGCGGATGCGGCTCGAAGGTCATGGCGAAGACGGGAACTCCGTCCTTGCGCCCTTCGGCAAGAGCGGCGTCCAGAACAGCCCGATGCCCGCGGTGAACCCCGTCGAAATTGCCGATGGCAACCACGCCGCCCCTCAAATGGTCTGGAAAGGCGTCGAGACCGGATATAACCGAAAATTCAGCCGGGGTGGAAACGGGCATTCAGGGTACCTTCGTGGCCGGGCAGAACCGGCTTCGCCCCCGGTTACCCTCGTCATTGGAAATGTGTCCAACGTTCCACGCCGTGATGTCCTGCGCGCGTTGGATCAATGCGCGCAGGAAACTGCCGTCTCCGCCAAAAAAGGTCAAGCGCACCAGCGGTGAATAACGGACCGGCGGAGGCTGTTTTGGAAAAGCGGGGCAGGCTGGTTCAAATTGGAACCTGGCGGGCTGGAGCATCCGGTGAGATCTGGCGTCCGGAAGAGAGGGAAAGGAGGTGCTACTACACCGATACTTTCCTGTTCCGCGTGGATTCCGCAAACCCTCAAACAGTCAACGGCTCTAAAATTTCAACAGTCAATACAATATATTGAGAGTATACGGGTCATGATTCCGATGCTTGCGATGTTGATTCATGCAATGATGTTTTCGACGGATTTTTCACGGTTCTTTGCTGGCCTGAGCATCGGTCGAACCATCCGAAGGTGCATTCTACCACGCATAGAACGTCATGATTGCCTTTCTTCTAATTTAGTACCTCTTTTGATCAATTCGGTTCGAGCCTTCAGAATAAATCTTTGGGTAGCTTCTTCCTCAGCGAACAGGTCACTCAATTTTTCCCTCCAAAGAAAACGCTCTACGTTTGTTTCGGCAATGAGGTGCCACTCATCAGTAATTTCGTCAGTGTCGTCAGCACCCCATGCGTCGCGCAAAGTACAATTGTCCTCATTTGCACCGACGACTCTATAAGCATAAAGCCAAAGCAGGCTATCGGTTTCATTTGTAGGTGGCATCATGCTCGGATCTGGTCCGTTAAACGATTTGGACTCGGTTGCTTTACTGAAATAGAAGCTAGAGTCAGCCTCGATCCAAAACACCAAGAACCAATCACCTGCCTTCAATTGACTTTTTAAATCTTTCTCAGGTGGCGTGAGCCAATAATTAATACTATAGAATGGAAGTAAGTCCCATGACCATCGATCTGTCGGCTTGCTGGTGCCCCTCCCAGGCCTATCGTGGTGGTTCGGCTCCCAATAGCGGAATGTAAGTTCAGGAAACCCCGACTCGATTTCATCTAGTAAATAAAAAATGCGCTGCTGGTATGAAGCGACAATTCTCCAAGATTTTCTTACATTCTCAAAGAGATCATCGTATGATATTTCAGTCATATAATTAAAGATCTCGCAATATTTTCGTTGCTTTTCCGAAGTAGATCCAGGGAATTCTCAAAATCTAGATCTGTTGCAATTTTCTCCATCTGACTTGGCAATTCTCGATGATAATATCCATGCAATTCTAAACCTTTTTTGAGGTCTGATAAAAGACGTTGTTCGTGAAGGTTTTCTGCTTGAGAGAATGAGCAAGACCTGGCAATATCTCTCCATTCAATTTGCGCGATGATGAAATCTGATGAAATTTCGAATTCATTTTTTGCGAATTCGCAAATATATTCTTTTAATTTAATCTTGTTATTTATTTCTGTGGATCCGCCTATTGCTAGTAAAATGATCAGTTCAGGTGCTTTGATTTCATCATCAATATAATTTTCTTTCCAAGCCAGTAATTCATCTCGCCACTGCGTATATGTTTGTTTGCCTCCATATTTAGCCTCAATTATTATGTGAACTCTTTTGGCGGGATCTCCGAGATCCAGTGAAATGAATACGTCCGGCTCAACGCCACGACGTCGGTCTGAAGAACTCCACATTGGCCAAAACTCAATGTCATGTATCACCGCAATCTTATAACTCGGCAATTGTCCTGCCGATGCATATGCAAGAAGCGACCAAACCCTTTCAGCTCGGAGATAAGATAGTCTTTCAAATACGGTAGCGGTTAGGAGGTCTTCACTACCGCGAAACAAATCACGCCATCGCACCCCTTGATCGTCGTCAGGATGAAGACGTCCGGATTTGCTGCTGAGAACGGCATTTAACACGTTGCATCTCCGAGTTGTAATTTATTCGATTTTTCTAAATACAGGACGCTGATCGACTCCACGTACCTTGATCAGGTTTAGGCGTAAATCAAGCTACTCTCTGCACTTGCTGGTCCGGTTGGTTTTGTTCAATGCCCCGCCAATAGACCACGGCAGGTGGTTTTCCGCCAAGGGCTGAGTGTGAGCGTTTCCGGTTATAAAAATTCACCCACTTTCGGACATCAATTCAGCGAATGATCGATCGGTGTTTGAGGCAACCCCCCCCCGAGGACTGGCGCCAATCGCATGATTATCTGTAATCAAGATTTCCGGTGGGCTGATTTTATGGATCACCCCGCTCGAACGCGCCCGAGGCGCTTTCCGGAAGGCCACGCTTCCATTGATGGATCATGGTCGGGGGAACTCGGAAGCGGTTCCACAGTGCCGTGAGCGCCTCCTTGCTTTTCAGGGGGGGGCCAGGACTACCCTTGCCTCAAAGTCCGGCGCGTGCTGCCTCTCATCTCCTTATTCTCGAGCACCAGCAGACAACAAATCGCAGCTTACGTCAGTTTCCGCAGTTCGGGAGGTCGCTCACTGTTGCAAAAGAAGGCCAGGCTATCGCAAACGCCTCCGCCATTGTAGACAGCAAAACACCTCTACAGTGCCGGTTCGAACTCTTTATCAATAGCCCGCTAAAGCCCGGAGTTGTCCTCGTCGCGGGAAGGAACCTTGACCAGGGCTTCGCCTTCCAGCACGACCATGTCGTCGACGCTGCAGATGCACGACAGCCGCGCCCGGTTGCCCCGTTCCATCAGTTCTTCCACCTTGACCGTGACGAGAACGTCGTCACCGATCCTGACCGGCGCCTTGAAGTTCAGCGTCTGTGACAGGTAGATCGCGCCGGGGCCCGGAAGCCTTGTGCCCAGAACGGCGGAGATCAGGCTTGCGGTATAAAGACCGTGGGCGATACGGGTCTTGAAGGGCGTCCGGGCCGCGAAGTGTTCGGACAGGTGGATCGGGTTCCGGTCTCCCGAAACTTCCGCAAAACCGACAACGTCGGAAGAGCTCACATGCTTGAGCAGAGTTTCGGTCATGCCGACTTCGAGATCTTCGAAACACAGTTTTTGCAGTTCAAGCATTGCGGACCTTTTGAGCGTTTGTCTTAGGAAAACCAAGCAGTGGGACCCTAAGCGAGGGGTCTGGCAACGGCAATTGGGCTTTGGGCGAAGAAAAAACTTGTCTTATTAACGGTCTTTTCAGGGGCTTGGCGTAATTTCGCTTGAGTATGGGGAGGCGAGGACACATGAAGTGTCTCTCTCCTTTGAAGTCAGAACGCGTTTCCACGGCCCAAGGCCAGGGGCCGCGCCGATTGACAGTATGGAGTAGATGATGGCCCTTGATCTTCAGATGCCGGTCCTCGTGGTCGATGACTACAAGACGATGATCCGGATCATTCGGAACCTGCTGAAGCAGCTCGGTTTCGAAGATATTGATGACGCAGCAGATGGTACCGAAGCGCTCGAAAAAATGAAGCAGCGCCGCTACGGTCTGGTGATTTCCGACTGGAACATGGAACCGATGACCGGTTACGAGCTGCTGAAGCAGGTTCGCTCAGATGGCAGCCTCAGCAAGACTCCGTTCATCATGGTGACGGCGGAATCCAAGACGGAAAACGTCATTGCCGCCAAGAAGGCCGGCGTGAACAACTATATCGTGAAGCCGTTCAATGCGCAGACCTTGAAGGGCAAGATCGAAGCGGTCTTCTCCGACTAAACGGTCGACTGTAGCGGAAACCGGCTCCCGGCCGGATCTGCCGCCGGAATTGGAAGAGTTCGTTGACGAACTGGTGCGGGGGCACTGGCACAACGAACTCCTGTTCCTTGTCAGCAAAAATATGAAAACGGGTTTGCGGCAGGGGCAGACTGGAAGAAAAGGCTTAGAAAATGGCCGCAATGACCAAGGATAACGTGACGCGAGTCATCGATTTCCTGCAAGAAAACAAGAACCGTGGCGGCGACGTGTCCCTGTCCGATGTCATGCATCTGGCCGAGGTCATGTCCGGCTCGATGCATGAGGTTCTGACCAAGATCCAGCCTGCCGTCACCGAGGAGTTGACCGCGATCGCTCGCGAAATCTCGCGGATGAAGCAGGAGATCACGGACCTTCGCGCCGACGATATGAAGAACAGCCGCATTCCGGAAGCCGGGCGCGAACTGGACGCTATTGTCGAGGCCACCGAGGACGCAACCAACACAATCATGGAAGCGGCCGAGGACATCATGAGTGCGGACGCAAGCGATCCGCAGGCCTACCAGGATTTCGTCAGCGGCAAGATGATCGCGATTTTCGAAGCCTGCACGTTCCAGGACATTACCGGACAGCGGATTTCCAAAGTCGTTTCCACGCTCAATTTCATCGACGAACGCGTATCGGCCTTCGTCGACAAGCTCCGGCTGCCCGAAGGCGAGGGCATGTCCACCGAGGAAACGGAAGAAGAGCGCCGCAAACGCGAGCTCATCCTGCACGGGCCGCAGCATGCGGGTGAGGGTGTGTCCCAGTCGGATGTCGATGCCATGCTTGCCGAAGCCCAGAGCGAAATCGACAAGCTGTTCGACTGAACAGGTTCCGAATTCGGAAGAATCAAAAAAGCCGCTCCCTTATCGGGGCGGCTTTTTCATTGATGAGCCGGAATTTACCAGGCCAGGCGCGGCACTGCGGCGCGGGCGGTCAGGCCTTCTTCCGCAAGCCGCCGGCGGATGAGCTGTTCGTCCGGAGCGTCGGTCGGTCCGAAATCCGATGCGTGAATGCCGCCGGTAATGAACAGGACGTCGATGTCCTGGGAGACGGCTCCGCGAATATCGGTCGGCAGACCATCTCCGATGGCGAGAACCTCGGCCTTGTCGATGTCCTTGCCGCAGGCCTTGGCGGCCCTGGCAAGGGCAGCGGTGTAGATCGGCGCGTGGGGCTTGCCGACGATCATCACGGTACCGCCGAGATCCTCGTAGAGACGCGCCAGGGCGCCGGCACACCAGATCAGCTGCTCGCCCCGTTCCACGACGATGTCCGGATTGGCGCAGATCATCGGCAGACCGCGTGCCGCAAGAGCCTGAAGCTGGTCGCGATAGTCGTCGGGCGTTTCCTGTTCGTCATCGAACAGCCCGGTGCAGCAGAGGATCTCCGCCTCAGTTTCCGTGCCGAGCGCGACGCCGGTCCCTTCGTAGACCGTCAGGTCCCGGCCCGGACCGATATGGAACACCTTTGAACCGGCATTCTGTGCCAGCAGTTCGCGGGTGACATCGCCCGAGGTGACGATGTCGTCATAGGCCTCGTTCGGGACGCCCAACTGGGCGAGCTGCTCGCGCACAGGCGGGGCAGGGCGGGGCGCATTGGTGATCAGAACGACGACACCGCCGGTTTCCTCGCGGAAGGCTCTGAGCGCCTTGTGGGCATGTTCGAAGGCGGCGACACCGTTGTGCAGCACGCCCCAGACGTCGCACAGAACTGCGGAATAGTCGGCCGAAAGGGCTTCAAGGCCGGAAACAAGAAGCGGTGAAGAAGCGTTCATGATGGGTCACTCGGGGATGGTGGGATCTGGTAGGCTGAATGGAATCGACAGCGATGCGCGGGCGGACCATATAGGAATGGTGCGTAACGGGAAACCGCAGAAAGGGAAATGAATGCAGGTCAGACAGCTCGGCGAGGCGGTGATCAACCGGATAGCGGCCGGTGAGGTTATCGAGCGGCCGGCCAGTGTGATCAAGGAACTCGTGGAAAATGCGGTAGATGCCAATGCGACTTCCATCGATGTCGTAACGGCGGCCGGTGGAAAGACCCTCATGCGTGTGTCGGATAACGGGATCGGCATGCGGCGGGAGGACCTGCAGCTTGCGATCCGCCGCCATTGTACGTCAAAGATATCCAACGACGATCTGTTCGACATTCGAAGCCTGGGATTCCGCGGGGAGGCGCTGCCATCCATCGGTTCCGTCGCCCGTCTGGCGATTCAGACCCGGTATGCGGATGACGACCATGCCTGGAAGATCGCCGTCGAAGGCGGCGCCGAGGTCCCGCCGGTTCCGGCCGCCAGGACCAAGGGCACACAGGTCGAGGTGCGGGATCTTTTCTTCGCGACGCCCGCCCGGCTCAAGTTCCTGAAATCCGACCGCGCCGAAGCGTCCGCGATCACCGAGGTGGTCAAGCGCATTGCGCTGGCCTATCCGGAGGTCGGTTTTTCTCTCTCCGGCGCCGACCGGCAAAGCCAGAGCTGGCCGGCCGCCCGTGGCGAGGACCCGCGCCAGACCCGCATCGCTCAGGTTCTGGGACAGGAATTCGTCGACAACGCCATGGAAATCGACGCGGCCCGGGAAGGCGTGACCCTGACCGGTTTTGCCGGATTGCCGACGTTCCATCGGGGTAACGCCCAGCTGCAGTTCTTTTACGTCAACGGCCGCCCGGTGAAGGACAAGCTGCTGCTGTCCGGCCTGCG
This sequence comes from uncultured Roseibium sp., assembly GCF_963675985.1. Classification (NCBI taxonomy): domain Bacteria; kingdom Pseudomonadati; phylum Pseudomonadota; class Alphaproteobacteria; order Hyphomicrobiales; family Stappiaceae; genus Roseibium; species uncultured Roseibium sp. The sequence goes on along the minus strand of NZ_OY780958.1, from coordinate 3,493,758 downwards.
CGGCGCCTATGCGGATGTGCTTGCCCGCGACCGGCATCCGGTGGTGGTTCTGTTCATCGAACTCGATCCGGCGTTGGTGGATGTGAACGTGCATCCTGCGAAGGCCGATGTCCGCTTTCGCGATCCCCAGCTGGTCCGCGGGCTTCTGGTGGGCGCGATCAAACAAGCCCTGGTCCAGTCCGGACACCGGTCATCGACCTCGAATGCGGCCGTTGCCATGGAAGCAATCCGCTCCGGAGCGGGCGGCACAGGTGCACCTCCGCAGGCCGGCTGGTCGGGCGGCTTCCAGCGCTCCGCAGGGTGGGATGCCTCGGCTTTTCGCCCTCATGCAGCAGCCCCGGCACCTCAAGCTGGCGGCTTCGCCGAGCCTGCGCATGCCTTTTCACAGCCGTTGGAAGACCAAGGCCTCGCCGAACTGGTTCGCCCATCGGCGGATGCCCGGGCGCACGACGAACCGGTGGAAGAGAACCGGACCCGGCTGCCGCTCGGCGCCGCTCGGGCTCAGGTGCATGAAACCTACATCATCGCCCAGACCGAAGACGGCGTGGTGATCGTCGACCAGCACGCGGCCCACGAACGCCTCGTCTACGAACGCCTGAAAGAGGCGCTTGCCAGCAAACAGGTGGCCCGCCAACTGCTGCTGATCCCGGAGATCATCGAGATGCCGGAAGAAGACGTGGGCCGTCTGGCGGAACGCGCGGCGGATCTGGAAGAGGTCGGCCTGGTTCTGGAGCCCTTCGGCCCCGGCGCCATCGCGGTCAGGGAAACGCCGGCTATGCTCGGCGATATGGATATTCGCGGCCTGGTAACGGACCTGGCCGACGAACTGGCTGAGTGGGATACGGCGACGGGCTTAAAGGAAAAACTCGACCATGTGGCGGCGACCATGGCCTGCCACGGATCAGTCCGGGCCGGCCGGCGTATGCGACCGCAGGAAATGGATGCCCTTTTGCGCGACATGGAGGCGACCCCCCTGTCGGGTCAGTGCAATCACGGCCGTCCGACCTGGGTGGAACTCAAGCTGTCCGATATCGAGAGGCTTTTCGGACGGAAATAGGGATCAGGCCGTTTTCTTCTCGTCGCCCACTGTTGGTGCGTCTTCGTTGAGCGCGTCGAGAACGTCTTGCGACACGGTCGTACGCAGCCGCTCCAGCGGTTCGGGATGGCCAATCAGATACCCCTGGATCTCGTCGCATCCGTTCGACGCAAGCAGACGCAGTTTTTCGGGATCTTCCACGCCTTCCGCCACGATGGTCATGTTCAGAACCTTGCCAAGGCGGACGACGGTTTCGATGATGGCGAACGAACTGTAGTTCGACCCGGCTTCGCGAACGAACGACCGGTCGATCTTGATCGTATCGAAGGGGAAGCGGCTCAGGTAGCCGAGCGACGAATAGCCCACCCCGAAATCGTCGAGCGCGATATTGACGCCGATACTCTTGAGCTGGGTCAGGATCGACAGCGCCCGCGCATCGTCCTCGATGAGGAGGTTCTCGGTAATCTCCAGTTCCAGCCGGTGCGCCGGCACATTGGAGGCCTCGATTGCCGCGCGCACATCCTCCACGAAATCCGCGTCGCGAAACTGGATCGGGCTGACGTTGATACTGATGCGCGCATCCCGGATCTTCTCCGCGGCCGTCTTGAGCGCATCCTTCAATACCCATTTTCCGATCGGAATGATCTGTCCGGAGTCTTCGGCAACGGTGATGAAATCATCCGGGTTCACCAGTCCTTTTTCCGGATGGTTCCAGCGGATCAGGGCTTCGTAGGCATCGATGGCACCGGTCTGCAAGTTGAGGCGGGGTTGGAAGTAGAGTTCGAATTGTTCCCCGCTGATGGCTTCGTGCAGGTCGTCCTTCAGTTCCCGGCGCTGGCGGACCTTGTCGCCCATCCCTTGCTGGAAGATGCAATAGGTGTGCCGGCCGAGGCTTTTGGCATTGTAAAGCGCAATGTCGGCGTTGGAGATCAGTTGATCGGCAATGGTGCCGTGCTTGCCGATCATGGCCACGCCGATACTGGCGCTGGGCCTGATGATCAGGCCGTTGCCGCAATCGATCGGTTCGGACAGGCTGCGCACCAGCCTGTGCGCCATGTCCTCGGCCTGATTGGCGAACTGGATCTTGTGCTGGATGATGGCGAATTCGTCACCGCCGAGGCGGGACACGGTATCGCAGGCGCGTGTGTACTTGCACAGCCGTTCGGCCGTGATCCGGATCACCGTGTCGCCGATCGGGTGGCCGTGCAGGTCGTTGATATCCTTGAACCGGTCAAGGTCCAGCAAAAGCAGTGCGGCGGTATCGTTGCCGGTCAGAACCCGATCGATCGCGTGATCGAGTTCCGCATTGAAAACGGCGCGGTTCGGAAGGTCGGTCAGGGGGTCGTGCTGGGCCAGATGCAGGATCTGGGCTTCAGCCTTCTTCCGGTCGCGCAGGTCGACCAGGGCGGACACCCGGGTTGGAATGCCGCGGTAGGAAATCACCCGGGTGCGGATTTCCACGGGGATGAGTTCACCGCTCGCGTGGGTGACCTGGAATTCGCGGGGTTCCTTTTCCGCCTTGATGAGGTGCTGTTCCAGATCTCCGGCCACATTGGCCTGCACAAATTCGTAAAGGCCGCGCATCTTCAGGTTTTCGATCGGATGGCCGAGCAGGTCTTCCAGGGCCGCGTTGCCGTCGAGCATCCGGCCGTCAACGGAAATCACGATCGCATCGAACGTCGCGTTGGCAAGCGCCGACAGGCGCTCGGCCTCTTCCCGGGTGCGCTTCGCGTCGGCCGCCTTCAGATGGGCCATCTCCTCGCCCTGGATCGTGTCCATCAGGGCGTTGAACATGCGCGTCAGCCGTTCCGCGTCGTCGCCGGGGGTAACATCGAGGCGCATGGTGAGGTCGGCCTTGCCGGCAATCAGCCGGTCCAGCGCATCCTCCACATGACCGATCCCGAGCCGGGTTCCATGCTCGGCCTCGTTCATGCCGATTTCCTCGGCCGTCCGGTCGACCCGCAGGGGGACGAAGAGACCGAGCAGCTTCAACGACAGAAAGCCAAGGCCGAAACACCAGACGAAATTGACGGCGACCCCTTCAAGCTGAATCAGGAACTGGGCGCCCCGATCGTCGAGCGGAAGATTCTCCAGAGGCGCGAGCAGCGCAAGACCGAGGGTCCCGCACACACCGGCGATGCCGTGAACGGCGACCGCATTGACCGCGTCATCGACCCTGATCCGTTCGATGAGCTTCGCCCCGAGGACGGCGGCGGAGCCGCCGACAAAGCCGATCACGGCTGCCGTGCCGGGTGTCAGGACATGGCAGCCGGCGGTGATCGCGACCAATCCGCCGAGCATCCCGGAGATCGAGTTTTCCGGCAGGACGATCTTGTCGCGGTACCAGCCGAGCCCGTAGCCGATCGCTGCACCTGCCGCGGCCGCGACGACAGTGTTGACGATGATCAACGGCACGTCGCTGTTGGCCGCCAGCGTCGAGCCGCCGTTGAACCCGAGCCAGCCGACGAAAAGCAGGAACGCGCCGGTGGTCGCCGTGGCAGCACTGTGCCCCTGGATCCGAAACGCCCGGCCATTGGCATCGAAACGGCCGATACGCGGCCCGATGACGAGGCAGGCGGCCAGGGCAATCCAGCCGCCGGTCCCGTGCACCACGGTCGATCCGGCGAAGTCGACGAACCCGCCTTCGGCAAGGAAGGCGCTGGTGTTGTGAACGACCGCGCTCCCCCAGGCCCAATGGGCGAAGAAGGGGTAGATCAGCCCGGCAGTGATCAGCGAACACCAGACATAGGCGGCCAGGCGCATGCGCTCCGCAACGGCGCCGGAAATGATCGTTGCCGCGGTTCCGCAGAACATGACCTGGAAGGCAAAGACAGCGGACCACCAACTGTCCAGCCCCTGCAGCATGAACAGCTTGCTGTCGATCCCGACCCAGTAGCCATCCGACTGGCCGAACGCGAACATGAAGCCGACCGCGGCGAAGATCAGCACGGAAAACGCGAAATCGAGCAGGTTCTTCTGCGCCACGTTGATGGAATTCTTCGAGCGCACCAGCCCTGTTTCCAGCAGCATGAAACCGACCTGCATAAGCAGGACGAGGGCCGCGGCGATCATGACCCAGGCAAGATTCAGCATGTGTTGAAGTTCGCCTGCCGTCTCCGGCGTGACGGATTCGGCATGGGCCGGCCCGCCCGGAACGAGCGAAAAGATCAGCAAAATGAAGAATAACCCAAACCGGTTGCGGGTGAGCGTTTTCATGACCAGGCCCTGCGATATCAGCGGGACCAGCCTGCGGGTCTATTTCTTAAGTAGTGGTTTTCAAAGTGGAATTTGGCAAAATCAAAACGGCACTAATTTTAGGTAGTTGATTAAATATTGGGCGGTTATGAGGTGTCGGATATAAATTTTTAACCGAGATTAACAATAGCGTTCTCAACATTTACAAATGACGTTACGTCATAATTCATCGCAGGATCTTGAAGAAGTTGCGCAGCGTTTCCGATGCCCTCCGCTCGCCGATGCCGGCATAGACTTCGGGTGCATGGTGGCAGGTTCTTTGAGAAAAGAACCGGGTGCCGTGATCGACCGCACCTCCCTTCTCATCGCCCGCGCCATAGTAGAGGCGGCGAATCCTGGCAAAGGAAATGGCCGCCGCGCACATCGGGCAGGGCTCCAGCGTGACATACAGATCGCAATCGGGAAGCCGCTGGGACTGTTGCGCCTCGCAGGCTGCGCGGATTACCAGAATTTCGGCATGTGCCGTGGGATCGTTGAGTTCGAGGGTCCGATTTCCGTTGCGCGCAAGTATTTCGCCATCTCTGACCAGGACGGCCCCGACAGGCACTTCACCACGTTCGCCGGCGCGTTCGGCTTCTTCGTGGGCGAGATCCATGAAGGATTTCATGGAGTTTGCAGGGCTGTCGTTCGTCATGTGGGCGGCTGCGCGATGATGGATACTGCCCTTGTTCTATCGACGTGCGGGGTAAAAGTCAGCAGAGAGCCCGCCGTATAGGCTCTGCCAAAATATTGCGGAAGACGAAAATGGACGAACTTGCCGATTCCCGAAACGGCAAAGCTCTGCTATGACGCGCGCATGACAACAGATCAGACTTCCCGCAAACGCCGTCCTCCGCACCAGGGTTCAGGCGGTAAGAAGCGTGCCGCAGGTGCCCGTGACAATGCCGGGCCACGCAAGAACGATCGTCCGTCCGGACCGGGCGGGCCCAAGAACCGATCGGCCGCTTCGAAAAAAGGGGCTCCGCCGCGCACGCAAAAGCGCAGCGACCGTCCGGAGCCGGCGCCTTCTTTCCGGGACGAGGGCCCGGACCGCGGCGAGCGCATTGCCAAGGTGATGGCGCGTGTCGGATTGTGTTCCAGGCGCGAAGCGGAAAAATGGATCGAGGCCGGCCGGGTGGAACTCAACGGCAAGGTGCTCGACACGCCGGCTGTTACGGTGACGGCAAGCGACAAGGTGCTGGTCGACGGCGAGCCGCTGCCGCTGCGCGAGCGCACACGGCTCTGGCTCTATCACAAGCCGCGCGGACTAGTGACGACCAACCGGGATCCGGAAGGCCGCCCTACCGTGTTCGACAAGCTGCCCGACGATCTGCCGCGTGTATTGGCCGTGGGCCGGCTGGACATCAACACCGAGGGCCTGTTGCTGCTGACCAACGATGGCGGTCTGGCGCGCGTTCTGGAATTGCCTGCGACCGGGTGGTTGCGCCGTTACCGGGTCCGTGCTTTCGGCAAGGTGACTCAGGCGGATCTCGATGGCCTGGCGGAGGGCATCGCCATCGATGGCGTTCTTTACGGGGCGATCGAGGCGACACTGGACAAGGAACAGGGCGACAACGTCTGGCTGACGGTTGGCCTGCGCGAAGGCAAGAACCGGGAAGTCAAGCGGGTGCTGGAACATCTCGGTCTTACGGTGAACCGCCTGATCCGTCTTTCCTTCGGTCCGTTCCAGCTTCAGGATCTTGATGAAGGCGCGGTCCGCGAGATCCGCGGCCGGGTCCTTCGCGATCAGCTCGGCGAAAAGCTTGCCGAGGAAGCCGGCGCCGATTTCGAAGCCCCGATCCTGCATGAACCGAAACCGGTTGTGGAGAAGAAACCGGCTGGTGGCAGGGGACGGTCCCAGGAGCGAGGCCGACAGGATGGCCCTAAAGGCAGCTGGATGACGGCTCGTGACGGAGCCGAGGCGACAACCAGGGGCAAGAAGGTCCGCAATGCGTCCGGTCCCGGCGGAGGCGGCGACAAACCCAAGCGGCGCAAGAATGCCGGCGAACGCCAGGAAAAGATTTCGCCGCGCAGTCGGTTCCGGATGACCTCGGAACCCAGGCCCCGGCGCGACTTCGACCGGGACGAGCCACCGGCACCGCCCAAGCGCAAGATCTGGAGCGACGAGGGACTGGTCGAGGACAAGCAGCAGGAAAGCCGGACCGCTCGGGTTAAGCGCCCGCCCCGGGACGGGGGCCCCAAAGGAGGGCGCTCTTGAGGATCGTCGCCGGCCGTTTCAAAGGCGCTCAACTGGCGACGCCGAAGTCCGAGGCGACACGGCCGACCAGCGATCGTCTGCGCGAGACGGTTTTCAACATTCTCGCTCACGGCATCGGACTGGATCTGGACGGCATCCGTGTTCTGGATCTGTTTGCGGGCACCGGCGCGCTCGGGTTTGAAGCCATCAGCCGGGGCGCACGCCATTGCACGTTTATCGAGGACGCCGCCGAAGCGCGCGGTGTCATTCGCAAAAACATGGAAGCGTTTGGCCTCAACGGTGCGGCAAAAATCCTCCGTCGGGATGCAACACGAATGGGGGACGCCGGAACGATCGAACCCTTCGACCTGGTTTTCGCGGATCCGCCTTACGGCAAGGGGCTGGGAGAACGGGCGCTTGCGTCGGCGGCGGCTGGCGGCTGGACCAAACCCGGCGCAATCTGCGTGCTTGAAGAACGGGCAAACGTGCTTGTGGATCTGCCTGCCGGGTTCGAAGAACTGGATCGCCGGACCGCCGGTGACAGTCAGGTCGTTTTTCTGAAGCGTTCTTAGGGCCTTGCCTTAAGAACCGCCAGGCATCATCACGTAAACGGTCTTCTGCGCAGGCAGCTTGTCCCGCCTCGCGATGAGAACCGGGTCCGTTGCCATCTGCACGTCATAGCCGTCCGCGGTCGCGCGGGCCATGAAGGTCTCCAGCGCCCCATGGAAGTGGAAATGCATGGGAATGACCATTGCGGGGCGGATAGCGGCCAGAACATCCATCAGGCTGTCGATCCGCAGGGTCGAGGTGTTGTCGATCGCGGCAAAGACGATGTCGATCTGTCCGAGACGCGTCAAATCCTCCTGGGTCAACCGCTGATGCAGATGGCCCAGATGCGCGATACACAGGTCGGCGACTTCAAAGATAAAGATTGAATTTCCGAGCCGGCGGACGTCTCCGTCCCAGCCGCGGATATTGGTCTGGATATTACGGATCCGGACATCGCCCACGGTGAGGTCGTGATCGATCGGTCCGCCTTGCCGGTTCCAGCCGTAAAGCAGGTGTTCAATTCCCGGATCAGGCTTCACCGAATAGTGCGTGCTGTGTGCGCCGTTCATGGTCGCGACCGTCGGCGTGCGGCGGGGCCGGATGCTGTCGTTATAATCCGTCGCGATCCGGATGCCTTGAGGCGTTTCCAGTTCGAAGGTCGAATGGCCGATATAGCGGATCTGAACCTCGTTCGGCGCCAGCGCGACCCGGACGAGGCGCGGTCCGAATGCCGGCGCATTGTCCGCGATCAACTGACAGACTGCGGATGCGGGCGTTGAAATCAAAAGGGAGAAGAGGAGCGCAAGGAACGCGTAGATGTGCTGGTGCGGCAATGCATTTGAAAGAGGTCTCAAGACGGGTCCTCCCGCAGGCTGGCCGATATATCCAGACCCGAATGTCCGGATAACCTAAGGTTAGGGCAGCTGCCGGCCGTTGCAAGCCCATTCTCGCGCCATCAGGGTGAGGAGGCGCGCCGAGGCCGGCGGAGGAAAAGAATTGGCAACCGTTCCAGGAGGGAAACTCGAAGGGATTGGAACGGTTGCCAGGTGGGGGCGGGTGGGAGGAAGAACCTGCCCCGGAAATACGGACCGGAAACTTCAGACTTTGTGCAGGCTGACCTGCCGCTTCGGTATCCGGGAAGACATGTAGGTATCGCTTGCCAGGGTCGCAGCCATGTTTGCGGCCTGGAAGTGAATGAGTTCTCCGGCATGCCCTGCTTCTTCGACCAGGCTGCGGCGGCTGCACTGGCTTGCGATCGTCAGGCCGAGCCGGCGCAGGTGCGAGCGTCGATAGCAGTAGACTGCGAGACGGCCGCGCTGGTCGTCGGGCAAGGCGTTCATCTGTTGTGTGACATCAGCCGACGTCAGTCTGAGAAGCGTGGTCAAAAACTCCTCAGCGACCGGGCATCCTTCGATGTCTATTGATCCAGCACCCCGAAGCATCGATCAAAGTCTCCATTAATATGAGACTAGAGTCGCTTTACGGAATTAATTTTCTATTAATTTCGGAACTCGGGAAAATAACTAGGTAGTACTATCGATAGTTTATATTTTAGATATCTCTTACCGTCCATCGGTAAAACTATTGAGGACGAGGTCTTCCAGCTGGGCGCGCAAATGCCCTCGCAAAGGTGTTGTTCGCTCCAGAATGTCCTTTGTTTTCAAGAAGTCCAGAACGCGGACGTTGTCATGTTCCGGCTGGATCAGAATGTCCGGCCGCTGTTTCTGCAGCTTTCCGGCGGTAATACTCTGCATCAGGATTTGCGAGGTTCCGAAAAGGGATTCCATGGTTGTCGGAACCTCCCGGCCCGGCTGTCTGACCGGTGCGCCGACCACATCGACCGCAATGACGATGTCACAGTCCGCGGGCAGCCTGTCGAAGGGAAGGGGATTGATCACGCCGCCATCGATCAGGATCTTGCCCTGGCGCTCAACCGGTTTGAAGACCGCGGGAATGGCGATCGAGGCGGCAATGGCCGGCAGGAGCCTGCCGGAACTGATCACCACTTCCGAGCAGCCGTAAAAGTCCGTCGCCATGACATTGAGTGGTATGGCAAGATCTTCGAATGTGTCTGGAAGATACTCGGCGAGGAAGACTTCGAGCACCTTCTGCGGATCGAATGTAACCAGATTGCCGGTGAAGACTTCTGCGAAGCGTTTAGGTCGTAGCTTCCACAAATGAGACAGGACCGTGTTTCGGTCAGCAAACGTCTCAAGGGCAATCTTGCGGATATCCGCGCCGGTGAGGCCGCTTGCGTAGGCCGCGCCCATGATTGCGCCGATCGAGGATCCGGTAATCGCGTGCGGCCGGATGCCCAGGTCGTCGAAGGCTTCCAGCACCGGTATGTGCGACATGCCCCGGGCGCCTCCGCCACCGAGGGCAAGGCCGATGCGCGGCTGCGTCATGGGTCGGTTCCTCCTATGTTGCCCGATTTGAAAGTGGGGATGAACGGGCATTTGTCAAAGCCCCGGAGTCGCCTGGTGAGAACCGGTCGGCGGTCGCCGGCCAATTGGACCCTGCCCGCGTAAATGCGATTTCAATGAGGCAGGAAAATGATATCGCCGATGTCCCGCCCGAAACACCTCTGTGCGTGCTTGAGGCGGCAGCGGATAATCAGATCATGGTAACCAGCTCTTCGGGGGAATCCTGTAGCCAGCCCGTGATATCCTCATAAGGCATCGGCCGAGCGATATAGTAGCCCTGAACCGAGAAGTCGCCCATCATCTGGAGCCGGTCGATCTGCGCTTCGGTTTCCACGCCTTCGCAGATCAGGCCGATATTGAGCGCCCGGGCCAGGTGGATCAACTGATTAACCACGATTTCCTTGCGATTGTCATCCAGGATCTGGGCCGTGAAGGACCGGTCGATCTTCAGGCCGTTGATCGGCAGGTCTGCGACATGGGACAGCGAGGCATAGCCCGTGCCGAAATCGTCCAGCTCGATATGCACGCCCAGCCGGTGCAATTCGTCGAGAACCTGCACGTTGTCGGAGCGGCTGTCGTCGAGGAACACCGATTCCAGCACTTCCGCGGTGACCCTTTCCGGTCCTACGCCGTGGCGTTCCATCGCCATGTTGAAGTCGTGAAGCAGGGTGCCCGAGGTCAGGTGGGAGGGCGACAGGTTGACGGAGATCCGCCCGAACTCCACGCCCTCGTCCTGCCACGACCGGGCCGCGGCCAGGGCCTTGTTGATCACGATTTCGCCAAGCGTAGAGGCGAGATTGGATTTCTCCACGACGGGCAGGAAGGCGCCGGGTCCGAGTGTGCCGCGCGTCGGATGCTGCCAGCGGACGAGTGCCTCGATGCCGGTCACACGCTGGGTGCGGATGTTGACCTGCGGCTGAAACACGAGGAAGAACTCGTCGCGGCGGATCGCCTGGCGCAGTTCCTTGTCCATGCGGGCTTCTTCGTCGCTGTCGATCTTCATGTCGCTGGTGAAGTAGCTCCAGCGGTCCTTGCCGTCGTCCTTCGACCGGTAAAGAGCCAGATCGGCGTGCACGAGCAGGGTGCCGAAATCCTCTCCGTCTTCCGGGCAGCGGGCGACGCCCATGCTGACGGATGGCCAGATCTGATTGCCTTCGAATTCCATCGGCGCACGCATGACGACGTTCAGCCGTTCGCAGAGCTCCTCCGGATCCGATCCCGGATCTTGAGCGATCACCACGAATTCGTCACCGCCCCACCGATAGGCGGTTCCCAGGCCCACACAGCACAGTTTGAGGCGCTCGCCGACCTCTTCCAGACAGCAGTCGCCGGCCGTGTGTCCAAGCGTGTCGTTGATGCGCTTGAAGTTGTCCAGGTCCATGTGAATGATGAACGCGGGCCGATCGGGATTTTCCGGGTCGAACAGGCGTTCCGCCTCGCGCTGACATCCGGCCCGGTTCGGCAATTGGGTCAGGGCATCGAAATAGGCCATCCGCTCGGCCTTTTCCCGGGCCGCCTCGGTTTCCTTTTCGCGCTCCAACCGTTCCGAAATATCGTTGGTGATGGCGACAATCAGGTCCTTGTTGCGTTCCCTGTGGACCCGCAGGCGCACCTCGACCGGATATTCGGTACCGTCTTTCCGCTTCAGGACGCCAAAGATATTCAAAAGCGCTTTTTCACCGCTCAACAGCGGTCGGATGAGATTGCGGTAATACTCCTCCGAATAGTCCGGATTAATGTTCCAGGCATGCATGATCAGCAGCTCTTCCATCGAGTAACCGAGGTTCTCGCGGGCGCATTTGTTTGCATGCTCAAACAGGAATGAGTTTGCGTCAAAGACGTAGACTTCGTTCACGGAGGCTTCGAGAATACCGGCCAGGCGCTGGTTTTGCTCCTGGGCGGCGTGCCAGTCCGTGATGTCATGGGTTGTCCCGATAACCCGGGCCGCCACACCGTTTTCATCGGCGATGACATAGCCGCGCACACGCAGGTAGCGGATCGAGCCATCGCGACGGACAATCTGGTGTTCGAAGTCGAAATCGGCGCATTCCTTGACCGCCTTGTCCAGGCAGGCCTCCACATAAGGCCGCTCGGGGGGCGGAATGATCCGGTAGAGATATTGTCTTGCGACGACCGCATCCGTATCGCCCGGCAAGTCGACGATCCTGAACATTTCCTGGGTCCAGTGCAGCATCCCGGTCGTCAGATCCCGTTCCCAGCTTCCCACGGCCGCGATCTTCTGCGCTTCAATGAGCCGGTACCGGCTTTGCTCCAGTTCCTTGGTATTGGCCGCAACTTCGCTTTCCAGTCTTTGCCGCGTTTCGCGGATTGAATTCTGGAGCGAGAAAATCAGGCGTTTGAAGATGAACCAGGACAGGATCGCAAGGATGATGGCGATCAGGAGCGAGACCCCGGTGCTCTTGGCGAAGGAACGGAAGCTGTCCGTGATGTCGTGCAGAAGGATCAGGGTGCTCGGCTTGCTGCCGTCGGCCATGGTCAGGGGGACGCTGGAGAGGACTTTCAGGCGTCCGCGGTCCGTGAACACCCTGGACAGGAACGAACTGGCGGTGAGCCCCTGCGCGAGTAATGTGTCGAAGTTGTCCGGAAGATGCCCGGACGTTGCTTTCAGGTAGGCATGATCGTCGCTGCTGTTCCATCCCTCGGAGCGCAGCATAAGCCTCGGATTGTTCTTCAGGTGATCCTTGGAATAGACCTCCAGAACTTCCGTATTCAATGAGGAACCGATCAGTATCAGCGGCCGGCGAAGGTTCATGGTCAGCTTGATGAAGCCGATCAGTTTACCGTCCACCTCCCAGGGCCGAACGACTGCGATGGCTGTCTGCCCGGTGCTGTCCAGTTCAAATCCTCGGGTGACCCGATTGACCGTCTTCGCCAGACGAAGGAGATAGGTGGTGTTCGCCTTTTCGAACACGCCCGGCTCAAAAGCCTGATATTCGCGGGTTAATCCCGGGTCGTAGATCGTGAACTCGGAAACGTCGTGAAAGGTCTCCATTTCGGCAAGCAGCTTGGTGGCCGCGGTACGGATCTTGTCCGTGCTGCCGCTCTTCATGGCCTCGATCATTGCGCTGTTGGCTGTAATTCCCAGAAGCGTCTGTTCAAGTCCGGATGTGCCGGTTGCCTTTTGGTGCTGGAGCAGCTTTTCCGCCGTGTCTGTCGCCTGATCCAGCGGAGCTTCCAGGTTGTGATACTCATTGACGAAATTTTGCGTCGTCAGAGCCGCGACAGTCAGGAAGAGAAAGAGCAGGAAGATGGCCTTGAGGGGCCTGGCGATCTGGCGGCCGCCGGCGGTCCAATCGCGTAAAATACGGTCGAGGCGCGCGGAAAACCGTGCACCATACGAGCGATTACCATTGGTGTTCGACGATGGTTCTTCGACGCCCACAACTAACTCCCCGGCAGCATTTTGCTGCTTTTTCCTGTGATGTTGGTCCGTCGGAACTGGCCGCCCGATCGAGGAGTTTTTGTCTCTGGTTTCCTCGAATAGGCTTAAGACGCACCATCAACGACAAGCAAGTTACACTGCACAAGTTAACCTGGGTTGAATCTTTCAAGATTAACAAAATAGTAACCTGTGAGGCAGGCAGTAAAAGCGCTTGTATGCATTAATATGCTGCTGTCGATTTCAATCGAGCCATGTGTTGGAAAAATTTGGAAGGTAAGGCGTAAAGGTTGAAACTCCGGGAAAACTTGGCGTTTCCTGTGTCTCAGGTAAAGCTTGTGCGAGGCAGGCTGCTCGTGATGTAACAATTATGTTTCAGGTTGTTTCAGATGTTCTCTTAAACGGAAACCTACGCGCTGAAGACACGGATTCAATGTGTAATGGACTGGAATTCGGTGGCTTTTAGAATATTTTTCTCATTCTTCTAAGCCGCCTTTTTCAGAAAAGGCAAAAGTTTTTCCAGGAGCTCTTCCGGGTTTTCTTCCGCCATGAAGTGACCGCCGCCAATCGCGCAGCCCTGTACGTCACTGGCCCACCGCTGCCAGACATCCAGGGGCGTTTCTCCCGATTGTGCGATTCCCGCGCCGCCCCACAGGGCGAGAAGCGGAACGTCGATCTTATGCCTTGCCTCGACATCTGCCGTGTCATGGTCGAGATCGATGGTTGCGCCGGCGCGGTAGTCTTCGCAGGTCGCTGCAATCCGGTCCGGCTGGCTGAAGAAGGCGTGGTAATGGGCAAGCGCATCCGGGTGAAAGGCGGAAAGGTCTTTTGTTGCGGTCCAACTCGCCAGCGTATGGTCGAGATAATAATCGGCCGACGCGGCAATCAGGTTGTCCGGAAAAGGGGCCGGCTGAGCCAGGAAGGCCCAGTGGTAGATCTTGAGCGCGAAGGCCCGGTCCATCCTGCGCCAGTAGTCGTAGGTCGGCAGTATATCGAGGACGGCGACCTTGATGAGACGGTCCGGATGATCGAGCGCCATACGATAGGAGACCCGGGCGCCCCGGTCATGTCCCACGAGCGTAAAGCGATCATGTCCCAGAGACAGCATCAGATCCACCAGGGCATCTGCGACGGCTCGCTTTGAATAGGCAGCGTGATCGTCACTGAGGGGCGGGATCGATGACCGGCCGTAGCCGGGCAGATCGGGGATCACAAGCGTGAAGCGCTTCGCAAGCTCCGGTGCCACCTTGTGCCACATGGCGTGGGTTTGCGGGTATCCGTGGACCAGAAGCAATGGTTGCCCTTGACCACCCACACGGCAGAACAGGCTGCCTGATCGGGTTTCGATATGCCGGGTTTCGAAGTCCGGAAAGAGGTCCGGCAATGGGGCTTCCGACATGTGATCGCTCCTTGAGGCTGCTCAATCCGCCGGGAGATTTGCACGGGCAAAGGAGACGTGCAAGTCGCCGCCGTCCCGAACACGATCGCCGATTTTTGTCTTAAGAGGACTTTTCCCGGGAGATTGCGCGCCATCCGATATCGGAACGGCAGAACCCTTCCGGCCAGTCAATCCTGGCGATGGCCGTATAGGCCTTGTCCCTGGCTTCGCCGACGGATTTCCCGACCGCCGTGATGTTCAGAACCCGGCCGCCATTGGCGAGAATCCTGCCCCCGTCGGCCTTGGTGCCGGCATGGAAGATTTCGATATCGGGATCCAGCGCGGCGTCCTCCAGGTTCCGGATCTCGGTACCCTTCTGGTAGGATCCTGGATATCCCTTGGCGGCCATCACCACGGTCATGGCCACATCGTCTTTCCACCGGGCCGAGACCTTGTCCAGGGTTCCATCCGCAGCGGCGAGCATCAGGGTCAGGATATCGTCCTTCAGCCTGACCATGAGCACCTGACATTCGGGATCGCCGAAGCGGGTGTTGTATTCGATCAGCTTGGGCCCTTCGTCGGTAATCATCAGTCCGGCATAAAGCACGCCCTTGAAGGGCATGCCGCGTCTGGCCATTGTTGCGACCGTCGGCTCGATGACCTCCGAAAGCGTGCGCGCGACGAGTTCCTCGGTCATGACCGGAGCGGGTGAATAAGCGCCCATGCCGCCCGTGTTGGGGCCCTGGTCGCCGTCGAAGGCGCGCTTGTGGTCCTGTGCCGTTGCAAGTGGCAGTGCGGTGGTGCCATCGACGAGGACGAAGAAACTGGCTTCCTCGCCGGTCAGGAATTCCTCGATGACGACTTCAGCACCGGCGTCGCCGAAACTGCCGTCAAAACAGGCCTCGACGGCCTCGACCGCCTCATCGAGCGTCATGGCCACGACAACGCCTTTGCCGGCGGCCAGCCCATCTGCCTTTACCACGATCGGCGCGCCTTTTTCCCGCAAATAGGCCAGCGCCGGATCCTTGGTGTCGAAGCGCGCGTAGGCTGCCGTTGGAATGCCGGCTTCGTCGCAAACGCCCTTGGTGAAGGCCTTGGATCCTTCCAGCTGGGCCGCGGCCCTGGTCGGGCCGAAAGCCTTTATGCCGGCGGCGGTCAAATCATCGACCAGACCGGCGACCAGCGGTGCTTCCGGTCCGACGACGACGAAATCGATTGCCTTGTCCCTGCAGAAGGCGATCACGTCCGCATGGTCTTCGATGTCAAGGGACACGAGATCGGCGACCTGCGCGATCCCTGCATTGCCCGGCGATGCATAAAGTTTGGTCAAAAGCGGCGAATTGGAGATCGCCCAGGCGAGGGCATGTTCGCGGCCACCGGAACCGATCAGCAGGATGTTCATGGCGGGCTGTCTCTCAAGGCATTGCGGATATGCTGCGGGAACCCCGCTCCCGCAGTTCGGTAAGATCCGCGGTCACCTAGCATGCCGGGTTCGGATCGGCAATGCGACGGGTACGGTCTGCCCACAACCGCGGGCGGTTTCCGGGTGCGGGTTTAGGGTGCCGCAACGTAATGCATTGAATATTTTGCATATAAGACGGCCGGTGCCTTCTTAAGGTGCAGCCGAGGGCTTGTGAAAATATTTAGTGTTGCTACAGAAAGGCATGGTCCTCGCGAATACGCTTCTACTTGTGGCGCAGGCCACCGTCTACTTCACCGTCATGATGGCACTTCTGCATGCCCGTCGGGTGATAGGCATCGGTGTGTTCATGTGCGCGCTGGGAGTCATGCACTTTCTGGAGACCTATCTGGCGAGTGTTTATTACGTAATGACACCTGTCGGAATCCTGTCGCCCGGCTCGACCGTGCTCTTTTCCGGCAAGTTGTTGATGATCCTGTTGCTTTACATTCGCGAGGATGCGCTGGTCGCGCGCCAGCCGATCTATGGCCTTCTCATTGGCAATTTCCTGATCGTTGCCCTGGTGATGCTTCTACGGAACCATGACACGATCGGCGCCGTGGGAGGCCGCGTGCCGGATATCGGCTTTGTCGACGAGATGGGCTGGCTCATGGTCTGGGGAACCAGTCTCCTGTTCATCGATTCAATTGCGATCATTCTGCTCTATGAGCGGCTGGGAAAATGGTTCGGCCGGCATTTGTGCCTGCGGTTCCTGATCTGCGGAGCGATCGTTCTGACCTTCGACCAGGCGGGATTTTATCTGGCGCTTCGATATGTCACCCAGGTTCCGATCGATGTGTTTTTTGGCGGTTGGGCCGCAAAAATGGCTGCCGCTCTCGTCTATACGTTGTTTTTCATGATTTACCTGAAATTCTTCGATGATGAGAATTCCTGGCTGACCAATCGGTCGTTCAAGGATGCTTTCCAGGTCCTGACCTACCGGGAGCGCTATGAGGACCTGCTGCAGGTCGTAAACAAGGATCATCTGACAGGCGCATTTCACCGCCGGCACTACGACACCACTGCACCCGACGTTTTGAAGTCGGGACTGGAACGGAACAGTCCCGTCAGTTTCCTCGTTATCGACATCGATTTTTTCAAGGCCGTCAATGACCGGCTCGGACACCAGGCCGGTGACGAGGTCCTGAAGACGATAGCTCGATTGCTGCAGGAGAACCTGCGTTCAGACGATCATCTCTACAGATACGGTGGCGAGGAATTCGTGCTGATCTGCGATCGTTTAGGCAGTGAGGCTGCATGTTCCCTGGCGGAGCGGATCCGCAAGCTCGTCGAGCGCTTCTCGGTGATCTATCTGCCGGAAAAGGTGACGGTCAGTATCGGGGTTGCGAGTGCGCCGGAAGACGGGCGAACCATCAAGGCTCTGTTCGAAAAAGCCGATAGCCGGCTTTATCAGGCCAAGAGTTCAGGCAGGAACCGGGTCGTCGGTCCGGCGGCCTGAGCTCCCCGGACGTGGTGTGATGACAAAGATCTCGCAACTGAAAGCCTGTCAGGTTAAACCGTAGCCCATGTTTTTTTCGACGAAGGATACCGGTCCCGTTGCGGATGCGGTCAAGCGCCACTGGGTCGACACGCATCTGCCGGCCTGGGCGAGGCCTTACGCGCGCCTTGCCCGCTGGGAGCGGCCGATCGGCTGGTGGCTTCTGCTTTGGCCGTGCTGGTGGTCAGCGGCACTGGCTTCAATCGCGCAGGAAGCACCCTGGCCGAACCTGTGGCACCTTGTGCTCCTTTTGATCGGCGCGGTGGCCATGCGCGGGGCGGGCTGTACCTATAACGATCTGGTGGACGAGGACATCGATGCTCAGGTCGAACGGACGCGCTCGCGGCCGATCCCCGCTGGCCAGGTCAGCCGGACACAGGCAAAGATCTTCCTGGTGCTGCAGGCCCTGGTGGGGCTTGTGGTGCTGGTCCAGTTCAATACCTTCACCATCGGGCTCGGCGTTGCCTCGCTGCTGCCGGTCGCCATCTATCCGTTCATGAAACGCATAACCAATTGGCCTCAGTTCTTCCTGGGGCTGGCCTTTTCATGGGGCGCACTGATGGGCTGGGCTGCGGCCTTCGGGTCCTTGAGCTGGGCGCCGGTGGTGCTTTACATCGGCGGTATCTGCTGGACGATCGGCTACGACACCATCTACGCCCACCAGGACAAGGAGGACGACGCGCTGGTCGGCGTCAAATCAACGGCGCGCCTGTTCGGCGCATGGACGAAACCCGCAATGTTTCTGCTCTATGCGGCGGCGACGGCGCTGTTCATCCTGGCCGCGAGCCTCGCCGATGCGGGACCGGCCGCCTTCGCCGGCATCGTCATTGGAGCAGCTCATCTGGCGTGGCAGGCAATCGTTCTGGATATCGATGATCCGGACCAGTGTCTGAAGCTTTTCCGAACCAACGGCACCTATGGTTGGATCCTGTTTGCGGGGTTCGTCGTTGACGGCCTGATCCACTGGCTTTGAAACAAGAGCAAAAGCGGTAAAGGTGACCGGGAAACAAGTGGTTGGAACGGTATCAAGCCACCCTTGAGTTCCGAGAAAGATCTTGCCGGAGCCGGGCAGAGGTGCGCGGCTTGTCCGGTGCGCTGTCGGAAGACGAGGTGCTGCTCGTGGCGACGGACATTGCCAGCCGGTTGCGGCCGCGGCGCTTAGCATTGGCAAGCGCAAGGTCCGCAGCGCGCAGGGCATCCTGAACATCGGTTTCGCCGATATCTCCTCCGCTCAAACCCGCACTGAGCGTCGACCGCAGACGGCCTTCCGTCGCACTTTCGCTGGATCTGGCGTATTGCTGCCGGATCTGCTCGGCCAGCAGCGCTGCCTTTCCGACAGGGAGGCCGCCGTAAAAGACAGCAAAGCAGTCGCCGTTCAGGTGGCTCGCGAAGATCCGGTCTTCGCTGGCGCTGTCATCGCAGATCCGCGCGAGGAGCTGAAGAATGGCATCGCCGAGCACTTGACCGTATTTGTCATTGGCGTCCTTGAACCGGTCGATATCGAAAATGGCGATCGCAAACGGCGCGTGCGTGCTGTCCTGATTGGCGATCCACGCGTTGACCTGTTCGCCGAAGGCCCGCCGGTTGGCCAGACCCGTAAGCGGATCCATCCGGGCCTGGCTCCGGAAGAAGAGCTGCTCCTTCTCGATGATCATCGCGAAGATCAGGATGATCGCTGCAACCGTGCAAAGCAGGGCGCACAGCAGGTAGATCTTGGCAAAATCGCGCTGGAAGGTGAACGGCAGCGACGGGTCATGGGCCGCATAGGCGTTGATGGCGTAATAGGCGCTGCCTGCCGCCAGGACGAATGTGGTCACCCCGTTGAGACGCGCCGTGTAAAGATTGTCGCGGTTGCGGGTGAAGCAAAGCAGTGAGATCCAGACCAGGCTGGCGCCGAGGGCAATCTGGACTGAGATAATCCGGACGGTGGTATTCTCCACAAAGGGCGGATAGGCGCATAAGGCCAGCCAGAGGATCCCGGGCAATGCGGCCAGTACAACGAATGGCTTTCGTCCAAAAAAGACGCTGATGGCCATCCGCGCCAGGCCAACTCCGAACAGCAGGAGCGCATTGCCCATCACGATGCTTGCCCAGTCTGGAATAAACGTACGGAGGCCGACCATCACGTTTCCGAGCCCGAGAAACAGATGTGTCAAAGACCAGATGCCGATGCTGGAGATTTGGGCTTCGAACCGGTTCGAAAACAGACGCCAGACGAGGAAGAACAGAATTCCTCCTGCAAGATGGACCACCGTGATGGCGATTAGCAATGTAGATGCGTCGACCGGCATGTTTCTTTGTTTCCCGGACCGCGCATACACGTGGTCCATTGGACGGAATGATCCGTCATATCTAGCGGGAATTCGTCAATACTACCTTACGATATTGATAATTTTCGCGATATGATTTTACGGATCAGCTCCGGGCGATGATCTCTCGCTCGCCTCGGTGGACCAATCCAGCGGTTGGTCCGGAACCGGTTTTGCGCCGGACCAGGAAGCGCGGTCTGCGCCCGGTCAGGAGGGCCAGCTTCCGTCGCGGCGAGGGGCCGGCGGACGGACGGGCCGAATAGGCTTCGATCGGTTTGACCTTGCCGCCCAGGTCGCAGACCAGCATCGGCAGGCCGAGCGATTTCGACCAGGCGGGCCAGATCGCCGCGAGTTCTTCCGGCTTTGCCGTTTCAGCCAACAGAATCGAAAGGCCTTCGTCGGGATGTTTGAGGATGAGTTTCGCGCAGACGGTTCCGTTTTGATCGGCCGGAGCGACCTGGACCATAACGCCATCGAATGCTTTCACGGGAACCACGGTGCCGAGCGATGCATCGCAGGCGATGGGGTTTATCAATGCACGTTCCCGATCAAGATTGACTTCGACGGTCCGGACATCGTTATCGTTGCCCGAAAACGTGCCGGCCTTGCCTTGAAATGTCAGCGGAAAACGGCCGGGGTCGAGCGGATAGCCCGTACTCGCCCCGGCGTCGGTGGCCGCCTCATATACTGTTTGACGTCCCAATTTGCCTCTCCGTCGGACCTGTTATGTTTCTGGTCTCGCGAATGAGGTCAATCTAGCAGCATGGTGTGCCGATCAGCTTAACAGGCACAGTTAAAAAAGTCTGATTTTCAAGAGGGTTACTGAATTCTCACTGTTGTATTCATGTTTTGTGAACCCTGGTGTTTGTCACCGCTCCTTGCCCTTGGCAGGACATCGTCCTAAACAATCCCGCAATCAGGAGAACCGAGATCCATGTCAGACATGATTGACCAGAGCGAACTGGAAAGCCGGGCGGCGCGCCTGTTGGAGGCCGCAAAGAAAGCCGGAGCGGATGCGTGCGACGCGGTCGCGATTACCGGTGTTTCACTTTCAGTCGATGTGCGTGACGGCAAGGTCGAGGAAACCGATCGTGCGGAAGGGGATGACGTGACCCTTCGGGTTTTCGTCGGCAAACGCACCGCTTCCGTGTCGGCAAACACGATAGACGACCCGCAAGGGCTGGCGGAACGGGCCGTCGCCATGGCCAGGGTCGCACCGGAAGACCCCTTTGCCGGGCTGGCCGATCAGAAACGGCTGCTGACCAGCCTTCCCGAGCTGGAAATGCTGGATACCAGGGAACTGGACGCCAGCGCCCTCACGGACCTGGCTCGTGAAGCGGAGGAAGCGGGGCTTGCGGTCGCAGGTGTGACCAAGTCGGGTGGGGCCGGCGCGTCCACGCGCCTTGCCGGTGTCGTTTTGGCAACGAGCCACGGCTTCTCCGGCGCCTACCTGACATCGCGTTATGGTCTATCGATGACGGCGGTCGCCGGTGAGGGCACCGGGATGGAGCGCGACTACGACTACGATTACCGCACGTTTTTCGAAGACATGGAAAACCCGGCCGACATCGGCCGGCGGGCAGGCGAACGGGCGGTGCGCCGGCTCAATCCGCGAAAGGTGTCGACCCGAACCACCAACGTTCTTTATGAATCACGCGCCGCGCGCAGTCTGCTCGGGCATCTGGGCGGGGCGATCAACGGCGCGTCTGTAGCGCGAGGCTCCAGCTTCCTGCGCGACAAGATGGGCGAGCGGATCTTTGCGCCGGGGATCACCATCGTCGATGATCCCTTCAAGCCGAGAGGGGCGGCGACCCGGCCTTTCGACGGCGAGGGGACGGGAGCGAACGTTCTGAACATGATCGACGACGGGACTTTGAAGCACTGGTTCCTGGACAGTGCTTCGGCCAGAGAATTGGGACTTGAGCCAAATGGACGCGCCCATCGCGGCGGCTCCGGTACGGCGCCCGGTCCGACCAACCTGACGCTCAACCCCGGTGCGAAGTCTCCGGAGGAAATGATGAAGGAGGTCGGAGAAGGCCTGCTGGTGACCGATTTGATCGGGCACGGGGTCAACGGCGTGACCGGCGACTATTCACGCGGAGCTGCCGGCTTCTGGTTCGAGAACGGTGAACCGGTCCAGGCGGTCAGCGAGATTACCATCGCGGGCAATCTGAAGGACATGTTTGCCCGGCTGGTGCCGGCGAGCGACCTTGATGCGCGCTATTCGGTGGCGAGCCCGTCGATCCTGATAGAAGGACTGGCCCTTGCCGGAGACTGATCCGAACCTGGACGATCTCGCCTTGCTGGAAGATGCGGCGAGGCAGGCCGGTGATATCGCACTTTCCTTTTTCGGCGGCGATCCGAGGACCTGGTTCAAGGACAACAAGTCGCCGGTTTCCGAGGCCGATATGGCGGTCGACGGCTACCTTGCGGAAGTGCTGCGCACGGCCCGGCCCGACTACGGCTGGCTGTCGGAGGAAGCGGTCGACGACAAGGAGCGTCTCGCCTGTCCGAGAACCTTCATCGTCGATCCGATCGACGGGACACGCGCTTTTCTGGCCGGAGGCGATGAATGGACGGTGGCGCTGGCGGTTGTCGATCACGGCCGGCCGGTGGCCGGTGTGGTCTATTGTCCCGTTCGCCGGGAACTGTTCTCGGCCGTTGCGACCCGTGGCGCCCGGTTGAATGGCGAGAAGATTACCGTTTCCGGCCATGGTTCTGTCGAGGGCGCGCGCCTGTCCGGTCCGCATTCGATCGTGGCGAACGATGATATTTTGAGCGCCGGGTTCGAACGCATGCCGAACGTCCGGTCGCTGGCCTACAGGATCGCTCTCGTGGCCGCGGGACGGGTCGAAGTTGCCGCGGCGCGCAGCGGTCCGAGCGATTGGGATCTTGCGGCTGCCGATCTTTTGGTGCAGGAAGCGGGCGGCAGGTTGACCGACCTTGACGGGAACGGGGTCACCTACAACAAGGCCAGCACCCGGCACCCGGGCCTGATAGCGGCGCCACAGCGCCTTGTCCGGCCCGTTTGCGATATCATCTCAGCAGCCGTCGGCCAATAGCCGGTACGGTGTTCCAAGCAGCGGGATTTGAACAATGAGCGAAACCGAATCTTCCAAACAGCTCCTGCATCTCGTGTTCGGTGGCGAACTGGAAAGTCCGGAAGGTTTGACGTTCCGGGATCTTGAGGATCTGGATATCGTCGGTATCTACCCGAACTACGCCAAGGCCTACGAGGCCTGGAAGGCAAAGGCCCAGGCCACCGTCGACAATGCGCATATGCGCTATTTCATCGTCCACATGCACCGGCTGCTGGATCCCGAAGCAACTGCCTGAGGACCTGAGCAAGGCCCGTTTGGACTTCTGAAAAGATGCTAAAGAAATACGGTCGCCATCCTGCTATTCTGAAGGCGATTGGCTCCCTGATGGCTGGCTACCTGAAATTCGTCTATCGGACCAACCGGTTTGTTGTCGATCCGCCGGATATCTATGAACGCCTCTATCCGGAACGCCCCTTTCTGGTGGCCATGTGGCATGGACAACATTTCATGATGCCTTTCAGTCGGCCGGCGGACTGGCCCGCGAAGGTGATGATTTCAAGATCGGCGGATGGGGAGGTCAATGCGGTCGCGGTCCGGAAGCTGGGAATCGGGCTGATCCGAGCATCCGGAAGTCAAAAGAAGCATCAGATCAAGAAGCGCGGCGGTCTGCGTGGCTTTATAGAGGCCATGCGCGCTCTTAACGAGGGGAACCTCGTCGCCCTGACGGCCGACGTGCCGAAGGGGCCGGCGCGGATCGCCGGGGCGGGGATCGTGCAGCTCGCCAAACATTCCGGCCGCCCGATTGTGCCCGTGGCAGTTGCGACCAGTCGCAGCATCGAGCTGAACACCTGGGACAAGGCAAGCATCAATCTGCCCTTCGGCAGGGGGGCGATTGCGATCGGCGAACCGATTTTTGTTCCCGCCGGCGCCGATGACGAACAGATCGAAGAAGCCCGGAAAGTGGTCGAGGACCGGCTTTCCGAGATAACGAAGCGGGCCTATGAGCTCGTCGGGCGGAGCGATGGCTGAAGCCCGGCCCTTGCTGGTGACGCTTTATCTGGCCGTCTCAAGGCTTGCAGCCCCCCTGTACCGGCTTGTGCACCTGGTGCGATGCCGGGCGGGCAAGGACGATCCGGCAAGGGGAAACGAGAAATGGGGTCGGTCCGCCATTGACCGCCCGGCCGGTCCGGTGATCTGGATCCACGCCGCCAGCGTCGGCGAGACGAACTCGGTCTTGCCGCTGATTGAAGCCCTCAGCTATCGCGGGGTCTTCGTCGTTCTGACCACGGTCACCCGAACCTCGGCCGAATTGGCTGCGGCAAGGTTACCCGACCGCGCTCTTCACCAGTTCGTGCCCTTCGACAGCCCCGGTTTCGTCCGCGCCTTTCTCGACCACTGGCGGCCGGATATGGCCATGACCGTGGAATCGGAGATCTGGCCGGGGGTTTTCGTTGCAATTCATGAACGGCAAATTCCCTTCATTCTGATCAACGGCCGCATGTCCGACCGCAGCTTCAAGGGCTGGTCGCGCTTGCGCGCAGCAGCGGCTTATCTCTTCGGCTGTCTGGATATCGCGCTCGCGCAAACGCCTGCGGATGCCGAACGGCTGAAAACACTGGGATGTCGCGATGTGATCTGCCCCGGCAACCTGAAATTCGATGCCCGTCCGAAGGAGGCGGATCATACGCAAGTGGATCGGTTGAGGGCGGCGATCGGCGCCCGGCCCGTCTGGCTGGCGGCGCTGACCCATCCGGGCGAGGAGGAAATTGTCCTGCGGGCGCACCGCACACTCCTGGACAGACTGCCCGATTGCCTCCTGATTCTGGTTCCGAGACACCCGGTGCGCGCCGACGCGATCGAAGAGACGATCGAAGCGCAGGGCTATTCACTGGCCCGGCGCAGCCGGAAAGAACTGCCCGAAGCTGAAACCCAAGTCTATCTGGGGGATACGCTTGGAGAAATGGCGCTGTTTTACCGGTTGGCGCCGATCGCGTTTCTCGGTGGCTCTTACGCCGATGTCGGTGGACATAACCCACTGGAGGCGGCAAGCTTCGGTGCAGCCATTCTCTCTGGCCCGAACGTGGCCAATGCGCATGCGATCTACAAATCCCTCTGGGCGGGGGAGGCGGCCAAAAGGGTTGATGATCCGGCAATGCTGGCCGAGGCGGTTCTGGCGCTGCAAACGGGCGATGAGGAGCGGGAACGGCAGGTGGCACAGGCCGCGGAAATTGTCGAAAGCGGGCGCGGTGCGCTGAAACAGACCCTGGAATATCTGGAACCCCTTGTTGCGAGGGCGGTCCGGCCCTCCGGGGATGGAGTTGCGGGATGAAACATGCGCCTGATTTCTGGTGGCGGGGTTTCAGTTGGCAGGCGCTAGTTCTTTTCCTGCCATCCCTCATCTACGGACGCATTGCCGGGCAACGGATGCTGCAAGATCCGCAAGGCCGAGCCTCGGTGCCAGTCATCTGCATTGGTAACTTTGTCGTCGGAGGTGCCGGCAAGACGCCGTTCAGTCTTCGGCTGGCGGAGCGCCTGAAAGCGGAAGGCTACAAGCCTGCCTTTCTGCTGCGCGGCTACGGTGGTTCGGAAGAGGGGCCGCTGGTTGTCGATGCGTTCGAGCATGATGCGGCGACCGTCGGCGATGAAGCGCTGCTGCTGGCCCGGCAGGCGCCGACGGTCATTTCAGCCGACCGGGTTGCCGGCGCAAGGCTGATCGGTGGTCTCGATGCCGATATCATCCTCATGGATGACGGCTTTCAGAATCCCGCGCTGCACAAGGATCTGAGCATCGTCCTGGTGGATGCCGAGACCGGTCTTGGAAACGGACACTGTCTTCCGGCAGGCCCCTTGCGCGCTCCGGTGAACACGCAAATCCTCAAGACCGATGTCCTCGTGGTCGTGGGCGAAGGCGAGGCGGCGCGGCAGGCCGTTCATCTCGCTTCCCGCAAGGGATTGCCAATCTGCACCGCATCCCTTGAAGCCGACGACACGGAGTTGCTGCGGGAAGTTTCCCTGCTGGCCTATGCCGGGATCGGGCGGCCGCGAAAATTTTTCGCCACTCTGGAAAGACTGGGGCTGGATGTCGCTGAAACCCGTGCTTTTGCCGACCACCATGGATTTACCGAAAAGGAAGCCCAGGCCTTGCTGACGAAGGCAGAGGCCGAGGGGTTTCAGTTGGTGACCACATCGAAGGACATGGTCCGGCTGAAGACCGCCCGACACGAGATTTTCCGCTGGCTGGCCTCGCGGTCTGCCGTTTTGAACGTGACGATGAAAATCGAAGGCGAGGACCGTCTGATCGGCCTTATTCGCGAGATCAAACGGTCGCGGACGTTCAAGCGTTGAAATCAGCCTGATCGTTGAAGGTTGGCGATCACCCGTCCCATCACACCGACGAAGGCGTTTCTTTCCTCCTCGGACAGGGAGACGAGCGCCTTCTCATTGACGGCGGTTGCCGCGGCCTTCGCCGGGGCCTCCAGCGCCTTCGCCTTGTCGGTGAGCCAGACGGATTGGGCGCGCCGGTCCGCCGGATGCGGTTTTCGGACAATCAGGCCGTCACGCTCCATGCGTGACAGGGTATTGGCCACTGTCGCCTGCTCGACGTCCAGGCGCCGGATCAGGTCGCGTTGGGTCAGGCCTTCCTCCGACCAGAGTTCCAGGAGGGTCATGAACTGGGCCGGCGCCAATCCGAGGGGGGCGATATCCCTGTGCAGGGCGACAGCGAATAGCCGCGCCATGTGGTTGGCAAGATAACCCGCCGATTGCAGCTTTTTGAATGTCATCAGGTTATCTACGCATTGCATAGCACGCTATGCAAGTGCTATATAGATAGCATGCTATTCAAATGGAGTGTGACTGATGAAAGCAATATTGCATGCGTCTGCCGGTGGTCTGGCGCTGGTTATGATTTCCGTGTTCTGGAGCGCGACGCTGATTTCAGAGCTGTTTGGAACCGAAGAAGCAGTTGCCGGAGTAAAGACCGGGATCCTGTGGGCCATGGCCGGACTGATCCCGGCCATGATGGCGACCGGGATTTCGGGAGCGGTTCTGGGAAAAGGCTGGCGGTCGCCGGTCGTGGCCCGGAAAATGCGCAGAATGCGGATCATCGCGGCGAACGGAGTGTGCATTCTGCTGCCGTCGGCCGTCTTCCTGGCCCTGCGTGCCCAGGCCGGACAATTCGATGTCTGGTTCTATGGCATCCAGGCAGTGGAACTGACGGCCGGTGCCGCAAACATCTGGCTGCTGGCGCAGAATATGAAGGACGGCATCAGCCTGTCGCGTCGGCGTACCGCCTCTGTCTGACGTCAGGCTTTCGCAGGATGCTTTTCCTTGTAGCGCTTGAGCGAGGCGGCTGCATCCACGTAAGCCTCCTGGTTTTCCACGGACCAGTATTTCAACTCTTCCAGCGGAATGGCTGCGCCGGTGACGGCGCAGCGAACGAACGTACCCGGGCTTTCGACCTGATAGTCGCCGTCGAGATATCGGATTTTGGCTTCGCTCGGCATGCGCGGGTTTTCGTAACGGTTCATCATGTTCGCTATCCGGAGTCGCAATTTTTCCGGCCCCTTTGATTGCTCAGGCCCGGCTTCGATCTTTCGCGCGATCCTATGCAGTCCGGGGGGGCAGGGCAAGTCTTGGACCGGCGACACACAGTATATCCTCTTAACGCCATGCCCAAGTCCCAACCGTTCTCCCGGCGGCATCCCCGTATCGGATCGGGTCTTGCGCGTGGAGAATTTCCCGTGACAGATGAAATCATTTGAAAAATGTCTATGTTACGGGAAATGACACTTCTCACACCCGGACCGGCAGAAACGCGGGCAATGCCGCGGCTTGCCGTCAGATGTCCGGAAACAGGGACTTCACAATGGCCGATATCTCCTCCGATCTCATTGAAACATCCGGCCTTGGCCTCGAGACCGCGCGGCGGATCACAGCCGATGCCCTGTCGGGCGCCGATGACGGCGAGCTTTTCGTTGAATACCGCCAGTCGGAAGGGCTTGTCTTCGACAATGGCCGACTGAAGGGCGCCAATTATGACACGGCCCAGGGCTTCGGCCTGCGCGCGGTCGCCGGCGAGGCAGCGGGCTATGCCCATTCCGGTGAAATCTCCGAAGGCGCGCTGAAGCGTGCGGCCGACGCCGTGAGTGCCGTCAAGACCGGACATTCGGGCTCCTATGCGGCTGCCCCTGCCCGGACCAACCAGTCGCTCTATACCGATGCCAACCCTCTCGGCGGACCGAGCTTCGAGGACAAGGTCAAGCTCCTGCAGGAAATCGACGCCTACGCACGGGCGAAGGATCCGCGGGTGCGCCAGGTGACGGCGTCGCTCGCCGGCTCGTGGCAGGTCGTCGATATCCTGCGCGCCGACGGTCATCGCGTGCGCGACGTGCGGCCGATGGTCCGCATGAGCATCAGCGTGATTGCCGGCTCCGACGAGCGCCAGGAAACCGGATCTTTCGGCTGCGGCGGACGGGAAGGGTTCGAGCGTTTCATCACGCCGGAAAACTGGCAGGCAGGAGTGGAGGAAGCCCTGCGCCAGGCGCTGGTCAATCTGGAAGCTGTTCCGGCGCCGGCGGGAACGCTGGATGTCGTGCTCGGTTCGGGATGGCCCGGGATCCTGCTCCACGAAGCGGTCGGTCACGGCCTCGAAGGTGACTTCAACCGCAAGAAGACATCGGCCTTCGCAGGGCTCATGGGCCAGCGTGTGGCTTCTCCCGGCGTGACGATCGTCGACGACGGTACGATCCCGGATCGGCGCGGTTCCTTGAGCGTCGACGATGAGGGAACACCCTCCAGCCGCACCACCCTGATCGAGGATGGCATCCTTGTCGGTTACATGCAGGACCGGCAGAACGCCCGGCTGATGGGAATGGATCCGACCGGCAACGGCCGCCGCCAGTCCTATGCCCATATCCCCATGCCGCGCATGACCAACACCATCATGCTGGGCGGTGACAAGGAGCCGGAAGAAATTCTGTCGTCGGTGAAGAACGGGATTTATGCGGTTGCTTTCGGCGGCGGCCAGGTCGACATCACCTCCGGCAAGTTCGTCTTCTCCTGCACGGAGGCCTACAAGATCGAGGACGGCAAGGTGGGGGCGCCGGTCAAGGGCGCGATGCTGATCGGCAACGGGCCTGATGCACTGACCCGCGTCGCCATGATCGGCAACGACATGAAGCTCGACCCCGGCATGGGCACCTGCGGCAAGCAGGGTCAGGGCGTTCCGGTTGGTGTCGGCCAGCCTTCCATGCGCATCAACGCGTTGACGGTCGGCGGCACTGCGGTCTGACGTCATAAAGGCAGTGCTGTAAGGGGCGATGCCTGCCAAATTGCCGCTGTCTTTCCGGACTTCGGAAATGAGTTACCGATTCGGGGTACACTGAGTCCCGGGTTATCTGAATTTGACCAGAATCCGGGAGACAGAATGGCGGCCGAAGGCGTACCCCCGTTTCTTCATGAATCGATTGTTCTACTGACGGCAACCGTTGTGGCGGTGCCGTTGGCCAAACGCCTGGGGCTGGGATCGGTTGTGGGCTATCTCGCTGCCGGTGTCGTCCTCGGCCCATTCGGCTTAAAACTGATCGAAGCCGGTACGGATGTGCTGCATGTGGCCGAACTGGGGGTGGTTCTGCTGCTGTTCGTGATCGGTCTGGAACTTGATCCGAAAAAACTGTGGCGCATGAAACGGGACATTTTCGGTCTGGGAACCGGACAGGTTGTCCTGACAGGGCTGACGTTCTTCGGCATTGCCTTGCTTGCCGGCCTGCCGACCGGTGCGGCTCTTGTCGCCGGCTTCGGCATGGCCTTGTCCTCCACTGCATTCGCGCTCCAGATTCTGCAGGAACGCGGTCAACTCTCCTCTGCCTACGGCCAGCGCGCATTCGGAATTCTTCTCCTTCAGGACATTGCGATCGTACCGCTTCTGGCGATGGTTTCCATCCTGGCGCCGGGAGAGACGGGGGAAGGTGGCCCGGGCATTCTGGCGGAAGCCGCCAAGACGCTCGGTGCGGTCGCCGCGGTTATCCTGGCAGGGCGGTATCTGGCGTCTCCGCTTTTCCTGTTCCTGGCCGGAAGCCGGGCTCGGGAAGTCATGCTCACCGCCGCCCTTCTGGTTGCACTGGGAAGTGCGGACCTGATGCATACGGTCGGCCTGTCCATGGCTATGGGTGCTTTTCTGGCAGGTGTCCTTCTGGCGGAGTCCAGTTTCAAACACACGCTGGAAGCCGATATCGAACCGTTTCGCTCTCTCTTGATGGGCCTGTTCTTCATAGCGGTCGGCATGTCTCTCGATTTTACCGTTCTCCGCAACCACCTGACGGAAGTGCTGGTGGGAGTGGTTGTCGTCATGCTGGTAAAAGGCAGCTATCTCTGGGGTTTGACGCGGGTAACCGGATCATCCAATTCCGATGCGCTGCGGGTCGCGGTGACCTTGCCCCAGGGTGGGGAATTCGCCTTCGTTCTGTTCACTGCGGCGATCGGCAGCCAGGTCCTGAACTACCAGCACGCCAACATCCTGAGCGCGATCGTCATCATCTCGATGCTGATGACGCCTTTGGCCTGTCTCGGTCTTGATGCGATTGCCGGCCGCATGAAGGCGAGGGGGGGCGAAAATCCGGCAATCGAAACCTTCGAGGAGGCGATGCCGACCGTTCTTGTGATTGGCTTCGGACGGTTCGGGATGATGGTCGCTCAGATCCTGACATCGGAAGGCCTGGAAATCACGGCGATCGACAACCGCCCGGACCGGATCGCCTATGCGCGCAAGCTCGGCTACAAAGTCTATTATGGCGACGCCACGCGCGCCGACGTTCTTGCTGCCGCGGGAGCGGGCAAGGCGGCCCTGATCGCGATGTGCATCGAAAATGACCGTGTGATGAGCAAGTCGATCGAACTGTTGCGCGAAGGGTTCCCCGAGGCGCTCCTGTTCTGTCGGGCGACGGACAGGGCGCATGCTCTCGTGCTGACGAAACTGGGCGTCGACTACCAGATCAGGGAAACATTCGAATCGAGCGTTGCCTTCGGAAAGGCGGCCCTTGAACGGCTCGGCATTCCAGTCGACCGCATCGCCCAGATCGAGGAAGACGTCCGCCGCCGCGATAAGGAACGTCTCGCCATGGAAATGACCGACGGCCCCTTCGCGGGCACCGACCGGCTCCACGGCGTCACACCGCGCCTCAAGGCCACCGTCGACGAGCAGGACAAGCCCACCCCATCTGCCTGATCCTTTGCACTCGAGCACGTACCCCTTGGGCCCCTTGGGCCGCAGCCGAGGCGTCAGGCGGAAACCTGCGAACCTTCGATCAGGGCAGGGCGTCGAAGCCCGCGGAAAATCCGTTGAGGGAGATCGGAATGCCGATGCCTTCTTCCGGTGTCTGGAAAATGATGAAGGTCGCCTGTCCGCCGGCCTTCAGCTTGGCCAGCAATGCATCTTCCAGGATGACCTCTGCAATGCAGCCGTTCGGAAGGCAGCGGACGAACCCAGCCCGTCCGATATCCGCGTCATCGACCCTGAGCCCCAGCCCGGAGGGTAGCAGCACGCCGAGAGGGGCGAGAACCCGGAGGATTCGTGCCTGCTTGTCGGCGGTCTTCAGGACGATGACCGACAGGCCCACGTTTTCACGGTCTTCGGCCGTCACGTTCTGGATCAGGGCACATTGCTCGCTTGAGGCGCCCGGCGGCGTATCGCAACGCATCTGCCAGTCGCCGTGGGTGGCTTTGACTTCGCCCTGCGCCGCCACTGGCAGGATGGAAGTCGCAAGGCCTGCCGCAATCATGCTCACGGCCAGCAGTGGCTTGTATCGTTTCTTGCCGTAATGCCCGGCCAGCGTCCGGAGAAATGCGGTAGGGTATTGCAACGAACGGATCGACAAAGATTCCTCCAGTCAATTGCGCCAGTCGATTCCGGTCCGGATCACATCGGTTATCAACCGGTATCCGGAAGACGAATCGGCGTCAGATTTCATCGGCGACATTGCCGCAACAGGGTGTCCATGACCAGCCCGTAGGCGTCGTCGACAGCATATTCCTTGGTTTTTTAGCGGAATTCGGGCAGTCATTGATAAATATCAACTGGAGAGGTACGCGCCGCCATGAAATAATTACCCGCAACACCATTGCAGATAGCCGATTGTTGTGTTTTTTGTGCGGCATTAAGCCTCTAGTATGATGCATGCGGCAGATCGCCGCTCCAGCTACGGGCGAGATCGCGCTACATTGGCGATTGTGGTTATGATGCGGCAAATCTGGATTGAAATGCCGTTTCTTTGGCAGGGTTCTGCCTAAATGTTGAGCGGGCTTTACGGTCCGGGAAATAGGCATGCGTGGTCCGCCTGAGATGTGGCGGATTAAGAGGGAAGGGAGCGAAGACGTGAAGGCTATCCTCAAGCGTCTCATGAAGCTGACGGGCGGTGCGGCTGCACTGACCGCTTCAACTGGGGCGGTTCTGGCTGAATCCGGAATCAAGCCGTGGCAGCTCGGGCTGCAGACGTCCGATACCGAGGTCATGGACGGCATCCATGCGTTTAACAGTCTGACACTCGGAATCATCACCGTCATCACGCTTTTCGTCCTGGCCTTGCTGGTGACCGTGATGGTGCGGTTCAATTCCAAGGCCAATCCGACCCCGTCCCGGACATCGCATAACACGATGATCGAAGTGGCCTGGACGATCGTGCCGATCCTGATCCTTGTCGTGATCGCAATTCCATCGTTCCGCCTTCTCTTCAAGCAGCTCGACATCCCGGAATACGACATGACGGTCAAGGTGACCGGTTACCAGTGGTACTGGGGTTATGAGTATGCCGACGAAGGCATGGAGGATGTCAGCTTCGATTCCATCATGATGAGCGACAAAGAGCGCGAGGAAGCCGCCGAGGCCCGTGGTCTCGAGCTATCGCAGGTGCCGCGTCTTCTGGCTGTCGACTATTCGATGGTGGTGCCGGTGGACAAGACCGTGCGTGTCCAGGTGACCGCCGCGGACGTGCTGCACTCTTTCGCAATGCCCTCATTCGGCGTCAAGGTGGACGCTGTTCCGGGGCGCCTGAACGAAACCTGGTTCCGTGCCCGCAACACCGGCATCTACTATGGTCAGTGCTCCGAACTGTGCGGCAAGGATCATGCCTTTATGCCGATCGCCATCCGTGTCGTCACCCAGGAGCAGTATGATGCCTGGGTCGAGGCCGCCAAGGAGGACGTCGACGTGGCAAAACAGCAGCTGCTGGCCGAAATTGACGCCGCGCGCAAGTCTGCCGCTGCCGACACCGCTACGGCGAATATGAAGGTCGCCGCACGGTAAGCTTCCGGACGGCATCGAAACTGGGGAAGCTGCGCGCTCAGGGCAAACAAGCGCGCAGCCTGTGAAATCTACGAGGGAGCACAAGCATGGCTGCGACCGACGCTCACGCAGCGCACGATCATCCGACAGGATGGCGCCGCTACGTTTATTCAACGAACCACAAAGACATCGGCACGATGTACCTGATCTTCGCGATCACGGCGGGCATCATCGGTGGTTTCCTGTCCGTGATGATGCGGTGGGAACTGGCTGAGCCGGGCATTCAGATCTTCCACGGTCTCGCGCAGATGGTCTACGGCGTGGACGAAGGCGCTTCTGCGATCGATGCCGGCAAGAGCATGTTCAATGCCTTCACGACGGCGCACGGCCTTATCATGATCTTCTTCATGGTCATGCCGGCCCTGATCGGTGGTTTCGCCAACTGGTTCGTTCCGATCATGATCGGCGCGCCGGACATGGCGTTCCCGCGCATGAACAACATCTCCTTCTGGCTCCTGCCGCCGGCGTTCCTGCTGCTGCTGCTCTCGGCCTTCATGCCGAGCGCGCCCGGCGCCTACGGTGTGGGCGGTGGCTGGACCATCTACCCGCCGCTGTCGACCACCGGTCAGCCCGGGCCGGCCATGGATATGGCGATCCTGTCGCTGCACATTGCCGGTGCCTCCTCGATCCTCGGGGCGATCAACTTCATCACCACGATCTTCAACATGCGTGCGCCGGGTATGACCCTGCACAAGATGCCGCTGTTCGCCTGGTCCGTGCTGATCACCGCTTTCCTGCTGCTGCTGTCCCTGCCGGTTCTGGCCGGTGGCATCACCATGCTGCTGACGGACCGGAACTTCGGCACGACGTTCTTCGATCCGGCCGGCGGTGGTGATCCGATCCTGTTCCAGCATCTGTTCTGGTTCTTCGGCCATCCGGAAGTGTACATCCTGATCCTGCCGGGCTTCGGCATCATCAGCCACATCATTTCCACCTTCTCCCGCAAGCCGGTCTTCGGTTACCTTGGCATGGCTTACGCCATGGTCGCCATCGGTGTCGTCGGCTTCATCGTGTGGGCACACCACATGTACACGGTCGGCATGTCGGTCGACACGCAGGCCTACTTCGTGGCGGCCACCATGGTCATCGCGGTGCCGACAGGTGTGAAGGTCTTCTCCTGGATCGCCACCATGTGGGGCGGCTCCATCGAGT
The DNA here is from genome assembly GCF_963675985.1 of uncultured Roseibium sp. Classification (NCBI taxonomy): domain Bacteria; kingdom Pseudomonadati; phylum Pseudomonadota; class Alphaproteobacteria; order Hyphomicrobiales; family Stappiaceae; genus Roseibium; species uncultured Roseibium sp. Next base: position 3,459,746 of record NZ_OY780958.1, on the reverse strand, counting down.
TCCGCACTCCGATGGTCTGGGCAATCGGCTTCATCTTCCTGTTCACCATTGGTGGTGTGACCGGGGTGCAGCTCGCCAACGCCGGTCTCGACCGCGCTCTGCACGACACCTACTACGTTGTGGCTCACTTCCACTACGTTCTGTCGCTCGGTGCCGTGTTCGCGATCTTCGCGGCCTGGTACTACTGGTTCCCGAAGATGTTCGGGTACATGTACAATGAAACGATCGGGAAGTTGCACTTCTGGATCACCTTCATCGGCGTGAACCTGGTCTTCTTCCCGCAGCACTTCCTGGGTCTTGCCGGCATGCCGCGCCGGTACATCGACTACCCGGATGCGCTGGCCGGCTGGAACCAGGTCTCCTCCATCGGCTCCTACATCTCCGCCTTCGCGGTTCTGGTGTTCCTCTTCGGTATCGTCGAGGCCTTCTCCAAGAAGCGTGTTGCCGGAAACAACCCGTGGGGCGAAGGTGCGACGACGCTCGAGTGGACCCTGTCGTCCCCGCCGCCGTTCCACCAGTTCGAGACGCTGCCGCGCATCAAGTAACGGCAAACGGCCGGTTGATCCCGAAGGGGGCACCGGCCGGTACCGACATTCGGCATCGCGCTGTCCGGCGCGGTGCCGCAACATAAAAAGCACCGGCGCGCGAACCGTCGTCGGTTTAGGAAGAGAATAAGGATAGGCCGCATGTCGCTCGCAGAGCGCCACGAAATGATGACCGGAGACGACGCCACCTGGGACGGCGGAATGGGATCGGTCGGTGACTACATCGCGCTGTTGAAGCCGCGTGTCATGTCACTGGTGATCTTCACGGCCTTCGTCGGCATGATGCTGGCGCCTGGTCAGCTGCATCCGGTTCTTGCGGGCGTAGGCCTTCTGTGCATCGCCATCGGCGCCGGGGCGTCCGGAGCGCTGAACATGTGGTACGATGCCGACATCGACCGCATCATGTCGCGCACCCAGAAGCGTCCGATACCCGCAGGCAAGATCACCCCCGACGAGGCCCTTGCATTCGGCCTGACGCTCTCGCTCGGCTCCGTGCTGACCCTGGGTCTCGTGGTGAACTGGTTTGCCGGGGCCTTTCTCGCTTTCACGATCTTCTTCTATGTGGTGATCTACACCATGTGGCTGAAGCGCTCCACGCCGCAGAACATCGTCATCGGTGGCGCGGCTGGTGCTTTCCCTCCGATGATCGGCTGGGCGGCCGTGACGGGCAATGTCAGCATGGAAAGCCTGATCCTGTTCCTGATCATCTTCATGTGGACGCCGCCCCATTTCTGGGCGCTGGCGCTCTTCAAGAGCGGGGACTACCGGGCCGCCGGCATCCCGATGATGCCGGTCGTGGCAGGTGAATCCGCCACCCGTACGCAGATCCTCGCCTATGCGGTCATCCTCGCGCCAATCGTGGTCAGTCCGTATCTGCTCGGTTTCGCGAGCCCGGTTTATGGCGCCGTGTCGTCTGTCTTGAGTGTCGGTTTCGTAGCGCTCGCCTTCAATGTCTGGCGGAAGCGCGAAGGCGACGCCGCACGCAAGGCCGCGGTCCGCCTCTTCAGCTATTCGATCCTTTATCTCTTCCTGATTTTCGCTCTCCTTCTGGGCGAAAACCTTCTGGCACGGCTGGTCTGAGGTTGATCATGGAAGATGATGGCGTGAAACTGACCGAGAAACAGCAGAAAAACCGTCGATCGCGGTCGATCGCGATCGCGCTTGTGCTCGCCGCGCTGGTTGTTCTGTTTTACGTGGTTACCATCGTGAAGATGGGGCCTGACGTTCTCACCAGGCCCTTGTGAGGATCGCTATGACCAACCGTCCCGCCCCACAGCCTGATCAGTCTGCGCGCCGGAACCGGATCGTCGGACTGGTCTGCTTCGGCCTGTTCGTCTCGATGATCGGTGCGGCCTACGCCGCGGTTCCGCTTTACCAGCTTTTCTGCCAGGTGACCGGCTATGGCGGCACGACCCAAAGGGCGGAAGCCGAATCCGATGTGATCATCGATCGTGAGATCACCGTTCGGCTCGACGGCAATGTCAATCCGGCATTGAACTGGACGTTCAAGCCCAAGATAAAGACCGTCAAACTGAAAATGGGCGAAACGGCCCAGATGATTTATCTGGCCACCAATGACGCCAACCACCGGACCATCGGCACGTCGGTTTTCAATGTCACGCCGAATGAGGCCGGGTCCTATTTCAACAAGATCCAGTGCTTCTGCTTTACCGAGCAGCCTCTTGAGGCCGGCGAAACAGCGGAAATGCCCGTGGTCTTCTTCGTTGATCCTGAAATGGCGAAGGATCCGAACCTGACACACGTGAAGGAAATCACGTTGTCATATACATTTTATCCGGTCGAAGAACCGGTTAAACCAGTTGCGGCGCGGGCCCAGGACGGTCCGGTCGCGGAAGATAGGCTATAGAACCGTGGCGATGGACGCGACGGTATTTGGGAACTCTGGGGAGCACGCCTATGGCTGAGGCACACACCAAAAACCACGACTATCATCTGGTCGAGCCCAGTCCGTGGCCGTTTACCGGCTCGGTCGGCGCTTTCGTCATGGCCATCGGCGCCATTGGTTGGATGAAAGGCCATCAGGAAATGGAATTCTCCATTTTCGGTGTCGATCTGACCGGTTGGGGTATCTTTGCTGTTGGCCTCCTGATCGTGCTCTACACGATGTTCGGATGGTGGCGTGACACGATCCGCGAAGGGAGCGAAGGCCATCACACGCGCGTCGTTTCGCTCCATCTGCGCTACGGCATGATCCTGTTCATCGCTTCCGAAGTGATGTTCTTCGTGGCATGGTTCTGGGCCTATTTCGACGCGTCCCTGTTTACCGGAGAAGCGATCCAGTACACCCGCGCCGAGGTGACCGGCGGCCATTGGCCCCCTGCAGGTATCGAAACCTTCGACCCGTGGCACCTGCCCCTGCTGAACACCATCATCCTGCTGACCTCCGGCACGACCGTGACCTGGGCGCACCACGCCCTGCTGCATAACGATCGCCAGGGCCTGAAGTGGGGTCTGACGCTGACCGTCCTGCTCGGTGTCCTGTTCACCATGACCCAGGCGTTCGAATATGCACACGCTGCCTTCGACTTCGGCGGAAACATCTACGGTGCGACCTTCTTCATGGCGACCGGCTTCCATGGCTTCCATGTGATCGTCGGTACGATCTTCCTGCTGGTCTGCCTGATCCGGGCCCTAAATGGTGGCTTCACCTCCGAAAAGCATTTCGGCTTCGAGGCTGCTGCCTGGTACTGGCACTTCGTTGACGTGGTTTGGCTGTTCCTGTTCGCATCCATCTACGTCTGGGGTGCGGGCGTGCCTGCCGCCCACTGATCCGGGCACAAGAGAAATTGCCAGGCGCCCGGTCCTCGCAAAGGATCGGGCGCTTGTCGTTTGAAACCGCAATTCGAAACGGTGGGGGCCGGTCGAAAGCTTATGAAAGGCGCAAGCGTGACAGATAAAGCCCATTACCCGCCGGTTAATCCGATTTCAGCCGGCCTGTCCGGACGCTGTCCCCGCTGCGGTCAGGGAAAGGTGTTTTCCGGATTTCTCACCATTGCGAAGTCCTGCCGCAACTGCGGTTTGAGCTATGATTTCGCCGACAGCGGTGACGGCCCAGCCGTGTTTGTCATTATGATCGTCGGCTTCATCATCGTCGGTCTGGTTCTGGCCGTGGAACTCGCGTTCCAGCCGCCGATCTGGGTTCACCTCGTTGTCTGGCTGCCGCTGACGGTCATTCTGGCGGGAGGCGTTCTGCGTCCCCTGAAGGGGATCCTGATCGCCATGCAGTACAAGCACAATGCCGAGGAGGGCCGTCTTGACCAGTAAGACGGTCGTTGGAAGTGGCAGTCCGTTCCGAAAATTACTGTGGCCCTTCATCGCGACGGTGTGCGCGTTGGCCATCCTATTGAAGCTGGGTTTCTGGCAGGTCGATCGTCTGGCCTGGAAGGAAGCCCTGATCGATAAAGTCGCCGCGGATCTGCAACTGGAGCCGGTCCCGGCCCCCGGACCGGGCGCGTGGCCGTCGATGGATCCGGAAGAGGCCGACTACCGCCATGTCATGACCAGCGGCCGGTTCCTGGAAGGGGCTGCGCTGTACTATATTTCGCTTTCCCCGGCCAAGGGCCGGTATTCCGGACCGGGCTACTTCGTTTACAGTCCTTTTGAAACCGATGACGGCTGGCTCGTCATGGTCAACCGGGGATTTGTTCCACAGGATGCGCCCGCGCAGATCAGGTCCGATGCTTTAAAGCCGCCGCCCGAAACCATGCGCATTGAAGGCGTTCTGCGCCGTTCCGAAAAGCCGAACTGGGCAACCCCGGAAACCGATGTGAAAAACCGCACATGGTTCGCGCGGGACACCGACGGCATGGCCGCCGTGCTGGGCGTGCCTGATGGGAAGATCGCCCCGTACAGCATCGATCTGGACGCGACGTTTACACCTGCCTCCGGTCTGCCCCAGGCTGGTGAGACGATCGTGAAATTCAAGAACGATCACCTGGGTTATGCGCTGACCTGGTTCGGTCTGGCTGCGACCCTGGTCGGTGTCTTCCTTACTTATGCGCTCAGCCTCATTCGCCGCGCGCGGGCAGAAAAAAACGGGGACGCGTAGGCCCCCGTTTTCAATTTGAACGAACCCGTCCGGTTTATGGTTCAGGACAGCGCTTCGAGAATGGCTGCTGCGCCGGACTGGGTCACCTCGCGGCCGTCCTCGGTGCCCAGATAGGTCACGACACCGTCCTTGGCGATCAGCGCGAACCGCTGGGCACGGGTGTGGCCCAGGATCGGCGCTTCCATCGACAGGCCGATTTCCTTGACGAAGTCGCCGGACGTATCGGACAGGAATTCGATCTTGCCGGTGGCATTGGTTGCCTTGGCCCAGGCATCCATGACGAACAGGTCGTTGGTCGCAAGCACGGCAATGGTATCGACCCCCTTCGCCTTGATGGTGTCGCCATGTTCCACGAAGCCGGGCAGGTGGTTCATGTGACAGGTGGGCGTGAAGGCGCCAGGTACGGCGAAGAGCACGACGGTCTTGCCGGCGAAGATGTCGTCCGTGCTGGTTTCGCCCGGGCCATCGGCCGTCATGTGATGAAATTTGGCCTGCGGAATTTTGTCGCCGACTTTGATGGTCATTCAGGTATCTCCCCAAGTGTCTGAAGTCAGTAATACGACTTAGGGCCTGAGGCCGCGTACGTCGAGGTCCGACGCGAATAAATCTGCGTCGATGCCCTAATTCAGCAGGTCCGCCGAGAGCGGGTGCCGGCTTTCCACCGCTTTGTCTCCGTCGACAAGAACGAGTGTCAGCATGGAGCCTTCATCGGTCCGCGCCAGCCCGTTGGCCGAAAGCGTCCAGACCGCCGTGCTGCCATTCCGTGACTGCAGGGCAGGGACGCCGATATAAGAGCCTTCCGGACCTTCGGCAAAAAGCCCGGGCTCAGATGTGTCCGGATCGACATTGGCCGTGATCTTCAAGACCGGAGCGTTCTTGCCGGGCTCACTCGTAATAGAGACGATCCCGGAAGCAGGTCCCTCGACAGTTTGCGGCACCAGGGCGAGGTCCCGGTCGATCAGCATCGCTGAGACCTTGTCTTCATGATCCATCGGTGCCAGCGCCAGGTCGAACTCTCCGTCGCCGGGCACGCAGATGTCCTTGCAGATCCCGAAGAACAGGGATGCCTTCAACCGGACGGGGGCCTGCGGATCCTTCGGCGTGACCAGGATCGGCAGCACGACGTTCTGGTCATAGACGATCGAGGTGGAAAAACCGTCGTTGTAGCGGCCAGGCGCGGGATACCTGACGTCCGCCGTGGCAAGGTTCTGCGAACCGGAAAAATCGAAGGTCGGCGGAACACCGGCCTCGCCCGGATAACGCCAGTATGTATGCCAGCCCGGGTCAAGGGAAAATTCCAGCCCTGCGCGGTAGGTTCCGCCTTCCATGGGGCCTGCCGCCAGGAGCCGTACCGCGCCGCCGGTGACAGAAACCCAGTCCGTGGTCGCCGCCTTAACGGGCAGGCTAGCGAGACAAAGCCAGGCAAAGAGGAGGAAAAGTCTTCTGTTCATGATCGATACCTACAGCATGGAAAACGCCGCGTCACGAGAGAGGTAACCGCAAACCGGTCATTTTGGTGTGACAGATATGTGAGCACATTGCGTGGTCCAACCGCATCAGAGGGCGTTAACAATCGCGATGGAACAGGTTAGGGTGACGTCGCGCGCTGGGAATTGGGAGCGATCAATCTGTGAGGTGTAGATGACGGATAAGTCGACCGCGGATTCTCTTGAGGGGCAGCTGCTGATTGCCATGCCGAACATGATGGACGGGCGGTTCGATCACTCCGTTATCTATCTGTGCTCCCATTCCGAACAAGGCGCGATGGGTCTGATCCTGAACCAGATTGCACGTCACCTGTCCCTTGATGAGCTGCTGATCCAGCTCAACATCCTCAACGACGAAACCGCGACCCGTCTACCGTCGAAAATCCGCGAAATGAACGTCCACAAGGGCGGGCCGGTCGAGGTCGAACGCGGCTTCGTGCTCCACAGCGACGACTTCGTCATCGAACGCTCGACGCTGTGCATCGCCGATGGCATCTGCCTGACGGCGACCCTGGAAATCCTCAAGGCCATGGCCGAAGGCGGCGGGCCGGAGCGGGCGATGCTCGCACTCGGCTATTCCGGTTGGGCGCCAGGGCAGCTTGAGAGTGAAATCCAGGCGAACGGCTGGCTAACCTGTCCGGCAACCCCGCAGCTCGTTTTCGATCCGGTCTATGATGACAAATGGCAGCGCGCGCTGATGTCGATCGGGATCGATCCGGCCATGCTGTTTGGCGATGCAGGTCACGCCTGATCCGGGTAAGACCCACTTCTTGAAACGAAAAAATCCACCGTCGGGGTGAACTTACCCCTGACAGGCCTATGGTTTTGTTTTAAATCCGACACAGTTTGATTTAGGGTCTGTTGAGTATCAGGTTTGGAGCGTGGTAGGTGCCCAAATCGCCCGGTTCAAGAAGCGAAGTTGCAGGAAGGGTAGACCCTTTCAAGACTTTGCGACGCCGAAATGGGCGATTTTGGCTCTATCCGTTCCGGACGCGGCGGGTTTCGTCTCCGAAGACGTTGAAGCGCCCTTGTGGTAGGCGACACCACGGCGGTCGCTTCGCCTTTTCGGAAACGAAATCCGCTACGCGCCACGCCCGAAACCTGATACTCAACAGACCCTAGGTGACCGAAAACCGGAAGCGCTTTGTTTCCGGTGCGAAAGAGAGTTTGGAGGCAATTGGCGCGGTGAGATATTTCAGTACGCGTGGCGAAGCACCTGTCCTTGGATTTTCCGATGTTCTTCTCCAGGGCCTGGCACGGGACGGTGGGCTCTACCTGCCCGAATCCTGGCCGAGCTTTGACGCGGCCAAGATCGCTTCCTTTGCCGGAAAACCCTATGCGGACGTTGCGTTTGAAGTCATCGCGCCCTTCGTCGGCGACGCCATTCCGACCGACAAGCTCCGCAAGATGATCGCGGACACTTATGCGGAATTTCGCCACGAGGCCGTAACGCCGCTGGTGCAGATCGCGCCGAACGCCTTCGTTCTGGAGCTGTTCCACGGCCCGACGCTCGCCTTCAAGGATGTGGCGATGCAGTTCCTCGGGCGCATGATGGACCATGTCCTGACAGATCGCGGCCTGCGGGCGACCATCGTGGGCGCCACCTCCGGCGACACCGGCGGCGCTGCCATCGAAGCCTTCCGCGGGCGGGAACGCACCGACGTCTTCATCCTCTTCCCCGACGGCCGGGTTTCCCCGGTACAGCGGCGGCAAATGACGACGCCGTCGGAAGCCAACGTCCATGCCCTGGCCCTCACCGGGAATTTCGATGACTGCCAGACGATCGTCAAAGGCATGTTCAACAACTTCTCCTTCCGTGACCGGGTGGCGCTGTCCGGCGTGAACTCGATCAACTGGGCGCGGATCCTGGCGCAGATCGTCTATTACTTCGTTTCCGGCGTTGCCATGGGCGCTCCGCACCGCCCGGTGTCCTTCACCGTTCCGACCGGTAATTTCGGCGATATCTTTGCCGGCTATGCCGCCATGAAAATGGGCCTGCCGGTGGAAAAGCTGGTGGTGGCGACCAACGTCAACGACATTCTGGCTCGCACGCTTGAGACCGGCCGTTACGAAATGCAGGGCGTGACGGCGACCACGTCTCCCTCCATGGACATTCAGATTTCCTCCAATTTCGAGCGGCTGCTGTCGGAAGTCTACGGTCATGACGGAGAGGCCGTGCGCGGACTGATGAACCGCCTTGGTCAGTCCGGCAGCTTTAACATTGACGACGCTCCGCTTTCGAAGATCCGCGAGCGGTTTTCCGCTGGGCGTTGCAACGAGGCCGAGACGGCTGCGACCATCGCCGACACGTTGAAGGGCAGCGGCTATCTGCTCGATCCGCACTCCGCGATCGGGGTCCACGTCGCCAGGGAGCATGCCCACGACGGCGTGCCCATGATCGTGCTCGGGACGGCCCATCCGGCGAAGTTCCCGGATGCGGTGGAAGCGGCCTGCGGTGTTCGGCCGGAACTGCCGGCCGAACTTCAGCCGATGATGACGGCGGAAGAGCGTCAGCAGGTCCTGGCGGCCGACCAGTCCGCGGTAGAAAGGCATATCGAGACTTATGCCCGCGCCGTACACAGCGGGGTTTGATCGATGCAGGTCCGGACAAGCACACTTTCAAATGGCATGACGGTCGTCACCGACCGGATGCCTCATTTGAAGACGGCGGCCCTTGGGGTCTGGGTGAGAACCGGATCCAGGGCGGAGAACCCGGATCAGAACGGCATCACCCATCTGCTGGAACACATGGCCTTCAAGGGGACCCTGTCCCGGTCGGCGCGCGAGATCGCCGAGCAGATCGAGGCAGTCGGCGGCGAGTTGAACGCCGCCACCAGCATAGAGCACACCAACTACTACGCCCGGATTCTGGCCGAAGACCTGCCGCTCGCCGTCGAGCTTCTGTCGGATATCCTGCAGAATTCCACCTTCGACGAGGAGGAGCTGACGCGCGAGAAGCATGTCATCCTGCAGGAGATCGGGGCGGCGCACGATTCTCCGGAAGACCAGGCTTTCGACCTGTTTCAGGACACCGCCTGGCCGGACCAGGCCATCGGGCGGCCGATCCTCGGCACGCCGGAGACGGTTAAAGGGTTCAGCCGGGATGCCTTGAACCACTATCTCCGCTCCCGCTATCGCGGGCCGGACATGGTCCTGTCCGCCGCCGGTGCCGTCGACCACGATGTCCTGGTCGCCCTGGCCGAAGAGAAGTTTACAGCCGTCGGCTCCGAGCCCGCGGAGAACGGAACCCTGGCCCAGTATCAAGGCGGGGAGCAGAAATTGCAGAAGGATCTGATGGAAGCGCAGATCCTCATCGGTTTCGAAGGCCGGCCGTACAAGTCGCCGGACTATTACGCGATCCAGATCCTGGCCTCCGTGCTGGGCGGCGGCATGTCGTCCAGGCTGTTCCAGGAAATCCGCGAGAAGTTGGGTCTGTGCTACGCGATTTACAGTTTCCACTGGGCGTTTTCCGATACCGGCGTCTTCGGGCTGCATGCGGCGACGAGTCAGGAAGACATCGCCGATCTGATGCCGGCGATCGTCAACGAACTGAAATCGGCGTGCGAAACGGTCACCGACGAAGAGGTCGCCCGATCCCGAGCCCAGATCCGGGCGGGCCTGATGATGGCGCTGGAAAGCCCGGCTGCCCGGGCCGGCCAGATCGCCCGCCAGATTCTCGTCCATGGCCGCACGCTGACCCTTGAGGAAATTTCCGAAAAGATCGAAGCCGTGACGGCGGCCGACCTTCGCCGCGTGGCTCATGAAACCTTCACCGGATCGACGCCAACCCTGACGGCCGTTGGCCCGGTTGGGGAAATAATGACCGCCGAAGAGATTTCACAACGGCTGAACGCACCGCAGTTGAAAGCGGTATCGATGTAGGGTGCTGATCTCATTCAGGAGATCGAGGTCCAGGAAAGGGGACGTCAGGCATGTCACTCTTGCGCTCCACGATCGCGCTGGAAGCCGAGCCCCGCATCGAATCGAGCACGCATTATCTGCGTCCACCCGTCATCGGCGATTTTCGCGCCTGGGCCGAACTCAGAACCGCCAGCCGCGAATTCCTGAGACCTTGGGAGCCCCTTTGGCCCAGAGACGACCTGACCAAGTCCGGTTTCCGTCGCCGCTTGAGGAAATACGCCCGTGACCGGCGTGACGGTCGCAGCTATCCCTTTCTGCTTTTCAGCGTGCAAACAGGCGAACTGCTCGGTGGCCTGACGCTCTCCAATATCCGCAGAGGCGTGTGTCAGTCCGCCACCATGGGCTACTGGATGGGGGCACCCTTCGCCGGAAACGGCCACATGAGCCATGCCGTCCGCCTGGTCCTGCCCTACTGCTTCGATGTCCTGGGGCTGCACCGGGTGGAGGCGGCTTGCCTGCCCAACAACGACCCTTCCATCCATCTCCTTCAAAAAGCCGGATTTCGGCGCGAAGGCTACGCACGCAAATATTTGCTGATCAACGGTAAATGGCAGGATCATCTTCTGTTTGCCTGTCTTGCGGAAGATCATGCGCTTGCTTGCGAACAGCCCACCCTGTCGGGCGGGAGAACAATGAAAGAAATCTTGTGACATGCGGCGCAACCCGATACTCATTCGGCCCATGTCAGAATGGATACCGGAACGGCTCGTGGGCATTCGTAAATTTCTTGCCGCATTACTCCTTGGATTGATTGGATTTTTTGTCACCGCACCTGCATGGGCGGTGGAGCCGATCCCGGTGCCGATTGATGCCGATGCCCTCGACCTGACCAATATGGTCGAAATTCACGCCAATGCCGGTCCGCGCCTGCAGGTTTCCACCGCGCCGGGCGCCGACGGGATCGTGCGCCGGATCGAGGTCGCCTCCAGGGACGGTAAAAACAAGAGCTGGGCCGTTTTTGCACTTGCCAACACCAGTGACGAGCAGATCGACAGGCTTCTGGTCGCACCTTATTTCCAGCTTGTGGGGTCCAAACTGTTCTGGCCCGACCTCGGTTCTTCGCGAATCACGGCGATCACCCCCAGCCAGGGGATCGCGCCGACACGGCAAAAGAGCCTGGAGGCGGACGTCTTCCTGGTGACGCTCGATCCGGGCTCGGTCGTGACCTTCGTTGCCGAACTGACGTCACCGAACTTGCCGCAGTTCCGGCTCTGGGAGCCGGATACCTACACCGAGAAAGTGAACGCCTACACACTCTATCGCGGCATCGTGCTCGGAATTTCCGGCCTGCTGGCGCTGTTCCTGACCATTCTGTTCGTGGTCAAGGGAACGGTGATGTTCCCGGCCACAGCAGCACTTGCCTGGGCGGTGCTGGCCTATTTGTGCATCGATTTCGGCTTCTGGAACCTGGTGTTCAATCTGCAAGAGGGCGGGGACCAGCTCTACCGGGCCTACGCGGAGGTGATGCTGGCGGCCAGCCTGATCATCTTCCTCTACGCCTATTTGAACCTGAACCGCTGGAACATCCACTATTCGCATCTGGCGCTGACGACGCTGGTCCTGCTGCTCGGCCTGATCGGGGTCGCGGTCTGGGATCCTTCCGTTGCCGCCGGCATCGCGCGCCTGTCGCTGGGGATCATCGGCATTCTCGGTTTCATCACGATCATGGTGCTCGCCTTCCAGGGCTATGACCGGGCGATCATGCTCATCCCGACCTGGTGTCTGCTGATTGCCTGGCTGATCGGTGCGGCCATGACGATCACGGGGGCGCTGGCGAACGACATCGTGCAGCCGGCCCTTGGCGGAGGGCTCGTCCTGATCGTGCTTCTGATCGGCTTCACGGTCATGCAGCACGCCTTCGCCGGCGGGGCGATCGCACAGGGCCTGATTTCCGATGTCGAACGCAGGGCGCTTGCGCTGACCGGTGCCGGGGACATCATCTGGGACTGGGATGTGGACCGGGATCGCGTCTTTACCGGGCATGAGGTGGAAGACCTGCTCAACCTGCGTCACGGCACGCTCGAAGGGCCGGCGCGTGACTGGCTCGAAGTCCTGCACCCCCAGGACCGGGACCGGTTCCGCGCCACGCTGGACGCGGTAATCGACCAGCGCCGCGGCAAGATCGTGCAGACGTTCCGCCTGCGCTCCGAAGACGGCCATTTCCGCTGGTTCCGGCTGCGTGCCCGGCCGATCATCGGGTCCGACGGCGAAGTGATCCGCTGCGTGGGAACGCTTCTGGACGTGACGGAGGAACGAACCGCCGAGGAACGCCTTCTGCATGACGCCGTTCATGACAACCTGACCGGGCTGCCGAACCGGGAACTGTTCATGGATCGTCTGCAGGGAGCCCTCGCCAATGCCCGGGCAGACGAAAGAAGCAAGCCGGCCATCATGATTCTGAACCTCGATCGGTTCAAGCAGGTCAACGACAGCATCGGCCTGTCTGCCGGTGACAGCATTCTGCTCACGGTCGCCCGTCGCCTTGTTCGCATGATCGGCGACCAGGATACCCTGTCGCGCATCAACGGTGACCAGTATGGCCTGTTGGTTCTGTCCGAACCGGAACCGGACCGGATCGTTGCCCTTGCCGACAGCCTGAGAAAGGCGGTCCGCTCGCCGATTACCTTTGGTGACCGGGAAATCTTCCTGACCTGCTCCGTCGGCATCTCGCTGTACGAAGATGAAAAGCAGACGTCGGAAGAGCTGATCACCAATACGGAAATCGCTCTCAATCATGCCAAACGGCTGGGCGGCGACCGTCAGGAGGTGTTCCGTCCGATCCTGCGTCCGCTCGGCAAGAACATCATCGATATGGAGACCGACCTGCGTGAGGCGATCCGCAAGGAAACGCTCGGGGTCTTCTATCAGCCGATCATACGCCTGGAAGACCGGACAATCGCAGGCTTTGAAGTGCTCGCACGCTGGAACCATCCGAAGCGCGGCAAGATCGCACCCGCAGAATTCATCCCGGTCGCCGAGCAGTCCGGCCTGATCAATGAACTCGGCATGTACATGCTGGAAAAGGGTGCGCATCAGCTCGCTTTCTGGCAGCGGGAGAACGAGATGCCGCAGCCGTTGTTCGCTTCGGTCAATCTCTCGTCCAGGCAATTGCTGAAACACGATCTGATCAACGACGTGAAAGCGGTGCTGTCGCGCTCTTCGCTGGCGCCGGGAACCTTGAAGCTCGAACTGACAGAATCGCTCGTCATGGCCAACCCGGAGTATTCCGCAAAGGTACTGGAGCGGCTGCGCGCGCTGGGGGCGGGCCTTTCGCTGGATGACTTCGGCACGGGCCATTCGTCGCTGTCCTACCTGCAACGGTTCCCCTTCGACACGATCAAGATCGACCAGTCTTTCGTGAAGTCGAACGGCAAATCGGCCCGGCCCGTCCTGCTCAGGACGATCGTCGCCATGGGGCACGATCTCGGCATGTCCGTGGTGGCCGAAGGCGCGGAGAGCGAGGCGGATGCGCTGGAACTCTACCAGCTCGGCTGCGAATACGCGCAAGGCTTCCACTTTGGCCAGGCCGTTTCCGCGGACGAGGCGAGCAAGCTGCTGCGCCGTCAGCCGGCGGCGGAAGCCCATACGGCCTGACGCGCCTTCATCGAATTTCGTCTCAGGGAACGACGATCGCGAGATGACCGGGAGCGGGCTCGATCTCGACCGGCGTTGTCCCGAAGGGATCGCCGTCGATCTGGACCGGGACCGGGCGGTTGGCCAGGATACGGGCACGCTGGAAATTGCGGACCGTCACGCCCTTGGCCTTGTGAACCCGCCCCATCAGCAGGGCCAACCCGAACCGGAAGCTAGAAAGCGGGTCGTCCTTTTCCAGCATCAGCAGTTGCAGACCGGCCTTCGTTACCGAGGCATCCGGGCTGATCACGAAGGGGCCGCCGTAGAAACGGCCGTTGGTCGCAACGGCCAACTTGCCATGCAGTGTCTCGCCGTCGATCTCCGCCGTCAGGTCGCTGGTCTCGCGGGCCAGCCCGATCCGGATGGCGGTGATCACATAGGCCAGCTTCCCGAGGCGGCGCTTCAGCGACAGCGGGATGCCGTGGACGACTTCCGCATCGAAGCCGGAGGACGCCATCAGAACAAAGGGGTGGCCGTTGGCAAGACCGGCGTGCAGCGGCTTCGTCCGCCGCCGCAAAATGGCGCCTGCAATGGCGCCGGAGCGTCTCGGCAGGCCCAGTTCACAGGCCAGCACATTGGCCGTCCCGAAGGGAATGACCGCGAGATCCGGTGGGGCTGGATTGGATTGGAAACCGGCCAACGCCTCGTTGATCGAGCCGTCGCCGCCTGCAATGACGAGCAGACCCACGGCAAGCTTGGGGTCGGCACAGACTTCGCCGATCTCGCCGGCATGGGTGGTCAGGTGCAGGGTGACCTTGCAGCCGCCGGCCTGGAGTTTTTCTTGAACCTTGGCAAGCAGCTTCGGGCGATATCCCCCTGCTGTCGGGTTTGCCATAATCAGGACATCGCAGGGCGCTGTCCGGAAGGACGTGGCGGATGACGGCAGGTCGTTGCGCCGGAAAAACCTCAAGAAAGATCCTCCGCCAATTCGGCGTTCCCTCCCGGTTTGAACGGCGCCATTCCCATTCTGGCAAGCTCGTCGGCCCGCTCGTTTTCCGGATGCCCGGCGTGCCCCTTGACCCAGTGCCAGGACACGTCATGGCGCTGGCGCGCTTCGTCCAGTGCCTGCCAGAGGTCCGCGTTCTTCACCGGTTTCTTCGCCGCTGTGCGCCAGTTCTTCCGTTTCCAGCCTTCCAGCCACTCGGTGATGCCGCTGCGCACATAGGTCGAATCCGTATAAAGGTCGACGGCGCACGGACGCTTGAGGGCATTGAGCGCTTCGATCGCGGCGGTCAGTTCCATGCGGTTGTTCGTCGTCTCCGCCGCGCCGCCGGAAAGCTCCTTCTCGTGCTCGCCGAACCGCAGGATCGCGCCCCAGCCGCCCGGGCCCGGGTTTCCCGAACAGGCTCCGTCCGTGTAGATGGTCACTCTGTTTGGTGCGCTCATATATCCAGCCCGTAGGCGCCGGCATTGTCGACGCTCTGGTGAAACCGCAGCTTTTTCAGGTACTCACGCGGATCCTTCGGTGTGACGAGGGCGCCTTCTGGAACGCTGAGCCAGTCGTAAAGCCGTGTCAGCAGAAAACGCAGCGCCGCCCCGCGCGCCAGCAGCGGCAGGACGTCGTATTCCTGCCCGGTCAGGGGACGAACCCGGCAATAGCTGTTGAGCAGGGCCCGCGCCTTGGTCACGTTGAAGGAGAGATCCGGCTCGAAACACCAGGCGTTCAGGCAGATCGCCACATCGTAGGCGAAGGCATCGGTGCAGGCGAAATAAAAGTCGATCAGGCCGGACAGCTTGTTCGAAAGGAAGAAGACGTTGTCGGGAAACAGATCCGCATGAATGATTCCCGACGGCAGGTCGGATGGCCAGTTGGCCTCCAGAAAATCGAGTTCCCGGCCGATTTCGGCTTCCAGGCCGGGCACGACCGTATCGGCACGGCCGCCGCATTGCAGGAACAGCGGCCGCCAGCCGTCGACGCTCAGGGCGTTTTTACGGGTCATGCCGAAGTCGGCGCCAGCCAGGTGTAACTGGGCCATGCCCTCGCCGAGGGCGCTGCAATGCGCAGGTTTCGGCCGTCGCACCCACATGCCGTCCAGGAATGTCACCATCGCCGCAGGCCGGCCCGCGAGCGTGCCGAGCAGCTTTCCGTCGACGGTCTGGACCGGCGTCGGGCAACTCAGCCCCTTGCGGGCCAGATGCTGGAGAAGGTTCAGGAAAAACGGCAGATCATTGGGATCCACGCGTTTCTCGTAGAGCGTCAGGATGTAATAGCCGCTTTCGGTGTGAACCAGGAAATTGCTGTTTTCAACGCCCTCGGCAATGCCCTTGAAGGAGAGCAGCTTGCCGATGTTGTAAGTGTCGATGAACGCGGCGAGCTCTTCATCCGCGACTTCTGTGTAAACGGCCATTCTTCGGTCTACTCTGCTGCCGCGTCTTGAGCGCTGTTGTGAGCGCTCGCCACATCCCGCAATTCGCGGGGCAGATTGAACGCAACGGTTTCTTCGGCTGTCCGGACGGTCTCGACGGAAACGGAAAACCGGTCCGCGAAGGCGGCAATCACTTCTTCAACGAGGGTTTCGGGCGCGGACGCGCCGGCGGTCAGCCCGAGCGAGGAGATCCGGTCAAACCGGCTCCAGTCGATGTCGGTCGCGCGCTGGATCAGCATGGAGGTCTTGCACCCGGCCCGCTCGGCCACTTCGCGCAAGCGTTGGGAATTGGAAGAATTGGGTGCGCCGACCACGATCATGGCATCCACCTTCTGCGCGATCGCCTTGACCGCTTCCTGGCGGTTTGTGGTGGCGTAGCAGATGTCTTCCTTGTGAGGCGCGACAATGTCCGGAAAACGCTCGCGCAGGATGTCGACAATACCGGCCGTGTCGTCGAGCGACAGGGTCGTCTGGGTGATATAGGCAAGCTGGCGGTCGCTCTTGGGCTGGAACGCTCTGGCATCCGCCTCGGTTTCGATCAGTGTCACCGTTCCTTCCGGCAATTGGCCCATCGTGCCGATGACTTCCGGATGGCCCGCATGGCCGATCAGTACGATCTCGCGGTCCCGGCGGAAATGGATCTCGGCTTCCTTGTGGACCTTGGAGACCAGCGGACAGGTGGCGTCGAGATAGAACATGTTCCGGCTGCCGGCGTCGGCGGGAACGGATTTCGGAACACCGTGCGCGGAGAAGATCACCGGGCGGTCGGTGTCGTTTGCCGGGATCTCGTCCAGTTCCTCGACGAAAACGGCGCCTTTCGCCTTGAGCCCGTCGACGACGAACTTGTTGTGAACGATCTCGTGGCGCACATAGACCGGGCCGCCGTATTTCTCCAGGGCCAGTTCCACGATCTGGATGGCCCGGTCGACGCCTGCGCAAAAGCCGCGCGGCGCACACAGAAGCACGGTCAGTTCAGGCTTTGCGGCTTTATGTTCGCTCATATTGTCCTGGCCCAGTTTCTCACACGTTATAGGGTATGAACCCATTTCGGCGAGCCGGTATCGGGTGACAGACCCGTAGAGCATAGCCGTTGTAATGGTCAAGCCGCTTTCGCCCCCGGCGACTGGCCGGAACATGGCCTTTTTACGATTTGAAACCGGTGTGGCGCATCAGGCCTGTGCCGGCCTGTTGTCGGGGCGCAACAGGGAAGGGAACACGAACCGGACGCCTCATGCACGCCTCAGTCTCGCCAATGTTTCTCTCTCCTGCTATGAAGCAACGCCAAAAGGCAGCTAATAAGACAGGTGATCAATGAAAATGGGCGTCAATGCCTCCTGGCTCAAAGCCGTATTGGCCGGCACGTTATGTGCCGGTATCCTGAGTGGGTGCATGGGTGGCGGTTCGGACGAACTCGCCGGCAGCGGTGCCTCAGGGCAGGTGCAAACGGGCAAGACCCGCGGAACCTTCGCGACGATCGTAGCCGGCGGTCAGCAGCCGATCCAGGTCGATCCGGACGCGTTCGCGACAAAGATCTATTGTCC
Organism: uncultured Roseibium sp.; assembly: GCF_963675985.1. Classification (NCBI taxonomy): domain Bacteria; kingdom Pseudomonadati; phylum Pseudomonadota; class Alphaproteobacteria; order Hyphomicrobiales; family Stappiaceae; genus Roseibium; species uncultured Roseibium sp. The sequence continues at coordinate 3,442,184 of NZ_OY780958.1, read as the reverse complement.
GCCGATCCAGCTCAAGCCCGACACTTATCTCATTTCGAAATATGTCCGTGGCAAGGAGAACGAGCCGGAAGGCTTGCTCTATCAGGCTGCGATAGAGGAATGGGCCAGAAGCTGTACTCGGGAAGGAACCGACCAGACGCGCATCAAGATCGGCTTTTCCGGTCACGTGACGCCCGGACCCGCCTGGAAGGGCGGGGAGGTCGACCTGCCGATCCGTGTCGCGATTCTTCCTCCTGCAGAGGGGGAAGCGCCGATCGTCTCGGAGTTGCTTGCCGTTCCGGTCACGATCGGGGAGGGGCAGCCGAGCGAAGCCTGGACCCTGGTTGAGAACAAGTTCCTCGTTCCCCAGAATAAGCAAATGAAGATTGTCTTCGGCTTCGATGAGGGGCGCAAGAAACGTCGGTAAAACCCCGGCATGGTCCGAATGTATAAGGTCGGGTTATTGACAATAAGCGGGCCTCAGTGAACAATCCCGGTACTGGCTCGGGTCGTTAGCGAGCCGCCGGAACGGGTAGCGGGAACCTTTTGGAAGGATACGCGCCGGCCGTTTCAAAAGCCCAAGCGGGAGAGACCGGGTGAAACAGACCGGAGCCGAAGGAGCAACCGCCCCGGAAACTCTCAGGCAAAAGGACCGCTTGGACATCGACGCTCTGGAAAGCAGTTTTCCGCCCCGGTCGAAAACGGGACGGAACGGCTCACCGAAGGAGTAACCGTTTTTGTCGGCGAACAGGCCGGCAGGACGCGGGAAATCTCTCAGGTACTCGGACAGAGGGGGTGCAGAGGACGATGGCAATCGTCACTTGCGCACTCTGAACCCGAGGAGTTCACATGGCTGAACCGGACGTCCCAGGCGACTTGAAGAAGACGCCCCTTTACGATCTTCACATCGAACTCGGTGCGCGCATGGTGCCTTTCGCCGGCTATGAAATGCCGGTGCAGTACCCGAGCGGCATCATGAACGAGCATCTGCACACCCGTGCGGAGGCCGGCCTGTTCGATGTCTCCCACATGGGCCAGGCGATGCTGCATGGTCCGGATCACGAGACCACGGCCCGTGCGCTGGAAGCGTTGGTGCCTTCAAACATGCTGGAACTCGGCTGCGGCAGGCAACGCTATACGGTTCTGCTCAACGGCGAAGGCGGCATCGTCGACGATCTGATGGTCACGCGGCCCCTCAGCGAGGAGCGCGACGGTCAGTTGCTGCTCGTGGTCAACGCCTCCCGCAAGGACGTCGATTATCCGCTGCTTGAGGCCGGGTTGCCTGAGAACGTCCGACTGGAAATCCTGGAGGACAGGGCCCTGATCGCCGTGCAGGGGCCTTCGGCCGTGGAGGTCGTTGCGGCCCACGCGCCGGCGGCTGCGGATCTCGCCTTCATGTCCGGTGACTTTATGGAATTCGACGGCATTGCCTGCCACATCGCCCGCGCCGGCTACACCGGCGAGGACGGGGTGGAAATGTCGGTGCCGGCCGGTGCGGCCGAACCGATCGCCCGCGCGCTGCTGGCCGACGAGCGGGTGAAGCCGATCGGACTCGGCGCACGTGACAGCCTGCGTCTCGAAGCCGGTCTCTGCCTTTATGGCCACGACCTGGATGAAACCACCTCGCCGGTCGAAGGGGCGATCACTTTCGCCATGCAGAAACGCCGGCGCGAGGACGGCGGCTTTCCGGGTGCCGAGCGCATCCAGGCCGAACTGCGCGACGGACCGGGGCGCCTGCGCGTCGGCCTGAAGCTGGAGGGCCGGGCGCCGGCCCGCGAAGGCGCGGAAATCCACCTGCCGGATGGTCCTGTTGTCGGCACCGTCACCTCCGGCGGTTTTGCCCCGAGCCTCGGCGCGCCGATCGCCATGGGCTATGTCGCCGCCGAACATGCCGCCGTTGGAACGAAGCTCAATCTGGTGGTGCGCGGCCGGAACCTGCCGGCGGAAGTCGCCGACATGCCCTTCGTGCCGCACCGCTATTACCGCAAATCGAAAACCTCATAATCAACTTCCAGAACTCCGGGATCAGACATGACCACCTATTACTCCAAAGACCACGAATGGATCTCCGTCGACGGCGACACCGCCACCATCGGCATCACCGGTTACGCCCAGGAACAGCTCGGCGATGTCGTGTACGTGGAATTGCCCGAAGTGGGAAAATCCCTGTCGAAGGGCGACGAAGCCGCCGTCGTGGAATCGGTCAAGGCAGCCAGTGAAGTCTATGCTGCGGTGGGCGGCGAGGTCGTCGAGGCGAATGACGCCCTGGTCGACGCGCCGGCCAAGGTGAACGAGGACCCGGAAGGGGCCGCCTGGTTCATCAAGGTCAAGCTGGCCGATGCCGGCGAACTTGAGGGTCTCATGGATTCTGCGGCTTACAAAGCCTACGTGGACACGCTCTGATCATGGCCGGGCAACTCTATACCGCCGAAGTCGTCTGGCACTGCGAGGGAAATTTCGCCAAGGGACAATATTCCCGCGGCCACCTGTGGCGCTTCGACGGCGGCGTGGAGGTGCCTGCGTCGGCGTCTACCTCCGTGGTCCCGCTGCCCTATTCGACCGAAGCGGCCGTGGATCCGGAAGAGGCCTTCGTGGCCGCGCTTTCGTCCTGTCACATGATGACCTTCATCGACCTGGCTCGCCACGCCAAATACGTCATCGACAGCTACACGGACAAGGCGGAAGGGGTCATGACCCGGATCGGCCGCGGCCAGATGGCGATCACAAAGGTGACCCTCCGGCCTCAGGTCACGCTTCGGGCCGATAAAATGCCCGACCCGACCTGGTTCGAAGACCTTCACGAGAAGGCGCATGAAATCTGTTTCATCGCCAATTCCGTCAAGACGGAGATCGAAATCGCGCCCGAACCGCTGCGTCTCGTTTCTCCCTAACTCAAAGAGCTGCACCATGCGCTATCTGCCCCTGAGCGATGCGGACCGCGGCGACATGCTGGCACGCATCGGCGTCGACACGATCGACGACCTGTTCGCCGATGTCCCTAAAAAGGCCCGCCTGAACGACCTTCTCGACCTGCCGCGCCGCGCCGGCGAGCTTCAGGTCGAACGACAACTGTCGGCCCTGGCGGCGAAAAACGTCGCGGCCGGATCGGTGCCCTTCTTCGTCGGTGCCGGTGCCTACAAGCACCATGTGCCGGCAACTGTCGATCACCTGATCCAGCGGTCCGAGTTCCTGACCTCCTATACGCCGTATCAGCCGGAAATCACGCAAGGCACGCTTCAGTATCTGTTCGAGTTCCAGACGCAGGTCGCGCGGCTCACGGGCATGGATGTGGCCAATGCTTCCATGTACGACGGCTCGACCGGAACCGGCGAGGCCGTGCTCATGGCGCACCGGGTGACACGTCGCAACAAGGGGGTGCTGTCCGGCGGACTGCATCCGCAATACCGCGACGTGGTCGAGGATGTTTCCGGCATGGCCGAAGACAAAGTGGTCTCGCTGCCTGCGGATCCGACGGGCACGGAGGATATTCTCGCCCAAATCGACGACGAAACCTCCTGCGTCGTCGTCCAGTCGCCCTCCTTCTACGGCCAGCTGATCGACCTGAAGCCGATAGCCGAAAAGGCTCACGCCCATGGGGCCCTGCTGATCGCCGTCTTCACCGAGGTCGTGTCCCTCGGGCTGATCGAGCCGCCGGGCGCGCAAGGCGCGGATATCGTCGTCGGCGAAGGCCAGTCCATCGGCAATGGTCTCAATTTCGGCGGACCTTATGTCGGTCTCTTCGCCACCAACCAGAAATTCATCCGCCAGATGCCCGGACGCCTGTGCGGCGAGACTGTCGACGCGGAAGGCCGGCGCGGGTTCGTGCTGACCCTGTCGACCCGCGAGCAGCATATTCGCCGGGAAAAGGCGACGTCGAACATCTGCACCAACTCGGGCCTCTGTTCGCTCGCCTTCACCATCCACATGTCGCTGCTGGGTGGCGCGGGGCTGAAGAAGCTGGCGCGGATCAACCACGCCAATGCGGTGAAGCTGAAGAAGGACCTGTCGGCGGTGCCGGGCGTGGAGGTTCTGAACGAGGCCTATTTCAACGAGTTCACCGTCAAGCTGCCCAAACCCGCCCATGGCGTGGTCGAGGCGCTGGCCGAAAAGGGCATCCTCGGCGGCGTGCCGGTGTCGCGGCTCGAGCCCGGCAAGCCGGAGCTTGAAAACCTGCTGGTGGTCGCCTCCACGGAAGTGAACACCGACGAGGACCGCGCGGCCTTCGCAGGCGCGCTGAGGGAGGTGCTGGCATGAGCATGAACACGCAGGGACGTCCCACCGCAGTGGGCGAAGCGGAAAGCGGCTACCGCCCGAAGACCTTCACCGGCAACCGCGGCCTCGACATGGAAGAGCCGCTGATCTTCGAATTCGGCCATTTCGAAACCATGGGCGTCGATCTGGACGAACCGGAAGACTTCGCCCCCGAGCTTGGTGGCCATGCCCGCGCGGCGGAGCTGGATTTGCCCGGTCTCGCCGAGCCGGAAGCCATGCGCCATTACGTGCGCCTGTCGCGCAACAACTACGCGATCGACAGCGGGCTTTATCCGCTCGGCTCCTGCACCATGAAGCACAACCCGCGCCTCAACGAGAAGATGGCGCGGCTGCCTGGCTTCGGCGATATCCATCCGCTGCAGCCGCTGTCCACGGTCACCGGCGCGGTCGAACTGATCGACGAACTGGCCCGCTGGCTGATGGTCTCCACCGGCACCTCCGCCGTCGCCATGAGCCCCAAGGCCGGCGCCCACGGCGAACTGTGCGGCATGATGGCGATCAAGGCGGCGCACAAGGCGGCCGGTCGTGATCCGAAGATGGTGCTGGTGCCTGAAAGCGCCCACGGCACCAATCCGGCAACGGCGGCACTTCTGGGCTACAAGGTCGCGTCCATTGCCGCCAAGGACGACGGCACAGTCGATCTGGCCTCGGTCAAGTCGACCATCGCCGAGCATGCCGGCAACGTGGCTGCGATCATGCTGACCAACCCGAATACATGCGGGCTGTTCGAACGCGAGATCATCGAGATCGCGGAAGAAATCCACAAGTCGGACGCCTTCTTCTACTGCGACGGCGCGAACTTCAACGCCATTGTCGGCAAGGCGCGGCCCGGCGATCTCGGCGTCGACGCCATGCACATCAACCTGCACAAGACCTTTTCCACGCCCCACGGCGGCGGCGGTCCGGGCTCCGGGCCGGTGGTCCTGTCGGAGCGTCTCGCGCCCTTCGCGCCGCTGCCCTTCATCCGCAAGACGGACGATGGGCTGGTGCTGGTCGAAACCGAAGCGGACACGCTCGAAGGCGAACAGCCCTTCGGCCGCATGACCGCCTTCCACGGCCAGATGGGCATGTTCGTGCGCGCGCTCGCCTACATGATGAGCCACGGCTCCGACGGGTTGAAACAGGCCTCCGAGGATGCGGTGCTCAACGCCAACTACGTCCGTGTCGGCCTGCAGGACCTGATGAGCCTGCCCTTCGGCGAACGTCCCTGCATGCACGAGGTCCTGTTCGACGACAGCTTCCTCAAGGACACCGGCGTCACCACCCTCGACTTCGCCAAGGCGATGATCGACGAGGGCTATCACCCGATGACCATGTATTTCCCGCTGGTCGTGCATGGCGCCATGCTGATCGAGCCGACGGAATCGGAAAGCCGGGCCGCCCTCGACCTCTTCATCGCCACCATGCGCGATCTGGTCATGAGCGCGCAGCGCAAGGAAACCGACCGCTTCTCCGGCGCCCCCTACCTTGCCCCCCGCCGCCGTCTCGACGAAACGACGGCAGCCCGCAAGCCGGTCCTCAAGTGGACCCCGCCGGCTCCGGCGGAGGTGACCCCGGCTGCCGCGGAGTAGGGAGCGGAGCAAACACGACGAGAAAGCCCGGTCACTCGATCGGGCTTTTTTGTTGCGGAGACGCCAACCCTATCCTCTCCATAGTCATCCCGGAAAAGCCGTCAGGCTTTATCCGGGACCGGCGAGTCCCTGCGCTATTGGCTCAAGCCGTATCCCCAACGACAGACCCCGGCTCCCCGGTCCCGGCTCTCCGCTATCGCTTCGGCCGGGATCACGATGGAAAGGGCAGGTATTGTCTGTAGGCTCGGTCAGTCAACCGGGCTTTTTTTTGTTGTGCCCTGTCAAAGTCTGCCGATGCGTTGACCGTTTTTGGCAACGAAAGGGTTTCCGGAGCCGACGGCATTGTACCAATCAACATGGACATCCCGGCATGGATGGTTTTCATCCAGCGCTATGAACAGTTGGTCCGACTTTTTCCGATAACGTTCCATCATTTTGGCAATCGCGGCATCCGGATCATCCAGATCGCGTTTCTTCAGGGCGGACGGCGACGTCCCCCAGAACCATACTGCGCCCAGACTGAGGTTGTATATATCACAAGGGTATCGCCTTACGGCATCTGTCCAGTCCTTGGCATGACATTCCGAATTCAAGAGATTTACCAATTCCGGATTGCTTCGGGATCTTGTGATACGGAAGAAAAAAGTCCTGCAGTGGGGCCAGTAGGAGATTTTGTACTGGTCAACGTACTCCGACGCATCCTTGCGGATGAGGTATCTTTCGTACACTTGGTCTTCCCGAGCCCAACCGGCGCCATAGAACGGATGGTCCACAAAGCCTCGCGATGCCTCCATCTCTGCGATCTGTTCGGAGACGCCCAGAAAGATTTGCTTGTGCGGGCTTCTTCTTTTCTTCGTTTGCGACATGCGTGTCGGCCCGGCCTTCTATTCTATCCCGTCTGGCGCCTTGATCGACGCGGTTGTGCAGCGCCAAAGGCTCTCGTATTCCGCATTTTTAACAGGCCATTCGTGCATTGGAAACAAAGGAACTCCGTCCGCGCGAGCGTATTTCCATGAGATCGCCCCTTAGACCATCGTGCCCCGACAGAAAGTCCTTGCATTCAGGCCATCTCCCGGACAATAGTTTACAAGGAAAGTAAATTGAGACGCGCCGGGGGGAGCTGGAGCGTCTGGGAGGAGAAGAAAATGAGCACCTGGTCCGGAAGGCGGGGCGAACCCTTGTTCGCGCCGCCAAGTGTTGTGAAATCCGTGCAAACCTCGGGCGCGATCCTGCTGGAAAGCAGCATCGCCCTGCCGGCCTACGAACGCTGCGTCGGAGAATGGCTGGTGCGCTGGGCGGAGGAGCGCCCCGACACCACCTTTCTGGCCGAACGGGATGAGAACGGAGATTGGCGCAAGGTCAGCTATTCGCAGGCGCTGACCCGCGTTCTCGGGCTTGCCGGCTGGCTTCTGTCCACCAGCGCCTCGCCGGAGCATCCGGTTCTGGTCCTGTCGGAAAATACCGTCGACCATGCGCTGCTGGCATTGTCCGCCATGCATGTCGGCGTGCCGGTCGCTACCGTCTCGACCGCATATTCTCTGCTGTCGCAGGACCATGCAAAGCTGAAAACCATGGTCGAGCTGGTCGACCCGTCGGTGATCCACGTGTCCGATCCGGATGTCTATGCAGCTGCTCTTGATGCGATCGACGATCTGCACGACGCGGTCATCCTTGTTGGTAAGGCGCCGGAAAAGACAAGCCGCAAGGCCCAGCTTCTGGAAGAGGCCGATCTGCCGGAAGCCTCTTCTGCCGTCTCCTCCGCCTTTCATGCCATCGGTCCGGACACGGTCGCCCGGCTGCTGTTCACGTCCGGTTCGACGGGTACGCCGAAGGCGGTGATCAACACCCAACAGATGCTGACATCGAACCAGGCGGCAAACGCGGCCGTCTGGACTTTCCTGGAAAAGAGTCCGCCTGTGGTGGTGGACTGGCTGCCGTGGTCGCACACCTTCGGCGCCAATTTCACCTCCAACACGGTGCTGCGCAACGGCGGCTCGCTCTACATTGATACGGGCAAGGCGGCGCCGGGCCTGATCGAGCGGACCATCGCCAACTTCAAGGACGTGAAGCCGACGCTCAGCTTCAACGTTCCGCGCGGCTACGATCTTCTGGCCCAGGCGTTGGAAACCGATGCGGAGCTGCGCGAGGTCTTCTTCAACATGGACCTCGTCATGAACGCGGCCGCTGCCCTGCCGACCACGGTCTGGGAAAATCTCAAGAGGCTCAGCCGCGAGACGATCGGGCGCGAAATTCCGATTGTCGGCTCCTGGGGCTCGACCGAGACCGCACCGCTCGCCACCCACTGCCATTTCCAGGTGGAGAACATCGCCAATATCGGTCTGTCGGTCCCGGGCGTGACGCTGAAGCTGGTGCCGAACGGCGACAAGCTGGAAGTCCGCGTCAAGGGGCCGGGCGTGACGCCGGGCTACTACCGCCATCCCGAACTCACCGCGTCGGCCTTCGACGAGGAGGGCTTCTATATCATCGGCGATGCGGTGCGCTTTGCCGATCCGGAAGACCCGTCGAAGGGGCTCTTCTTCGACGGCCGGGTGAGCGAGGATTTCAAGCTGGCGTCCGGAACCTGGGTGAGCGTCGGCGAACTGCGCGTCGCCGGCATCGATGCCCTCGCGCCCCTGGTGCAGGACGTTGTCGTCTCCGGTCATGGCCGGGACGAAATCGGCTTCCTGCTGATTGCGAACGAAGCGGCCTGCCGCGCCTGTGCGGGCCTGTCCGCCGATGCGGCTCTGGCCGATGTCCTGGCATCCGATGCGGTCCGGGACAAGATCGCCGCAGGCCTGCGCGGTCTCAAGGCGCAGGGCGGTGGCTCGTCCCGCTATGCCACGCGGGCAAGGTTCCTGCTGACCCCGCCGAACCCGGATGCGGGCGAGATCACCGATAAGGCCTATCTGAACCAGCGCCAAATGATCGCCAACCGCGCCGGTGACGTGGAGGCGTTGTTCGGCAACCGGCGAGAGGAGTACATCGATCTCAGGCAGGCGGAGGTGCCGGCCTGATGAACGCCTATATTCCCTATGGCGCTTACTGGAGCACACCCTTTGCCCGCTGGCAGGGCGAGTTCGCCCATCTGCATTCCATGGAATTCGCCGCCCATGTGGCGCGCGAGGAGCTGGAAAAGCGCAAACTTCCGCTGAGCGCCTTCGACTATGCCGCCTATGGCATCACCGTGATGCAAAACCGCAGTTTCTATGGTCTGCCGTGGTTCACCGGCCTTCTGGGGGCGGAGCACCTGCCCGGTCCGACCGTGAACCAGGCCTGTGCCACCGGTGCGCGTCTTGTGGCGACGGCTGCAGGCGAATTCGCCATGGGAACGGCGGCAACCGCGCTCCTGGTGTCCGGCGACCGGACGTCCAACGGACCGCACGTCTATTATCCGGCCCCCGAGGCCCCCGGTGGAACGGGCGTCAGCGAAAACGTGGTGCTCGACAGTTTCAACGTCGATCCTTTCGCCCGCTGCGCCATGGTCGACACGGCCGACAATGTCGCCCGGCGCGAAGGCATCGACACCGCCGAACAGCACGAGCTGACGCTCTACCGGAATACCCAATATGCCGAAGCTCTGAAGGACGACCGCGCTTTCCAGAAACGTTACATGCCGGCGGAATTCGCCGTTCCCGATGCCCGTTTCCGCAAGACGGTGAAGACCGTGACGGGCGACTGCGGCGTCTATCCGGCATCGGCGGAAAAAATGGCGGCGTTGAAGCCGGTGCGCGACGGTGGCAGCGTGACCTTCGCTGCGCAGACCCATCCGGCGGACGGCAATGCCGGCCTTGTCATGGCCGCGGATGCGGGCCGCGCCCGCGAGTTGTCATCGGTTTCCGGCGGTCCGCAAGTGCAGGTGATCGCCGTCGGACAGGCACGGGTGGAAAAGGCCCACATGCCGGCCGCCCCCATCGATGCCGCCCGCAAGGCGCTGGACTTTGCCAAACTGACCATCGCCGACATGGCGGCGGTCAAGTCGCACAATCCCTTCGCGGTCAACGACATCGCCTTCGCCCGCGCCTTCGGCATCGACTGGAAGACCATGAACAACTACGGCTGTTCGCTGATCTGGGGCCACCCGCAAGGCCCGACGGGTCTGCGGGCGATCATCGAGATGATCGAGGAACTGGAAATCAAGGGCGGCGGTTACGGCCTGTTCCAGGGCTGTGCCGCAGGCGATTCCGCAATGGCGGTGATCCTGCGCGTGGGGTGAGGTGGCTTAATTGCCGTCGGATCGCACAACAGGGCAAATGACCGCTGTTCACAAGGCAAGGACGTATTCCAGTTCTCAAGCCGTCACCCCGGACTTGATCCGGGGTCCAATCCACCTCGCCACAGTTCCGGATAGTGGCAAGAGGCGCAATTGGACAGAACGCTTCGAGTTTGAAACGCACAGCTCTGGAAATGATTGGATCCCCGATCAAGTCGGGGATGACCGTGGAATTTGCGGTGAGTTTCGGCCTTTGGTCCCGGCTCTGTCAGTTGCTTGACGGGCGGCCGCTGTGGCGGCCGCCCTCGTTGTTTTGATCCGGATCTCAAAGCCCGTAGGTCGAATAGTCCACCTTCGACCAGACCTCTTCCTGCACCTTGGCCGCGATGGCGTCCGGGTCGGAGCCGGTTTCGGCGACAATCCCGTTCCACTTGTCGACGAGTGCCAGGAAACGCTTCACCAAGGCGTCGGCTTCCTGGATGCCGTCACGCTCCTCGTAAAGCCTGGCGACGGTTTCGGCATCCTTGGCCGCATAGGCCTTGACCGCCTCGGCCATCTCGGCCGAGGGCTCGGTGAAGGTGATCCCGGCCTTTTCGGCGGCAGCCGTCGCGGCCGCTGTCAGTTCGTGCGCCCAGCGTTGCGTAGTGTCCGCATTCGCCCGGTTCGCCGCCCGTGCCAGGGCCGCCCGGTCGTCCGGTTTCAGGTCAGCCCAGGTCTGTCCGTTCACCGTGAAATAAGAGGTGGCGTGATAGGTGCCCAGGTTGATGTTGTTGATGTCCTTGGTGACCTCGACCAGTCGGAAGGACAACAGGTCGCCGTAGGATGTGGCGGTGCCGTCGATGGCGCCTTGAGACATGGCCTCGAAGGTTTCGCCGACCGGCATGCTTACCGGCACCGCGCCGAAGGCCTCGGCGAACCGGGACCAGGGGGATCCGCCGGAGCGTAGACGAAGCCCCTTCAGGTCCTCCAGGGTTTTGACCGGCTTGGTTGTCAGCAGGTGATAGATGTCCGTCGATCCCGAGCCCAGAAACACCACGCCGAAGTCTTTCATTTCCTTCTGGCAGGGCTTGCAGGTCACGACGAACTCGGTCATCGCCGCGCCCATCGCATCCGGAGAGGTTCCCACCAGCGCGACTTCGGAGGGAATGCTGATATAGGCGAAGTCCGCCGGGAAATAGAGCGGCAGCAGCAACCCGACCTGCGTCACACCGGTCTGAAGCGCTTCCTTCATCTGGCCGAGGTTGACGACTTCCGGTCCGATCAGGGTCGCGGTCAGCGCGCCGTTTGATTCTTCCGGCAGATAGTCAAGCAGATGTGCATAGCCGTGGCTGTAGGCGGGGTGTGCGGACGGAACGCCGGGCGATACCCGAAGATTTTCCGCCTGGGCCGAAGCCGCAAGACAAGCCGCGGCAACGGCGCCGATCAGTAGCCGTTTCATGTGTTTCCTCCCTGTTTTCGTCTCTGGCCGCATTGTTGGTTTGTGTTGAATGCGGTCGCAAAGGCCATCGGAGCGTAGTCGTAAAAACTTCACAGGTAAACTTAATTCGATGCTGGAAAGCTATCCATGTGAACTAAAAATCGGCCGATGTTGCCCGGAGCGGGAAGGGGCGGTAGACACTATGGGATGGCGGCTTCAGGGTCGCGGATTGAGGAAACGGTCCGGCATCGGCTCCGGATACGCGGTCAGTCTCGCGTATCCGTCGGTCGACCTTCAGTGGGACTGTAATCGAGACGGTGAGCATGCAAGAGAATCTCAAATCCGACGTGGCCTGCGAAGAAAGATCCTATGGCGGACTGGAGAACATGTCCGGTTTCCTGATTTCGCTGGCCCAGGCCCATGTCTATAACCATTTCGGCGAGGAACTGACGCCCAAGGGAATGCGTCCGGCGCAGATTTCCGCGCTGATCCTGATCCGCGAAAATCCCGGTATCCGCCACGGCGAGCTGGCGGAGCTTCTGAAGCTCAAGCTGGCCTACACCACCAAGCTGATCAAGTCGTTCGAGGCCGACGGCTGGGTCCGCAGGGAGCAGTCGGAGGAGGACCGGCGCGCGATCCAGCTCTACCTGACCCCCGAAGGGGTGGCCTTCGTCGATGCGATGAAGCCTGTGCTGAGCGAAAGCGACGCGGCGCGTCCGAGCGGTCTGACCGCCCGCGAAACCCAGCAACTCATGCGCCTGCTCAGGAAATATCTCGGAATGGAGATTGCCGGATCTTCCGCCGAGTGAGACGGTCGTTTTTCGGACCGTTTTGATGTAATCTGACTATCCCGGCATCGAGGGTAGGTGTGGCTCATTCGGCTACGCGCCCTAGGTCATCTTTCGAGAGAGAAGATCCGGACAAAATCCGCCCGGAGGCGGAGAGCACCATGAACGAAAAAGCAGTCAGCCCGGCGGAAGGCCCGTCAGATCTGTCCATGCGGACAGGTCTTCCGGACGAGTGGCTTTATCTCCTGAAATCCCACCCGCGCGAAGGCTGGCAGGCGCATCACAACCTCGGGCCGCTGACGGAATTCTGGCTGGCCCGCCACAACGGGTTTCGGGAGATGGGCGGCGTTCTGGACGTGGCGCTGACGAAGTACCGGGAAGGCGAGGTGGAGGCGAAGCCCTTCGCTCACCATTTCACCAGCAACCTGCAGCACTTCCTCACCGGGCTTCACCATCATCATATCATTGAGGACAATCACTATTTTCCGGTGTTCGCGGAAGCCGAAACGCGGCTTCTGCCCGGGTTCCAGCTTCTGGAAAACGACCATGAATGGCTGGACCAGCGGATCGCCAATATCGTTGAAAGCGCAAACGCCTTTTTCCAGGCACTGGGTGAAGGCGACAGGGATGCGATCCTGAGAGCTGCGGATACCTTCGGCATGGCCAGCGACCGCCTGCTCGGCGGCCTCATGCGCCACCTGGACGACGAGGAAGACCTCGTCGTGCCGCTGATCCTGGACCGGGGCGAGGAAGAGCTCGGCATCGGATGAGGCTGCAATGCCTTCGGAACAGACGCTTGACTTCTTCGCCGCCGTCGCGCATCTAACAGCCATGAGCAACGAGATCTTCGCCCTCACCGGATTTTATTACTACGTCACCGACATATCGGCGGCTGCGTAGGATCTTGTCTCACTGAACGAACCCGAAAAAGCCGCCGCGTCAGGCGGCTTTTTGGTTTTCAAAGGCACCTGGCGGGCCGATCCCCAGGAAGCCGAATATGACCACCCATATGATTGAAGCCGGAAAGCCGGCAACCAAGCTAAAGTCGGAAGCAGCCCAGGTGCTCTTCGAACGCGGCCTGATCAACCAGTGCACCGACCTGGAAGCGCTGGACGAGGCGCTCTGCAAAGGCCCGCTGACCGCCTACGCCGGCTTCGACGCCACGGCGGCAAGCCTCCATGTCGGCCATCTGATGCCGCTCATGACCCTGCGCTGGCTGCAGAAACTCGGCCACCGGCCGATCATCGTCCTTGGCGGCGGCACCAGCCAGGTTGGCGACCCGAGCTTTCGCAACGATGCCCGTCCGCTTCTGGACCGGGAACAGATCGATGCCAATATCGCCGGCATCCGCCGCTCGGTCGAACGCCTGGTTGACATGCGCGGACCGGATGGCGCGCTGTTGGTCGACAACGCCGAATGGCTCACCGAATTCCGCTTTCTGGAATTTCTGCGCGACTACGGCAGCCAGTTCACCGTCAACCGCATGCTCACCTTCGACAGCGTGAAGTCCCGCATCGACGCCCAGCAGCCGCTGACGGTGCTGGAATTCTGCTACATGATGCTGCAGGCGGTAGACTTTCTGGAACTGGCGCGGCGCCACGACTGCACGCTCCAGATCGGAGGCTCCGACCAGTGGGGCAACATTGTCAACGGCATAGAGCTCGGTCGCCGCTGCGACGCACGCCGTCTGTTCGGCCTGACGGTACCGCTCCTGACGACGGCCGCCGGCACCAAGATGGGCAAGACTGCCAACGGCGCCGTCTGGCTCCATCCGGAGCATCTGTCGTCCTTCGGCTTCTGGCAGTTCTGGCGCAACACGGCCGACGCGGACGTGCCCCGTTTCCTGCGCCTGTTCACCGAGTTGCCGATCAGCGAGGTGATCCGCCTGTCGGAGCTTCAAGGCGCGGAACTCAACGAGGCCAAGAAGATCCTGGCGACACAGGTGACCGCCATCGTCCACGGAGCGGATGCGGCCCGTGCGGCGCTGGAACAGGGCGATGCCCTGTTTTCCGGACACGGAGAGATCGCCGAGCCGACCCACCGGATGGAGCTTCAAAGGCTCGCCGAAGGCCTCGGCCTGCTGGAGCTGATCGTCACCGTCGGCTTCGCCGGTTCCAACGGCGAGGCCCGCCGCCTGGTCGAAGCCGGCGGTGTCCGCCTCAACGGTCAGATCGTCGACGATCCGCGCCGTCGGGTGGCAAGCGGCGATCTGGGAAGTGGAGAGCGGCTGTCCCTGGCTGTCGGCAAGAGGCGCAAGGCATTGGTGGAATTCGGGTGAAGAAAGGCTGGCTTCACCACGCTCTCCACCGTCGAGCCATGGCATGACGGAGGTGGACAGTTGTGCGAAGGGTTAATCTCTCTGAGGAGGAGGGGCGTCTGACACGGTTATGCTCGGCGTCAGCCGTCCCTCGTACTCCAGAACCGTGCCGATCAGGGGGAAGATCACTTTGACGGAAAAACTGTACTTTCCGTCGACCACCCGCTCGCGTCCGTAAGCTTTCGGTGCGAGGAAACCGGGCAGGCGTAGAGGCCCCAGGTGGATGCTTTCCGGATCCAGGTCCAATCCGTCAGGGCGGACAGAAACGCGCATCTTGAACAGGAACGGGCCCAGACGCTCCCGCATGCAGGGATATGGTTCCTCCGTGCCGGCGATCATGTCGGTCTGAAACGGATCTTCGGCAAACCTTCGTGTCCAGCGTTCACCGTTCTCCAGCGGAGCAAAACTGGTGCGCACGGGAACATCGGTCGCCGTGTCGGGGAGGGCTGCGAGGCTGCCGATAAGTCGGGCCGCCCAGGAGGTTCCGCGTCTGACGTTCGCCGTCCCCGTGGCTTCCCGCGCATAGGTGTGCATGTAGCGGATTTCTTCGGGCAGTTGCGCGAAGGCATCGCCCAGGATCGATTGATATAATGTCCGCTGCATTTTCGATGACCGCCTTATTGGAAAATCTTCAGATCATCGTACGCGTAGCTGCCCTTGCCGAATGCGCCCAGCCCGATGCCGTCAAGTTTACCATCCCGATTCTTGACTGGAACCTGGATGATTTCGACGTCGTTTGCAAAAAAGACGATCCTGTCGTCCTGACGATCCAGGGCGACCCGGTTCGGCTCATCAGGAAGAATGGCTGCATGCGATCCGCTGAAGGCGATCTTCACCTTTCCTCCGGATTTGTTCAGCACGTAGTATCGGCCGGTTCCGTCGATGCAGAACATCCAGTACCGGCCGCGCTGACCGGAACCGACAAGAATACCTGCCCCACCCGGCCCTTTGTTATCCGAAGCGACAGTCACAGAGATATTGGCAAGGGCGGTGGAGGTCAGATCGTCCGAATCGTCGTATCGCACCCACTCGATGTCTTTGTAGAAAGCGTCTTTCGAGGAACCTCTGTTCTTCAGCTCAAGTCTTCCGCTGGAAACAGACAGATGCCATGTATGCGTCTTCCGAGCCGCCAAATCGAATTGGCCAGCCAGCATGAGTTCGGGGTCGTCGCCATCAAAGGTTTCGGTAGCCGTCTGTCTGGGGGAGAGCAGGGCCCCCTGGTCCCAAACGAGGACGCAAGCAATCAGAATAATGACGAAAAGGATGAGTTTCGAGGCGGGCGTCCAGCTGTTCATTCATGCGGTCCCCAAGCGTGCAATCAACACGTGTATATGCAGGATGACGCGCAATGAATAGCGGGGCTTGAAAACAGGGTTAAGCACGATGCCGCCGAGACCGGCCGGCAGCAAATTCACATACAAAAACGCCCTCGGCCGGAGCCGGGGGCGGTCGATCAGCGTGGATGTGAAGTCTGGTGCACAAACCGGGGGCGCCCGCTGCTCAGGCGGTCACATGATCCGCAGCCCGGTCAAAGTTTGCGGAGCAGAACCCCGGCGGCGAGCACCACGTAAGCGATGACAAGAATCATGAAGGATGAGATCCCGACATGGGGAACCACCACGCCGAGAAGGGGGAGGACGGCAAAGACGGCCAGGGCAAGCGATATGATAAAAACGAGGGTTGTCGGAGCAGAAAGTCTCATGAAGTCCTCATTGAATAGGTGCCAATGGAAAAACAGGCGGATGCAAACCTTATAGGGCTGCATTGAGGAGAAATATACTGTGAGGAAGGAAATGTTTAGAGTATGCGAGAGGCCGCGGGGTTCGGATTAGAGAGTGCCGCGTCCGCGCATGTGCACGCTCGCTTGAGGCCACAGAGTCAAAGGTGGCGAGATCCGCCAAGCCAAGCGTTTCCGGCCGTGGCCTCAGGTGTCTTTCCATTGGCTGATAGCATCAGCCCGGGAGCGCGCACGTCTTATGCCGTGAACCTTGATTATTCAGCCGGCCAGGGAAGACTGCCGTTTCAGGACTTTCCCTTGCGGGCGACGGCGTCCCGGTTCTTGATCGCTTCGACCTGAGAGCCGAAAGCGACGGGCGCTGCCTCGACCTTTTTCGGCTGCTTCGGTTTTCTCTTTTCGCGGTTGCCGCGCATTTGGCCCTTGGCCATTGACCGTTCCTTCCAGGGAGTATTACGCGGTTTTCCAGAATGAAACCAAGTCCGCGTTTTCAAGATTGTCTTCGGTCGTGACCCGTTCGTGGCGTTCGTTGTCGCTGCGAATGCGGTACTGAAGCAAGTCGTTGCGCTCCGGCAGTGTTGCCACGACGCGGAACGTTTCGGCCGAATCGGCCGATTGCCGCTGCCAGCCGGTCATTCGGACCTGTTGTCCGACTGAGAATCGATGAAGTGCCATTTTAGATTTTCCTTTGCGGGGTGAAACCGCGGCCTCGGCAGACCATGGCGCGCACCATTGGGGGATGCGCCCGGTATGCTGCCCGAAGGCCCGTAGCGACGGGGTCGCTGAGATTGGGTGTACCGGGCGGCGGCGCAGTGTCGCTGCCTGCCGCCCGATAAGATCGTGTTTTGGATCCTGTCACGCCTCTTGCGGGGCGTACCGGAGATCGGCCGGCTGGGTCAGGCAGCCTGAACGCCGACCGCGTTGAAGCGGCCGCGGGCATCCTGCTCGACGTTGAAAGCCAGCTGCTGGCCTTCGACCACCGTCTCGATGCCGGCGCTCTGCAGGGCGCTGATATGGACGAACACGTCCTTGGCACCGTCGTCAGGCGTGATGAAACCAAAGCCGCGCTGGCTGTCGAAGAATTTTACTGTTCCGTTTTTCATGATTTTTTCCGAATTAACGCACTTGCGGAGAAAAGTTTTTCTCCGCTTCCATTGCGATAAATTTTATGGATGTGTACAGATAATTCGATATTTTACGTCGAAGTAAACGTCAGTCCAAAATAATTTATAAACAATACATAGGTGCTTTCGGGTAATTTAGCCATCTTTATTTTTTTCAGAAAAAGTAATTATGAGGTTTTTTATGCAAAAATCCTTTGATTTCAGCGCGGTGACGGTCGGAAAAATAAAATAAAATTTGGAAATAAAGACGCCTCCGGCTTTCACCGGAGGCGTGAGGTTCGCGGGGAAGTCGCGAAAGCCGTCGTGCTTATGCCTGCAGACGGGATCTGATTTGCTTGCGCAGTTCGTCGATCGGCGACCGCGAACGGCCTTTCTTCACGTGCCAGAAAGTCCAGCCGTTGCAGGCCTCCTGACCCTGCACCAGCGCCCCCACCTTGTGGATCGAGCCGGTGTGATCGCCGGACTTGAGCGAACCGTCGGCGCGGACGATGGCCAGGTGTTTGCCCTTGGCACAGGAAAGCTCGGTGCCCGGTTCCAATAGGCCGGATTCGAGCAGGGTGCCGAAGGGAATGCGCTTTTCCGCGCGCTTGCCCTTCTGCATTTCCAGGGACACGCCGGAACCGGCCTCGATGGCCTCGATCCGGGCGGTTGCGGCGTCGATGTAATCCTGTTCCCGCTCCACGCCGACGAAATGCCGGCCAAGCTTCTTGGCGACCGCCCCGGTGGTGCCGGTGCCGAAGAACGGGTCGAGGACCACGTCGCCGGGCTGGGAAGAGGCGGTCAGAACGCGGTAGAGGAGGGACTCCGGCTTCTGGGTCGGATGCACCTTCTGGCCAGCCTCGTCCTTCAGCCGTTCCGCGCCGGTGCACAGCGGCAAGTGCCAGTCGGAGCGCATTTGAAGATCGTCGTTGAACACCTTCAGCGCGTCATAGTTGAAGGTCGGCTTGGAATCCTTCGACTTCGTCGCCCAGATGATCGTCTCATGGGCGTTGGTGAAGCGTTTGCCGCGGAAGTTCGGCATCGGGTTCGACTTTAGCCAGACGATGTCGTTCATGATCCAGAAGCCGAGATCCTGCAAGATCGCGCCGACACGGAAGATGTTGTGATAGGAACCGATCACATAGATCGAGCCATTGTCGGTCATCACGCGGCGCACGGCCAGAAGCCAGGCGCGGGTGAAGGCGTCATAGGCCTCGAAGCTTTCGAACTGATCCCAGTGATCGTCGCAGGCGTCGACCTTGGACTGGTCGGGCCGGTGCAGATCGCCGCCGAGCTGAAGATTATAGGGCGGATCGGCAAAGACCAGATCTACCGATTTCGCAGGCAGTTTCTCAAGGGCGGCAACGCAGTCGCCCTTCAGGATCGTGTCGAGCCAGGCGGCTTCGCCGGCCGGCTGATGGGACGGGTGGGGTGCCACGGTGGACACCCCGGTACGCAGTACTCTCATTGCGACGCAATACCTCACGCAATTTCGAGTGTCATGGTTACCGGGTTTGGTAAATCAGCGGTTAAGCTGTGAAAAAGAAAAATACCGTAATTTCAATAGTTTGTTTACATTGGTAAAAGCTTTACGAGAAGTTAATCGACTGTCCCGACCGAAAAGGCCAGAATTCTGCTGATTTCGTTCAGGTTGTAGCCGGAGACGGCTTTCCATTCGTTAAATGCGGCCTGGATTGCGGTCAGATTTTTTTTCGACAAGGCCTCATTTTCGATCACACTTTCGCGGATCAGGGCGTTAACCACGTCCTTCGACAGGATGAAACTCTCCTTGCCCATGAAGCGCAGCGCATATTGGCCGGTGTTGCCGCCGAGTCGGCTGCCGCGCTTTTTCAGAAGCTCCATCAGCCCGGTCTGGTCGGTCACCGGATAATCGGCGAAGAAGGCGGCCGCACTGCCGTGTTCTTTTGCGAGATCGCAAATGAACCGGGCATTGTCCGCAACGGAGCGGATCTTGCCGCCGTTGCGCACGATGCGCGTGTCCGCCGTCAGCCGGTCGTAGAACTCGTCCGGCTGGAAGGCGAGGAAGGCGGGATCGAAACTGTTAAAGGCCTCCTCGAACCCGTCCCACTTGGCATCGATCACCTTCCAGTTGAATCCCGCCTGGAAGATGCAGCGGGTGAACATGGACAGCCACCGGTCGTCGCCGATCTCGCGCAGCTCCTCCGGCGATTTCGGCTGATTCTGGCTGAGCAGCTCCGCAAGACCTTCCGTCCCGCCCTTGCGGGCACTGGCGAGGTCTTCGATCCGGCTGAATGAACGCATGCGGATCCCCTTCGAAAAGAAAAGAAAAGAATAGCAGCCTGCCGGCTTGGGTATCCAGAGGCGTTTCTCTCCTCGGCTTGTCATCCCGGTTTGACGCGCCAGCGGCAAGACCGGTATCCAGTAATCCGTGTGGCAAGCGATTGGAAAAGATCGCCAGTTCAATAGTTTACTGGATCCCAGCCTTCGCTGGGACGACAACGAAAATTGTGGGTAGGCTTTGCCACTTACATCGGTGTCATTGCACGGCAAAGCCCGGGCAATCCGCTCACGTTGGCAGCCTGGCAATTGCGATCGCTTCACACGACAGCCAAAGCGGTATTCAAAAATTCTTCCAGACGTGAAAAATTTTTCAAGATTCCACGGCAGGGTCATTGAC
This sequence comes from uncultured Roseibium sp., assembly GCF_963675985.1. Lineage (NCBI taxonomy): Bacteria > Pseudomonadati > Pseudomonadota > Alphaproteobacteria > Hyphomicrobiales > Stappiaceae > Roseibium > uncultured Roseibium sp. The sequence continues at coordinate 3,422,133 of NZ_OY780958.1, read as the reverse complement.
GGGACAAGTGAACATGCGATCCTGAATCTATAAAGCTAACGCCAAGGAGACGGTTTTGTCCGACACATCCGGCTATTTCAGGGCTCCCGCGACGCGCCCGGTGGAGCTTGCGCCTGCCCATGTCTTTGAAGCCTTCACCGATGCGGGCAAGGCGGTCGAGCGCCTGATCGAGATCTTCGAGGCCAACACCGAGTTCCTGCGTACCGCTTTTTACAGGCATCTGGAAGGTGAACCGCTGCAGGGCCGCGTGCGGGCCTTTTATCCGCAGGTGCAGATCAGCACCGAAAGCCACGCCCGGCTCGACAGCCGTCTCTCCTACGGTTTCGTCTCGCGGCCTGGCGTTCACGCGACGACCGTGACCCGCCCGGACCTGTTCCGCTCTTATCTGGAGGCTCAGATCGCGCTGTTGCTGCGCAACCATGACCGGCCGGTGATGATTGGCGATTCGGACATTCCGATCCCGCTGCATTTCGCTTTCTACGATGGCACCCATGTGGAGGGCGGCGCGGCGGCCGCAAACCTCACGCTGCCGCTGGCGGACGTCTTCGACCTGCCCGACCTGTCGCTGATGGACGACGCGATCGCCAACGGCACCTACGAGCCGGTGGACGGTGTCCTGCCGCTGGCCTCTTTCACCGCCCCACGAGTAGACTATTCCCTGCACCGATTGCAGCACTACACGGCAACGGCGGCCGAGCACTTCCAGAACTACGTGCTCTTCACCAACTACCAGTTCTACATCGACGAATTCTGCCGCATGTCGCACCAGCTCCTGGCCGATCCGGACAGCGGCTACGAGGCCTTCGTCGAGCCGGGCAACCTGATCACGCGCGCCGGAGAGAGTGCGCCGTCGTCCGGTGAGGCGCTTTCGAAACTGCCGCAAATGCCCGCCTACCACCTGAAGCGCAAGGGAAGTGCCGGCATCACCATGGTCAACATCGGCGTGGGTCCATCCAACGCCAAGACCATCACCGACCATATCGCGGTGCTCAGGCCCCACGCCTGGCTGATGCTCGGCCACTGCGCCGGTCTCAGGAACAGCCAAACGCTTGGCGACTACGTGCTCGCCCACGGCTATGTGCGCGAGGACAACGTGCTCAACCAGGATCTGCCGGTCTGGGTGCCGATCCCGCCGCTGGCGGAGGTTCAGGTGGCGCTGGAGGACGCGGTGGCGGAGATCACCGGCTATGACGGCTACGAGCTGAAACGGGTGATGCGCACCGGCACCGTCGCCTCTATCGACAACCGCAACTGGGAACTGTGGAACCAGAGCGAGCTGGTCAGGCGCTTCTCCCAGTCGCGCGCGATCGCGCTGGACATGGAATCGGCCACCATCGCCGCCAACGGCTTCCGCTTCCGCGTGCCCTATGGAACGCTTCTGTGCGTCTCCGACAAGCCGCTCCACGGCGAACTGAAACTGCCCGGCATGGCGACGGACTTTTACAAACGCCAGGTCGCCCAGCACCTGGAAATCGGCATCCGCGCCCTGGAAAAACTCCGCGGCATGCCGAGCGACCGGCTGCATTCCCGCAAACTCAGAAGCTTCACCGAGACCGCGTTTCAGTAGGTGCAGGGCGCCGCAAGGGGTAACACGGTTCTCCATGTCGTCATTCCAGATCAGCGTTCGGCTGTGCCTCACTTGTCTGGAATGACGTGAGCCGGTACCGCCCCCACATCCGTGCATGGCTGGCTTGCGGGAAAGTGGTTTGCAATGCAAATCATTTTGAAACACACTTATTCACATGGTCTCAAATGCATCCTCTCCCAAGGCCCTGTTCGGCTTTCAATTCGTTACGCTTTCGCGCCGCTGGCGCAAGCTGATCCATGCGGAATTCGCCGCCACCGGCCTGACAGACGCCACGTGGACTCCGCTCGTCTATCTCGATGCGGGCGGCGACGGCATCACGCAGAAAGCGCTGGCCGAACTCGTGGGGCTCGACACCTCGACGCTGGTGCGCCTGCTCGACATTCTGTCTGAGCGTAAATTCATCGAGCGGCGCGTCGATCCGAATGACCGGCGCGCGCGCCTGATCATGCTGACCCCGGCCGGCAAGGCCGAAGTGGCCCGGATCAAGACCCAGCTCATCAAGGTGGAAGCGGAGCTGCTTTCCGGCCTGGACGAAACCGAAGTGGCGACGATGCTGCGGGCCTTTGCGAAAATCTCCGACAAGGTCGAGGCGGCCCTGGGTGAAGCTTCTTTGGCGAAGGAGCCAGCATGACCGCCAGGCTTTCCGCTTACGGGTTCGATCCCGCACGCCTGGCGTTCGCCTTCCGCACTGCCATCGCCGCATCCATCGCCTTTGTCCTTGGCTGGTTGATGGGGTTGGAGCATCCGCAGTGGGCGGCGATGACCGTCTGGGCGGCCTCGCAGCCCACGCGCGGCCAGCTTTGGGAAAAGAGCCTGTTCCGCGTGCTGGGGTCCGTCGTCGGCACGGCGGTCGGCATCGGCCTCGTCGTCGCCATGCAGATCCATCCGGCGCTCCTGATCGTCGGGCTGGCGGCCTGGGTCGGCGCCTGTACCTATGTCGGCAACCTGCAACGCGGCTTTGCCGCCTATGGCACCGTGCTTGCCGGCTACACCGCGGCCATGGTGGCGTTGCTGGATGCCGCCCACCCGGATCATGTTTTGAGCCTCGGGGGCGACCGTTTGGCCACGGTTCTGACCGGCGTTGCCGTTGCCACCCTGATCGGCTCGCTCTTTGCGCCCGCCATGGCGACCGGCCGGTTGCGCCAGAGTGTTCTGGAACTGCTCAGTGAAATGCTCTCCAATGCGGCAAGCACTGCGCAAGCGCCACACGAGCGCGGCCGGTTGCTGGCGGAACTCGCCGCGGTCGAGGAAAGTCTCGATCCCCATGGCGCCGGGTCGCTGCGCAGCCGGCAGACGATCCGTTCGACCCGCACGCTTCTGATCGCCGCGACGCCGCTTTTGCTCTGGACCCATGGGGACCGCCAGCCGGCCGGCTTCCGCGGCTGTCTCGCCGAGGCAGCCGCCGCGATCGCCGGTCAAGACCTGGCAGCGGCACGCCGGGCGCTGAAGGCCGCCACCACCCTGGACGGCGTCTCGCCCCGCTTCATCGACACGCTGCAGGCGCTGGAAAGCGCCCTCGAAGCCTGGCACGACCGGCCGGAACCAGCGAAGGCAAGGCCGGCCCGAGCGATCCTGCACCGGGACTGGGTCGGCGCGCGCGAAGCGGGCCTTAGGGCCTTCGGCGCCCTCATGGTTTTCGGCATCCTCTGGCTCGCCACCGGCTGGAGCGTCGGCGCCTTCATGCTGCTCGGCCTGTCGGTGATGATCTCCCTGTTTTCCACCTTCGAGAACCCGTCGCGGATGATGCGCTCCGTCTTCGTCGGCCAGCTCCTGGGCGTCGTCGGCGCGCTGGCTCTACGCTGGCTCGTCTGGCCTTATGCGCAAGCCGAATGGCAGATGATCCTGCTCGCCCTGCCGTTCATCCTGATCGGCCCGCTTCTCATTGGCCACAACAAGACCGTCGCCGTCAGTTTCGACTACAACATGGTGCTGATGCTGATGTCCCAGCCGCACTGGCCGCTGACGGGCACCTTCGACGCGTCGCTCGCCGCGGGCTTCGCGGTCGCCGCCGCGCCGCTCGCCGCCATGCTCGCCTATCTGACCATCTACCCGGCCAATCTCCGGCGCCGGATCGACACGGTGCGCGAGGCGATGCTCCACGATCTGCACGACCTGGCCGCCGATCCCAAAGCCCTCGACCACCGCCTGCACTGGCAGGCCCGGCTCTATCACCGCATCCTGCGTCTCATCCGCCTGTCCGGCCGCTCGGCACGGGCGCAGGACGAGGCCGAGAGCGCCGCCCTGGCCGTGTTGAACCTGGGCCACACGGCCATGTGGTGTCACCGCATCAGCCGGGACGAGACGAAAAGTGCTGCCGAACGCCGCTTCGCCCGCTCGCTTCTGGCCCGTCTTTCCCAGAACGCGCTGAAGCCCGCCCGCGCGCGCAGCATCCTGTCCCGCCACGGCATCCGCCGCCCCGGTCCGGAGGCCGGGCTCTTCCGCGACGCCCTGGCCGGGCTCGAGATCCTGTCCGGTCTCCCGGACAAACGGGAGCCGAGCCGTCCCTGAGGCTCTAAAGAGTGCGACCGGTTGCCCGTGTATCGCGGCGTTTCCCTGTGGGAAGCGGTTGTGGATGTTGTCGACAACATACAATGATCTTCCCTAACTGGAGCGGATAAGCTAGGCATATACCCGGGCCGAGCAGGGAAGGGCAGCGTGTGGCAAAGAATGTCAGGACCTCGGGCAAGAGGTTGGGGGAGCAGCATAATTCGCTTCATAACCTTGTTTACCAGGAGATCCGCGAAGCGATCGTGAGCGGACGGCTGAAACCGGGCGAACGCCTTGTGGAGGAACGCTTCGCCGAAGAATACGGCGTTTCCCGCAACCCCGTGCGGGAGGCCATCCGGGCGCTCGGGTCCGAAGGGCTCGTGGATGCGACTAGCCGCAAGGGCACCTATGTCGCGGAGCTTGCACCGGAAAAGGTCCGGGAAATTATCGAGATTCGCGCCCTTCTGGAATCCCACAATGCCCGGCTGGCCGCGCGCCACAAGAACCCGGCTACCCTGAAAAGCATCGAAACGATCTTGCAGAAAGGCAGGAACGCGATCAATGCCGGCCGGTTGAAGGCGCTTCGCGAGCTGAACGACCAGTTTCACGACGCTCTGGCGGAGGCCGGCAACAACAGCCTTCTTTCCGAGATGCTCGGATCCCTCAGGGCCCGCAGCGCGTTGCTTTTCTCGCCGGATAATCCGGCCCGCAAGGTCATGAACTGGGAAGAGCATGCCGGAATCCTGCAGGCTATTGTGGACGGCGACGAGGAACTGGCGGCCAAACGCGCCATGGCGCATGTCGTCGGCGCCGGCGAGGCGCATCTGGCGATGGTGCGAGACGAGAATGCGCCCGAACGGTCAGACGACCAACTGACGCAGCAGTAGGGCCACGGCGGCCAGGGCTGAGAGTCCGAGCACCGCAAATCGCACCGAGCGCGAGGACACCCGCAAGGCGAGCGGCGTCGAGATCCAGAAGCCGAGGTAAAGCGGCGCGATCAGCCAGGCTCCCAGTACGACGTCATGCAGATCGAAGCGGCCGGCGGCGAACAGCGCCGTGATCGAGATGGTCGTTCCGAACACCAGAAAGCCGCCGAGCGACGCGCGCAAGGTTGCCTTCGGCGCATGCTGATACATCAGCGCGATCGGCGGCAGCCCCACCGAGGTGAGGGTTCCCATGAAACCCGAGATGCAGCCGGCGCCGAACAGTCGGGCGGGCGAGGGCCTGAGATCTATCCGGGACAGGCTCATTGCGACCCCGAGAAGGATGACCAGAGCGAACAGGATCGAAAGCATGCGGATCGGCAGGAGCCCCATGAGGGTGGCCGCGATGACCGAGGTCACGATGCGTCCGAGAAGGGCGTAGCCCAGGCCCTTCGTGTCGAGGCTCGAGCGTTCCCGGATCACCGACAGGATCGCGATGATCAGGCTGAGAAACAGCATGGGACCAGGGACCAGCTGCGGATCGACGATCGCCAGAAGCGGTGCTGCGAACATGCCGAAGCCGACGCCGCTGACCCCTTGCAGGCAGGCGGCCGCCAGGACGAGGAAGCTCGCGATCAGCCAGCGTTCGCTCAGGGCGGACAGAAACAGATCCATCATGATGTCACTCGATTACTGTATACTGTAGACAAAAATAACGACAATGAAACCCCCTTGGACTTGGTCGTAGAAGATGATGTGAGGGAAGGGAAGGAGGGATGGGAGAGGGTGGCCGCTCCCGAAGGAGCGGCCCGGTCAACTCGCGGCGCGGTTGGACGGCTTGTCCAGCCTGATCTCGAACCACTGTATCAGCGCATAGATCGCCAGGGACATGAAGCCGAGAATGACGATCGCGGCCATGACCATATCCATGCGGAAGATCTGGCTGCCATAGACGATCAGATAGCCGAGTCCGGCCTTCGATGCCTGGAACTCGCCCACGATAACCCCGACGAGAGACAGGCCTGCATTGGCTTTCAATGTGGCGACGAACGTGTGCACGTTGCCGGGCAGAACGACTTTCGAGAGGAGCTGCGCGCGCGTCGCCCCCAGCGTGCGGGCGAGCTTGATCTTGTTCGGGTCGGACTGCCGGAAGCCGGTGTAGAGCATGAGGATGCTGATGAAGACGGCCACCGCCACGGCTACCGCGTAAATGGATCCCTCGGCCCCGAGCCAGATATAGAAGATCGGGACGAGGGCGATCTTGGGAAGGGCGTTCATGACCACGAGGAAAGGATCCAGGACCCGCTCCAGCCTCGGTGACATCCACAGCACGATGGCGATGGCGGTGCCGAGCGCCATGGCGATCACGAAGCTGATCACCACTTCCAGAAAGGTGACAAGGACGTGATGGCCGAGAGCCCCGCCTTCGAGCATTTCCACGAAGGCCGTCCAGATCGCGCTGGGATAACTGGTCAGCATGGGGTTCACCCAATGCATCCTTGGGGCAAGCTCCCACAATGCCAGGAACAGCAGGAGCAGTCCGATCTGGGCGCTCAGCACCTGAACCTTCTCGCGGCGCCGGGCCGCCTGCCAGGCCCGGTATTGCGGACTGGCCTCACACGCGGGCGTGCCGACGTCGATGGTTGCATCGTCTGTGGTCATTGCTTCACTCGACATGGACCTCTAGCTCCTCCCAGACAGTGTTGAAATAGGTGGGAAACTCTGCCGCCTCCCGGGCGTCGAAACTGCCGGGCCGGGCCGGGCCATGGCTTGGAAAATCGATCGGGTGGATTGCCTTGATCCGTCCGGGGCGACGGCTGAGCACGATCACCCTGTCCGCCATCGCAATGGCTTCCGGAATATCGTGCGTCACAAGGATCGCGGTCTTGTGTTCCTTGCGGATGATGTCGCCGATTTCGTCCGCGATCGACAGCCGGGTCTGGAAGTCGAGAGCGGAGAAGGGTTCGTCCAGCAGCAGGATATCCGGCTGAAGGCACATGGTTCGTGCCAGCGCGGCCCGCTGGCGCATGCCGCCGGACAATTCCGACGGCCTGCTGTGCAGAAAGTCCCCAAGGCCGTAACGCTCAAGAAGGCCCTCGGCTCGTTGCCGGGCCTCGCGCTTGTCGTAACCGCGGATTTCCGGGCCGAGCATGGTATTGTCGACAATGCTGCGCCACTCGAACAGGCTGTCATGCTGCAGCATGAAACCGACGTGCGGCGACGGGCCGGTCACCGGAACGCCATCGATGAGCACCTCTCCTTCCGTGGGTCGGATAAGGCCGGACAGGAGAGACAGAAGCGTGCTCTTGCCGCAGCCCGACTGGCCCACGATGCTGACGAACTCACCCTTTTCGACCCTGAAGTTAATGTCGTTGAGCGCCAGCGTCTCGCCTTTCGGCGTGAAGTAACGCAAGTTGACATTGCGAAATTCGATCTTGGGAACCTTCATGCTTTCCTCTTGGGGTGCTTATTTTGCGGCCTGGGCGAAGGTCGGATCCACGATCTTGTCGTAGGCGGCCTTGTCGCCGTCCTTGAGCGTGCCGGATCCGATCAGGAGGTCCTGAAGCGCGTCGATCGCCTCGGGCGTGACCAGGGGCGTCTTCTTCCACACGCCGGCGTCGCGGTGACGGCTGACGGTGCGCGCCAGTTCGGCACTCGGTATGCCGGGAAAATAGGGCAGCAGGACCTCGGCCGTCTCTTCGGGCGATGCGTTATCGATCCACGCTTGGGCCCTGGCGATAGCATTGGTGAAGCTCTGGATGATCTCCGGATGCGCCGCGATGTAACTCTCCGTAGCGGTGAAGACGGTGTAGTCGATCTGGCCGACCGCCTGGCCGACGTTGCCGAGCGAGACCCCCTTGCCGCTTTCCTCGATCTTGGTCACATCCGGTTCGAAAAACGTGCCGTAGTCGGCCGTGCCCGCCATGAAGGCGCCCAGACGCGCGGGAATGGCCACATTGGTGATGATCGTCACGTCGGTCTTCGGATCCAGGCCGTGGTCCTTCAGAACCTTGTCGAGGAAGATCGCCGGCGACGACCCTTCGCGCCAGCCCAGAATGGTTTTGCCCTTGAGCGACGCCCAGTCGAAGTCTTCCTCCTCTGAGCGGCCGATCAGGAAGGAACCGTCTGTGGCGGTGAGACCGGCGAATATATGGATCTTCTCCGGCGACTGCCCGTTTTCGATGTAGACGGCGGTCTCCGGCCCGGCAAGAACGATATCCGCGGCGCCCGAGAGCAGGGCCGCGGTCGCCTTGTCGCTGCCCTGGGCGGCGACAAGGTCGAAATCGATGCCCTCGTCCTTGAAGTAACCGAGGCCGTGGGCGGCATAGAGAGGAGAATAGAACAGGGAGTGGATCACTTCCATGAACTGGATTTTTTTCGTGGAAGCGGCGGAGGCCGCAACCGGCGCAGCCACGATGGCGGCGGCGCAAATTGCACCTGTCAGGATCTTGCGAAAGCCCATAGATAATTCCTTCCAATTAGGTAGAACCGGCGCGGTCAGGCGCTGCCCATCCATTGCAAGGCGCATGCCATTCCTGTATTCGGTATGTTGTTCACTGTATACAATGGGCTGAAAGATCGTGCTGCCCCCAAGCTGCGGGTGTTGTGAGAAAATTTTAATCAGATTGATGGCGCAGGTGCTTAAAAGGAGAGCAGGAATGCATGAATTCGAAATGCCGCAATGGGCAATCGACCGGGTTTCCGCACGCCAGGGTAAAAGGCTTGTCCACGAGGACGTCGAGGCGCGCAGGACGGCACTGGTCGTGATCGACATGCAGAACCATTTCCTGGCGCCCGGCGCGGGAGGCGAGACCCCGCCGGCCAGGGAGATCGTTCCGGCCGTCAACCGGCTGGCGTCGAGCCTTCGCGACGCGGGCGGTGTCGTGGTGTGGGTCCGTACCCTGTTCACCGAGGCCGCCTTGATGACGATACCCCATTTTCACAGCACCCTGCTGACCCCCGACCGGTTCGAGGCGCGCTGCGCCGCATTGGCCGAAGAGGCCGACGGTTCGGCCCTGTGGCCGGCCCTGGACGTTCGGGACGGAGATCTGATCGTGCGCAAGACGCGCTACAGCGCCTTCATCCAGGGGGCGTCCGACCTGGACGCCATCTTGCGGGCCAAGGGCATCGAGGCGGTCCTGATTGCCGGCACGATGACCAATGCCTGCTGCGAATCCTCCGCGCGGGACGCCATGATGCTGAATTACCGCACGACCATGGTGCATGACGCCTGCGCCAGCCTGCGTGACGACGAACACGCGGCCGCGCTGATCAACTTCTACCTCTTTTTCGGCGATGTGACCGATGTGACCGGCATCGAAACGCGACTTGCGTGAGGAGGCTGCGCGCCGGGAACGGGAAGCGCGCCAGCCTTGGACCGCGAAAGCCCGGAAGATGGCGGCCCGGGATCGGGCGCGACCCGGATCGTCTTGCGATCCGGGTCCGGACGCCGGGAGCCTCGCCCTCATCAGTGCATGATGTAATACAGGATCGCCGTTTCGCAGTGGCTGTCGGCATAGATGTCGACCACCGACAGGCGGTCCGACCAGCGGTCGATGATCTCGGCGGCACATTCGTTGCGCATGCCCTCGATCGCCATACGATAGGTCAGGTTGTCGTTGGCGTAGTTGGTCGCCGCATGGATCTCCCCGAACCTCTGGTACATGGTCTTCATCCTGGCGAGAACCGTGTCGCGCACGTCAAAGGCATAGTCGCGGTTGTCGATCACGTCCTGCCGCGTGCCGAGGATCGAGATATGGCCGGGCAGCAGCAGGTCGAAGTCGTAACCGAGCAGCGTGTCGAACACCGTCAGATAGCGCCCGAAATCGGCCGTCGCGCCGAAGTTCATGAACGGCACCTCGCCCGGCGTGATCGTGTCGATCGCGATCAGGAACTTGAGCTGCGGCAGGTAGGCGATCACGTCCTCGTCCTCGGAATGGTAGGACGCCGCGTCGAGCCGGATGTCGACCCCGCCGGGCTTGAGTTCCAGATGGCCCTCGAAGGTGCGCGTCGGCGCCATCACGCCCGCATAGCCATCGCCTTCCAGACTGTCGGCAACGGAGCGGGACGTGATGACCTCGAGCTCCGGCACCTCGGCGAAGACGCCCGCGCCGCCGATATGGTCGGCGTGGTCGTGGCTGTAGATCAGCGTGGTGATCTTTTTGCCTGACGCGTTCTGCGCGATCGCCGCCGGCAGCCGGTCGGCGAAGCTCGGCGGCGCGTCGAACACGACGATGCCGTCGTCCGTCGCAAGAAACGCCGACTGGTAGATGCCGTCGGTGACGTAGAACAGCCCCGGCTTGACCTCCTGCACGGCAAGGCCGGTCTCCGCGTCGAGCGCCGGCTTGCGCGCCACCGACTTTGCCAGTTCGGGCGCGAAATGGCCGAAATAACTCGGGCTCGCCGGATCCATGCTGACCGTATCGGCCGTGTGGCCCTTGATGGCGGTGTCGGGATTGGTTTCCGTCTGGGCGGCGGCGCTCATGGCCATGCCGGAAACGATCGCCGCGATCGTCCAGGCGGCAAGCCGGGGGGGGATAAGTTTCATTGGTCCTGGTCCTCTTCGAAAGTGCGGTGTCGCAACCTCTCTGCGACCCGGAGGAAAAATGACCAGAGACCGTCCTTTCGCCCATGGTTGCCCGTTCCAAAAGCATTTGTGATCGTCTAATCTGCTCGCATGTCGGCGATTTTGAACATGCTGGAAGGGACGCGGGCGCGCGATGCGTTTGCCCTGAGAGCAAGCATGTCCGCGCCGTGGTCGATCCTTGTTGAACCGGAATCGCCCCTGACCCTGCTTGCCGGCGTGAAGTCGACGTTCTGGCTTGTGCCGGAGACAGGCGCCCCCGTCGAAATCCGCCCCGGTGACATCGCGATCACCCGCGCCGAGACCCGCTACATCATCGCCGACACGCCGGAGCGCTCCCCCACGGTGACGATCTTCCGCGGCCAGGACTGCCGCGACAAGGACGGCAATTCGGTCAGCGAACCCATGCTCCACGGCGTGCGCACCTGGGGCAACGACCCGGCCGGCGACACCGTCTTCGCGGTCGCCGCCTACGAGAACCTCAGCCGCACCAGCGACCGGCTCAACGCCGTCCTGCCGCCGATCCTCGTGATCACCCGCGAGGAGTGGCGCTCGCCGCTGGTGGACCTCCTGTGCGAGGAAATGATCCGCGACGAGGACGGCCAGGCTGCCGTCCTCGACCGGCTGGTCGACCTGTTGCTGACATCCGCGCTGAAGGCTTGGGGCTCAAGGCCCGGCACCGCCTCCGCGCCCGACTGGAAATCAGACGGCGACCCCGTCGTCACCCGCGCGCTCAAGCTCCTCTACGCAGAGCCGGCCCGGCCCTGGACCATCGGGAGCCTGTCGGCCCGCTGCCACGTCTCGCGCGCCACACTCGCCCGCCGCTTCCGCGAGGTCGTCGGCGAACCGCCGATCACCTTCCTCACCAACCACCGCATGGCGCTGGCCGCCGATCTCCTCCAGCGCCGCGGCCAGACCCTCGCCACCATCGCCGCCCAGGTCGGCTACACCGACCCGTTTGCCTTCAGTGTGGCGTTCAAGCGGAGCCGGGGCAGTAGCCCGAGTGATTTCCGGGCCGCTGCGGCGGGGGTAGTTGGAGGTTAAAAGAGGGCTGAGAATTCTCATTATTGGCGTGCTTCAGGGGCAGCCGGAAGGCGAACGACAACGGAAATGTTATGCGCTGTACGATCAACTAATGACTTAATCCGGGCCGGAAGGACACTGGCAGCTTCTTTTTCGTATGAGCGATTAATGGACGGCTAGCCGATAGTGCAACGGCTCATAGCGACTATAGTTGAGCTCAGCCTTTGATTTCCTAAATGGCCCTAAGAATTCCTTGATCATGCCTATGGGCGTCTTGACTTTCGATCAGCAGCCAAGTCCTTTTACAGTTATGTATTTCTCATATAGCCCCATTCGTTAAACTTCGTGGCGTCGCCGACACGTCAACACGTGAAAGCCAGACGAAAATGAAGACACCGATCACGGTCACCTTCGACACCAATACCTACAGCACGATCGCCGATCCGAAGATTTGCCGTCTTCTGGAAAAATGGTGGCCACTTAATCGAGACCGCTGGAAGTCGAAGAAGCAGCGGATCGCCTGGTGGTATCTTCACCGGTGCATCCGCAAGGGCCGTGTCATCGCTGCAATTCCTGAAGCAGCCTTCTCTGCCGAGAGCCTGAAGAACACTGACCGGGTCGATCTGTTGCTGCTGACCGGCACGAAGTCGCCGCCACCGACCATTCCGCCGACGCGGCAGAAAATCGTCGCCGCGGCACTCGCAACCGGCTTCCGCATTCTTCACGGTTCACGCATCGGCTACGGAGCCCTGCCGGCCTTCACCCAAGCAGACTGGGCGCCGGACACGCGTTATTCGATCGGCGAGCGGCAGAAGCGCATGGGTGACTTCGTCCGGCACTTTGGAGAATATCCGTTGCGTGCCCTGCGGGATTTCGGTGAGCAGCTCTCGGCCTCTCACGGCCTTGCGGCCATCAATCAGCATTTCGCTAACGCTGCGGCGCTCAACAACATCACGCTCGACCGCTATCTCTGGCGCGAGGGGATCGGTGCCGAGGCCAACAACCCGAAGGTATACCCGACACAGAAGGTCTTTCTGTCGGCGCTGCGCAAGCTCATGGCGGATTGGGCGGATTTCGACATCGCAGCCGCCCACTATTCCTACGGTAATGAGTTGCTCTGCACCGAAGACCAGGGCAGGCTCGTCTCGAATTCCATCTTCGGCGCGCAGCATGCTGCCGACGTCCAGGGCGTCTTCGCCCTGCAGTCGATCAACGTGATGGATCTCGCCGCGCGCTGCTGGAAGCGGTTCTGGTTTCCGCTCCGGAGATGGCCATGAAGGCCATGGGCTAGCAGCTTCCTCGGACTTTCAGGCGAACTTGACCCGGCTCTACGAGCGTATCACCCAGCCCGCGATCGACGGACTGGTGCTTCATCCTGTCCTCGAGCGCGGCGAGGCAAGTACGATGGGCGAGTTTCTGTACCGTACGGGCGGCTCAGGTCGACAACTACACGATGGCAAAAATTCACAAGCCGCGCGTTTCGTGAATTAGGATAGAAGGATCTGAAGCAGAGAAATAATTGGCTCAATTTTGGGTTGACGGTGCAAGACGTGCCTGCGGTCTTGTGTTAAGTCTTTTTAACCTGCTACCTTTCCAGGTCAAAAGAACTTTTCTCGGCTGGTAATGAACGTCGCAAGCAAACCTTTAACACACACGGCAGCCGGACAGTATCTTGGGTACTCCGAGCAAGAGGCTCGTTTTTGCTATCATTTGCTGGTTAATCCGAACGATTCTCAAGTCATAATGGAAGGCGAGGATGATGTTGCCGTCCGACATGCGAATGGCAACAAAACTCTGGAACAGGTCAAAAGCGCAACAAAGCACAATGCACTTTCAGACTGGTCAAGCGATCTTTGGAAAACAATTGGCAATTGGATTGCAGACATTGAAAGTGGCAAAATTGATCTAAATCGCACGCAATTTCGACTCTACGTTACTCCATTACAATCTGGAGAAATCGCCAAATCTATCAATGCAGCGGATGACGAGGTGACCGTAAAGAAACTTGACAGTCTTATCCGCGAAAAAAGAGACACGCTGCCTCGGAAGCCTAAGTGCAACAAGTACGTGCAGGCTCTCTTGAGCTTTGAAGACGAAAAGTTAGTTGAGTTTGTGTCGAGGATTTCGATAGAGAGTGTCCACGCACGTCCAGAGCATTCGGTTGAGAACCTGTGGGGCCCAACCTACAGCGAGGAAACTAAGAAACGGCTAACCAGCTACGCTATCGGTCTCGCGCGTGACAAAGCCAATCAGCTCATCAAGTTGGGCAAAGAGGGTGTCGTCAACTCTGGTTCCTTTAAAAAGGAGATTAGGCTGTTTGCAGCTCGCCTGAATCTCCCAACTTTTTTAACAAGCACTTCAACGCCCCCCACTAATGAGGCTATCGTCAGCATTCACTCCCAACGTCCAGTATTTGTTCGCCAACTTGAGATCATTCACATTGGGCAAGATCAAGAAATTCGTGCGGTAGCGGATTACCTTAGGGCGTCTGACCTGCCACGGGATTTTTCCTCCACCGTCGATTAGAGTCCGATCCAACTTGAGGACGGACAATGAAGCGAACACGTTTCACAGACGAGCAGATCATCGGCATCCTGGCCGAGCACGAGGCAGGCGTGAAGTGCGCGGACCTGTGTCGTAAGCACGGCATGTCAGAAGGGACCTTCTACAACTGGAAGGCCAAGTTCGGCGGCTTGACGGTGTCGGAGGCGAAGCGGCTGAAGGCGCTCGAGGATGAGAACGCCAGGCTCAAGAGGCTTCTGGCCGAGCAGATGCTTGATCTGGCGGCAATGAAGGAGCTGGTATCAAAAAAATGGTGACGCCTGCCGTGAAGCGCGAGGCGGTCGCGCACCTGAGGTCCCAGCTCGGGCTCTCGGAACGGCGGGCGTGCCGGATTTCCGGGGCAGATCGCAAGATGGTCCGCTACCAAGCGCAGCGTGCTCCGGATACGGAGCTGCGCGGTCGGCTGCGGGACTTGGCGAATGAACGTCGCCGGTTTGGCTATCGACGGCTCTTCGTCTTGTTGCGCCGCGAGGGCGAGCCTTCCGGGATCAACCGGATCTATCGGCTCTACCGCGAGGAAGGGTTGACGGTCCGCAAACGGAAGGCTCGGCGCAAGGCCGTTGGAACACGGGCACCGATCCTGGTCGAGGCACGGCCAAATGCGCGCTGGTCGCTCGATTTTGTGCATGATCAGTTCGCCAACGGCCAGCGCTTCCGGGTGCTCAACGTGGTGGACGACGTCACCCGTGAATGTCTCGCCGCGATCCCGGACACCTCGATCTCGGGGCGCCGTGTCGTGCGTGAACTCACGGCCCTGATCGAGCGCCGCGGGAAGCCCGGAATGATCGTCAGTGACAACGGAACCGAACTAACCAGTAACGCCATCCTGCGGTGGTGTTCCGAGCACGGGATCGAATGGCATTACATCGCGCCGGGCAAGCCGATGCAGAACGGCTTCGTCGAGAGTTTCAATGGGCGGATGCGGGACGAACTGCTCAACGAGACCATGTTCCGCAACCTGGCTCACGCCCGTATCGTGATCGCGGCCTGGGCCGCCGACTACAACACCGAACGCCCGCATTCTGCCTTGAACTACCAGACCCCGGCTGACTATGCGCGAACGCTGACCACTGCAATCGCCCGGCCCGCTACGCGAGATGAAAACTCCGCGCGTTGGGCGATTGATCAACCTGCGCCGATCGGCGTAAATACCAACCAGGCTCCGGTCGCGGCTGGGTGAAAGTTCAGTGGCAGGTCAAGACACTTTGCAGGGCATTGGAACAAGTAGAGATCCAAGCCTCGTCACAGCCGCTACTGTCTGACCGGATGGACAAAGAACTGGTTCGTGAAAGGGCAGCCGCTGAAACCGAGTTTAGTCGGCTTAATGAAATTCGCCAAGAAATGCGTGATCTCGAAAAGCGATCAGAGGAGGTAGACGCCGAATTGAAGCGAAGCGAAGATATATCGCGTTTCTTGGGGCGCCTAACTCAAGCGTTGACCATTTACGATCGCGCTGATCAGACTGGACCGCTGCGTGAAGAGGTCAACTCTTTGAAAGAGCGAATCGAAGAATTGCGCGGAGGTGTATCTGATAGCGAGATTGCGCGCAGATTACGTAATGCCCTTTCAGAAGTCGACGCTGAAGCCATGAGGCTGGTTAAGTACCTTGACGCTGAAAATCCTGACAATCCAATTCGTCTGATGATCCGAGAACTGACTGTACAAGTCGTCGATGATGGCAAAGAAGCCTATCTTTGGGAGATCGGTAGCGGCGCGAACTGGCTTGCGTATCACGTCGCCACTCTGCTTGCTCTGCACGTATTCTTTTTGAAAACCCCACATCATCCGGTCCCCTCGTTTCTAGTGTTCGACCAGCCGAGCCAAGTGTACTTCCCACGTGCACTCGTCGATCGAGAAGATTTGCCAACAGATTTTGAATGGAAGGACGAAGACATACGTGCTGTTCGAAAGATCTTCGATGCCTTCTCAAGCGTTATGGATAAAGCAAAGAACCGGATGCAGATCATTGTACTCGATCACGCAGGTGAAGATGTTTGGGGTGATTTTGAGCACGTATACAAAGTAGCCGAATGGAGAGACGGTGAGAAACTGATCCCTGAATACTGGCTCGGCTAAGACACTAGGTTCGCGGAGCTGCAGGGAATGTAGCCGAATCTAATTCATAGAAAATTGACTAACCCAGCGAAATGAGGCCGATAACTAGACCGGCGACGCCGATGCTGGGTGGCACGAACCTGCTCGGGATGAGTTTCGCCGACCTGATCGCAATGTTCAAACAGGTCGATCCGGATATTATTGTTGAATACGACGGCTTTACCTCATTGAGGTTTGGCATAGGCGGTTGGGCGCCATCTGCGGAAACAGACCCGGACGAGCCCTTGGAATCGATTATGGTTTTCGTTCGCGGCTATTTCGACAGCTATTACGATAAAGCATCATAGCACGTCTTCCGGCGCAGCCCCCTCACTCATGCCGCAACGCTTCGATCGGATCCAGCCGTGCCGCCCGTCTCGCCGGGAAGAACCCGAACAGGATCCCCACCGCCGCAGAGAACGCGAAGGCGATGATGACGATTTTCCAGTCGAGCATGAAGGGGATGTTCATGGTGCTGGAGGCGAGCAGGGCGAGGCCGAGGCCGCCGAGGATGCCGACGATGCCGCCAAACATGGACAGGACCACCGCCTCCACCAGGAACTGCATCAGCACCTGGGACGCCTGGGCGCCGATGGCGAGACGGATGCCGATCTCCCGTGTGCGCTCGGTGACCGACACCAGCATGATGTTCATGATGCCGATGCCGCCGACGAGCAGGCTGACGCCGGCGACCGCGCCCAGAAGCGCGGTCATCATGGCGGTGGTGGAGGTCAGCGTCTGAGCGATCTGCTTCATGTCGCGCACGCTGAAATCGTCCTCCTCGCTGCCGGTGATGCCGCGCCGCTCGCGCAGCAGGCGCTCGATGTTGCCCTGGACCTTGGAGGTCTCCACGCCGTCCCTGGCCGAGACATAGATGGTGGAGATGTTGGTGTTGCCGGCGATGCGGCGCTGAAAGGTGCGCAGCGGCATCAGGATCATGTCGTCCTGGTCGCTGCCGAAACTCGACTGGCCCTTGGCCTGCAGGATGCCGATCACCTCGCAGGAGACCTTGTTCACCCGCACCCGCTGGCCGATGGGAAAGACCGGGCCGAAGAGTTCCTCGCGCACCGTCTGGCCGATCAGGCAGACCGCCCGGCCGCCGCGGATCTCGCCGCCCAGGAACTGCCGTCCAGAGGCGAGCGTCCAGTCCTGGGCGATGAAAAAGTCGTTGTCGCTGCCGATGACGGTGGAGCTGCGGCTTTCCGTGCCGACGATGACCGTGCCCGAGGTCTGGGCGACCGGGGCGACGGCCTTGACCCCGCGCAGCTGGGTCTTGAGCGCCGCCACGTCCCTTGCGTTGAAGGCCTTGGCCTCCGCGCTGGAGCGCCCCGGTCCGAACTGGCCGGGGCGGACGAACAGAAGGTTGCTGCCGAGCTTGGAGAGATCCTCCGCGACCTTGGTGGTGGTGCCGTTGCCGATGGTGACCATGGCGATCACCGCGCCGACGCCGATGACGATGCCGAGCACGGTGAGAAACGAGCGCAGCGCGTTGCGCCGCAGCGCCTGAAGGGCGAGGCGGAAGGTTTCCCAGAGCATCAGGCCGGCTCCCGTTCCGCGCCGTCGGTCACGATCCGGCCGTCCAGGAACCGGACGATCCGATGGGCGTAGGCCGCCATGTCCGGCTCGTGGGTGACCATGATGACGGTGATGCCTTCCTCCTCGTTGAGCACCTTCAAAAGCTCCATGATTTCCAGGCTCGTCTTCGTGTCGAGATTGCCGGTCGGCTCGTCCGCCAGCAGCACCTTGGGCGAGGTGACGATGGCGCGGGCAACCGCCACCCGCTGCTGCTGGCCGCCGGACAGTTCGCTCGGAAAATGATGCTCCCGGCCCTTGAGCCCCACATGAGCGAGCGCCCGCATGGCAAGCCGGCGGCGCTCGGCGGATTTTGTGCCGCGATAGATCAGCGGCAGTTCGACATTCTCCACCGCGCTGGAGCGGGCCAGCAGGTTGAAGCCCTGGAAGACGAAACCGAGATAATGCCGGCGCAGCAGGGCGCGCTGGTCGCGGCTGAGACTGCCCACATCCACGGTCTTGAACAGGTAGGTGCCGCTGGTCGGCGTATCGAGGCAGCCGAGGATGTTCATCGCCGTCGACTTGCCCGATCCGGACGAGCCCATGATGGCGACGAACTCGCCCTCGCGGATCGTCAGGTCGATGCCGTCGAGCGCACGCACCTCCGCCATGCCGGTGCCGTAGATCTTGGCAACGGTCTTCAGCCGCATGATCGGCTTGGACGAACGGGGAGGGGGAGGGCTGGTGGCGTCCATTATCGTCGCCCTAGCCGGACGCTTGCGCGTCGACGATGATCCTGTCGCCGGCGGCGATGTCGCCCTTCACGATCCGGGTCCGGCTGCCGTCCGTAATGCCGATGGTGACCGTGACCGGCTCCGCCTTGCCGTCGCGCAGCACCCAGATTTGGCGTTCGTTGCCGGTCGGCTGGGGGCGGCTCGCCTGTCCGAAGCGCGGCCGGTGCGGCATCAGCTTCTGCAGGAAGCTGCGGTTGTCCTTCGGGGCATTGGCGTTTGGCGGAATGTAACGCAGGGCCTCGTTGGAAACGGTCAGGACGCCGTCTTCCTCCTGCACCTTGATTTCCGCCGTCGCGGTCATGCCGGGGCGGAGCAGCAGTTCGGAATTGTCGGTGGTCAGCACCGCCTTGTAGGTGACCACGCCCTGGACGATCTCCGAGCCGAAGCGCAGTTCGCGGATCACCGCGTCGAAATGGCGGGACGGATAGGCATCCACGGTGAAGACGGCGGTCTGGCCTTGCTTGACCTTGCCCACGTCGGCCTCGTCCACGTCGACCTGCACTTCCATCTTCTTCAGGTCTTCCGCGATGGTGAACAGCACGGGCGCCTGCAGAGAAGCGGCGACCACCTGGCCCGGATCCACGTCGCGGCTCAGGACCACGCCGTCGATGGGCGAGCAGATGCAGGATTTCTTCAGGTCGGTCTCGTGAAGCCGCAGGTCCGCGCGCGCGGAGGTCACGTCGGCCTTGGCGCTTTCAAGGGCGGCAAGCGCCCGGTCCTGGGCGGCACGCGCCGTCTGAAGCTCAAGCGTGGAAATGATCTTCCGGTCTTCCAGCGAGACCTTGCGCTTGTAGTCCTCTTCCTTTTCCACGACGGTCGCTTCGGCTTCCGTCACCCGGGCAAGCGCCGCGTTCAGCTTGGCCTTGGAGCTTTCCACGGTGGCTTTGAGCTTGTCGGTATCGAGCCCCGCCAGCTTCTGCCCGACCTTGACCTGCGAATTATAATCCACGTCGACGGTGCGCACGATGCCGGACAGCTCGCTGGAAATCTCCACCTTGTTGGTGGGCTCCACGGTGCCGGTCGCCGTCACCAGCACGACGATGTCGCCTGTGGTGGCCGCATCGGTGCTGTAGGTCAGGCCGTCGGAGGTGTTCCCCGCGCCGAGATACCTGTACCCGCCGAAGCCGATCCCGGCCACGATTGCGGCCACAACGGCCCATTTCACGACCCGCTTTGCCCGCGACCCTGCCGAGGGCCGCACGCCGAGGACGTCCTCGATGTCCTCACCCGAATCGGTCTGCGTATTCTTGTCGAGCATGGCGCTGTCCGCTGTTGGTCCTGTTGCTACGATATAGTGACCGGGCTTTGCGGCGGCCATGAGATGGGTCAAACAGTATTGCAGCGCGAAGGAGCCTGCGTGAAAGGGGCAAAGGGTCGCGGGGCACAGCGCGTCCTGTCTCCTGAAGAAAGCGGTCCTCGCTGCGCTCGGGCTGACATCTGGATTCCAGATCAGCGCTCGGCTGCGCCTCACGTGTCTGGGATGACGGTCGGGTGTGGGGCAAGGCCGCGCCATTCTCGGGTGTCATCCCGAGCGAACGCCAGTGAGACCCGGGACCCACTCGTTTCCAGAGCCGTTGTTCTCCCGACCAAAGCTGCGGCAAGTGGCTCCACGAGGTGGCCCCGGCTCAGGGCCGGGGTCAGCCCGGGATAGGGCAGAGCCGTGCCCCATACTCGGTTGTCATCCCGGTTTGGCGCGACAGCGGCAAGACCGGGATCCAGTACGCCGTGTCCTCTCGGCTCAAGCACTGCCTTATGTATCAAACGCACCAAGTTGTGGGGTGCGTGAAATGACTCCACAACTGAAAGCCTTTTGTGCATCCTTGCGGCATGGGAATATTTCGCCGCGCGTTTACAGATACGGTTACGCATTTAAGTGCGCTTTTCCTCGCTATCATTGGCGGCGTAATAAGCCTCATTGCCCTTTACTTCTTGAAGGGTGAGACGATGGCGCTTGAAGAAATTCCTTATGTTTTTGCTGGAATAATAGGCGTCGTAGGTGGGGCAATATTTGCGTTCATTTGGAATTTAGCCTGTGCCCCATACAGAAACGAGCGGGATAAACGGTTGGCACTTGAAGCAAAGATAGGCGCTGTGGATGACAAAGAAATATCTCGGCTGAAGCGCCAAGACAGCTTTTTCCTTTGGGAAGCTGCCTGCCTTCTTGCTGGCGTTCCGCCTAGGTATCCTGTCGCTCCCGGTGGTGGGTCTGTTTACTTAGAAAAATTAAAATTTGAATTTCTTAATGATAGATTGAGTTTAGTTGATAATGAGCAAAGACTAGAACACATAAAAACAATGTATAGAGCAAGCAAATTAATACATGGTCTCGAACACCCAGCTATTGATGATAATATAATTATAACAAAGACTGAGCTTATTCGATACGCTAAAGAGAACTCAATAGAAATTATAGAGTTAGGCTTGACACCTCAATTGCCTGCAGACAAGCCAACATAAAAGCGGCTGAGAATTTACCTCGGCTCAGCTTATTTCTGATGTTGGCCTCTTTCTCATCAATTCCTATCTCTGCCAGCTTTTCGACAAGCTGCGAATAGGTAACGCCCTTACGCTTCAATTCAGCCTTCAGGAGGTTAGCCGCGCGGGCTTCCCAGTCCGTCTTTTCCGCCATAACGTACCGCCTTTAATGCAAAAAGTATCGTATTAGCTACATATGCCCTTGTAAGGGATACGTCAACGTACTATATATGATGCATAGGCATCGAAAACAGTATGTTATGGCGCAGCACTTCCTCCTTTCAGCTCAAGCACGGACCCTCTCCCTGAAGTCCATCTATCAGGGTGGAGAGGAAAAGGCTTACAGCACGTTCCGGGCCATCCGTTGGCACGAGACGAACGGGGAAGCCGTTTGCCCGCGTTGTGGCTGCTGTGACACCTACGACATTCCGACCCGTCGCAAGTTCAAATGCGCAGCCTGTCATCATCAGTTTTCAGTGACAAGCGGCACGATCTTCGCCAGCCGGAAAATGTCCTTTACCGACCTGCTCGCTGCGATCTGCATATTCGTGAACTCTGCGAAGGGCATCAGCGCCTTGCAGCTTTCCCGTGACCTGGACTGCCAATACAAGACGGCTTTCGTCCTGTCGCACAAGCTGCGCGAAGCGATGGCCGCTGAGATCAAGGGCCACACCCTAGACGATGAAGTCGAGATCGACGGCGCATATTTCGGCGGTCATATCCGCCCGGAGAACAAGAAAGAGGACCGCAAGGACCGCCGTCTTGCGCGTCACCAGACCGGCACGCGCCGTGTCGTCATCGCCATGCGTGAGCGCAAGGGTCGGACGTTGACCTTTATCGGCCGCTCGGAAGCCGAAGGCGTAGACCATGCCAAGCATTTCGTTGACCGCGATGCGATCATGTACGCCGATGAAGCCTCGCACTGGGATGCACTGCATGATGGCTGGAAAACCTATCGCATCAATCATTCGGAAGCTTACGCAATCGACCACGTGTCAACGAACCAAGCCGAAAGCTTCTTCTCCCGCCTGCGTCGTATGGTTCGCGGACAGCATCACCATGTCAGTGCGCGTTACCTGTACCAATACGCAGGCCATGCCGCATGGCTTGAGGATCATCGTCGCGAGAGCAACGGTGCGCTTGCCGGCCGTGCACTTGGTTTAGCTATGGCGCATCCGGTTAGCCGGGAGTGGAAGGGGTACTGGCAGCGTTAGCGCTTTCCAACTGCTCATTTAAGAGCTCAGATACAAGCTGATGGAGTGGGCTCAAATCCAATTCTCCATTTTTAAAACTCGCATCCACTTCCTTAAGAGCGCGTACATATGGGTCATTTTCCTCGCCGCGCTTTCTACTAAGTAATTCAGGTAGCGTATTGGATCCCTTGATCATACCTCCAGCCCGCATACATAAAATATAGTAGGCCGTTAGCCTTGCGGTTCGTCCATTTCCATTGACGAAAGGGTGGATCCAATTCAATCGCCACAATGCAAAACTAGCGAGAACAACCGGGTCTGCATTTGAAATGTTGATGTTTATTTGGTTGACGAAATCATCCATCAAAGCCTGAACGTGGATCCACATTGGAGGCTTATGCGCATCATCAGCATTGCCCAAATTCACTGCACAGCGTCTAAATTGGCCAGCATCAGAATGCAGGCAGACTATCGCGTGATAATTGAAAGCCTTAAGAACCGTTTGAGAAACATAAATACGGTTAGTGGCGATAGATGCTTCTACAATTGACACTAAAAAATCGTATTGGCGCTTCAGGTTGGACACCTGAAGCGACTGATAATTTGGGCTATATTCTGTAGGATCTAGGTCGAATAATATCAAATCTTATTCGCTTTCGGCCAAGACCTTCTCTATCTCTATTTTCGTCATGCCGCTATCTTTCGGCATACCGGCGAAAACAATAGATACACGCTGCTTTTGAAACTCTTCCTTGGTGAGTTTTTCTTTGGCGCTTTCCATGAGCTTTTTGAGAAGGCCATCATCAGTCCTGATCGTGAGCGTTGCCATGATCGTTCCTCCTAACCAAATCAGTGCCTGAATCAGATCATATATTGGTAATCAAATTATTTGTAGGTTTTTTCCCACGTGCGTCTAATTGACTCTATCGTCAACGATTTAACCGCCACAACTGCAAACCCTTCCCATTCCCCTCTGATACAACGCGCCCTTGCTTGCGTAGGTTCCCAAGCGTTCGTGACACGCTGCTAGTCAGCTTGATCAGGTACTTCCGGTCGTTCGGATTCTCGCATCGGGCCTCAACGATCTTGAGTGCTATCTGGCGACTGGTGAGCGGTTCTGTGGCTTCCCTGAGTATCTCTGAGATCGACCGGGAAAGCTGCCCGTGAGGCAAGAGCGACGGACCGGACCGTTCCGGCATCAAATCGTCCAGGTCGTCCTGAAACCCAAGTATGCGAAGCGTCTTGTCCACGGTCGCCATGTCATTGCCGATTTCAGCAATCCGGGCTCTGAGACGGATTAGCTCATTGTAGAGATCGGCACGCTTTCCCAGAAGTCCAGTGATAGCGTGTTCATAGGTCTTGGTCTTCGACGGTTTCATAAACATGTATTGTAAGGAACCGACGCGTCTTGATCAGTTAGACAGTTGGTGCGCTTGATACATAATTCCGCTCAAGCAACCCGCCTCACGGATTACTGGATTCCCGCCTTCGCGGGAATGACAACTGAGAGGGCGGTAAGCATTTGGGACTCTCGGCAGCAATCCCATCAATAAAAAAACGCGGCCGCCGAGGCAGCCGCGTTGAAATTCGTGAGCCGATACCGAAGCTTTCCGCTCAGTCGGCTTCGTCGGCCGAGGTTGCCTGGAGCAGGCCGTAGCGTTCGATGCCGATCTTTTCCAGGAGTTCCAGCTGGGTTTCCAGGAAGTCGATGTGGCCTTCCTCGTCGGACAGCAGTTGCTCGAAAAGCTGCATGGAGACGTAGTCGCCTTCCTCGCGGCAGATCTCGCGGGACTTGGCATAGGATTCGCGGGCGTCGTATTCGCCGGCGAGATCGCATTCCAGGACTTCCTTGATGTTCTGGCCGATGCGCAGCGGCGACACCTTCTGAAGGTTCGGATGGCCTTCCAGGAAGATGATGCGGTCAACGAGCTTGTCCGCGTGTTCCATTTCCTCGATCGATTCGGCGCGTTCCTTCTTGGCCATTTTCCCATAGCCCCAGTCGTCCAGGAGGCGGTAATGCAGCCAGTACTGGTTGATGGCTCCAAGCTCCAGGAACAGGGCTTCGTTCAGCCGGTCGATAACTTTCTGATTGCCTTTCATGGCGATGGCCTCTCCGGTCGTTAGATCTGTGATGCCCGTGTCTGGAAGACCCAGACGTGCGCGTCCAGTGCGGACCCTAACAATCTATAATTCGTAAGGAAATCGGAAAATGTCTTTTAAGTTTCCGGCAAGGAATGAATGCATCTCAACGGAAATGCGGCCCGTGGCTCCAGCAGGTCAGGGAATAGCGGGTGCCTCGGGAGACCGGCACCACGCGGTGCAGCATGAAACTGGCGAAGACGGTGGCCGAGCCGAGGTCCCGGCATGAGGCCGTGGGCGTCCCGCCGCAGGATATCTCCAGCTCTCCGCCCCCATAAGTTTCCGACTCCGACAGCTGGGCGACGATGGTCAGCTTGCGGTACCGGGCGATCGGGCCGTCGCCGATATCCGAATGCCAGTCGTAGTGGCCTTCGTCGGTCTCGTCATAGGCCGCGACCTGGAGCCGTTCCTTGAATTCGGTGATGTCGAACGAAAACGTCTCCCGATTGGCGCGGGCCACCGCATCGACGATCCGGTCCATGACCCAGCTCGCATCCCCCTGGTCGTCAAGCCAGGAAATCTCCGCGCGGCGGATGTTGTCATGGCGCGTGCCGCCGACCAGGCCGCCGCGCTTCTGGCGGCCGTCTTCGCTGAGGCGGATGATTTCGGTCGCTTCGGACTTCGAAAACAGCTTGGCAATCAAATGGGTGAACATTGCGGTCCTTGAAAAGGGGTGTTCGAAGATCGCAAGAACGCCCAAACGCGCAGGTTTGCAATGTCTAAGTTGTGGCGATTTTCACTTTCCCGGCGAAACATCGGGCCGAATTTGTTCCGCTAAAGCTAAAGTCCGGCCGCGATCGCCTTGCGCATCACCGTCGGCAGGGCCTCTCCGTCCAGGTCCGACGGCGGTGACCACCAGCAGTTCTGAGGGATCGGACTGTCTTCCGGGTGCGTGGCCCGATAGACGGTCAGCTCCAGATGGAAGTGGGTGAACGTATGTCGGACGACGCCCGGACGGGCGGTCCAGTTGCCGGCAAAGGGCGCGTGATCGAGCCCTTGTCCAACGGCGAAATCCTCGCGCCACTCCGATCCGGGCACCTCGCTCATGCCGCCCAGCAGACCCTTCGGCGGGCGACGGCGCAGGAGGACGGCGCCGTCATCGCTGCGAACAGCGACGAAGGCAGCCCCGCGCCGTGTCGGCTTTTGCTTTTTCGGCGCCTTGACGGGCAGGGTCTCCGCCAGACCGGATTTCCGGGCCGCGCAGGATTCGGTCCACGGGCAAAGGCTGCAGGTCGGGCGTTTCGGCGAGCACAGGGTCGCGCCCAGATCCATGACCGCCTGGGCGAAGTCTCCGGGTCTGTCTTTCGGCGTCAGCTCGGCCATGGCATCCCGGATGGCAGGCTTGGAACCGGGCAGGGGATCGATGATTTCGTAAAGACGGCTCAGAACCCGCTCCACATTTCCGTCCACAACCGCCGCTTTCCTGTCGAAGGCAATGGTGGAGATCGCGGCCGCCGTGTAGGGGCCGATGCCGGGCAGGGCGACAAGTGCCTTTTCGTCTTCCGGGAAGCGGCCGTCGTGATCGCGGGAGACGGCTTCGGCGCATTTCTTCAGATTGCGGGCACGGGAATAATAGCCGAGCCCCGCCCAGGCCTTCATCACGTCTTCATCGTCCGCATCCGCCAGCGCGTGCACATCCGGCCAGAGACGGATAAACTTTAAAAAATAATCCCTTACGGCCTGAACGGTGGTCTGCTGCAGCATGATTTCCGACAGCCAGACGCGGTAGGGATCGGGCACCACGCCGGCCCGCCGGTCGTCCGGCGAAACGCGCCACGGGAGTTTGCGGGCGTGTCGGTCGTACCAGTCAAGAAGTGCTTGGGATGTCGGGTTAGATTTCATGGCTTAAAGGTGCGCGCGTTCGAACTGTTTGCAAGAGAAGACTTGGAAAGTCTGGGGAAAACGAAGGGATAAGACTGTGCGCTTTCGTAGAATGCTGGAAATGTCTTGGATTTGTCGCAATCGCGCGAGAGGATCATAACGTAAGGGCAAAGTGTATCTTGCCCGGGCGTGAAGGAGTAAAACCATTTCGACCGGATCCGCCAGGGAAAAGGCCAAAGGACGAAATGCGGCCAAACCGCTTGCCGATCTCGTCGGCAAGGCGATGACCCCTGCGTGCCGGAAACGCGGTTTTGCGTCCGTTGATATTCTTGCCTCCTGGCCCGACATCGTCGGCGAACGCTATGGCGAACGGGTGCAGCCGGAACGGCTGATCTGGCCGCGCCAGCACGAGGAAGCGGTTCTGGCCGATGACGCCGCGCCCAAGCCGGCAACCCTTGTGGTCCACACGGACGGCCCCACCGCCCTGATGCTCTCCCACGAGATGCCGCAGATCATCGAGCGGATCAACGCGTTTTACGGCTGGGCTGCCGTCGGGCGCATCAAGATTATTCAGCGGCCCGTCGCCGCGCGCCCGCCTTCGCGCCGCAGGACCTTGCCACCCTTGTCCGGCGCCGAAGAGAAAAAGCTCGAAACCCGTCTCTCCGGTTTCGAGCATGACGGCCTGCGAAAAGCTCTGAAGAAGCTCGGCTCCCAGGTTATCGCCCGGGAAAAGGTCGCCAAATAGACCTGCTCCACCAAATTGGTCCATGAAGGGGCCGGCTGTCACTTCGTCGTGATCGTGGCGAGGCCGTTTCCCTCTTGCACCCTCCCCCTTGCTGCCACAATTGACCGTTTGAGTTGACGTCGACCGCGTGAGCGGGCACATGAACAAATAATCCGGAAGATCTCCGGCTTTGCGATCGAACACTGGACGGGACCACGAACGTGACTTTTTCTCGCAGAAATTTTCTCCAGGCCGCTTCCGGCCTTGCCTTGACCATCGGCGTTTGGGGCGTGCCGGCTCTGGCGTGGGCGGCCGACACCGTCGATGTCGAAGAACTGTTGAAGCCGGGCCCCCTGGGAGACAAGACGCTGGGCTCCGAGGACGCACCGGTCACGATCGTCGAATATGCGTCCATGACCTGCGGTCACTGCGCTCATTTCGATGAGGTTACCTTCCCGGAACTGAAGTCCCGGTATATCGATACCGGCAAGGTGCGCTACATTTTCCGGGAATACCCGCTCAACAACCCGGCCTATGCCATGTCCATGCTGGCGCGCTGCATGCCGGCCGACAAATATTTCGACACGACCGAGATCATGTTCGAGCAGCTCCGCTCGGGCGCCCTGAACGGGAGTTTCCTGCCGGCGCTGACGAAATTGTCGAAGCAGCTCGGATTTACACAGGAGTCCTTCGAGCAGTGCTTGACAAACCAGAAGCTGATGGACGCACTGAAGGAAGAGCGAAATCGGGCGACCACCAAATTCGGTGTCGAGGCGACGCCGACGTTCTTTATCAACGGCGAAAAGCATTCAGGAGCGCTGTCGATTGAAGAAATGGGAAAGATCATCGACGACAAAATGTAACCCGCGGGACACCGTCCGGCGGTCGTTGATCGCTTACCTGTTTTCTGAACCCAAAGCATCGGCGCAGCGCTTGAAAGAGCGGGTGCGCCGATGAAGTTTTCCAAGCTCCGCGTCGTCGGCTTCAAATCCTTCGTCGAACCGATGGATTTCATCATCGGCGATGGCCTGACCGGCGTGGTCGGGCCCAACGGCTGCGGCAAGTCCAACCTCGTCGAGGCCTTGCGCTGGGTCATGGGCGAGAACTCCTACAAGAACATGCGCGCATCCGGCATGGATGACGTGATCTTCTCCGGCAGTCTGAACCGGCCGGCCCGCAACACGGCGGAAGTCACCCTTTACCTCGAAAATCAGGAACGCACGGCGCCGGCCGCCTTCAACGATGCCGACACGCTCGAGGTGAGCCGCCGGATCGAGCGCGAAGCCGGCTCCAATTACAAGATCAACGCAAAGGAAGTGCGCGCGCGCGACGTGCAGCTGCTCTTTGCCGATGCCTCGACAGGCGCCCGCTCTCCGGCCATGGTGCGCCAGGGCCAGATCGGGGAACTGATCTCCGCAAAGCCCACCTCCAGGCGCATGATCCTGGAAGAAGCCGCCGGGATCTCCGGCCTGCACAGCCGCCGCAACGAGGCCGAAATCCGCCTGCGCGCGGCGGAACAGAACCTGGAGCGTCTCGAAGACGTTCTCGTCCAGATCGACGCCCAGCTCGACAATTTGCGGCGCCAGTCCCGTCAGGCGTCACGCTATCGCAACCTGTCGTCGGAAATCCGTGCGGCGGAGGCCTCGATCCTCTATCTGCGCTGGACGGAAGCCCGCGACGCGTTGGCAGAGGCCGAAAGCCATTTCGCCGAGGCGCAGCGCGAGGTGCGCGAAGTCACGGCCGTCCAGGCGGAAAGCGCCCGGGTTCAGGCGATCGCCGCCCACAAGCTGCCGGAACTGCGCGATGCCTCCGCCAAGGCGGGCGTGGTCCTGCAACGGCTGATCATCGCCCGCAACGATCTCGACGCCGAGGAGCGCCGGGTCAAGGAACGCCTGCAGGACCTGGAGCGGCGGCTGGCGCAACTGGCCGAGGATGTGGTCCGCGAGGAGCGGATGGTCTCGGAAAATGACGAGGTCCTGGAGCGCCTGACCGAGGAGCGTGCCGAACTTCTGGAAGAAAACGAGACGGTCCAGGAACGCACCGAGCTTGCCCGCGAAAAGGTTGCGGAAGCAGAAGACCGCGTTCAGGAGAAAGAGGCCGCTCTGGCGGACCTCACCTCAGCTTCCGCGCAAGCCTCCGCCGAACGCCAGCAGCTGGAACGCCGCGTGGCGGAATCGCGCCAGAGGGCCGACCGGCTTGCCGCCCAGGCGGCTGAAGCGCAGCAGGCGCTGGCCGCGGTCAATTCGGAAATGGCCAATGTCGACGGCATTTCCGAACGCCGGGAGGCCGTCGAAATGGCCGAGGAAACCCTGCTTCAGGCCGAAGCCACGGTAGAGGACGCCGAGGCGCGGACCGCAGCGGCCCGCGAGGCGGAACAGGAAGCGCGGCGGCCCTTGACCGAGGCGCAGCAGACGCTTTCGAGCTATGAGACCGAAGCACGGACCCTGGAAAAGATCGTCAATGTTTCCTTCGGCGATGACTGGCCTCCGGTGGTGGAGGATCTGAGGGTCGCGCCCGGTTTCGAAACGGCGCTGGGCGCCGCCCTGGGCGAAGATCTGGACGCACCTGTCGCTGCGGACGCGCCGGTTCACTGGGGCGAGGCACCCGACGGTTCCGGCGATCCGGCCCTCCCGGCCGGTGCCCGGCCGCTGATCGATCAGGTCGAGGCGCCCAAGGCTCTGGTCCGGCGTCTCGCCCAGGTCGGCCTTGTCGACCGTGCCGATGGTTCGCGCCTGCAAAAGGGCTTGAAACCCGGCCAAAGGCTGGTTTCCAAAGAAGGCGATCTCTGGCGCTGGGACGGATTTGTCGTCGGTGCCGATGCGCCGACGCCGGCGGCACAGCGCCTTGCCCAGAAAAATCGGCTCGCCGAACTGGCCGACAAGATCGAAACGGCCGAACGCGCTGTCGAGGATCGCAAGGCGGCCCTTGAACAGGCAAGCGGATCCGCCCGCCAGGCGGCGGAAGCCGAACAGGCGGCGCGCGGACGGGTGCGGGAAACGCAACGGGAGCTGAGTGCTGCCCGTGACGGGCTGGCTACCGCGGAGCGTGCCCTGTCCCAACTGGCCGCCCGCAAGGCGGCCGCCGAGGAACGCTGCGAGCGTCTGGGCGAGGAAACGGTCGAGGCGCGCGAAATCCTGACCGAAAGCGAGGAACGGCTTGCCGAGGCACCCTCCGTGGACGGTTTCCAGGAACAGATCCTGAAGCTGCAGGGCGAGGTGGCAACGGCCCGGGCGGCTCTGGCAGAGGCCCGCGCCGTTTCCGAAGGCCTGACGCGCGACCAGCAGATGCGCGACCGCCGGCTGGAGGCGATCGCGCGCGAATACGACAGCTGGAAAACCCGTGCAGCCAACGCGACTCAGCAGATCACCGTCCTGAAGGAGCGCCGCCAGGAGGCGGAGGACGAGCGGACGGAACTGATCGAGGCGCCGGAGGAAATCGAGCTCAAGCGCCGCGAGATTTTTTCCGCGATTGCCAAGGCGGAAGAAGACAAGAAAGCCCGCGACGACGAATTGCAGCGCGCCGAATCGGATCTGGCGGAAGTGGACCGCCTGGCCAAATCCGCTCTGGAAGGCCTGTCGTCCGCACGCGAGGCACAGGTTCGTGCGGAAGAGCGGCTGCAGGCGGCCCGCGAGCGCAAGGCCAACCTGGAACAGCGGATCGACGAGGATCTGGAAGTTCCGGTTTCCGCTCTGCCTGAGATTGCCGGGCTGAAGGACGGCGCGCCGCTGCCCGATCCGGAGGCGATGGAGCGCAAGCACGAACGGCTCAAGGCGGAACGGGAACGGCTCGGCGGCGTCAACCTGCGCGCCGAAGAAGAACTCACCGAAATCGACGAGCAGAAGACCACCCTGACCAATGAACGCGACGATCTGGTCGAGGCGATTCGGCGGCTTAGGACCGGCATCTCGAACCTGAATCGGGAAGCGCGGGAACGGTTGCTGGCGTCCTTTGAGGTGGTCAACGATCACTTCCAGCGCCTTTTCACCCATCTGTTCGGCGGCGGCACCGCCGAGCTGCAGCTGGTTGATTCCGATGACCCGCTGGATGCCGGCCTTGAAATCATCGCGCGCCCGCCGGGCAAGAAACCGCAGACCATGACGCTTCTGTCCGGTGGGGAGCAGGCCCTGACGGCGATGGCCCTGATCTTCGCCGTCTTCCTGACGAATCCCGCGCCGATCTGCGTTCTCGACGAGGTCGATGCTCCGCTCGATGACGCGAATGTGGAGCGTTACTGCGATCTTCTGGACGAGATGGCGCGCCGCACGGAGACCCGCTTCGTGGTCATTACCCACAACCCGATCACCATGGCGCGGATGAACCGGCTGTTCGGCGTGACGATGGCCGAAAGGGGCGTTTCCCAGCTGGTCTCGGTGGACCTTGAAACCGCCGAACGATTCCGCGAAGCGGGCTGAGACAGCTTAAACAGTGTGCATTGCGCAACGGGCCTATGCGACTAAGGTTTGGTCAAAACGCCTCTTGGCGAAGAATGTTGTTATAATTCAATTATTTAATCCTTTCTTGGGCCTTCTTGACACGGCATTGGGCGCCGATTATGGTGCGCGCGGCTTTAGGGGGCTTTCAGCCTAACGGATCTAAACCGTCGAGGGGGTCGGAGACTGTAATGAACGGCTCTTCGCAAGACGACGATGGAAAGGGTCCGCTGGAGGGTGCCTCCGAGCCGGGTCTGTCGAAGCGGCGGGCTCAACTGGACCGCAAGCTGAAGGACTTGCATGTGGCCGAACAGGCCGCTGTGCAAAAGTCTCACGGCAGTGCCACCGGTTATGCGCAGGCAGTGAAGATTTCTTCGGAATTCATTGCCGGCGTTCTGGTCGGGGCAGGGATCGGTTGGGTGGCTGACGAGTGGTTGGGGACATCGCCGTTCGGGTTGATCGTCTTTCTCCTTCTCGGTTTTGCGGCAGGGGTCCTGAACGTCATGCGTTCGGCGGGTTTGGTCGCCAACCAGGACGCACGGATCTCGAAGCAAAATGCGCGTGACGACGGTTCCAAATGAATTCGCCGCGCTTCATGCGCGCCCCGAAGTGAACAGATGAAGAAGGCTGACCGGTGTCGAACGATCCGATCCACCAGTTCCAGATCCAGAAGATTTTCCCGATTGAAGTCGGGGGTATGGATTTCTCATTCACCAATTCTTCGCTGTTCATGGGTTTGACCGTGGCAGCGGCCTCCGCATTCCTGATCTTTTCGACCAGCGGACGCGGTCTGGTGCCGACGCGGATGCAGTCGGTTGCGGAAATGGCTTACGAATTCGTGGCCAGTATGTTGAGGGACGCAGCGGGTACGGATGGTATGCGCTTCTTCCCGATGGTGTTCTCGATCTTCATGTTCGTGCTTTTCGGGAACCTGTTCGGGATGTTCCCGTACTTCTTCACCATCACGAGCCACATCATCGTCACCTTTGCGCTGGCCATGCTGGTGATCCTGACAGTGGTCATCTACGGTTTCATGCGCAACGGAATGAAGTTCCTGAAGCTGTTCGTGCCGGACGGCGTGCCGGGCGCGCTGATCCCGCTGGTGACCGCGATCGAGGTGATCTCCTTCCTGTCCCGTCCGATCAGCCTGTCTGTTCGTCTTTTCGCCAACATGCTGGCGGGGCACATCACACTTAAGGTTTTCTCGGGCTTCGTCGTAAGCCTGGGTGCATTGGGAGCTGCCGGCGTCGCCGGTGCCGTTCTCCCGCTTGGAATGACAGTTGCCCTCACGGCGCTGGAATTCCTGGTTGCGTTCCTGCAGGCCTACGTCTTCACGGTCCTGACCTGCATGTATCTCAACGACGCACTTCATCCGTCCCACTAAGTTCAAGAATCACGCGGCCAAGCGGCCACAAGTGAAACTGACAAACGCTATTAGGAGCATATGTCATGGAAGCAGAAGCAGCAAAGTACATCGGCGCAGGTATCGCATGTCTCGGCATGGGCGGAGCCGGTGTCGGCCTTGGCCAGATCTTCGGTAACTACCTCGCAGGCGCCCTGCGCAACCCGTCCGCAGCTGACGGCCAGTTCGGCCGCCTGATCTTCGGCTTCGCCGTGACGGAAGCTCTGGGCATCTTCTCCCTCCTCGTTGCTCTGATGCTTCTCTTCGTCGTCTAATCGACTTTCGATAGACAACGACATTTGACGAGAAACCGGTGGTGGCGCATTTGCGCCGCCAGTCCGGCATCTGGAGACAATGATGGCAGGCGAAACCCATTCGACCACAGAAGCCACGCACACGGGCACTGAAATGCCGGCCGAACACCACGGCGGCGGCGGGGTCTTTCCTCCGTTCAACAGTGAAACGTTCGCGTCGCAGCTCCTTTGGCTGGCCATTACCTTTGGCCTGTTCTACTGGATCATCAAGAATGTGGCCGTGCCGCGGATTTCCGGCATCCTTGAAGACCGCAAGGATCGCATTGCCGGCGATCTTTCCGAAGCCAACCGGCTGAAGGAAGAAACCGACGAGGCGATTGCAGCTTACGAACAGGCTCTTGCCGAAGCCCGTGCGAAGGCACACGGCATCGCGCAAGACACCCGTGCGAAGCTGAAGGCGGACAACGAAGCCCGCCGCGAAAAAGCCGAGGCGGAACTTGCCAAGAAGCTGGCCGCAGCGGAAAGCCAGATCGCAGACGTGAAGAGCCAGGCTATGGAACAGATCGGCGATATCGCCGGTGAGACCACGTCGGCTCTCGTGGAAGCGCTGATCGGCAAGGCTCCGACGAAGACCGATCTGAGCAAGGCGCTCAAGTCGGCAATGGATTGAGGAGACGACGATGGACGCAACATTTTTCGCCCTGGTCGGCCTTGTCCTCTTCTTTGCCGTGATCATCTGGGTCAAAGTACCCGGCAAGATCAGCGGCGCGCTCGATAACCGTGCAAACGAAATCCGCAAGGAACTCGATGAAGCCCGCAGGCTTCGCGAGGAAGCCCAGGCGCTTCTGTCCGAGTATCAGCGCAAGCGACATGAGGCCGAAGCCGAAGCCGAAGCGATCATTTCCGAAGCGAATTCGGAAGCCGAGCGTCTGACCGTGGAAACCAATCAGGCTCTTGAAGAGATGATTGCCCGCCGGTCGAAGGCCGCCGAGTACAAGATCGCCCAGGCCGAATCCCAGGCGATTGCCGAGGTTCGCGCCAAGGCCGCCGATATCGCGGTCGCAGCCGCCGAAGAGATCCTCGCCGCCAAGGTGAAGGACAAGGTGGCCGACGGCATCCTGGCCCAGAGCATCGATCAGGTGAAAGCCAAGCTGAACTGATCGACGCCAGTCGGATCCGGTTACAGAAAAGCGGCCCCAGTGGCCGCTTTTTTGTTTTTTGCGCTGAAAAGATTGTTGGCGTTACACCCTGATGATACCGCTATTCAGAGTTTGTTCCCAATTCAGGATGATTGATGACTTCACCTCGGGAAACTGACCGTGAATACGCATATTTTCAAGCGGTTGGCGTGGACGATCCGAAGGAGATTTCCAGCGCTCTCCAGATGGAGCCGGATGACATTTGCAAAGTGGGAGACGAATTTGAGCGGAGAGGACGGACCTTCCAGCGGCGTGCTTCCAGTTGGCGGCTCGATAGCGGTCTGACAGACCGCGATCCACTCTCCGAACACCTCAAAACCCTCTTGTGGAGCCTGGAACCGAAACGGGACGGCCTGTTTCGGATACGGGAAAAGTTCAAGACCCAGTTCGTATGCGTTGGTTTTTACTACCAGAATTTCAGCTGGGAGTTGGATTTCGACCTGCAGCGCAGGGCGACGGCGCTTGGGATCGGCTTCTGGTTCGACACCTATTCCGATGCGAATTGCCACGAAGAGATAGTTGAACTCCGCGAGCAACTGGGCATTCGCAAGGCTTTGGATTGATTGAATTTGGTAATGCAGCTTGCTCCCGTCTCCCCCCGCTTGAGGGGGAGATGTCGCCGTAGGCGACAGAGGGGGGTAACAGCGGTGGCTTAACGTCGATGCGTGTCATTTGGCGAGACACTGAACACCCCCCTCTGTCCGCTATCGCGGACATCTCCCCCTCAAGGGGGGAGAAGGGAACAAGCCGCGAGTGACGGCATCTAATAATCAGCCTCGAATACGCCGCAGTGCCTTATCTCTCCGCCGCTTCCCGCACCGGCCTGAACGATATCCGGTGATGGGGCGAGGGGCCGAGTTTTAAAAGCGCTTCCTGGTGGGCCGGGACGCCGTAGCCCTTGTGGGCGGCAAAGCCGTAGCCGGGGGCAAGCGTGTCGAGGCGGACCATCATCCGGTCCCGCAGCACCTTGGCGACGATCGACGCCGCGGCAATGGCGAGACAGCGGCCGTCACCCTTGATCAGGTTCTGTCCCGGCTGGCTCAGCCCTGGCGGCACGTCGCGCCCGTCGACCAGCACCATTTCAGGCGGGACCGCCAAACCGTTCACGGCGCGTCTCATGGCGGAAAGCGTTGCCGCCCGGATGTTGAGACGGTCGATCAGCGCCGGGCTGGCGGTCGCGACGGAAACGTGGGCGGAGGCACAGATTTCGTCGAACAGGTGTTCCCGTTTCGCTTCGGTCAGCTTCTTGGAGTCGTTCAGGCCGGCGGGCAGGTTGTCGAAATCGAGAATCACGGCGGCGGTTGCCACCGGCCCGGCCCACGGCCCCCGTCCGGCCTCGTCGACGCCGGCGAGCCGGTAATTGAAGCCGGCAGAATGGGATCGCTCCAGGGTTTCGTCTGGACTGTCGGGAAAGGCTAAGTCGAAAAGACCGGGTGGTTTGCTCATGGGCCGACCATGCCAATGGCAGATCGGCTAGACAAGATTGCGGTTCAAAACAGGTCCAGTTGCACCCCGCCTTTTTGCGGAGAGACGAAACTCTCCGTGTCGAGCTTCTTCCGCCGCCCGTTGAGGCCGAGCCGCTTAGCAGCGAGGGAAAACCGCTTGGCGATCTGGTCGGCGTAGGGCCCTTTGCCCTTCATGCGCTCGCCCCACTTGGCGTCATAGTCCTTGCCGTTGCGCATGGACCGGATCAGGTTCATCACATGCCGGTAGCGGTCCGGGCGTTCACGCAGGAGCCAGTCGCGGAAGAGCTCGGAGACTTCCAGAGGAAGCCGCAGCAGGATGAAGCCGGCCGAGGTGGCGCCGTGCTCGCAGGCGGCCTCCAGGATCGCCTCGATCTCGCTGTCGTTCAGGGCCGGGATCACCGGCGCGATCATGGCCGCTGCCGGAATACCGGCCTCCGACAGCCTCCGGATAGCCTGCAGGCGCTTGTGCGGGGCGGAGGCCCGCGGTTCCATGGCTCTGGACAGCTTGTGGTCCAGGGTGGTGACGGAAAGCGCCACCTTGACCAGGTTTCTCTCCGCCATGCGCGACAGGATATCGATATCACGGGTGACGAGCGCGGATTTGGTGACGATGCCGACCGGATGATTGCAGCGGTCCAGAACCTCCAGCACCTCGCGCATGATCCCGTATTGCCGTTCCAGCGGCTGGTAGGGATCGGTGTTGGTGCCGATGGCAATGGTGCGCGGCTGGTAGTTCGGCCGGGACAGTTCCCGTTCCAGCAGCTCCGCCGCGTTCGGCTTGGCGAACAACCGGGTTTCGAAATCGAGCCCCGGCGACAGTCCCATGAAGGCATGGGTTGGCCGGGCGAAACAATAGATGCAGCCGTGCTCGCATCCCCGATAGGGATTGATGGAGCGGTCGAAGGAAATGTCCGGCGAGGTGTTCCGGGTGATGATGGTGCGCGCCCGTTCCTCCTGGACCGTGGTCTTCAGCGGGGGCAGATCCTCCCCGCTGTCCCAGCCGTCGTCGAAGGCGACAGTCGCCAGCGGCTCGAACCGGCCGGACATGTTGAGGCCGGCACCGCGGCCACGACGAAGCTCCGGTCGGACGTCTGACCCGGTATCCGAAGGGCCAGCGTCGCCCTGACTGTCGAATTCTTCCGTAACGGCATTGAGTTGCATTTTCGAATCCGCGGCAGATTGGGTGAGAACATAATAGGAACATTAATCAGAAAATGCCGAAACTCAAGGGGGTCGCCTCGCGCTTTACGCGAAAACGCGCTAGAAGAAAGGTATGATCAGCGTCATCATACCGACATTGAATTCCGAGATTGTTCTCGCCCACACATTGGCGGCTCTCGTGCCGGCAGCGGCCGAAGGCGTCGTTCGCGAAGTGATCGTGGTTGATGGCGGTTCTTCCGACAACACTCATGTGATCGCCGATGCCGCCGGATGCGAGTGGTGCCAGGAAAAGGGGCCGCGCAGCCGGTTGCTCGAAGCAGGCGCAAACCGCGCCCAACGGGGGGACTGGCTATTGTTCCTCTCCGCGGACACCGTTCTCGAACCGGGCTGGTTTCACGAAGTCCAGGCCTTTGTCGAGCGGGCCGAGCGTTCCGGCAGTGCCGACCGGACGGCTGCGGCGTTCAAACTGAAATTCGAGGCCTTCGGGATGGGCGCGCGCTTGTCGGAGATATTGGCGTCCCTTCGTTCACATCTGCTCGGAATGCCATACGGCAACCAGGGCCTGATCATTTCCAGGCGCTTCTATGCCAACCTTGGCGGGTACCGCCCCTTGCCGGAGATGGAAGACCTCGATCTGGTGAAACGGATCGGACGCCGGCGTCTCGTCTGTCTGCGGGCTGCCGCGATTTCCTCCGGCCGGCTGGACGAACCGGGCTTCCTGTCGTCCTTGCGCCGCTCGATCGCCCGGTTCTGTGTCGGCACCCTGCGCGTTCCGCCGAAACTGGTGCTGCGCATCCACGGCTGACGCCTCTTTCCCCTTGTTGAAACCGAATGCCGGCTGCCAAGGGCGGTAACGGATGAAACCGGCTTGTTGTCCGCCTTGGCCGGTGATTAGGTGTGCCTCTCTACCAGGACAGGAGACGCAGTGTGAGCACGGCCAACGCCGGAATGGACAGGACGGCGACCGCGGGCATCGTTTTCATGTGTGTCGCCATCGTCTTGTTGTGTGTCAGCGACGCCATCGCCAAGGCGCTGACCGCACACTATCCGCCGCTGCAGATCCTGTTCCTGCGCAACATCATCGCCCTGCCGTTTTCGATCCTGATCGCCTGGAAGGCGGGGGGAGCCGCTGCCCTGCGCTCTCACCGGCCGGCCATGCATGTTCTGCGGGGGGTGATCTGGATCGCCGCGGCCGGAACCTTCTTCACCGGCCTCAGGTATCTCGGCCTGGCCGAAGCCACGGTTCTGGCCTTCGCGGCCCCGGTCTTCATCACGGCCCTTGCAGCTCTCGTGCTGAAGGACCCGGTTGGCTGGCGACGCTGGTCGGCGGTCCTGGTCGGGTTCGTCGGCGTTCTGGTCGTCGTTCGCCCGGGTCTGGACGCGTTCCAGATGGTGTCCC
Organism: uncultured Roseibium sp.; assembly: GCF_963675985.1. Lineage (NCBI taxonomy): Bacteria > Pseudomonadati > Pseudomonadota > Alphaproteobacteria > Hyphomicrobiales > Stappiaceae > Roseibium > uncultured Roseibium sp. The sequence goes on along the minus strand of NZ_OY780958.1, from coordinate 3,383,903 downwards.
TGTTTCCGGTCGCGACCGCCTTTCTCTACGCGGTGCTGATGCTCTCTGCCCGGTTCGTCGATCCGCGTGAAAGCGTGTGGACGCTGATGCTTTATCTGGTGGGCGCCGGTGCCGTGGTCAGCGGCCTGACGATGCCCTTCGTCTGGATCCCTATCCGGCCCGAAGACGTCTGGCTGTTCGTGGGGATCGCCTTCTTCGGCACCATCGGCGTCACCATGCTCACCCAGGCCTTCCGGCTCGCACCCGCTGCAACCGTCGCGCCCCTCGACTACACGGCCCTGATCTGGGCGACCCTGATCGGCTGGCTCGTCTGGGGCGAAATCCCGGACCTCGCCACCTACCTCGGCGCCGCGATCATCATCGCAAGCGGCATCTTCATCATCTGGCGCGAGCGAAAGCTGGAAGGGTGAGGTGAGGAGCGTTTGAACCCGGTTAGAGCGGTCCTTTCCAGCGTTATGCCGCTAAGGACCGTTCCGAGTCGTGACAGGTCGTTCGCCACACTGCACCGGATGACCAACATGGGCGGGAAGCCGACTTTCGCTGCGTGTGCAGATTATCTGTCACGATGGCTTCTAAGAGGACATTTCCGCTGCGCCAAATCATGGACTACTGACTGCGATAGGACGTGTGAATTTTCAGTGTATTGATATTCTTATGTATTGCGCTGTATTGATTGAAGGCTTCATCTTTGCCGTGAATGCTCTTATACCATTCAAGAATGCCTTTTAACCGCGCTTCGTTTTCGTAGGCCCATTCGAAATCACGTGAAGCTCTGTGGAATGCAGCACGATATTGCCTTCGCGCAGGGCCTGGAATCCTCGGCTTGTCACCATGAGTTAGCAAACCTAAGGTTATTCTAGGCAGTCCCCGTGGGTGATATCGAGTTTTCTTAGGATTCACGATGAACCCATTTTGTTCGATAATTTGGCTTGCGAATATAGCAAGTTTAGGGTGATTGAAGTTTTTAGCTTTATAGAAAAATATGTCATCGCTATATCTTAGGTAATCCATCTCCCAAGAAGTCGCGAGCTTCTCCATTTGGCTATCAAAACGTCTCATGATCAGATTTGATATAGTTGGGCTAGTTGGAGCTCCTTGTGCCAAGCAATTGTTTCTTAGAGAGAGCTGGGAAAGGATGTAGGCAACACTATCGGTAAATCCGAGGCTTTTGTAGAGGCCGACAACACGCTTTCCAGTGATGCTCGGAAAAAAATCTTGGACGTCCATTTTGAGTATAGCCTTACCGCCGCAGAATTCATTGGCAGCGGCGTAGATAGATTTTCCGCTCACGTAAGAAAAAGCGCGTTCACTCAAGGGGTATTTTTGAAGAATTGTTCTGTTTATAACTCTTTGAACGCCTTTTAGCTCGCTGTAAGGAATGTCCAAAGTTCTAAAAGCGAGAGGGTCAGAGTTTTTTGGTATTTGAATTGTAGTATAAAATCTATCTGGATCTTCAACTAGATAGAAAATGTGCTGCGGAGCAAAGCCCAAAAATGAAGATATACCCTTCAAGTCTTGGCTAGCAGCCGCAGCACTCATATCCTACTTCTTCTCTGTCTAGATTCATTTTAATCGATTTCAAAGGCGAAGAGCCATTGACTTCGATTGAAATGAAGGCGTCTACGTACTTTTCGTGCTCACAACGATAACATTGTGACTCCCGTTAGGGATTTGCTAGGATATCTCTAAAAGTCTCAGAAGGAGCGGACTAGGTCAAGCTGCTGCAGTTAGTTTAGCGCGTGCAAGACTGATAGCCGTCGTGCTAAAGGGCTTAAGTGAACTGTCTTCGTATCCTTCAATTGCACTGTATCTGGCTGCTGATACCTTCTCGATCTTTTTCTCCAAAAAAAGCGCGTGGAGACTGGCGTTTAGCTGCGTAGGTCCCAGCCCGGTGAGGACAAGCAACTCGGAGTAACTCGGACGGTCTCCGACCAATATGCCGATGAGACTTATCGCTTTGTGGAAAGAAGCTCTTGTATCTTTAATATAGGCATTGTACGGGACGATCACATTGCCCTTCATACGTGTTATGCGTGTTTTTGCAGCGTAGTCAGCTCCGAGGACGTAATGAGCATACTTGTAAAATGTCAGCGGATAGAGAACGCGAGCTAACATTTCCGCCTCACGCGAGCTATCAAAGTAGATCACGTTATGAGGATTCCTTTTGGACAGGAGACTTAAAGGTCCGCGTGCGATGTAACTTTCTGCCCGAAAAAAATTACTCGGAACCAAAACTACCAACCTATCTTGAAGGTGAGGAAGCTGGGTGAATGTTCCGAGTTCAGCTATCGATCCCGCCGACTCCAGTATAAGCAAGGTGAAATCAACGTCGTGAGCAAATCTGGCCTCAAGAGTCTGTAGGTCCATTCCTTTCTTGGAATAAGAATACTGCTTTTCAATTTCCTCGCCGTACACGACCGTGACATTTTGCATTTGCTCTAGCTTTTGCCGAGCCAAATGCCGAATGTCGACGCGACCAGAGGTTAGTCCCGGACCGCATACAAAGACACGCGAATGCACCTTTTGTGCCTTATCGTTCAGTAGAGTTGGTTGGATCAACATGCTGTCATCCTAGCGGCAAGACCTCACGGTGCTCAAGCGAGGTTTGCCTAACGCTCCCATATTTACGTGGCAAAATGTTTCTTGTTCTACGAACGCCTGCTTTCGGGAAGTTGCGTCGCCGCACTTGATGAACGAACTGAAGTCCGCTATGGGCCGCGTCCCGACATTCCGGTTTTGGATCACTACGATGAAATAGCGCCAACACGCACGAGCCTATCACTGCGTCCGCTTCCGACGCCATTAGGAACGCTTGAAGGTTATTCAAATGTGCCATAAAGCGGTCGCACTAGGAGCGTGTCAGAGAAACGCGCGATGACACTGTTGGTTTTCGATGAGTCTGGAACGCGGGAAATTGAGCAGTTGAAGACGATCCAAACTGACCGTCTGACTATCAGGAATTTCCGTGTAGGTGATGCGGAGGCCTTGTTCGCTTATCTGCGGGAACCTGCCGCGAGTTGCTTCTTCTCGCTAAAACTCGCCAATCTGGCGGCAGCCGAAAGTGAGGTCCTGAAACGCGCTGGCGACGACGAGTATGCCGCCGTTTGCCTGCAAGAAACAGGTCAGCTCATAGGCGACCTGTTCATCCATCCAGATGCTGCTTGGCCAGATGATCCAGAAAAACCTCAACAACCTGATACGGTTTCTGTGGGCTGGAATTTCAATCCACTGTTCAGTGGCAAGGGCTATGCGTTCGAAGCGGCACAGGCCTTGTGTTCCGAGTTATTCACTCATCAAGGTAAAAGGCGCATCTACGCTTATGTTGAGGACCACAATGCCTCGTCGCGCCGGCTCTGCGAAAAGCTTGGCATGCGAATGGAAGGCCTATTCTTGGAATATGTGACGTTCCAAAACGACAGCGCCGGAAATCCAATCTACGAAAACACCATGCAGTACGCCATTCTGCAGCATGAATGGAAACGACGTTAAACCTCCCGCCGCGGCGGCTTCAGCGTGATCGCAGGCAAAAGCCAGCAGTCCGGGTTCCAGCCCGGGCCGGACATCCTATCTGACTTGGGAGGATGATAGTTTCCGGAGAATTCATGCGCAGCCCGAATGATCGCAACGAAGGCGCGAGGCGGTCATTTCGCCCAGACATGCTTTGGGAGCAGTGGCCTCGTCTGACCGATAATGCGACCGTGGTTCCATGCCTTCTTTGCGGGCACCGCCATCGGCAGGTTGAAAGCAGACATAGCGGTTCCTCCGAACCACTCCTGCCCATCGCAACACTCACGACCTTCGAGCAAGCAATGATACGCCGCGTCCTGGTGAAGCGGGCAATGGCATCTTGGAGCCCTTTGTGGATCTTGAGACTTTCGGTCCCATCGTATCACGTCAATCGACAGCTGTTTTTTGCTCCGGGGAGCAGTAGGATACAGGGGCGGTATCCAGCCCCAATGCATTTGTCATAACTTCGGTGCCAAGCTTAAACGAAGGGATAGTGGCCGCGGACCAGAGAGACGGAACGCATGACAGTGTGTTGCAGTCGCCGCCGAACGTCACAAAATCCTGGTCGGCATGGGCACCGTCCTTGGTGCCGATCTTGCAGGTGCAGATCGCTTTTAGCGGGTCTGTCGGGTCGAGTGTACACCTGGCGTCGAGACAATCCGTCCACGCACTCCCCGCCTCACACTTCATAACCGATTTGTCAGCGGCCTGCCCAAACGAATAAGTTGATCTCAAGCTGACTGGCTCTGCCGCCGCCGTCGTAATTTCCGCGATGTTATCAACTTGCTTGGTCGATCCGTCGTTCATACTTTGAAAGGGTATGCGTTGGCCGCAATTGGTCTGCAGGCCAAAATTAGTTCCGTTCCGAACTTCACACGAGCAAATTCCATAGGTGAGGGGGGCTCGCGGGTCAGGAATGCAGCGTGCGGATGTACACAGCGCATAATATCCATTGCATACTATGCCATCTGAACTTGCCTCATCCGCGAATGAAGTACCGCCGGCGAATATAAGCAAAAAAAATCCGAATATTGTAATTTCTCTAAGAAAGTTCCAAAATAATTTATTTGCAGGCATGCCGAATATCCTTTCTCGTCAAGATCAGATATATATCACAAAAATATACAACCATCCAAAAATGACAATTTGGTTCCAGCCCGAACCCTAAAACACAATCGGAATGTCGAATGTCCGCGCTGGCGGACTGCGGTGCAGCATTGAGGTACTTAATTTAAAGCCAGCTCCGGGCCGGAAGCGGCATGACCTAAGCCCGATCGAAGCACGTAATCCGTCCACACGCGGCCCCGGAGCTGATGGGCTGTTCCGGGCATAACCAGCCGGTCAGCAGAGCGTCTTCATGAAGGTCGTCGCGGGCAGCAGGGTCTTATCTCGGAAGCGGACAGTCCGTTGTATATTCGGAAGGACCACACATTTCCGTGCAGCAAAGAAGAAGAAACACGCACCTTGAACGTGAGCGCCCACCGCCCTGGTCGTAGCAATTTTTCATGAGCGCATGGACCTCATGACACGATCGGCAGACAGGGTTCGGTGCGCGAGCGTCATAAAGCGCCGCTTACCGGCGCTCTATCGCTGTTGTGGATTGCATGTGTCCGAGGTTTGGACCGATCGAGAACCCGGTAAGTCAACTATCCTCAAAAGCATATCTGCGGAATGCATTTCCAACTTACGCTGGTCAGACTGCAGAGTGTCCCTTGAAACGGACTTCAGGCGATCCTCTCGGCAGTGTAGTTGGCCCAAAGGCCGAACGCATCTGCTCTGGCGTGCCGGTATGAGGGCGCGGACAGTTGAGAGCAGAGCGGCCGGAAGATCCTGTTGATCTGATCGTAGTCCGACAGTGAATACTTTACGCGTGCCGCACAACCGTTCCAATAGGCCCGACAAATCGACGACTTTCGCGTCATGACACTTTCAGGCCTGACGGGCCTTTCGATTTGCGTAACGCTGGTCGCGTTTGGCTTTACGGTCTGCTTCGTCCTGCAGGACGCGTTCGATACGGTTCTTGTTAGCCAACTCGCGTGCGTCGATTTCAGCTCTGGCTGCCGCAGCAACGGCGGCATCTCGTGCTGCTGCTTCCGCGGCAACGCGATTTTGCTCATCAAGCTTCGCCTGCTCGCGTTCTGCGCGGCGCTTGTCACGAGCTTCAGCGATCAAACGCCGTTCCGTCTGTCTGGCTTCTCGGGTCGGTTCTGCAGCTTCCTTGGCTGCACGAAAAGCCTCAACAAGAGCGGCCTTGGCGTCTTTCGCAGCGCTGCGGCGGTCGGAGTGTTCGTTGTTTCTAATATTCTTCAAATCTCAATTCCGTTTGATGGGTTACGCTGGGCGACTGAAAGACTTTTTTGCACGTTTCGAAGAGGGTTTGGTTGCTGAGGCCATGCTGTCTTGCAATTCTTTGGCAAGCCGAGCCTCTCGCAGCCTCTGGGTCTTTTCGTCGCGGGCGATTTCGATCGGGTTCAGGTCTTCAATTGCACGTTTGCGTTCGAAGAGTTGCGACTGGGTTTTACCAAAGGCGACTTCGGCCTGTTGGCGGAGTTTGCTATAATTCTCGGGCATGGCTTTCCTCGTGGAGGCCGCTCACCGGTGAGCAGTAACGAAAAAGGCCAGGCAACTTGCCTGACCTCGTTTGGTCTCATGCTTTCGACGGTGCCAGTGCATCCGAGGTCAAGGGAAAGCAGATTCCGGATCTATCAGGCGGCTTGCAGATTGCAGGCGGACATCTTGCCCGACTTGGTGTCGCGCTCCATGTCGTAGCCGATTTTCTGGCCTTCAACGATTTCGTGCATGCCAGCACGCTCGACAGCGGTGATATGGACGAATGCGTCCGGGCCGCCGTTGTCAGGCTGGATGAAGCCGAAGCCCTTGGTGGAATTGAACCATTTTACTGTGCCAGTGGTCATGATGAACCCTTTCATAGCATAGAGAGGAACCGACAAGCCAAGGGCTCGCGGCTGATGATAACGATGCTTTAAAGGGAGATTTCGTTCAGAACGCGGTGCCAGTCGCGTTATAACCATAGCTCAGCAAGAAAATATCGATGCAATGCTTCTATAGGTTTTCAGGGAGAATGTCAACTTTTAGGTGAGGGGAAGTTGCATTTGGACGAGCCGCAACACAGGCTGGTCTGAGGTGCCGGCTGTTGATTGGCTCCACAGCGTGCCCCTCCAGCATATGCAAATTCAATAACTTGCGGCGCCGATCGGCGTTGAGAGCCATCGCTGATCCACAGTCACAGGATCGATCGGCGAGATTGTCCGCACATCCGCCGTCTTGCGATAATGGTCTTCGACGGTGCAACGAATGGCCGCTTAACAAACATCGGTCCGGGCTCCGGCCGGCGGCTGGCCGACCAAGCGGCCGCTTCTTTCTGCCTCAAGCCCGGCATGGGCTTTCGCGAACCTCTCCAGCGCATCGGCCACCTCCGGGGCCGGCGAACACGCCTTGCGGGCGGTCAGGTCGGTGTGCAGCAGCAGCGTTTCCACGGTGAAATAGCTGAAGCCCGAGGCCACATAGGCCGCGTCCGCGCCGATCATTTCCACGAGCGGCAGCAGTTAGACCGGGTTGAACGGGTGGGCGACAACAGCGCGGCCGTCCTTTGTGGTGAGATAAGCCATATCGAGTTCCTTTTAGTGATGAAGTGAGAGGGGAAGGCAGAATTTTATGTGTCCATGCCCTAGGGTCAGGTTTGTTGCGTGCCACCATCGACGAAGAGCTCCAGACTGCTCAGCGACCCGCCGAGTTCCATCAGCCTGCCGCCGGTCACCAGCGAACCGATGCGAACGGGGTGCAGATGGAGGTCTGAAACCAGGTGCTGGACGATGGCGACAGCGTCGGCGTCGTCACCGGCCACGAACAGGACCCGGCGCAGTTGCCCGGCCGGCGGCGGCGCGAACATTTTTGCAATCGGGAGAGTGTTGAACGCCTTCACGACACGGGCGGAGGGCGCCAGGCGCGCGACGATTTCGCTGCCGGAGTCGTCGCGCAGATCATCGACCTCGAAGTCTGGCGCATAGCTGGTGAAGATATTGGTCGCGTCGATCAACACGCGGCCGCCCCAGTCGATATCGGGCGTAAGGACGTCGCGGAGCCTCGTCCATGGCACGGCCAGGATGACGACCGGGTTTTTCAGCGCATCCGCGATATGACCGGCCGCAATCCCGCTTCCGAGTTGCATGACGACGTCACGAAGACTTTCGAGCCCGCGGCTGTTGGCGATGACGATGTCGTGCCCGGCATCGGCCAGTCGGCGCGCGAGGGTCTGTCCGACAGTCGCTGCTCCCAGAATTCCGATATCCATCGAAGGGACTCCTTGAAACGGTGTTGACGTGAGCGTGCGGGCCAGACGGCCGAACCGGATGCCGGCCCGGACCGTCCGGTCAGTTGGGGACTCAAACCTGGTTCATGCCGCCGTCGACGAACAGTTCGATGCCGTTGATGAAGCTGGACTCCTCGGAGGCGAGGAAGAGCACGGCGTTACCGATGTCTTCCGGCTGACCGATCCGGCCCGAGGGAACATTGCCGAGGATATATTCCTTGACACCTTCGGCCTGTTCGCCGCCGCCGAAGAGTTCGTTCAGACCGGCGGTCTCGGTCAATCCGGGGCTGATGGCATTCACCCGGATATTGCGGTCTTTCAGATCGAGGATCCAGCTGCGGGCGAAATTGCGCACGGCGGCCTTGGTGGCCGAATAGACGCTGAAGTTCGCCGTACCCGCAGTCCCCGTGGTCGAAGAGGTCAGGATGATCGAGGCCCCGTCGCGCAGCAGCGGCAACGCCTTTTGCACGGTGAACAGGACACCTTTCACATTGGTATCGAATGTCTGCTGATAGTGCTCTTCGCTGATCTCGCCGAGCGGGGCAAAGCTGCCTCCACCGGCATTTGCAAAGAGCACGTCGATCTGGCCGTGCTGCTGCTGGACCGCATCGTACAGTCGATCGATATCGGCCAGCACGGACATGTCGCCGCGCACGCCGGTCGCACGTCCGCCGATGGACTTGACGGCTTCGTCGAGAGCCGCCTGGCGACGGCCGGTGATGAAGACAGAGGCTCCCGCGGATGCGAACGCCTTTGCCGTCGCGAGACCGATGCCGCTGGTTCCACCGGTGATAACGACGACCTTGTTCTCGAAGTTCTGTGTCATTTCATTCTCCTGTCTGACGGCACGATTGCCGTTGACATGAAGATGTCTATGGAACGATCTTACCTGTAGTAGGCAATATCGACACTCAGCGTTCCATAGGAAGAACGATCGATGCGGCAAGATCTGAATGACCTGGCCTATTTCGCAGAGGTGGTGGCGTATCGTGGATTTGCACCGGCCGGCCGGGCTATCGGCGTTCCCAAGTCAAAGCTCAGCCGGCGTATCGCGGCTCTGGAAGACCGTCTGGGCGTACGGTTGATCGAACGATCGAGCAGACGGTTTCGGGTCACCGACATCGGGCAGCAATTCTATGAGCGGTGCCGCAGCATGCAGTCGGAAGCCGAACAGGCCCAAGCCCTGGTTGCCGAAGCCAGGGCCGAACCGCACGGGCTGATCCGCTTCGGATGCCCGACCGGCCTCGTCGAGGTCGTGGCCCCGCTGATAACCGAGTTCCTGTCTCGTCATCCCAAGGTACGGCTACAGCTCGTCGCTGCCGATCGGGCACTCGATCTGATCTCGGAACGAATTGACCTCGCCTTGCGCGTGCGTGCGGCGTTGAACAGCGATGCCTCGCTGACCATGCGTACGCTCGGCACCTCAATCAGAATTCTGGTCGCAACCCCACGGCTTGCGCAGAAAGTATTCGAGGTCGATGATCTGGACAAAGTCCCCTTGCTATCGACAAGCGACAGCGCGGATGAAGCCGAATGGCACATCGAGACCGACAAGGGTGAAACCCGCACATTTCGAAAACAGGCCCGGATGGGCTGCGCCGACTTATCGGCAACGCGAACGGCGGCGAAAAGCGGGCTTGGTGTCGCGTTATTGCCCGATCATATCTGCGGCGCGGAACTCGCAGCCGGGGATCTCGTGCGCATCCTCCCGGAATGGCGCGGTCAGAAGGGGATCGTTCATCTCGTCTTCACGACGCGCCGTGGTCTACCGCCAGCTGTGCGATTATTCATCGACCATCTTGCCCGCGGATTTCCGCACGACGCGCTGAGCAATAAAGAGAGCCCGACCTGAGAAACAGGCGCCGCCGTTCTGCGGGCTGTTTGTTGCCTCGAAATTGCAGGCCGGTGCCCGTTGTTGCACTGCTCAGGATCCCGTAACGGCCGGCGGCTGGCCGACCGAGCGGCCACTTCCTTCTGCCTCAAGCCCTGCATGGGCTTTCGCGAACCTCTCCAGCGCATCGGCCACCTCCGGCGCTGGCGAACACGCCTTGCGGGCGGTCAGGTCGGTGTGCAGCAGCAACGTTTCCACGGTTGCGGCCAGCGTTCCGTCGCCGCGCCAGAGCCGGTGGAACAGCTGCATCTTCTTCCCCGCTCCGGACAGCACCTGGCTGGTGACCGTGAGCCGGTCGCCGGCCTGAACCTCATCCAGGAAACGCAGATGGGTTTCCACGGTGAAATAGCTGAAGCCCGAAGCCACATAGGCCGCATCCGCGCCGATCATCTCCATGAAGCGGTCGCTCGCCTGCGAGGCGGCTTCCAGGTAGCGGGTCTCGTTCATATGGCCGTTGTAGTCGGTCCAGTCCGCCGGCACCTGCCGTTCTGCCGTGACCGGAAGGCCGCGATAGTCGCCGCCGGTCTCCAGCTTGTCCTCATGGGCGCGGATGACCCCGCCCGCGCCGCTGCCGGAGCGCCTGAGCGCCCGAACCATGCCGACGATATTGTCGTCGCGCAGGCGCTCCAGCTCACGGATGGTTCTGTGGCCGGACTGGGCGTCCGACTGGCCGGCAATCAGGACGACCAGCTCGTCGGTGAAGTCCGGCACGTCCATCAGTTTGGTCCACGGCCAGGACAGGGCCGGGCCGAACTGCGCCATGAAGTGTTTCATGCCGGCCTCGCCGCCGGCAATGCGATAGGTCTCGAACAGCCCCATCTGCGCCCAGCGGATGCCAAACGCCATGCGGATCGCCTCGTCGATTTCTTCCGTCGTGGCAATCCCGTCCTTCACCAGCCACAGGCTCTCGCGCCAAACGGCTTCGAGCAGCCGGTCGGCGATATGGGCATCGATTTCCTTGCGCAGGGTGAGCGGGAACATGCCGACCTCGCGCAGGAGGTCAGCCGCTTGCGCGCAGGTCTCCGGCGCGCCGACCAGTTCCACCAGCGGCAGCAGGTAGACCGGGTTGAACGGATGGGCGACAACAGCGCGGCCGCCCTTTGCGTTAAGGTCTGACGGTTTGAAGCCGGAGGTCGACGATCCGATGACAGCCTCAGGCGGGGCCCCGTCCTCGATTGCGGCCAGCACCGTGTGCTTCAGGTCCAGGCGTTCGGGAATGCTCTCCTGCACCCAGTCTGCCCCGGCGACCGCCACGGCCAGATCGTCGTGAAACGTCAGTGTTCCTTCGGCGGGCAGCGCGCGGTCGTAAAGCGCGGGCAGGGACCGGCGCGCGTTGGCGAGCACCTCGCCGATCTTGCGTTGCGAGTCCGGATCGGGGTCGAACACCGAGACATCCCAGCCGTTGAGCAGGAAGCGCGCGGCCCAGCCGCCGCCGATGACACCGCCGCCGACAATCGCGGCCTTTTGGTTCGACGCGCCGGTCATGAGGCGGCTCCCTTGGGGGCGCGTTTTTCAAGGCCGAGCCTGTCGCGCACCGCTTGCGGACCGATTACCCGCGCGCCCATGTTTTCGATGACGGTCACGGCGCGTTCGACCAGTTGCGCGTTGGTCGCAAGCACGCCCTTTTCGAGCCAGAGATTGTCTTCCAGGCCGACGCGGACATTGCCGCCGGCAAGCACGGAGGCCGCCACATAGGGCATCTGGTCCCGGCCCAGGCTGAAGGCCGACCACGTCCAGTCGTCCGGCACGGCGTTGACCATGGCCATGAAGGTGTTGAGGTCGTTTGGCGCGCCCCAGGGCACGCCCATGCACAGCTGAACCAGGGCGGGCGAGGCAAGCGTTCCTTCGGAGACCAGCTGTTTGGCAAACCACAGATGGCCGGTGTCGAAGGCCTCGATCTCCGGCTTGACGCCAAGCTCGGTCATCATGGCGCCCATGGTGCGCAGCATGCCCGGCGTGTTGGTCATCACGTAATCGGCCTCGGCGAAGTTCATGGTGCCGCAGTCGAGGGTGCAGATTTCAGGCAGGCATTCCGCGATGTGGATCATGCGCTCGGAAGCGCCGATCATGTCGGTCGCCTTGTCGTTGAGCGGGAAGGGCGCCTCGGCGGAGCCGAAGACGATGTCGCCGCCCATGCCCGCCGTCAGGTTCAAAACCACGTCGACCTCCGCATCGCGGATCCGGTCGGTCACCTCACGGTAGTAGTCCGGGCGGCGCGCCGGCGCGCCGGTTTCCGGATCACGCACATGGCAATGGACGACCGCGGCCCCGGCCTTGGTGGCCGCAATCGCACTGTCGGCGATCTGCTTCGGGCTGCGGGGCACGTGCGGCGAGCGGTCCTGCGTTCCGCCGGAGCCGGTGACGGCGCAGGTGATGAAGACGTCCCGGTTCATGGCGAGCGGCATGGGGTTCTCCCGTTTCCGATTGATGTTGTCCGGCAATGTTAGGCTGGGCGTGCAGGTATCTTTTGTCCTATCATGACGCCTAATTATCCAATCGAGACAATAATCCATGGCTCGCGTCACCTTCCTGCTGTTCGACGGCTTCTCAAACATGGTCCTGTCCTGCCTGCTTGAACCGCTGCGCGCGTTGCGCGACCAGACCCGGGCGGACATCGGCTGGCAGGTGATCACGCCGAACGATGCAGCCGCGATCAGCTCCAGCGGCCTGAGCATCGCCGCCGACACGGGTTGGGGAGACGTCGAAGGGACGGACATGCTCGTTGTCGTTTCGGGCTACGACTTCCGCGCCCATGCCGGCCGGGAAAATGCGAGGGTGCTGCGGGCGCTTGCGCGACGGAGCGATATCGTTGTCGGCGCCGACACCGGTGCCTGGCTGCTGGCCGACACGGGGCTCCTGAACGAACAGACCGCCACCATCCACTGGACCGAACGTGCCGATTTCGGGGAACGGTTTCCGGACGTACACGTGAGTCACGACCGCTATGTCAGGACCGGCCGTCTCTGGACCTGCGGCGGCGCCTCCGCCGCGCTCGACCTGATGCTGGCCTTTATTTCAGAGCGCTTCGGGCCTGCGAGCGCATTCCTGGTGTCGACCATGTTCCTGCACGACGCCGAGCGGCCCCGGGACGGAGCGCGCGGATCCGGCATGCTCGGGGGCAGGGGAAGCGCCCGGTTGCGTCAGATCGTCAACCTGATGGTGGCAACCATCGAGACGCCCCTGCCTCTTGCAAGACTTGCCAGCCGTGCGGGACTTTCGGTCCGCGCGCTCGACCGGCTGTTTCAGGAGGAACTCGGCATGGCGCCCGGCCGCTACTACCAGATGATGCGGCTGTCCCATGCGCGGGAATTGGCCACAGGCACGGAGTTCACTCTGCGCGAGATCGCCCTGCGCTGCGGCTATTCGGATGCTGCGGCCCTGAGCAAGGCGTTCCGCCGGACCTTCGGACATCCGGTCCGCAAATCACAAGGCCGCCGGCCGCAGTGAGGTGTGGGGTCGAGGCTGATCTCATCCTGCCTTGAACAGTCAACATGCATCAGGCGTTACGTTTGCCGTTTATCGATGACCGGGATCACGTGGCTTGTCCGGAGTTGATCCGGCCTGCCAGCCTTGGCGGGCTGGCAGGCTGTACCGTCGTTCTTTTATCGGCACGATCATGCACAAACCGCTGCCGAACATGCTGTTTTCGTCAGGCTCATGCCGCAAGATCCTTGACCCGCTCTTCCTGCCATGTCCCGCCCTGCAGGTATCGTGCGCAGACCTGCCCGTCTTCCAGGGCGAACAGGTGCAGCCAGCCATTGTCGAAAAGCGCCTGCACCTCCGGGTGAGCGTCCAGGATGGCGGAGATCGCCTCCTGCGGCGCCTCGATCATAACCGAAAGCCGCAAGGGTGTGTGAACGAGACCGTCACCGTCATGGAGTGCCTGCCAGGGCAGACCGGGGCGCAGGCGACCGCCATTGCCCTCGAGCACACCGATGCCGCCGACCACATTGTGGATGAGCTTGTTGCCGCCGCCGAAAACATCCGGAGCAACGGCGGAGCCGTAATACTGCAGGCTGATCCAGCTTGCCACGACGACCGGGGCGGTCAGGATCAGTTCGAGTGTCTTGAACCTTTCGTCGGTCCTCCAGTCGTAGCTGTGCAGGAAGGCGCGCCCTTCGAGATCCGCTGAGGATGTCACCTGTCTCGGCGCCGCGATAAAGGCAGCGCAACCGGCCAATCCCCATTCCGGCCGGACTTCCGACCAGTTGAGTGCCCGGAAAGTGACGGACGCCGCGTCCGCGCCCGGCAGACGGACGGCCCGTTCGGCCCGCGCCTGATGACCGGCCCGCTCCAGCCAGGTCTTCACAAGATCGATATCGCCGCCCTCGACGTCATGGTCCTCGTCAAAGAGCGTTACCTCATCGGTCGTCGTGTCGTGCAGACCCGCCATGAAGCAGGTATCGGACGGGACTTCGATGCCGTGCGCCATAAGCCCGGCGCGCGTTTCCGGATCGTTGAGCAACGCCGCAAGCAGCCGGGCCGATACCTCGCCGGAATACCCGCCGCAGGCGCCGCAATGGTAGGCACTTTCATGCGGGTTGTTGGTCACATGGGCGCCATGGCCGACAAGAAGCACGATCGGCGCATGGCCTTGGGTGAGACCCATCGCCTTCAGCACGGTCGCGGCCGTTTCCGCCTTCGTCTCCGCGCTCAGGTCCGGGTCGAGCCGCGGCGCGAACGCGGTCCGTGTTTTCTTGCCGGACAGGCCAAAAGCGTCCCGGACCAGTTTCAGCCCGTAAAACGGCCCCGCCGCCTCCACAAAGGCGAAGGAGGAAACCGCTGCCTGCCGGAACCGGTCCAGCGCCCGAACTGCCCGTTTGCCGATGCGGGTCGCATGTTCCTTGCCGGCCGCGCACCGGCTTGTCGACGACAGGCCGGGTTTCAGCAGGACGGGCAGATGGTTCTCGACCACGTCTGAGCCATGGTCCGTATGCGCGACGGGCAGACCGAAGAAGCCAGCGAACCCGAGGGTTTCGACCGACGGGCTCTGGCTTTCCAGCGCGCGCCGGATGACCTCCGAGCGAACGTCGATGCAAAAGGCGGCCTGGACGGCCGGGCGCGCTTCCCGAAGGGGCGCGGCGCTCAGTTTCCGGCTGAGATCCCGCTGGAAGGCCCGTTCGGCCGCGTCCTGCAAGATGACGTCGACCACCTGATCGGGCGACGGGGCGACGGGCGCCTCGTGCGCGGCGACCGTGTCACGCCACCGCTCGCCGATCTCGGGAACATGGGCCAACAGGGCCTCTTCCCAGATCAGCCGGATCGCCAGCAGGTCGGCAAGCGTGCTGTCGCTCTTGCCGTCCAGTTCGGCCTGCCACAGGAGCCAGCGGGCGTGCTGCGCCCATCCGCCGAGATCCATGAGCAGCCGGTGGAACAGGGTCTCGGCCGCCTTAAGACTGACCCCGAGCCGTTCCGTCGTGCTCAGGACCGCCTGTTCGAAGGTGTCCGGGGCGGAGGCCACATGCGCGCAGAAGCCCGACAAGCCGGCAATTTCGGGCGTCAGGTCGCAGCTTGCCCAGGACCGCCAGGCGGCATAGGCCGTCTCGCCCGGTTTGGGCGCCCAAAGGGCCTGGCCCCGGTCAAAATAACCGGCAGCCCAAAGACCGACCGATTTTTCGATGACCGAAGGCCAGTCGATGCCCGTGGCAGATGCGGCCAGGTCGGCGATGGTCGGCAAGGCCTCCGGGGCAGGGGCTTCCTCGGCCGCAAGCGCCTTGAGCCGACCGAGGGTCTCCGGCCTTAACGGTGACGGGTGCGCCTCAAGGGCGGCTGTCAGGTCCGCGTCGGTGATGTTACCCGCAGCGATCTCTTCGGCATAGAATGTCCGGGGCCGTACAAGGTCGGCACCGGTGACGCGCGCGAGCCGGGCCGAGGCCGTCGCGAGGTCTTCCCCGGCCTGGCCAAGAAACGGATTGATGGCAACCGTCGCATCGAGCGGGAAGGCCGGAGGGATCGCCCGAATGGCCGCTGCGGCGGCATCGAGAATGCCAGATATCCGCGCCGCTTCGAACTGGGTGTGTTTGATAAACATCATAGTTCCCTCGTGTTACTTGGATTTGGCGACCCGGTATCCGCCGATGAAGCGGTCGAGGAGCGCGTTGAGGTAAAGTCCGTTCGCCACGTGCACCCGAAGGCCTGCGGTCGCCGGATGGTGGGCCCACAGCGGAAACAGGGATTGCGCGAAGGCGACCAGGCCGAAGGAGAAGACGGTCAGCACGATCAGTGCCCATTCGAGCGGTCCGGCGACCGGCGTTTCGGGCAGGGCTGCGCCCCAGATCCGATGAGCGACCTGCTGAAAGGTGAAATAGGCCAGCGCGACGGCGCCCGCGGAAACGGACGTGCGGTAGGTCAGGTCATTAGGGGCCGTATCCGCAAGGCCTTGCGCCACCAGATAGGCCACACCGAAAACAAGCACGGCGCCGAGGGCGAGGGCCTGCGGTGTCTTGGGGCCGGCAACAACGGTAAAGGCGACCGACACCACGGCGTACAGAACCAGCGCAATTGCGAAGGATTTCGCCACATTGGCCAGGCTGGGCACGGCGATCGGGCCGGGCCTGCGCAGACCCGCGACGGCTTCCACGGCACCGCCGGACGACAGGAAGGCGTGGGCCTTGTAGAGCGAGTGGGCAACGATGTGCAACAGTGCCAACGGCCACAGGCCGAGCCCGCACTGGAGCAGCATGAACCCCATCTGCGAGATGGTGGACCAGGCGAGCGCGGTCTTGACCGCGCTTTGGGTCAGCATAACCACGGCGCCGAAAAGCGCCGTCAGACCGCCGATGGCAACCAGCGTGCCCATTGCACCGGGGCTCGCCTGAACCAGATCCGCCGTCCGGATGAGCAGGAAGCCGCCCGCATTGATGATGCCGGCATGCAAAAGGGCGGAGACCGGCGTCGGCGATTCCATGACTTCCGTCAGCCAGCCGTGCAGCGGGAACGCGGCCGTTTTCAACACGGCTGCGAGCACGAGGAAGACGACCGCCAGATGCACGGGGAAGGCTAGGTCGGGTCCGGCGAGTTCGATCAGCCGCCCGAATTCCCCTGTGCCCAAAGCCGCCGCGAACAGGGCGGTGCTCAGGGCAAGCGCAAGATCGCCAGCATGCCACACGAGTGCGAATTTGGTCGAGGCCCGCTTTGCCGCGCCCCGCTCCGGGTAGAACAGCAGCAGCCTGCGCACACAGAGACCCATGCTGACGAACCCGAGCACCAGAACCAGCATGCTTCCCGACTGAACCAGGACCAGAACGGAGGCCAGAGCGGCAAGCATCAATCCGTGAAACGCGCCTTCCCGCGCTTCGCCGTCGAGGTAGCTGCGGGAATAGCGCAGCACGACCCAGCCGATGAACGCGACGAGCATCGCCATGGTCGTGCTGATCGCATCGAGGCGGAAGACAATCGGCAGCGGACCGTCGCGCAGGGAAAGGCGGACGGGTCCCGTCACGAGCAACTGCAGCGCTCCGGCCGCCGCGAGTCCCAGCGCCACAAGGGCTGCCCCTTCGGACAGCCGTGGCAGGATGCCTGGCCGGCGGCCGCTGCGGCCCGCTGCGACCAGGGATACGGCCAGAAGCGCGGCAGGCGCCAGAAGGGCCAAAGGAAAGAGCTGGGGGAGGAGCTGCGACAGGGGGGGCGACATGGGGGAGCCTCGCGGTCGGTTCATGGGTCGCCGTGGATATATCGTCTCGCTTTTATCTATAAAAATACATATTATCTTCGATATCGTTCTATATTTTAGAAGAATGGATGTGCGGAACGAGGTCGATGACAAACCCTGATTTCGTCATCCCGGACAAAGCGCGCGCGGAGATCCGGGACCGGAGAGCCCCGGCTTCGGTTGTCTGATCCATTGAAAACGTGAGGCTTTTGCCTCACCGGCTCCGGCTTGCGCTTTCGCTGGTCCAGGGCGACAAGGAAGAGGAAAGATCTGTGTCGGCAGCGTGGTTGAACCTTCATCACCTGAGACTGTTTCGCGCGGTTGCGCGGGACAGCACGCTGACCGGCGCGGCGCGCACGCTGAACCTGTCGCAGTCGGCGCTTTCCTCGCAGATCAAAACGCTGGAAGCCTCGCTCGGTCACGATCTCTTCGAACGCAGGGGACGCGGGCTGGTGCTCACCGAAGCCGGCCGGATCGCCCTCGACCACGCCGAGGCGATCTTTCGCACCGCGGACGACCTGACGGCGACGTTGCGCAACGCAGGCACCGGGCGCAAGGCGCTCCGGGTCGGGGCGCTGGCAACGCTTTCGCGGAACTTCCAGATCGGGTTCCTGGAGCCGCTGATCGGGCGCTCCGATGTGGAAGTGGTGCTCCGCTCCGGAGCGCAGGCGGACCTGCTGCGGGCGCTGGAGGCGCTGTCGGTCGATGTCGTCCTGACGAACCTCGTCCCGGCCCGGGATGCATCGAGCCCCTATCTGGTTCATTCCCTTTCCGAACAACCGGTCAGCCTGATCGGCCTGCCGTCCGCCTCCGGGTCGGCGGACAGGCCCCTTGCCGACCTGCTCGCCGACGAACCGCTGATCCTGCCGACGCCGGAATCCGCGCTTCGCGCCTCCTTCGATGCGCTCGTGGAGCAAATGGGCATTCCTGCGAAAATTGCGGCGGAGGCGGACGATATGGCCATGCTCCGCCTCCTGGCCCGCGCCGGCGCCGGCATTGCCGTCATTCCCCCGATCGTCGTCAGGGACGAGCTGTCGACCGGAATGCTCGTCGAACTGGGACGGCTGGAGGGCATCAAGGAGGAATTCTTCGCCGTAACCCTGCACCGCCGCTTTCCGAATCCCCTCGTCGCGGACCTGCTGCAGACGTTCAGGAACAGGGGGGAATGAGGGGGGGAAGCCAGTCCATCGAGGCAAATCCGGGGCCGAACTCCTGATGGAGACCCTGACCTGCCACTGAACTTTCACCCAGCCGCGACCGGAGCCTGGTTGGTATTTACGCCGATCGGCGCAGGTTGATCAATCGCCCAACGCGCGGAGTTTTCATCTCGCGTAGCGGGCCGGGCGATTGCAGTGGTCAGCGTTCGCGCATAGTCAGCCGGGGTCTGGTAGTTCAAGGCAGAATGCGGGCGTTCGGTGTTGTAGTCGGCGGCCCAGGCCGCGATCACGATACGGGCGTGAGCCAGGTTGCGGAACATGGTCTCGTTGAGCAGTTCGTCCCGCATCCGCCCATTGAAACTCTCGACGAAGCCGTTCTGCATCGGCTTGCCCGGCGCGATGTAATGCCATTCGATCCCGTGCTCGGAACACCACCGCAGGATGGCGTTACTGGTTAGTTCGGTTCCGTTGTCACTGACGATCATTCCGGGCTTCCCGCGGCGCTCGATCAGGGCCGTGAGTTCACGCACGACACGGCGCCCCGAGATCGAGGTGTCCGGGATCGCGGCGAGACATTCACGGGTGACGTCGTCCACCACGTTGAGCACCCGGAAGCGCTGGCCGTTGGCGAACTGATCATGCACAAAATCGAGCGACCAGCGCGCATTTGGCCGTGCCTCGACCAGGATCGGTGCCCGTGTTCCAACGGCCTTGCGCCGAGCCTTCCGTTTGCGGACCGTCAACCCTTCCTCGCGGTAGAGCCGATAGATCCGGTTGATCCCGGAAGGCTCGCCCTCGCGGCGCAACAAGACGAAGAGCCGTCGATAGCCAAACCGGCGACGTTCATTCGCCAAGTCCCGCAGCCGACCGCGCAGCTCCGTATCCGGAGCACGCTGCGCTTGGTAGCGGACCATCTTGCGATCTGCCCCGGAAATCCGGCACGCCCGCCGTTCCGAGAGCCCGAGCTGGGACCTCAGGTGCGCGACCGCCTCGCGCTTCACGGCAGGCGTCACCATTTTTTTGATACCAGCTCCTTCATTGCCGCCAGATCAAGCATCTGCTCGGCCAGAAGCCTCTTGAGCCTGGCGTTCTCATCCTCGAGCGCCTTCAGCCGCTTCGCCTCCGACACCGTCAAGCCGCCGAACTTGGCCTTCCAGTTGTAGAAGGTCCCTTCCGACATGCCGTGCTTACGACACAGGTCCGCGCACTTCACGCCTGCCTCGTGCTCGGCCAGGATGCCGATGATCTGCTCGTCTGTGAAACGTGTTCGCTTCATTGTCCGTCCTCAAGTTGGATCGGACTCTAATCGACGGTGGAGGAAAAATCCCGTGGCAGGTCACTTTCACCTCAGACTTATTGTCATGAACTCCAACTCCTTGAGCCCCGAGCAGTTCGACAGAATATGCGAACCCCTCTTGATCGTCCTCTCGAGTCGAAGCTCTGGCGAGTTTGCTTCCCATAGAGCGGGCGATGCGGAGGTCGTAACTAACATCATCGTTATACCTCGCTGACTCTATAGGGCCCGCGACCGCCGCTATCGCAGATGCGTTTGGCAGGCGGTCCATTGCAGTCATCAATGTTTGGTGTGAGCCAACTAACATCGAAGATAAGTTTTCGAGTGTTTCATAGACCTCAGGTAACAGTTCCAAACCGTCTGTTTCTGCGCGATGGATTAGCTGCCGCATCATTATTGAGATTGGAAGTGCTTCGTCCTCTCGGGATAAAGCCGCCTGCGCATTTGTAACGGCACTTTCGAGCAGCCGGTTCATCGGCCATGCATCTGTCCCTCCGGCGAGATATTTCAGCCACTGTGCGTGTAGCTCGAGCAGACCAAGACGCGTGTGGTAAAATTCACTGTCGTTTGAGTCTTTTAATGTTTCGCGCAGATGTTCGATGATGCGGAGTGACTCGTCTGCTAAACCTGTATCTCGCAAA
This sequence comes from uncultured Roseibium sp., assembly GCF_963675985.1. NCBI lineage: Bacteria > Pseudomonadati > Pseudomonadota > Alphaproteobacteria > Hyphomicrobiales > Stappiaceae > Roseibium > uncultured Roseibium sp. The sequence goes on along the minus strand of NZ_OY780958.1, from coordinate 3,363,432 downwards.
ATACGAAGAAGAACCGTACTCTCGGTCCAGAAGCCAATCAGGGTTCCATCTGAAGGCAATTCTAAACTGGCAATAAGCAAGAGCAGCGCCTCGCGGCTTCGATGAAGTCTTGCATATATATCGGCGAACGTTACGAGTGCTTTCTTGCGTCTCTCAGATCGACTTCCGGCAACCGTAAGTACCAATTCGGCCAAGTCACGCGCTATTTGGGAGCGGCCGCTTATTATTAGCTGGACTGCCACGAAGCGTACAATTTCTAAGTCGCCATCGATATTTTTTGCGGTTGGAGCGATGGCAAGAGCGACAGTAGCAATATGCTTCAAAACATGCTCATCTGTCGGTGAATTCGACGCACATGCGTAGTAATCGGCCATTTGGCGTAAGCCGTTCAATATTTGGTCCGGATCTTCACCAAGAATTTCGCTCGGAATTGTGTCATGGCCCATTCGCACGATTCCATCGTTTTGCGCCCCTAACCAAACGAGGACGCGCTCCATCACGTTTGGTAGTCGTTCGATGTTATCGCTTTGCTGCCAGTCAGGGTCTTCTTTCTCGATGCCTCGCGGTTTCATTGCCCGATCCAGAGCACTTAGTACTAATGCCGAAATCCCGCTGAGCCCTGTTCGTTCTGCATCGAAGAAGTCCGCCACAGTAGTGCGAGTATTACCGTCGTTCGGATGTGCAGCGATGTGGGCCGCTGCGAAACCGATGAAACGCAGCATAAGGTTGCTGCCAACTGCTTGACTTCCCGATGCTAGTGAGCGTTCAAGAATTCCACACGCGAAGTTGAACCACTCACTGTCCCAGGTAATTTCGCCAGAAAATAACAGTGCGACAGCTTCGTCACGCCTACCGGCACGCTCCAGAGTCTGCAATATCTCCCGTTGTATTAGGTCCGCCCATTCGGGTTCTTTATGTGCAAGATCCCGGCTCAGTTCCACGGGATTAGAAAAGGCATCCCCTGCGATTGCTTCAGCAAGTAGGTGATATAATTCACCAATTTCTTGTTCTTTTGTGCTTGCTGACGCGCAAAGCAAGTCTGAAGCTTTTTTATATTCACCAGCAAGTGCCGCGCTTCTACCGTCTATGGACCGAAGTAGTTCAGAGTTGGGGTGTAGTGCCCTAATTCGTTCGCGTATGGTCTCGATCAACCATTGACGATGTGTTTTCAATGCAATCTGCAGAGCGAACTCGAGTTCGGTTAATCTTAAAAGTTCGGGAAGCGCACGTTGTAGAAGCGTCTGCGCAAAGTCATCGCGCCCGATTTCTGCTGCAATTTTGGCTATACCTATCAAATTGTAGCTGTCTAGCAGTGAGATATCTTCATCGGCTTCATCAAGGGTGTCGCTCGCTTTATCTTGAAAGCCGGCCTGCTGGTAAACCATGAGTCGCAAGTATAATTTGCGTAAATCAGTGAAGCTATCCTCGTTTTCAATACATGAAAGCGCTTTTCCTACTGCTCCGGCGTCTATAAGACATTGAATTTCGCTGACTAACGAAATCACGTCTTCGGGCGCAATGTCCTCTTTAAGAATGTTCCCGCACAGGCCAACATTTCCAACCGATTTTAATAGATCGACATTGGATGTACGTGCCGGAATTTCTTCGCCAGCATCCATGAGAATGTAATTGTTGGATGAAAGCGCTATTTTTTCGGAAATTTCCATTAGATGGTGTAGATGCGCGCACCAAATATCTTCGGAAAGGTGGGTGTCTTTTTCTGGTAAATTCACATGTTGTGATCTGTATAGTGCGGCTTCTCCAATTATTATCGCCTGCTTCTTGTCCTCACGAGAGATTAATTTGATGAGCGTATTTTGATCGAAATTACTTGCTTGAAAAATTTGAAGATCGGTGATCGTTCTCTCAACGAATTGAACAACTCTCTTTTCATCCTTTTCAAACCGCAGAAATGCCTGTCGGATGCCGTTACGGATTTCTTCGTGCATCTCATGTTCACATCTGCCGCCCGATGGGGGAAGTATGACGCAAACCGAACTGATAACAGGATTGCCCTCTTTGTCGCCCATCATTGAGAGGTAGCCGGCGATTTCGCCAAGCCGGAAAATGCTATCGTGTCTGCCCACGGCAAATACGTCGGCATTACCCCACTCGAAATTGTGTTTTATGTTAGTGACCAGTTCGTGTTCTTCGAGCGTAACTCGTACTTGTTCGGCCATCGTTTTCGAATGATTCCTTCCTGCAAAGAATCGGAAAATCTAAAGTCATTGGCGTAGCCCATTGTAATATACGCTAACCTAATGCCTGTATGTATGGAACCAGAATAGAGTGATAAAGCGATTGTATGTCTTTAACAGCATCTCTGGGTTGTTGATTTGTTATGAATAATGTCCCGGAAGCCATTTTTTGCTCCTCTTACCCTCAGGCGTCGCCAAACTTGTTCTGCAAAGGGGGCACTATCAGCGCCCCGTCCTCAACCTGCATCCAGAACCGCATTCAGCACCCCCGGAAAACGCCGGTCCAGCTCCTCCCGGCGTAGGGACAGGAGCCGACCGCAGCCCTTCGGTTCGTTGCGGATGATGCCGGCTTCGCGCAGGACCTTCATCTGGTGCTTCTTCGTCGATTTGGGCAGCAAGGGGCACTGAAGGTGGCGGCGGGACCCTTGTCAGAACCTGATATTGACCCTTGCATTGGCCCCATGGTCCCTTGCGTTCTTTCCGAAGGTTCCCTGGTAGGAGAGGTCGAGAGTGGTACGGTCGGAGATGGTCAGGGCAAGCCCTGCCTCGACGAGGGCTGTGTCCCGGTCGAGGGGTACGCTCTGGACCGTGAAGGGATCGAGCCCGGAAAGGGCCAGGCGTTGATCGGGCGTCAGATCTCCTATGGCGTGGCGCCAGCCGAGGGTGCCGTTCAGGGCCGCAGAGACACCGTCGCTGGTGGCGAGGGTCTTCGACATGCGAAGGCCGAGCGTGCTTGAACCCAGAAACTGCCCGGAGCCATCCCCGGTGAGCGCGAGGGCGGCGGAGCCCCGCTCCTTGAAGGCGTCGGTCTGCTGATGCAGGAGCGCCAGTCCGGCGAAGGGAGAGACCTGCAGCCAGGGTGTTTCCAATGCATAGGAGACTTCGCCGAAGACCTGGGCGGTGCGGGACCAATAGTCTGCGGTGAGCGTGTCCCGCAGGCCGCCGACGGCGACGGCGCGTTCGCTTGTCACATCGTGCCAGCTGTAGGCGGCGCCGAAGGTGAGGCCGAGGTCGGCGAGCCGCAGCCCGCCATAGGCCCCGAGGGTGTAGCTGTCCGCATCCGCGGATGAGGCGCGCGCGGAGATGCTGGCCTGGCTCTGGCCGAGACCGGCCAGCACCCCGAAGCGGGCCCGGGGCCAGGCGGTTGCTTCCAGGCCGATGAGGGCGCCGCCGGTGCTGCGCGAGAGCGTGGCTGCGTTGCGATCGCCGGCGAGCCGGCTATAGGCCCCGTAGGCGCTGCCCCAGGTGCTGAGGTTGAAGCCCGACCCGGCGCCCATACCCGGATCCCCCATGCCGACTGGACCGTTGAAGGCGATCTCAGGCACCTCCGAAAAGCCGGCAAAGGCATCGTGAATGCGGCTGGTCACCGTGTCGCGCAGCCGGGCACTGTCGTTGAGGAACATGGCCGGCAGCGAGGCGTGGATCTCGCCGGACAGGCTGTCGAAAGCCGCCCTGGCGCCATCGGCGCTGAGCCCGACGACTGCGTCGAAAACCCCGTTGCCGGTGACCCCGCTGCTCACGGCATTGGCGACCGCCCGCTGGTTTGCCGTCCTGCCGACCGAGGCAAAGGACGAGGCATTGCGGGTCAGCGTCAGGGTCACGGCCTTGGCCTCGTATCCAAGCGCAGCATCGAGGAAAGCGAAGTCCTCGCTGACAGCGCCAAACATGCCGGACCGCCCCGTGTCCGAAGTTATGATCGTGTATGTGGTGGACGGAGCATAGCCGGAGCCATCGTCCGTGCCGTTTTCCGCCAGGATCCTGACTGTAGCGCCACCGTCGATGCTCACGCTGCCGGTGGCGTCGATCCTGTCGGAGTTCCCGGCGGCGTCGACTTCCACGTCATAGGTCGAGCCAGCGGCGAAGGAAACGTTGCCGGCGACATTGAGGGTACCGATGGAATTGCCAGGCGCGATCGTGCTGCCGGCACTCGCGGTCAATCCGCCAATTGTGCCTGACCCACCGAGGCTGCCGCCAAACAGGGTCACCGCGCCGATGCCGCCGTTGACCACGAGCTTGCCGTCCGAAACCGTGGTGCCACCGGTGTGCGTGTTCACCCCGGTCAGAGTCAGCGTGCCGGCACCCGATTTGGTCAGCGAACCGCTGCCGCTGATCACACCGCCATAAGTGGTGCTGCCCGACTGGTTCACCGTCAGCCCCGCACTTCCGAGCGAGACGGTCCCGCCGGTACCGGAAAGCGCCGACATCGTGAGATCGTGCCCGTTGAGGTCGAGTGTGCCACCCTTGACCGCATAGGCCGTATTCGCTGCGAATGCGCCAACTGAGCCAGCCCGCAATGTACCGGCCTCGACCGTGGTGCTACCGGAATGCGTGTTCGTGCCGGTCAGGGTCAGCACCCCCGCGCCGGACTTGGTCAGCGAACCCGTGCCGGACATATTGCCGGAATAAGTCGAGGCATCAGAGCGGCTGAAGATCAAGGCGGCGTTGTTGGTGACATCGCCGCTCAGGCTGCCACTGGTGCCGCCGTTCCCTATCTGCAGGGTGCCGCCGGAAATCGTCGTGCCGCCGGTAAGCGTGTTCGTGCCGGTCAGGATTGTGGCTCCGGCATAATGCTCAATGGAAGTTGAACCGATAATGGCCGAACCAAGGATGTAATTTGTATCCGTGTGATTGAACACCACCTTGCCGGTGCCATCTACTGTTTCGATCCTGGTTGCATTCGTTGTACCGGCGGGTGCGGCCGCCTCTCCCGCTGCCGCTCCAATATTGAGCGTGCCATTACCTGCAGCATTGCGCCCAAGCATAATTTTGTCGGAACTGTATACAACGGTCAGTACGCCCCCATTCGACAGGGTCAGGCTGCCGGTTCCCGATCTGCCGATCTCAATGTTGGAGGATGCCTTGAGAGTACCGCCGTCCACCTCGACATGGCCAGAAGAAGACAGGTTATCGCCAATAATGAAGACCGCCGCACTTATGGTGCCGCCATCCGAAACATTGATGGTGCCGTTGCCTCCATCCAGTCCCAGCTGAAAATAGCCATAGGCCGTCCATGTGCTGCCCGTTCCGGAAACAGTGATGGCGCTATCATTTCCCCATCCAACGTAGACATCAGACCCACCGATATCATTCACCGTACCACCGGCAGTGACTGTCAAGCTGCCGCCTATGGCTCCGTCGCCAATCTCCAGAAAACTATTGTAACTGTAGGGATTGCCGAGGGTGCCGCTTCCGGCTGCATCTGGGCCGATCACGGTCTGGTCACCAGTGATTTGTTCCCAGGCCAGGGCAGGCTCTATCGCAACAGAAAGAAGGGCAAGATTCGCCGTCAGCGCAGTTGTGAGCAGCAGGCGGGTGCGGAAAGTCTGCACAATATGAGTAGCACGCTTGCTGCGCTCCCTTTCATGGGGGTGGGTAAGCGCTGAACTCTCAACTGCTGCTTTTGTTACTTGGACTTTAGACACGGAAGCGCTCCGTCCGGGTTTAGCAGTGGAACGCTCTTGCCGAAGACCGGTGCCGTGCCGGTTTCACTTGAAGATGCAACTCAGGTTCCGAAGCAAGCTTGTGCCGCCGAAACGTCGTATTTTGTATCCCCTGTTTAGGGGTGATTGTTTGAAATCAATCCTTTGCCGAGCCAGAGCGCCATCAGCGCCGAGCGGCTGGAGACACCGTATTTGCGGAAGATCCGCTTCACGTGGTCGTGGGTGGTGTGGGGGCTCTGGTTGTTCTGCCCGGCGATCTGCTTTTCCGTCAGGCCAAGCAGCAGACCTTGCAATACCTGCTGCTCCACCGGGGTCAGCGGCGCGGTTGCCACGCCAACGCCTTCTCCCAGCATCTGGTGCTTGAAGAACCAGCGTATGCCGCGCAACGCGTGGGAGACGATTTCCTGATCGTCCGCAGTGAAAGGCTTGCTTGAGAAGCTGCGATGAAAGCCGATCTGGATTTCCGCATCCTCGTTGATCGGGATGCCGGCCCAAAGGGAATCCTGCCGGTCGAGCGCCTTGTAGTATTTCTTGTAGGAAGGGCCTTCGAACCACTCCGGGGTGGCCAGGTCCTTCAGGCTGAGGACCCGGAACGTCCCGGCCAGCTCCACGTTGCGCGTGGTGGTGATGTCCGGCTCGCCCCTCTCCATTTCCTCGAATGCGGCATCGATCGCCGCGCCGGTGCGGTCGCAGGGGGTCAGGGTGAACAGCGTGCGCGGGCGCCACCCCTTCATCGGATCGCGCGACTGGGCCGAGTTCAAACGCACGCAGCCGATCCAATCCGCGTTCTGCGCGTCAATCAGGCCGCAGACCGTTTCGAGCAGGAACCGGCGGGAGGCATGGATATCCCCGACATCGTAGTCGGCCAGGTCGTCCCAAAGCGAATAGATGCGTTCGAGCGACATCGGCGTAATCGGCATGGGCTTTCCGGGCGAGACAGATCTGATTGGTCGTATCGTGTCTGGATACCCCCCATCGCCGGCAATAAAAAGCGCCGCATGGATCCTTCCAAAGGTTTTCGTTTGGAACGCACGGCCCTGGAGTTTAGCCGGTCTTGAGCCCTGTTTACGGGTGAATTCCGGGAGCACCTTTTACCGGCCCCAAAGAGCGTGCGGATTTGTTCCGCGATGACTTCGACTTTCCAACTTCCGAACGACCGCTTTCGATCGCCGCGCCCCGGGTTCCCGAGGTCCGAAATGGGGACGCAAAGCGACCATAAAAGTTATGGGCAACGCACGTTCGTTTCGTCCAACACGCTCCCAACCCCCCAGATTTCGCTAAGCCAGCTTTCTTCCAATGCGCGCCGGAGACAGCCCCTCAAGAGGCATCCAGGATGGCATCCAGCAGGCCCGGAAAGCGCCGGTCCAGCTCTTCGCGGCGCAGGGACAGGAGCCGGCCGCGGCCTTTGGGTTCGTTGCGGATGACGCCGGCTTCGCGCAGGACCTTCATCTGGTGCGACTTCGTCGATTTCGGTAGCGACGGGTCCTGCAGGTTGCAGCGGGCGGCCTCTTGCGGCGCGTCCTTCAGCTGGCGGACCAGCTCCAGCCGGGCAGGCTCGCTCAAGGCGAAAAGAACCTTTGAAAGGTCGATTTCGTCTTCCGGCGGATGCTCCAGCCGTTCGGGGGCGGATTTTTCTGTCTTGCTCACGGTTCGAATATAGTTGAACCTTCGTCGGGAAGGAAGTATGTAATGGTTCGAATATTTTCGAACCAAAGAAGGACTCCTCATGTCCCATGCCGTTTCCGCCGCTCTGCCGCAGAGCCGCACCGGCTTTCTGGTCGCGACCTTCGGCTCGCTGGCGATGATGGCAAGCGCCAGTGCGCCGTCGCCCTTCTATCCGGTGCTGCGTGCCGAAATCGGGTTTTCGCCCGCGCTGATGACCGTCGTCTTCGCGGTCTATGCCCTGGCGCTTCTCTCCGCCCTTCTGGTGGCGGGCTCGGCATCGGATCACGTCGGGCGGCGGCCGGTGCTGTGCCTGGGCTTCGCGCTTCTGGCGCTTGCCCTTTATGTCTTCGATCAGGCGACGAGTGTGTCCGGGCTGATCCTCGCCCGCATTCTGCAAGGCGCTGCCTGCGGCCTGCTGGTGTCCACATTGCCGGCCACGATCACCGACTTCGAACCGCGTTTCCGGCCGGGGCTTGCGGCGGTGATCAACACTGTCGTTCCGCTTCTGGGGCTGGCCCTCGGCGCGCTGGTGTCCGGCTTTTTCCTCGACCTGTCGGCATCGCCCCAGGCTTACGTGTTTGGCGGGTTCGTGGCGATCTGCGTCGTCTTTGCCCTGGCCATCTGGCTGTTTCCGGAAACGGCGCCGCGCCATTACGGCTTTCTGGCCTCGCTCAAGCCTAGGGTCGGCGTGCCGTCAAGCTCCCGCAAGGTGTTCTGGGGCAGTACGCCGGCACTGTTTGCCAGCTGGGCGACCGGCGGCCTCTACCTGTCGCTCGGCGCGTCGATCGTGGCGCAGATTTTTGGCATCCATTCTGCCATCCTCCAGGGCGTGGTGATCACGCTGCTGGCCGGCATGGGGGCGCTCGCCTGTCTTGTTGCGCGCAAGCGCTCGGGACATGGCGTCATCCTTTACGGCACGGCGGCGATGAGCATCGGCACGACCATCTGCCTCGTCGCGCTCTGGGTCGGCAGCCTGCCGCTTTACCTGGCCGCGCTGGCCTTTGCCGGAACCGGTTTCGGCACCTGCTTCTTCGGTGTGCTGCGCACGGTGGTGCCGACGGCGGCGCCCGACGAGCGGGCGGAGCTCTTCGCGTCGATCTTCACGCTCAGCTACCTCTCCTTCAGCGTGCCCTCCGTCATCGCCGGGATGCTGGTCCCCGTCGTCGGACTGAAAGTAACGGTGACGCTTTACGGCGTTGTCGTCATCGCGGGGGCAGGCACGGCCGGCTTTCTGCGTTGGCGTCGAGAGGAGGCGTGAAGGTCATCATCAGTTCGCTCAGGCCTTGCGACCCAGATAGACCGCTTGCGTGACCTCGCGCCCGTCCTGCAAGGGATTGGCAAAGATAACCGGCGCGGCCCAGGCCTCGGCGAAGGCCGTGCCGAGGAGGGCGGTGATGGCCTCGTCCGGCGGCTCGTCGGACCACAGCCCCACGACCCCGCCGGGTTTTAAGAACCGCTGCAATCCGCGCAAGCCGTCGGCGGTGTAAAACCCTTTCGAGCCACCATGCAGCAAGCGTTCCGGCGTGTGGTCGATGTCGATCAGGATGGCATCGTATTGATGCCCCGGCTGCTCGCTATCGAAGCCGGTCTCGGAGGCCGCGAGCGCAAAGAAATCCCCCTGCACCAGCCTGCAGCGGGGATCGTCGGCAAGTTCCGTTTTCATGGGCACAAGGCCTTCCCGGTGCCACCGGATCACCGGCTCCAGAAGGTCGATGACCGTGAGGTCGTCAACGCTCTCGTGGGCCAGTGCGGCCTGGGCGGTGTAGCCGAGGCCAAGCCCGCCGACCAGCACGTCCAGCCCGCCGCCGGTCAGCGCGGCAAGCCCTTCGTCGGCCAGCGCCACTTCGGAGGCGGTGAACAGGCTCGACATCAGATGCTCGTCGCCGAGCAGGATTTCAAAGACGTCCGTTTCAAGGGCCAGGATGCGCCGACGGCGCAGCGAGATCGCGCCGATGGGCGTGGGGGCGTAGTCCAGTTCTTCGAATAAGGCGCTCATTCCCGCACCATGGCGGCAAATGCGCACGCGGGAAAGGGTGGAACCCTAATTAGATGGGTAATGACTCCCCATTGCCCTCACGCTTCCCGGAGCTTGCCCCGCTTCAGGTGCTCGTCGAGGCGCGGCATAATTTCCACGAAATTGCAGGGCATGTGCCGGTAGTCGAGCTGCCATTTCAGGATGCCGTCCCAGGCGTCCTTGCAGGCTCCGGGCGAGCCCGGCAGGGCGAAAAGATAGGTGGCATTCGCCACACCGCCGGTCGCCCGCGACTGGATCGTCGAGGTGCCGATCTTCTCATAGGAGATCTGGTGAAACACGGTCGAAAACCCGTCCATGCGCTTTTCAAACAGCGGTTCGATCGCCTCCGGCGTCACGTCCCGACCTGTAAAGCCGGTGCCGCCGGTGGAGATGATCACATCGATCGCCTCGTCCGCGATCCACGCCTTCACCACGTCCCGGATCGCCGGAACGTCATCGGTAACGATCTTGCGATCGGCAAGGATATGGCCGTCGCGCGCGATCCGGTCGGTAAGGGTCGAACCGGACCGGTCCTCGTCCAGCGACCGCGTGTCCGACACGGTCAGGACAGCGATCTTGAGCGGAATAAACGGGCGGCTTTCGTCGATACGGGACATGAAAATTCTCCTCTTCAAAAGACATAAGCGAGCGCGGAGCGACAATCCAGAGGCCGGGCGCTATGCCGCATCGCTCATGTTGTGCCGCAGGTCTCCGCAATGATCTCTGCGAGAACGTCCATGACAGCGCGAATGCGCGGGGCACGGCGCAGATCGTCATGCACCAGCATCCAGATGTCGCGGGGCGGGAAGGCATCGGCGCTTGGCAATCGTTTCAGATGCGGGTCCGCGTCGCCGAGAAAGCAGGGCAGCAGGGCGACGCCGCTCCCAGAGCGCGCCGCACCCGCCTGGCTGGCGCTGTCGTTGGTCCGGAAGACCACGGCACGTCCGTTCCGGCGGCGTTCCAGCCATCCATGCTGGGGGATGGGGGCGCTGGCCGCGTCATAGCCGATGAAGGACCACTGCGCTTCCGGCAGGTCGTAATCCGGGGCCGCGTAGAAGGCGAACGGCATGGCGCCCAGCTTTCTGGCAATCAGGTCCGGTGCGTCCGGTCTGGAAAGGCGCAGGGATATATCCGCCTGACGATGATCCAGATCGGCCGCGGCGACTTCGCCGATCAGAGTGATGTCGATGTCCGGATAGTCTTTCGCAAAACCCGCCAGCCGGGGCGCCAGAACGGCGCTCGACAGAACCGGTGGTGCGCTCACGCAGACGGCTCCGGACAGTGTCCGTTCGGCCCCACCGGCAGCGCGCAGGATCGCGAACGAGGTTTCCTTCATCTCAGACCCGATATCCGCGATCCGCTGGCCCTCCGGCGTCAGGTGCACAGACCGTGGCAGGCGTTCGATGAGTTTCAGGTTCAAAGCCGCTTCCAGCGACGCGATCCGCCGCGCCACGGTGGTGTGATCGACCCCGAGGCTGCGTGCGGCTTGCGAAAGACTTCCGCCGTCGGCAAGGGCCATGAAATGGCGCAGATCTTCCCAGTCGATTTGTGTGTTTTTGCTCATGTAATGCGAATTTATATGCAATTTCACGCAAAAGAGAAAGCGCCTAAGTCAGGTCCGTCCAACCAGTCAGGAGACGGAAATGATCAGAACGCACCAGATCGATGCACGCGAAGAATCGGCAAACCTCCACTTGAGAGAGCTGCCGCGGCCGCAGCCGCAGGCGGGAGAGGTCCGTGTCAGGCACACCTGGGTCGGCGTGAACTTCGTCGATGTCTATCACCGCATCGGCCTTTATCCGCTGCCGGCCTATCCGGCCACGCCCGGCGTCGAAGCCGTCGGTGTCGTCGATAAGGTCGCAGAGGATGTGACCGGTTTTGCGGTGGGAGATCGGGTTGCCTATGCCGGCCTGCCGGCAGGCAGTTACGCCGACGCGCGCACGATTCCGGCCGGGCGGCTGATCAGGCTGCCGGACGATCTGTCCGATGAGCAGGTCGCCGGGTCCCTGCTGCGCGGTCTGACGGCCTACTTGCTTCTGCATCGGGTCACGTCGATCGCTCCGGGGCAGACTGTTCTGGTCCACGCGGCGGCCGGCGGCCTGGGGCTGATCCTGGTTCAGTGGCTGAAGCGTCTCGGCGCCACGGTGATCGGAACCGTCGGCAGTCCGGAAAAGGCGCAGATCGCCAAGGCTCACGGTCTCGATCACGCCATTCTTTATCGCGACGAGGATTTCGTTTCCGCCGCCGCCGGTCTGACGGAGAGACGGGGCGTGGATTTCGCGGTCGACGGGATTGGCGGCGAGACCCTGGCAAAGACCCTCCAGGCCGTCGGAGCGTTCGGCACGGTTGCCAATGTCGGTCAGGTCGCCGGCGCCATTCCCCCGCTCGACCTGCAAATCCTCAACAACCGTTTCCTCATTCGTCCGAGCGTGATCGCTTTCCTGGCGGACAACGCCAATTATCATGCCGCCGCCAATGCCTGGTTCGCGGTGTTGCGGGACGGGCTGAAGGTGTCCGAGGTTCAGGACTATGCCTTTGAGGAGGCCGCGCTCGCCCATGTGGACATGGAAGCCGGGCGGACGACCGGTGCCGTCAGACTCAAGGTGGATTGAGCCTGACGGTTTGAAACAGGATTTCTATTGGGATGACATGGCGACGGACGCGGCGTTGTTGCCGCGCTCCGCGCCTGATTTTCAAAGTGCATGAAAATTACAAAAAATAGGCCTTGAAAGACACAAACGGAAAGATTAGGTAAGTGTCATTGACCTATAATATCAAGCACAAGGTCGTCCTAAAAAGACGAAAACACCATGCAGGACTGGAGCCACTTGTTTGCCACGCGGTCGTCGCGGATGGCCGCATCCGAAATTCGCGAATTGCTGAAACTGCTGGACCGGCCGGATATGATTTCCTTCGCCGGCGGTATTCCCGATCCGGCGCTTTTCCCGGCCACTGCCTTCAGCGACGCCTATGGGGAGCTGTTTGCCTCCGAGACCTGCCAGACGGCCCTGCAGTACTCGGTGAGCGAGGGCTATCCGCCGCTGCGTCGGTGGATCGCGGAGCGTATGGCGGAACTCGGCATTCCTTGCGGCATCGACAACATCATGATCACCTCCGGATCGCAGCAGGCGCTGGACTATCTGGGTAAGCTGTTCCTGTCGCCCGGCGACACGGCGCTGGTCGGATGGCCGACCTATCTGGGCGCGCTCCAGGCCTTCAATGCCTATGAGCCTGCCTATGACCGCCTGCTGCCGGCGGCCAATCGGACCGCTCAGGACTATTGCGACACGGCGGCGGAGAACGGCGGGGCGGTGAAATTCGCCTATGGCTCCGCCGATTTCGCCAATCCGACCGGCCTGACGCTGGATCTGTCCGAGCGCGAGCGGGTCCTGGATCTGGCCACAGAGCTCGACATCGCCGTGATAGAGGATGCAGCCTATCAGTCCCTGCGCTATGACGGCGAACCGCTGTCGCCGATCCTGGCGCTCGACATTGCCCGCAACGGCGGCATCGACAACACCCGGACGATCTATTGCGGCAGCTTCTCCAAGACCCTGTCCCCGGGCTTGCGCGTCGGCTGGGTCTGCGCCGCGGCCCCTGTCATCCAGAAACTGGTGCTGATCAAACAGGCCTCCGACCTGAACTCGTCCACGATCAACCAGATCGTGATGGCAACTGTCGCCGAACGTGCCTTCGACGCTCAGGTGTCCCAGATCCGCAAAGCCTATCGCGCCCGCCGCGACTGCATGCTGGACGCCCTTGAACGGCACATGCCGGAAGGCGTGTCCTGGAGCCGGCCGGAAGGCGGCATGTTCATCTGGATGGAGCTGCCGGCCGGCATCAATTGTGCGGACCTGCTCGCCCGCTCCATCGCGGAGACCAAAGTCGCCTTTGTTCCAGGCGGTGCGTTCTTCCCCGACGGGACCGGCGCCAACTGCATGCGTCTCAATTTCTCCGCGCCGAGCGAAGAGAAGATAAAGGACGGAATTGCCCGCCTTGGTCGATTGATCAAGGAGACCTTATACCGATAGGCTGCGCTCCAAACTGCCGACAGTAAAAGGATGACGCAATTGGATCTCGGCGCACAGGTTGATCGATACTGCGAACGGCTCGGTCCGGAATTCTGGGCCGAACCGCTGAATGCGGTGACCAATGCCGCGTTTCTGATCGCGGCGATCGTCGCCTTCCTCATGTGGCGGAAGAAGACGCCGGACGACCGGGTGGCGCTGGCCCTGATCGGGATCGTTTTCCTGACCGGGATCGGCTCCTTCCTGTTTCACACCTTCGCGACCCGGTGGGCGGGGATGGCTGACGTGATTCCCATCGTCGTCTTCATCCATTTCTATCTTCTGATCGCGCTGAAGCGGTTCCTGGGAATGTCCTGGGTTCTCGCCGGAGCCCTCGTCATCGGCTTCTTCGTCATGTCTCCGGGCCTGGGAGAGGTCTGGGCGCCGATCGTCGGATCGTCGGCCTTCTATCTGCCGGCTCTACTCGCGATCTTCGCGGTCGGGATTGCCTTCTGGCGGATCGACAAGAAGCTTGGCCGGGACCTGCTTCTGACCGGTGTCCTGTTCGCCGTCTCCGTCACCTTCCGCGCGCTGGATATGCCCTTGTGTGCTGACGTAACGGCGGGAACACATTTTTTATGGCATATTCTCAACAGTCTGGTGCTGTTTTCGCTTCTGCGGGTTCTCATTTTACACCGCAGCGGGTAATCCCTTTGTCTAATACGAAATTTGGAGTCCGCTTCGGCCAGACATCAGCAGGCCGAACGCGATTTGGGGTGATGGAAGAGAGGCGGCAGCCATGAGCGACAAGAAAACCACCGAGAGCGATCTGACCGAAGCCGCCCTGTACTACCATCAGTATCCAAGGCCCGGGAAACTCGAAATCCAGGCGACCAAGCCGCTCGGCAACCAGCGCGACCTGGCGCTGGCCTATTCACCGGGGGTTGCCGCTCCCTGCCTGGAAATCGCCAAGGATCCGGCCAAGGCGGCCGATTATACGGCGCGAGGCAATCTGGTCGCCGTCATTTCCAACGGCACCGCCGTTCTGGGGCTCGGTGCCATTGGCCCGCTGGCCTCCAAACCGGTCATGGAAGGCAAGGCGGTCCTGTTCAAGAAATTCGCCGGCATCGACGTGTTCGACATCGAGGTCGATGAACGGAATGTCGACCGCTTCGTCGATGCGGTCGCCGTGCTCGAGCCCACCTTCGGCGGTATCAATCTGGAAGACATCAAGGCGCCGGAATGCTTCCTGATCGAAGCCAGGCTGCGGGAGCGGATGAACATTCCCGTCTTCCATGACGACCAGCATGGAACAGCCATCATCGTCGGTGCCGCCGTCCGCAACGGGCTGGAGCTGGCCGGCAAGGATATTTCAGAGGCGAAAATCGTCGCCTCCGGCGCCGGTGCGGCAGCCCTTGCCTGCCTCAACATGCTGGTGAGCCTGGGCGCGAAGATGGAGAACATCTGGGTCACGGACATCGAGGGTGTCGTCTACGAGGGCCGCGAGGCGCTCATGGACGAGTGGAAGGCGAAGTTCGCGCAAAAGACCGACAAGCGGACCCTGGAGGACGTGATCGACGGCGCGGATGTTTTCCTCGGCCTGTCCGCAGCCGGCGTTCTCAAGCCGGATATGGTTGCGAAAATGGGTAAGGGTCCGTTGATCCTGGCGCTCGCCAATCCCAATCCGGAAATCATGCCGGAAGAGGCGCAGGCCGTTCGTCCGGATGTGGTCATGTGTACCGGCCGGTCCGACTATCCGAACCAGGTCAACAACGTCCTGTGCTTCCCCTATATCTTCCGTGGGGCGCTCGACGTCGGCGCGACCATCATCAACGAGGAAATGAAACGCGCGGCCGTCGAGGCGATTGCAGGTCTTGCCCGCGAAGAGCCGTCGGACGTAGCTGCGCACGCCTATGGCGGAGCGACGGAAACCTTCGGGCCGAATTACCTCATTCCATCCCCCTTCGATCAGCGCCTGATTCTGCGCATCGCGCCCGCAGTTGCCAAAGCTGCCATGGAAACCGGCGTCGCCACCCGGCCGATCGAGAATTTCGACGCCTACCTGGACCGTCTGAACCGCTTTGTCTTCCGCTCCGGCCTGATCATGAAGCCGATCATCCAGGCGGCGACCCAGGATCCGAAGCGGATCATTTACGCCGAAGGAGAAGACGAGCGGGTTCTGCGTGCCGCCCAGGTGCTGATGGAAGACAAGATCGCCAAGCCGATTCTCGTCGGCCGTCCGGATGTCCTGCAGGCCAGGTGCGAGCGTTTCGGTCTGAAGATCCGTCCCGGGAGGGATTTCGAGTTCATCAATCCGCAGGACGATCCCCGATACCGGGATTATGTGGACGAGTATTTTTCCTGCGTCGGTCGAAAGGGCCTGCCGCCCGATGCGGCGCGTACGATCGTGCGCACCAATTCGACCGTCATCTCCGCGCTCGCAGTCCGCAGGGGCGATGCGGACGCGGTGGTCTGCGGCCTGGAAGGCCGCTTTATCCGCCATCTGCGGGACATCCGCCAGATCATCGGCATGCGTGACGGCGTCCGTGACCTGTCGGCGCTTTCGCTGCTGATCAGCAGCCGCGGAGCGGTGTTCCTGAGCGATACGTTCGTTTCGGAGGATCCCGATGCAGAGGAACTGGCCGAAATGGCTCAGCTGGCGGCGGAAGAAATACACCGCTTCGGCATCGAACCCAAGGCCGCCCTTCTGTCCTTGTCGAACTTCGGGTCGCGAGATACGGCATCCTCACGCAAGATGCGTGAGGCGCTGGAAATCCTCTGGCAGTCTCATCCGGATCTGGAAGTGGACGGCGAGATGCACGGCGACGCCGCATTGAACGAGCTTCTGCGCGAACGCGTGATGCCGAACGGAAAGCTGAAAGGTGAAGCGAACCTGCTGCTCTTCCCGAACCTGGATGCGGCCAATATCGCTCTAAACCTTTTGAAGGTGTCCACCGAGGCACTTCACGTCGGACCGATCCTGCTCGGCACCGCGAAACCGGCGCACATCCTGACCCCGTCGGTTACATCCCGCGGCGTGGTGAATATGTCGGCGCTGGCATGTGTGGAAGCCCAGAAGCGGGCTGTCACCTGACGGAAATCCGCTCTTGGCGCCACCCGCTGTACAAGCCGTC
Source organism: uncultured Roseibium sp. (assembly GCF_963675985.1). Classification (NCBI taxonomy): domain Bacteria; kingdom Pseudomonadati; phylum Pseudomonadota; class Alphaproteobacteria; order Hyphomicrobiales; family Stappiaceae; genus Roseibium; species uncultured Roseibium sp. The sequence goes on along the minus strand of NZ_OY780958.1, from coordinate 3,346,974 downwards.
GTCCTTGTGGATCAGGCAGACACCTGCCGGCTCTGCTCTGTACCGGACGCGAGCCCTGTGCTCAGCAAGGCGAGGGCCTGCTCCTGCGGGACCGCCTTGCCGAACAGATAGCCCTGGCCGAAGCTGCAACCCAGTTGCTGGAGATAGTCGAGTTGGCTTTCCTGCTCGATGCCTTCGGCCGTGGTCGAGATGCGCAGGCCGGTTGCCAGAGCGACCGTGGTTCGGACGATCTTGGATTTCTTTTCGTCTTGTTCCAGGCCGGAGACGAAAATCCGGTCGATCTTGATCTTGTCGAAGGTCAGGGCGGAAAGCTGCGCCAGGCTGGAATAGCCGGTGCCGAAATCATCCAGGACGACCTGGATCCCGGAGCCCCGCAGGTCCCGGATCATGGCCGCGGCCAGGTCGGTGTCGCGGACCAGGGCGCTTTCGGTGATTTCGATTTCCAGCCGGTGAGGGCTGAGGCCGGTTTCTCCCAGAATCTTGAAGATCTTCAGTCCCAGGTCGCGGTCTTCCAGCATCCGGGGCGAGATGTTGAAGGCAAGACGCACCTGTTTCGGCCAGTCCATGGCGTCTTTGCACGCTCGTCGGAGCAAATGTTCCGAGAGCTCCGAAATCAATCCCGTTTCCTCCGCGATGCGGATGAACAGCTCCGGCGAAATGAAACCGTCCTCGGGCGTATGCCAGCGAGCGAGGGCCTCGAACCCGACGATGGCTCCGGATTTCAGGTCGATGAGAGGCTGGTAAAAGGGAACGATGTCGCCATTGGCCACCGCGCTCCTCAGCTGGCGCTCGATGCGTGTGCGCCGGGCGAGATCGTCATTGATCTCGGGCTGAAATTCCACATAGGAATTGCGTCCCTGCCGTTTGGCGACGCTGAGCGCCAGGATGGCCTGTTTGACCACGTCTTTCAGCCCGAGGCCGTGCTCGGGGTAACTTGACAGACCCACACAGGCGCCGACGGAGATTTGCATCCCTTTGATATCGAACGGCCTGTTCAGCAGGTTTATCAGGTCTTCGGCCAACTTGCGGGTCTGCTCGGGATTGGAGCAGTTCTGGCAGCGGCTCGATGTCGTGCAGCCGGCGATTATGAGGAATTCGTCGCTTCCGAGCCGGACGAGAATGGCTTCGGGTATAAAGGCGGAGAGTCTCCCGGCGAGATCGATCAACAGCGCGTCTCCACCGTCGGCTCCGACCGTTTCATTGACCTTCTTGAAACCGTCCAGATCGAAAGCCAGGACCCCGTAACCTACGTTGCAGAAAGTCGTGTTGACGATTTCGGGAGCCTTTTCCTTCAAGAATCGGCGATTGGGCAACCGGGTGAGGAAGTCATGATAGGTGATCCAGTCAGCTTTGGATTCCGCAAGCGTGCGGCGCCCCTGTTCGCGTCTCAGGTCGAGGATTTTGCGAAAGCCGAAGGCGTAGCCGGCGCAACCGACCAGAAACGCACCGATAATGATGCCGTCGATGTTGGAATACAGCTGCGAGTGCCAGCCTGCCTGCATAAGTCTGAGAGCGCCGGCGGGCCCTAACGCGACAGATGCAAGACAGACCAAAAATCCAGCCAGTAATCCATAGCGCATGATTTTGCGCTTTTTAGGTATTTGGAATTCTTTTCGCATCAGGTCGGCTTGGGCAATCCCGAATATCTTCAGATAGTAATTTTGACATTGCAATACTTTTGATTGTCTTAACGCTCGGAGTTGGCCCCCTCAATTTCAATGGGGCGAGAGATAAGGCCCCTTGACTTTGCAGTGCACAAATCCCATACAGTAACCATTGCATTCGACCGCCGCGTGAGCGGTTCGCACGAACGTACAGACAGACTGTGCCGTTCCAGATGCAGATGCACTCCCAAGCGGTTCGCGAAGAACCGTTCCTTTCCCAAGTTCCCATTTCACGCGGGGTTCTACCGATCGGCACAACCTGATTGGACAATCCAGTCCCAGGTGAGTGAGCCGGTCGCAACCGCACTATCAGACTCCGCAGCCAACTGGTCGTGGAGCTTTGGCGCATTTTGCCCGAGTCGGCGAAATGCACGTCCAGAAGGGTATACCTTGACAGAATTTCAATCGCTTGGCCTGTCCGATCAACTGCTGAAGGCCATCGAGGCGAACGGCTACGAAACACCGACACCGATCCAGAAAGATGCAATCCCGCTGATCCTCAAGGGCGAAGACCTGATGGGTCTTGCCCAGACGGGAACCGGCAAAACCGCAGCCTTCGGCCTGCCTTTGGTGGAACGGCTCCTTGCCGATCCCCGGACTCCCGAACCCAGGGGCGCCCAGGCGCTGATCCTCGCGCCGACGCGCGAACTGGTGAACCAGATCGCGAAAAACCTGGTGTCTTTCGTACGCGGAACCCCGCTCAGGGTGACGTCCGTCGTCGGCGGCGTGTCCATCAACAGCCAGATCAAGCGCATGTCGCGCGGAACGGATATCCTGGTCGCGACGCCCGGCCGTCTGCTCGACCTGATCGACCGGAATGCCGTGACCCTGAAGGGCGTTTCCTTCCTGGTCCTCGACGAGGCCGACCAGATGCTGGATCTCGGCTTCATCCATGCGTTGCGCAAGATCGCCGCGCTGGTTTCCAAAAAGCGTCAGACGCTCCTGTTTTCGGCAACCATGCCGAAGCAGATCAATGAACTGGCCCAGTCCTATCTCACCGACCCGGTTCGCGTTGAAGTCGCCCAGGCAGGGAAGACCGCGGACAAGGTTGATCAAAGCGTCCATTTCATGGACCAGAAGACAAAGACGGACTTCCTCGTTTCTCTCCTGTGTGAGCGGCCCAACGACATGTCGCTGGTTTTCTGCCGTACAAAACACGGCGCGGAGCGGCTGATGCGCAAGATGGTCGGAGCCGGCATCAAGGCTGGATCCATTCACGGCAACAAGAGCCAGAGCCAGCGCGAGCGGGCCATCAAGGGTCTTCGTGAAGGGCAAATCAAGGTACTTGTCGCAACCGACGTCGCCGCCCGCGGTATCGATATTCCCGGCGTCAGCCACGTCTACAATTTCGAACTGCCCGAAGTGCCGGAAGCCTACGTCCACCGTATCGGCAGAACGGCGCGTGCCGGTGCTGACGGCGAGGCCGTTGCCCTGTGCAGCCCGGAGGAAATCGGGTTGTTCCGACAGATCGAAAAACTGATCGGCATCTCGATCGAGGTCGCTAGCGGCGACGTGCCGCCTGCGAGTGCCGCGGTTTCTCCCGGCAAGGGACGGGGTGGAAATCGTGGGCGCCAGAACAACGGCGGCCAGAACAATAGTGGCCGGAAGAACGGCGGCCAGAATAGCGGTGGTCGAAACAATAGCGGTCGAAACAATGGCGGTCAGGGCAGAGGCGGACAGTCTCGCTCCAATGACAACGACAATGCGGAGTTCAAGCCGCGCCGCGCAAAGCCGAGACGGCCTGCCCGCCGGCGCACGGAAGCTGCATAAGCAGTAGCTTGGGAGCGATTCCTCGACCGGTGGCGGAATGCCGCCGGTCGCTGCTTTCCCGCCGCAAATTCGCGCGGATAGGAATTCTCTATGTTCATTCGAAAAACAGTTTGACCGTATGGTCGCTTGTATGTATACACACAATTATAGATAACGCAGGGGAACTTGCGGGCAGCTGCGATGGTCGACTTGGTTAAACAGGGCACATATTGAAGAGGCCCATTTGACCATCCCGTAAGGGCGGCCTCATCGCATATTGAATTTTGGCAGCTTTTTTGCCGCGGAATACCGAGTATCAGAGTAAAATCAGTCCTCTTGTCCGAGCAAGCCCGGATGAGGTGGTGTTTGTTTTGGTATTCGTAATAGTAAACGGACGATCAGGTCGTCCGGTCATGGAAGAATTCTCAGGTGAGGGGCGTTCGGTTCAAGCCTGAATGTATACAAAATGTCTTGTGGTAGCGGGCAAAGTCCGGGTTCCGGTTTAAAAAGACGAACGTACAGTTCGCGGGAACTCTCATGACCTTTGACACCGCGACCGGCGCCGCCGACTGCTATCGGCAACGCGCCGGAAAAGGCCCATCGGCCACAAGCAAACGGCACCGGGATCCCTCCCGGTGCCGTTTTTTTACAGGTAACCGCCTGGCGGAAACGTTTCTATCTTACATGTTGGGATAATTCGGTCCGCCGGTGCCTTCGGGAACCGTCCAGGTAATGTTGCCGTTCGGATCCTTGATGTCGCAGGTCTTGCAGTGGACACAGTTCTGCGCGTTGATCTGGAACCTCGGCGCGTCTTCGCCTTCTTCCACCCATTCATAGACCCCGGCAGGGCAATAGCGATTCGAGGGGCCTGCGAAAATGTCGTGCTCCGACGACTTCTGCAGCGCATCGTCCCCGACCTTCAGATGGATCGGCTGATCCTCCTCGTGATTGGTGTTCGACAGGAACACGGAGGAGAGCTTGTCGAAGGAGATCACGCCGTCCGGCTTCGGATAATCGATCTTCGGACAATCCTTGGCAGGCTTGAGGCTGGCCGCATCGGTCTTGCCGTGCTTCAGGGTGCCGAAGAAGGAAAAGCCGAACAGTTCGTTGGTCCACATGTCGAGGCCACCGAACGCGATGCCGAGCGCGGTGCCGAACTTCGACCACAGAGGTTTCACATTGCGGACGGTTCTCAGATCCTTGCCGATCTCGCTCGCCCGCCAGGCGGTGTCGTAATCGGTCAGTTCCGTATTGGCTTCACCCCGGCCAATGGCCGCCATGACTTCTTCCGCCGCCAGCATGCCGGACAGCATGGCATTGTGGGAGCCTTTGATCCTGGGCACGTTCACGAAACCGGCCGAGCAGCCCATGATGAGGCCGCCGGGGAAGGAGAGCTTGGGAACGGACTGGTAGCCGCCCTCGGTGATCGCTCTGGCACCATAGGCGATGCGCTTGCCGCCTTCGAAGGTATCACGGATGGCCGGATGGGTCTTGAAGCGCTGGAACTCGTCGAAGGGCGATAGCCACGGATTTTGGTAGTTCAGATGCAGCACGAAGCCGACCGCCACCTGATTGTCTTCGAGGTGATAGAGGAACGATCCGCCGCCGGTCTTGCCGTCGAGCGGCCAGCCGAAGGAATGCTGAACGAGGCCGGGCCGGTGTTTTTCCGGGTCGACCTGCCACAGTTCCTTGATGCCGATGCCGAATTTAGGCACATCGGCGTCCCGGTCGAGGGCGAATTTCGCGATCAGCTCCTTGGCGAGCGACCCGCGCGCGCCTTCGCCGATCAGCGTGTATTTCGCGCGCAGTTCCATGCCGCGTGTGAACTGGGCATTCGGTTTTCCGTCGCGGCCGATGCCCATGTCGCCGGTGGCGACGCCAACGACCCGGCCTTCGTCGTCATACAGGATTTCGGCGGCTGCAAAGCCCGGATAGATCTCCACGCCGAGCGCTTCCGCCTTCTCGGCCAGCCAGCGGCAGACATTGCCAAGCGAGACGATGTAGTTGCCGTGATTGTTCATCAGTTTCGGCATGAACATGTTCGGCAGGCGCATCGAGCCGGCCGGTCCGAGAACCAGGAAATGATCTGCCGTGACCGGGGTCTTGATCGGCGTGTCTTCCTCGCGCCACTCCGGCAGCAGCTTGTCGATTCCTATCGGGTCGATGACGGCGCCGGACAGGATATGGGCGCCGACCTCGGAGCCTTTTTCCAGCACGACAATGCTAAGCTCGTCGCCCTTCTCATCGGCAATCTGTTTCAGCCGGATTGCGGCTGCGAGACCGGCCGGACCGGCGCCGACGATGACGACGTCAACGTCCATGCTTTCGCGTTCGCCAAGCTCTGCCCCATCCTGTTCGGACATTGAGTTCTCCCTCGCTTGATATCCAGTCATGGCCGGATACTAACCCTTTTGCATCGTCTGCCTTAAGTACGCACGACCCTACTGGCAGCCTTACCCCGATCAAGTGCGAATTTCAGCTTATAACTTCGAAACGCACATAGACTGAAAAGTCTTACCTCCGTCAAGTGTAAGGATGACGTTTACGTAAGCGGAATTTCTGGTCCGGATAAGGCGGGCGAAATGAGTCATTCTGTTGGACAAGCGGTTTTCCGGGGAGGAAACGACCCGTCTTCGCTTTGTCTCCGGGCACGGGAACGAATAGAATACCTGCGGAGGCCATAGGGTGCAGTCGATGGATCAGGCAAACAGGGAACTTGAAGCGCTGCTGGATTTTTATCTGGCAAGCGGGATCGATTGCCTGTTGGAGGCCGACCCGGTCGATCGTTTTGCCGAAACCGCAAGGCTCGCCGAAAGGCGGGCGGCCGAACAAGGGTTCCGCCCTCCAGACCGTCCGGTTCAAGGGGCAGGTCAGGCTGCGGTCCAGTCGCCCCTGTCCCGGATGCCGGGACCGGATCGAATCTTCCCGCAAACGGCCCCCGCTGCACCGGTGCCGCAGCAGGGCAGCGAGACTTCGGTGGTGCTCCCGAACGCATCGGCCGTTGAATCCGCACGCGATGCCGCTCGCAGTATTTCGACGCTCGATGAGCTTCGAGCCTGTCTGGAAGGGTTCGAAGGCTGCAACTTGCGTCTGACGGCGAAGAACCTGGTCTTTGCAGACGGGAATCCGGAGGCCCGGGTCATGTTCGTCGGTGAAGCCCCCGGGCGTGATGAAGACTTGCAGGGCAAACCCTTTGTCGGCCGCTCCGGCCAATTGCTCGACAAGATGCTGAAAGCAATCGGTCTGGACCGGTCAGGAGCTTATATCGCCAATGTCGTGCCCTGGCGGCCGCCGGGGAACCGGACACCGACGCCGCAGGAAACGGAAATCTGCAAGCCGTTCATCCTGCGCCAGATCGAGCTTGTGAACCCGGATATACTGGTATTTCTTGGGTCGGCCTCCGCGAAAACGCTGCTTGGGACCCAGGAGGGGATCAGGAAGTTGCGCGGACACTGGATGAAATTTTCTACCGGTAGTGCAGAAATCTCCTGCGTTGCAACCTATCACCCCGCCTATCTTCTGCGCAGTCCCCTTGAGAAAAGGCAAACCTGGCAGGATTTTCTTTCGATTAAGCAAAAGCTTGTAGAAAATCGTATGAATCAAACTTAACAAGGTCTAAGTCTGAATATAAATTTTAAGTATAATTATGGATTCTTGAAAATACGCTATATGGAGAATTTTTACAGGGACGTTAACCTAAGGTTTGCATTGGGCGAGTATCTCCTTAAAGAGTTCTAAGGGAAATTGCTCGTGACCGCTTTGGCGCAAAACATACCTGAAGGCGCAACACTGGCCGTTCTGATCGTTGATCTGGAGCGTCTTCTTTGTATTGAGGGGTCCGCTTCAGACTTTTCCAGTTCCGGCTGCAGCATTCTTTCCCACCGCGTGAACGAACTGAACGAAATGATCGGTTTGCGCGTGGACGGCCTGGAAAAGATGATCAAAGGTCGGATCACCTACGTTTCCGACGGTGAAGCCAAGGTTCTCTTCGATTTCGGTGAAGCCAGCAAGGACCAGGAGAAGCGGAAGGAACAGCGCCGCCCTGTCCATATTCCCGCCCGTGTCAGCGATTTGTCCGGAAACGCTTCGATCCATTGCATCATCTCCAATGCCAGCAAGAACGGATGTCGACTCGAGGGGAAGGGAGTCGGGCATCTGCCTGATGACATCTTCCTGCGTATAAACGGACTGGACTTGCCTGTTCGCGGCAGCATTGCGTGGCGTGGAGCCGAATGTGCCGGTGTCCGCCTATGTTGGCAGTTTACGTCGGGCAAGGAAATGAAGCCCGTGCTCAATGACATGAACCCCATGCACAAGGGGGCGGGAAGAGGGGCGGCAGACTTCAGGCCTGCCAAAAAGCGTGTGAATGCTGTCGGACGTGCCAGCGACGCAGAACAAACCGCTGAAGCCATCGAAAAAGCTGCTGAAGAAATTACGGTTCGCGAACAGAAACGCGCCGAACGCAAGGCGCGCCGCGCGGAGGCCGGTGCGTTTGGAGCGCGCAAAGGCGCGCCTCTCTGATCCCGACCGAGAGTTTTTCCTGGATTTTCTGATACAAGTGACGGATCGCTTCCTGCAGCGATCTGCGGGCGTCGTTTCGAAATCGCGGATGACGGGTTATATTTGTGCCCGCTTGGCACTATATGCCTTTAGATGCCCTATTCCGGAGTTCCCGCTTACGTGTTCGATAAATTTCGCAACTTGCTTCCCAAAGCTTTTCGTAACGACAAGACGATTATCCCGGTCGTCCGCCTTCAGGGCGCAATCGGCATGGTGACGCCGCTCCGTCCCGGCCTTTCGCTTGCCTCCGTTTCCCAACCGCTGGAAAAGGCGTTCGCAATGAAAAAAGCGCCCGCTGTGGCGCTGATCGTGAACTCTCCTGGCGGGTCGCCGGTGCAGTCGCGGCTGATCTTCAAACGGATCCGCGATCTGGCAGAGGAAAAGGAAAAGGACGTGCTCGTCTTCGTGGAAGATGTGGCAGCGTCCGGCGGCTACATGATCGCCCTTGCCGGCAACGAGATTTACGCGGACCCGTCGTCCATCGTGGGCTCTATCGGCGTGGTTGCCGCGGGCTTCGGCTTTCCCGAACTCCTGAAGAAGATCGGTGTTGAACGCCGGGTTTATACCGCCGGCGAAAAGAAGGTGATCCTGGACCCGTTCAAGGACGCCGACCCGGACGACATCGAGTTTCTGAAAGGTTTGCAGCAGGAAATCCACGAGGTCTTCATCGATATGGTGAAGTCCCGTCGGGGTGACATATTGTCCGATGACGAAGAGCTCTTTTCAGGTAAGTTCTGGACAGGCGGCAAAGCCCGGGACCTGGGGCTGATTGACGAGATCGGCGACCTGCGTGGCGTCCTGAAAAAACGGTTCGGCGACAAGGCGGAGCCCAAGCTGATCTCCGCGCCGCGCGGGCTGTTCGGACGCAAGAGCGGGGTCGGTGTCGCGGCGCACTTGCTGGAAAGCCAGAGCGGACTTGCCGACGAGATGATATCATCGCTTGAAGCGCGCACATTGTGGCAGCGTTACGGGCTTTGAAGGTTTCCGACCGGGCAGGGCCGGCGGTGGAGGTGACATGACGGAACTACTCGGATTTGCAGCCCTCGCCGTCGGCGGCTACTGGGTCGTGAACCGCATGAAGAAGAAAATGGCCGATGTCGAACGACGGCTCTCTGAAGCGGCTGCCGCGGCCAAAGGCCCCAATGGTGAGCCGGTCCGGACCCTGAAGCAGGATCCGGAAACGGGCCGATACCGGCCCGAGCAATGATCGTTTAGCCCGAGACCTTGGCGAAATCCGCGACCACATGGGTGGCGTCGCGGATTTCCGACAACAGGCGCAGCCGGTTGAGACGGATCTCTACCTCTTCCGCGTTGACCAGGATCTCCTCGAAGAACCGGTCGACCGGCGCACGCAACTTCGATAGCCCCTCCATGGCGCCTTCGAAATCTTCCCGCTCCACCGCAGTCTCGGCATCGGCGCGCGCCGTGTCGATGGCGGCCGCGAGGTCGACTTCCGCCTGCTCCTTGAAGTGATCGGGGTGCGGCCGGCCGGTCACGGCCTCGCCGCCCTTCTTTTCTTCCGCCCTGAGGATGTTGACCGCGCGCTTGTAGCCTGCCAGCAGGTTGGCGCCGTCCTCTGTCTCCAGGAATTTGCCGAGCGCCTCGACCCGCTTTACGACCATCAGCAGGTCGTCCTGGCCTTCCATGGCGAAGACCGCGTCGATCAGATCATGGCGCGCGCCTTCGTCCTTCAGATAGACCTTGAGCCGATCAGCCAGAAAGGCGAGCAGGTCGGCGACGATTCCATCTGGGTTTGCAACATCAGACTTGACCCGTCCGAGCGCCGCGCGGATCAGGTCCGACAGGCGCAGACGCAGCTTGTTTTCCAGAATGATCCGGATCACACCGAGTGCGGCACGGCGTAGGGCATAAGGATCCTTGGAGCCGGTCGGCTTTTCGTCGATGGCCCAGAAGCCGGCGAGCAGGTCGAGCTTGTCGGCAAGCGCCACGGCAATGGCGACCGGATCGGCCGGCACGGTGTCCGATGGCCCCTGCGGCCGGTAATGATCCTCTATCGCCGTTGCGACGGAGGCGTCCTCGCCCTGGGCCGTCGCATAGTAGCGGCCCATCAGGCCCTGCAGTTCGGGGAACTCGTAGACCATGGCGGAGACAAGGTCCGCCTTGGCGAGCGTGGCCCCACGTTTGGCCTTGGCGGTATCGGCGCCGACCAGCGGGGCGAGTTCTGCGGCCAGCGTCTCCAGCCGTTTCACCCGCTCACCCTGGGAGCCGAGCTTCTCGTGGAAGACGATGCCGTCCAGCTTCGGCAGGTTGTCGGCGAGTTTCGTCTTCAGGTCTGTTTCCCAGAAGAAGCGCGCGTCCGATAGCCGCGCGCGAATGACCTTCTCGTTGCCCGCGACGATTTCCTTGCCGCCGTCGGTGGCTTCGATGTTGGAGGTCAGGACGAAACGGTTCGCCAGCTTCCCGGTCTTCGGATCCTTGAGCACGAAGCACTTCTGGTTGGCCCGGATGGTCAGGCGGATGCATTCGTCCGGGATCTCGAGGAAGTCTTCCTCGAAGGTTCCCGTCAGCACCACCGGCCATTCGACGAGACCGGCGACCTCTTCCAGCAGGCCTTCATCCTCGACCAGTTCCAGGCCAAGGGCGAAAGCACGGTCGCGGGCGTCATGCACGATGATGTCCTTGCGGCGGTCGGCATCGAGAACGACCTTGTGCTTTTCCAGCGCCGGAGCGTAATCGTCGAAGCGGCGCACGTCGAAGGCTTCGTCCGCCAGGAAGCGGTGGCCGCGGGTGGTCTTGCCGGACACGACACCATCGACCTCGAACGGAACCACGTCCGGCTCCTCGGTTTCCGGGCCGAAGGTCGCGACGATGGAATGCAGCGGGCGGACCCAGCGCATCTGGCCGGTGCCCCAGCGCATGGATTTCGGCCAGGGGAAGCCGCGGATAATGCCCGGCATGAAGTCTGCGATGATGTCGATGGCGGTCCGGCCCGGCTTCTCGATCACGGCGACATAGAAATCGCCCTTCTTCGGATCGCTCTGGATTTGCGCCTGATCGACGGACGAAAGCCCGGCACCGCGCAGAAAACCTTCCACCGCCTTTTCCGGGGCGCCGACGCGGGGGCCCTTGCGCTCTTCCCTGGTCGCAGCCGATGCCACTGGAACGCCAGCCACATGCAGGGCGAGCCGGCGCGGCGTTGCGAAGGCCTTGGCGCCTTCGTAAGGAAGGCCGGCCTCGACCAGGGCATTGGTCACGAGCGACTTGAGATCATCGGCGGCGCGGCGCTGCATGCGCGCAGGGATTTCCTCGCTGAAAAGTTCAAGCAGGAGATCGGGCATCGGAATTACATAGCCTTCGGTAGAACGGGATCCATCGGATCGGTCGGCTCGTCCGTTAGCAAGTCCGCCCGGTCTTGTCACCCCCTCTTGGAATTGCAACGGAAATTTGCCGCCGCAGGTTCTGTCCGCACGCGCACCTTCACGAAAAGGAAGATCGGGTATATCGCCTGAATACTTTCGCGAATTCGGAGAATTCCGGATGAAAGCCTTAAATTCGGATATGCGATTTCATGGTTCCTCAAGGAAAAGAGGCGAAAATCGCCGGATCAAACTTCCCAATGTCAGAGCGAAACGGCGCAAAGTGAAACATCCCTTCAAAAAGCCCTCCCGATCTCAATGGTTGGTGCTTTGCGCTGCTTGTGCAGTGCCGGTAACGGGATTTCTGATCGCGCAGGTCCGTCCATTTTCCTATCTTCCGCCTGAAGACAGTGCCCGGCACCATATGGTGGAGGTGCTGGTCAGCATTCTGGCGTGCCTGATCCTTTTCGGGTTTTTCCTCGGTGTTCGGCAGGTGATCGGACTGCGGCGGGAATTGCGCCAACGCAAGGCGGAGCAAAAAAGAGCGCTTCAAATGGCGCAGCACGATGCCTTGACCGGTCTGCCGAACAGGCGGAAATTTCAGGACACCCTGATCGAACTGACTGCGTCTCTGGCGCCGGATAAATACCGGGCCGTGATGATGTTGGACATGGACGGGTTCAAGACGATCAACGATGTCTACGGCCATGGCTTCGGGGATGCGCTGTTGACGGGCTTTGCCGAACGCTTGCGCAGGACAGTTGGCGAGGGGGGTGTCGTTGCGCGTTTCGGTGGCGATGAATTTGCGATCATCACGCCCGAGATCAGCGAGATCGGCGAAGCGTCCGGCCTTGCGAACCGGATCCTCCAGCGCATTCAGGAAGTCTTTGTCATCGAGTCCCGGCAGGTCACGATCGGCAGCGGCATCGGCATCGCGGTTTTTCCCGACGATGGGTATTCGCCGCCCGAGTTGCTTCGGCGCGCGGATATCGCTCTTTACCGGGCGAAAACGTCCGGCCGGTCGTCATACTGCTTCTTCGAAGTCGATATGGACGCGACGATCCTGCACACGGCGTTGCTCGAGCAGCGGCTGCGCAATGCGATCGAAAACCGGTTGATCAAGGTTTACTACCAGCCCATCCTCGATCTCGGGACCCGGGAAATCGTCGGCTTTGAAGCCCTGGCCCGCTGGTCGGACCCGGATTTCGGGCAGGTTTCGCCCGCCCAGTTCATACCGATTGCCGAGGACTGCGGACTGATCGGGGACCTGACGGAAAGCCTTCTGGGCGAGGCCTGCTCCGTCGCCAGAACCTGGCCGCGGTACATCAGCCTGAATTTCAACATTTCTCCGTTGCAATTGCAGGATCTGTCGTTCCCGCTGAAAATCATCTCGGTCCTGGCGGAGACCGGGCTGCAGCCTGAACGGCTGACGCTGGAAATCACTGAAACGGCTCTGATGCGAAATGCGGACACGGCGCAAGTCATCCTCCAGCAACTGTCCGATGCGGGGGTGAGAATAGCCTTGGACGATTTTGGCACCGGCCATTCCAGCCTGACCTATCTGCGCGATTTTCCGATCGACAAGGTGAAGATCGACAAGTCCTTCACCATGCACATGGCCGACAGCAAGGAATGCGAGGCGATCGTTGAATCGATCCTGGTTCTGTCCAGGGGGCTTGGTGTGGAAGCCGTCGCCGAAGGGATCGAACAGCAGGAGGTTCTGCGGAAGCTGAATGAAAGCGGCTGTGATCTGGGACAAGGCTTCCTGTTCGGTGCCGCCCGGCCACAGGAAAAGATCGACGAACTGCTTCAGATCGCCGGTCAGGCGGAAACGGACAGCGCGCGCCATTCGGCGTGATGCTCTAGCCCAGAAATAGCCAGATGATCGCTATATTGAAGTTTGCGAACTCGCCGATCGTTACAGGGCTCCGCGCCATGCCAGTTCTCCTGGTTGCCCGGTCAAATGCTGCTGTTCATATGTCCCGGCTTCGGTCATCGCGCCGGTTACCATCCACCGCCGCCGCCGCCTCCGCCACCGCCGCCTGAGAAACCGCCTCCGCCGGAAAAACCCGAACTCGATGACTTCGGCGCAGGCAGCGAGGTGCTGAAGGTTCCCGCCATCGCGCTGGTCACGTCGTTCATGGATCCGGCAATATTGTGGGCGTCGAATACGTGCCCGGAATACCATGCCGGAGCATAGGATGCGGCGACCGCGGCCCCGGCCGCCGTCAGCAGCCACGCCTGGAAGGCATTCGCCCACGGCTTTTCCACGCCGAGCGCAACTGCATAGGGCAACAGCGTTTCGAAATGGGAGGGGCTCATGGCCGGCGCGCCCTCCATGTTCATCCGGTCCTTCTCGGCAACCGTCAGATAAAGCTTCAGACCTTCGATCTCGTCGAGGACCTGACGGCCGGCAACGGTCGGAGCCCCCAGCAGGTAGTAGAACAGCAGGTTGGTGGCAACCAGTGCGACGGCAAGAGCCGGAAGCAGCGGTATTCCGAAGCCGCCGCTGAATAGGAGGGGAACCGCGCTGACAAGAATGGACATGCCGAAGCCGAAGATCATGAAAATGGCAGCGATCTTCGCGAAGATATTGCCGGAGCGCCGAAACAGCTTGCCGAAATTGACGGAGAAAACCGTTACGAAAACCCCGATAAACAGGACCGGCATGAACAGCGCAATCTGATCGTCGGACAAGTTTCCGAAGACCACCAGCGCGATTGCGGCCAGAGCGCTCAGGATCGCGCCGGGGATCACGTAGCCCCAGTTCTTCTTGAAGTACCGTGTCCGGTTCTCATCCTCGATCGCGGAGCGGAACTTGCTTCCAAGGGCTTGAACCGACTTGCCGTTGTCCTTGCTGATCGTGAGCGGGCTTCCCCGGCTCCGCAGCCACCGGTTGACCGCGGCTTCTCCTTTCGGAAGAGGGTCATCCCATGCGTTTTTTGGATTGCCGTCCGGCTTCGGAACAAGCGTGACCGTATCGCCGGGTGCCTCCAGCACCAGCCGGCCTTTCACGGCGAGGTTCAGGCAGGCCGCCGACAGCGCCGTCCAGCCGCCGTCGCCGAAACCGCGGTTGGTGACGTAGTTGGCAAGGGCAGGAGAAATCCCTTCCGGCGCCTTGAAGCGCGGGAAGATCACGCCTTTCGGCGGGTCCCGACCCACCTGCCACCAGGCGATCAGATAATAGGCAAGCACCAGAAGCACGCCGAGACTGCCGACGATCTCCGCCCGGTAATCCATCAGGAAATAGGCCGCTTCCTGTTCGGCGGTCGGCGGCGCGACGACACCTTTGGGCATCGCCACGACGACGGTCAAACCTTCCTGCGGCCCGAGTCCACGTGTTGTCTTGAACAGGACGCTGTTGCCGCCGTCTTCGGGTGTCACCGTGACGGCGGATTCCCTGGAGCCGTAACGTCCGGTAAAGGCGGTCCATCTGGTGGCCTTGTCGCCGTCGGGCATGATGACGCGCGCTTCGGCCTTGTCGATCGGGAAGACCCATTCGTTGCCGGTAGCGTTCCAGTAAACCTCGTCGTGATCGTCGAAGAACCGGATCTGACGGGTCGTCTCGTAACTCAGCGTGTAGGTGTAAGTACCGGTCGGGAGAAACACGTCCTCCTTGCCGAAGTAAATGCGAACACCGCCGCCGGAGCGTCTTACCGAATGCGGTTCCGGACTGCCGTCGCGCAGCACCTCCAGAAGCTCGAACCCGGCTTTTTTCTCCCGCCCGTTCGCGTCTTGAAAGGTTAGCGGAATGTCCCGGTAAATGCCGCGCTTGATGTTCTTGCCTTCTGCCCGAACGGTGATCTTCTCGGTGACGGTCAGGGTGCCGTCGTGAGCGACCACGATCGTAGAGCCGAAATTGAGGATGCGTTCGTCGGCGCGGGCGTGTCCCAGGACCACAAGGAAGGCAAGGCAGCCGACGACAAGCGCCGTCAGCCGGCGGGGCAAGCGGAAGTCCGGCATGGTGCGCACCTTCAGAAGCTGACCTTCGGAACGGCCCGGTCGGCGGCGTCCTCGATCTCGAAATACTCACGTTTTTCGAACTTGAACTGTGAGGCGATCAGGTTGGAGGGGAAGCTCTCGACCATGACGTTCAGCGCTCGCACGGCGCCGTTATAGTAACGCCGCGCCATCTGTAGGGCGTCCTCGATCGCGTCGAGCGAAGCGTGAAGGTCCTGGAAATTCGAACTGGCCTTCAGATCCGGATAGGCCTCGGCCACGGCAAAGAGCCGTCCGAGCGCCTGGGACAGCATGCCTTCCGCATGGGCGCGCCCTGCCACATCACCGGAAGGGACACTGGCCGCTTTGGCGCGCATCTCCGTGACTTCTTCCAGCGTACCGCGTTCGTGGGTCGCGTAACCCTTCACGGTTTCCACCAGGTTGGGAATGAGGTCCGCCCGGCGCTTCAGCTGGACATCGATGCCGCTCCAGCCCTCTTCCACCATCTGCCGTTTCTGGACGAGCTGATTGTAGAGATAGATGACATAAAGGGCGATCAGAACCAGGAGGCCGAGGATGATCCAGGTCGTCATGAGGGCGTGCTCCGCAATCGATTTTCGCGAAGGCTAGAGCATCGGGCGTTAACTTTGAAGCATTTGATGGCAGAAAGCAGTTCATTCGGCCAGGTGCGTCGCAAAGTGCGATGCGGTGCATCGTGCACGCCGCGCAACGTAGCCGATGGGCTGCTGTCCACCACACGCAGGGCCGGGCTCGTTTGTCTGCTGACTGCGTTGGTTTGCGCTTGTGGTGGGGAAACACCACTGCACGCAATCCACCTTGTCGGCAGACAAAAGCGCGTCGGTCAAATGCTTCAAAGCTCTCGCCCGATACTCTACCGCTCAGCGTAAGATTGTCATCTGGAAGGGTACCTGACGGTATCCTTTGCCGGGGGAAGCTCAGCCCTCGTAGCCGACGCCGCCGGCTTCCGTCTCCAGGAAAGCAGCACCGCAGGCCTTCGCCAGCTCGCGCACGCGCAGGATATAGCTCTGGCGCTCGGTCACGGAGATGACGCCTCGGGCGTCGAGCAGGTTGAAGGCATGGCTGGCCTTGATGCACTGGTCGTAGGCTGGCAGCACGACCTGATGCACCGGGGCGCCGGCGTCTTCACGGGCCTTTGCGCCTGCGTCGAGCAGCGCCTTGCATTCGTTTTCCGCGTCCTTGAAGTGGCGGAACAGCATTTCGGTGTCGGCATGCTCGAAATTATGCCGGGAATATTCCTGCTCGGCCTGCAGGAACACGTCGCCGTAGGTGACCTTTTCGTCGCCTTCGCGACCGTTGTAGTTCAGGTCGTAGACGTTATCGACGCCCTGGATATACATGGCGATGCGCTCAAGACCATAGGTCAGCTCGCCCGAAACCGGTGAACATTCGAAGCCCGCCACCTGCTGGAAGTAGGTGAACTGCGAGACTTCCATGCCGTCGCACCAGCATTCCCAACCCAGGCCCCAGGCACCGAGCGTCGGGCTTTCCCAGTCGTCCTCCACGAAGCGGATGTCGTGGACGGACGGGTCGAGGCCGATGGCGTAGAGCGACTTCAGGTAAAGGTCCTGCAGGTCGGCGGGCGACGGCTTCAGGATCACCTGGAACTGGTAATAGTGCTGCAGCCGGTTCGGGTTTTCGCCGTAGCGGCCGTCGGTGGGCCGGCGCGAGGGCTGCACATAGGCCGCTTTCCACGGACGCGGCCCGAGCGAGCGCAAAGTGGTCGCCGGATGAAACGTTCCCGCACCCACTTCCATGTCGTAAGGCTGAAGCACGACGCATCCCTGATCGGCCCAGAACCGCTGCAGGGTCAGGATCAGGCCTTGAAAGGAATTCTGGGGGCGCATATGCGCCGGGATGGCGTCGTTCGACATGAGAAGCTTTTCCGCGTGGATGAAGTCACCGGCCCTGCGGGAGCAGACCCTTTATTCGGCCGGACAGGTGCCACGGCGGCGGCGGAAGGTCAAGCATCAGCCGGCACGTACCCGGTCCGGTGCTTTATTCCGCGGCTTCTGCCGCCAGCCGGGGAACCGGCTGTTCCCGGATCGGCCAGTGGATGACCGTGGCGAAGAGGGCAAGCACGACGCCCATCCACCAGATGGCATCGTAGGATCCGGTGGTGTCGTAGAGATACCCGCCCAGCCAGACGCCGATGAAGGACCCGATCTGGTGGGAGAAGAAGACGAAGCCGAAAAGAGTCGCCATGTAGCGCGGGCCGAACATGACCGCGACAAGGCCGGAGGTCGGTGGCACCGTCGACAGCCACAGGAAGCCCATGGCGGCGGCGAACGCCAGAACTGTCAACGGGGAGGCCGGAACCAGAATGAACACCGTGATGACGATCGCGCGGGCGAAATAGATCAGCGACAGGAAATGCGGCTTGGAATAGCGCCCGCCGATATAACCGGAGACCAGCGAGCCGACGATGTTGCACAGACCGATCAGGGCGATCGCAATCGCGCCCCATGACGGGTCCAGGCCGAGGTCGGCAATATAGGGCGGCAAGTGGACGGTAATGAAGGCGACGTGAAAGCCACAGACGAAGAAGCCAAGGGTCAGCAGAATGAAGCCGCGGGTTCCGAAGGCCTCGGCCATCGCTTGGGTGAGGCTCTGGTCCGGGCCTAGACCCAGGCTTGCCGGTGCATGCGGACGGCCCCTGAGCGCGATGGCCAGGAACGGGACCGCCATGATAAGGCCGGAAAACACGATCAGCGTTTCCTGCCAGCCGATGCTCTCGATCAGGGAATTGCCGAGCGGAGCAAAGACGAACTGGCCGAGTGATCCGGACGCGGTCCCGATGCCGAAAGCGATCGATCGCTGTTCGGGCGTCACCACCCGCCCGAAGGCAGCGATCACGAGGGAGAAGGAGGAAAAGGCAACGCCCAGTCCGATCAGGACGCCGCCGGACAGGTGAAGCGCCATCGGCGTTTCGGCGTTTGCCATTAAAAGCAGGCCGATGGCGTAGAGAACGGCGCCCATGGACAGGGTTTTCCACGTCCCGTAGCGGTCGGCCATCATGCCGGCCACCGGCTGGGCTGCACCCCAGATCAGGTTCTGGATCGCAATGGCAAGCGCGAAGATTTCCCGGCTCCAGTCATGGGCCTGGGTCATCGGCTGGAAGAAGAATCCCATGGTCGAGCGCGGGCCGAAGGACAACAACGCGATCACGCAGCCGCAGACGATCACGAGGGGAACGTTGGGGCCGCTTTTCACGGGGTAGAGGCTATCGTCGCTCATGGGATCCTGCAGTTGCGGCCGGTGTCGCGGTTATTCATCGTTACCTTACGATAATCGTGCCGACGGATAGGAGAAAGCGATTTTTTCTGATTGATCCATAAATGTTTGGAATGAATTAGGGGGTGGATCCGGACTGGGAGATACAGGGGCAATTCGTTGGCCGGAGAGCCTGTCAATCGGATTGGAGCGCGTTTGGATATAGAGAATGAGAGTGTAAATAACTGAAAATAATGAAGAAAAATAGATTTCGAGAAATTAGGTGACGAACCTGGTGGATTTCCCGAGTGGAAGCGTCTATATAAACTCAATCGGAGCAAAAGAGTGTGTGGGCCTTTGGCCCGTTTTCTTTTGTCATAGATATACTCGAGATGAGTATATGAAGGAAAGTCGCCATGACCAATGCCAGAAACGCAACCGCACGTCGTATCGAGCAGAATTCGAACGCGCTTGCCATCGACCGGTTCGGGAAGATCGCTTACCCTGCGCTGGCCTATACGCCCGAGGTGGCCGAGGCGACTGCGCCGATCTACGAAAAGGTCAAACACATCGTCCCGGCGATCGAGTGGCCGGCGCTGGCGCCGACGATCCATGCCATCAACCGGCTGAAGAAAGAGCGCAACGCGGTCGTCCTGGCGCACAACTACATGACGCCGGATATCTTCCATGGCGTCGCGGACATCGTCGGCGACAGCCTGCAGCTTGCCATTGAGGCGACACGTACGGATGCGGAGATCATCATCCAGTGCGGCGTCCACTTCATGGCGGAGACGTCGAAGATCCTGAGCCCGGAAAAAACCGTCCTGATCCCGGATATGCGCGCCGGCTGCTCGCTGGCCGAATCGATCACGGCGGAAGATGTTCGCGGCCTGCGGGCACGCAATCCCGGCGTGCCGATCATCACCTATGTGAACACGTCGGCCGATGTGAAGGCGGAGTGCGATATCTGCTGCACCTCGTCCAACGCCCTTCAGGTGGTCGAGAGTTTCGGTGTCGACCGGGTGTTCCTGATCCCCGACAAGTATCTGGCCGCCAATGTCGGCAACAAGACCGACGTGGAGGTTCTGGTCTGGGATGGCGCTTGCGAGGTCCATGAGCGTTTCACGGCGGAAGAACTGCGCGACTACCGCAGGATCGATCCGGACGTAAAGATCATCGCCCACCCGGAATGTCCGCCTGAGGTGGTTGCGGAAGCCGACTTTGCCGGATCCACCGCGCATATGATCGACTGGGTGAAGACCGAGCACCCGAAGAAGGTGATGATGATCACCGAGTGCTCCATGGCTGACAATGTGGCGAGCGAAGCACCGGACGTCGACTTCGTGAAACCGTGCAATCTGTGCCCGCACATGAAACGGATCACCCTGGGCAAGATCCTCGACTCTCTGGTCGAAATGAAGGAAGAAGTGACGGTCGATCCGGTGGTGGCCGAAAAGGCCCGCGTTGCGGTCGAACGCATGATCAATCTGAAAAGCTGACCGGCACTCGCCCTGAATCAGCTTGTCTTGGGAAGTGTTCCATGAGCGTTTCGCTTGAGGATTTCGTGCCTGCACGCGCAGGCAAGGATGTCGATGACGTCGTGATTCTGGGCGGCGGGCTTGCGGGCCTCTTCTGCGCTCTGAAACTGGCGCCGAGACCGGTGACGGTGATCACCAACGCGCCGATCGGCAAGGGTGCCTCATCCGCTTGGGCGCAAGGCGGGATCGCCGCCGCGGTTTCGGAGCACGACAGCGCGGAAAAGCACCGGGACGATACGTTGGCCGCGGGCGATGGTATCTGCGAGGAAAAGATCGTCGAGCAGATGACCCGCGAGGCAGGCGAGCGGATCCGCGATCTGCTGTCCTACGGCGTCCCGTTCGACAAGGATCTTGAGGGACGCCTGCAGCTTTCCCGGGAGGCTGCGCATTCCGAAAATCGCATTGTGCGCGTGCGTGGCGACATGGCCGGGAAGGCCATCATGGACTCCCTGGTCGCAGCCGTTCACGCCACGCCGTCGATCCGGATCATGGAAGGCTATATGGGCGAAAGCCTGATGGTCGAAGGCCGTTATGTGACCGGCGTTCTCGCCCGCAAGCGCGGCGGCCTGGAGCGCATGGCCTTTCCGGCAAAGGCCGTGGTGCTCGCCTCAGGCGGGATCGGACATCTTTATGCGGTAACGACCAATCCCGGCGAAGCAAACGGCCATGGCCTTGCCCTTGCCGCAAGGGCCGGAGCCGTGATCGCCGACGCGGAATTCGTCCAGTTCCACCCGACCGCGTTGGACGTCAGCAAGGACCCGGCACCGCTTGCGACCGAAGCTCTGCGCGGTGACGGCGCCACGCTGATCAATTCCGCCGGCGAGCGTTTCATGGCGAAGGTTCATGAGGACGCGGAACTCGCGCCGCGTGATATCGTTGCCCGCGCGATCCACCGCGAACGCATGGCCGGACGCGGCGCGTTCCTGGATTGCCGGACGGCCATCGGCGCAAGTTTCCAGGATCGCTATCCGACCGTCTACGCCGCCTGCGCGGAAGCCGGCATCGATCCGGTGGCGCAGCCGATCCCGGTCACTCCGGCCCAGCACTATCACATGGGCGGGATCCTGACCGATGCGAACGGGCGCACGTCCCTCGACAACCTGTGGGCTGCGGGCGAAGTTGCCTCCAGCGGGGCTCACGGGGCCAATCGGCTGGCGTCGAACTCCCTGCTCGAAGCCGTCGTCTTTGCCGCCCGCATCGCCGAGGATATTCAGAGCCTGATGCCGACCCCGCGCAGTGCCTACTGGAACGCGCTTGGCGATGAACCAGGCCTGCCCAGCCAGCGTAACATGGAAGAGCGCGACGCCATCACGGTCCTGCGCGAGACCATGAGCAATCTGGTCGGCGTGGAGCGGGATGCGGCCGGCCTGAAACAGGCGCTCGCCACCATCTCCAGCGTCGAGCAGGCCTGTACCCGGATCTCCATCCGCAACATGATGATTGCCGGCAAGATCATTGCCGCCGCCGCGCTCAAACGCACCGAAAGCCGGGGCGGGCATTTCCGCTCTGACTTCCCTGACACCGATCCCGCACAGACCAGACGGTCCTTCACCACTTTGAGTGAGGTCGAAGTGATCGCGAAAGCGGCCTGTGAAGAAACCACCAAAGCCTGACCATAACAGCCAGAATCGGACCGATCCATGACTGCCCAGCTTCCCGTTCTTCCCCGCCTGATCGTCGAGGAGGCCGTCAAGGCCGCCCTCCTGGAAGACTGGGGCCGGGCAGGAGATCTCACCAGCCAGGCGACGATCCCGGCCGAGGCCACGGCGACCGCGGTTATTGCTGCCCGCAAGCCGGGCGTTCTGGCCGGACTGGCGCTTGCCGAAAGCGCCTTTCGCCTGACCGATGACGCAGTCGAGTTCGAGATGGTTGCCGCGGACGGCGACCGGCTGGAGAAGGGAACGGTAGTTGCCCGCATGTCCGGCCCGGCGCGCGCCATCCTGTCGGCGGAACGGGTCGCGCTGAATTTCCTCGGACATCTCTCGGGTGTGGCCACGGCGACGGCCCGGTTCGCCGACCTGATCGCCCATACCAGCGCCGAAATCGTCTGCACCCGCAAGACGACGCCGGGGCTCAGGACCTTCGAGAAATACGCGGTGCGTTGCGGCGGCGGATCGAACCACCGCTTCGGCCTCGACGATGCGATCCTGATCAAGGACAACCATGTCGCCGTTGCCGGCGGCGTGACCCAGGCAATCGAGGCGGCCAAGGCCTTCAAGGGGCACCTGGTAAAGCTCGAGGTCGAGGTCGATACGCTGGACCAGCTGAAGGAAGCCCTGGCTTGCGGGCCGGATGTGATCCTGCTCGACAACTTTGATCCGGACCGTCTGCGAGAAGCCGTTGCGATCACCGCCGGCCGGGTTCCGCTGGAAGCTTCCGGAGGCATCGAGGCCGACACGGTGAAGGCGATCGCCGAATCCGGTGTCGACCTGATTTCCTCAGGCTGGATTACCCATTCCGCTCCGGTGCTCGACCTGGGGCTCGATATCGAGATCGGCTAGGGCAAACGAAAAGGGCGCGCCCGATCGGCACGCCCTTTTTAACTTTCCTATGTCTGTTCCAGCTACTTCCAGCTGCCGCCATAGGTCTTGTAGAAGATATGCTCGCCGATCTGGCCGCGCTTGACCATGGCCCTGGCCCAGCGGGGCTTGACGTAGGTGGCGTGGTAGTGGGTCGAGGCATCGACCATTTTCAGGTACTGCTTGCCGCCGATCACGTCCTTGGCGATTTTCTCGGCGGTTTTCCAGGCGCCGGGCTGTGAAATCCGGTCCGCAAGGCCGTCGCAGGCAAACGAGAACTGACAGCGGTTGCGTCTGTGCTTGTTCTGGTAGACCACGCCGCAGATCGTGTCCGGGTAGGCCGGGTTCTTGACCCGGTTCAGCACCACCTGGCCGACCGCCACCTGGCCTTCCTCGCTTTCACCACGCGCTTCGAAATAGATTGCCTCCGCCAGACACCGCTCCTGCTTCGGCTTCCACACGGACTGGGGCAGGGGGCGCTGGGCCCACCAGTGCGGATTGTCCGGATCTTCCGGGGGGGGCATGTCCTGTTCGTATTTGGCGGCGCCGAAGAGCGCGTCGAACGGCTCCTTGGTGTCCTGGACGGATTCGGGCGCATAGGCCGATACGAGAGAGAAACTCGCGGCCGCCGCGTTGCGGGCCATCATGACCTTCTGAAGGTCGATCGGGCCGTGTGAGCTTCCTCTCTTGGCCGCATTGTCGGCAATCGCGTTCGATTGCGACTTGCTCAGTGGCTGAGCCTTGACGAAGGCCACCCGCGGCATCCCTGCTTTTTTCTCGCCGTCGATCAGGCTCGGCATGGCAAAGACGGTGCCGGACGCCTGTTCGACCATCTGCCGGTCCGGCGCCATCGTGATCAGACGGTTGCCTTTTCCAGCCCGGTTGACGGCCACGACATCCGGTATTTCGGTGGGACGGGTGTCTCGGACGATGTCGTCGAGACCGCCGATCGTGGTTACCGAACCCTTGCCAATCCCGGAAGCCAGCCGGAACTGAGGGCCGGAAGCAGGAGCTGGTGGCCGGATGGCCTTCAGGGAAAGTGTCGGCTTCAGGGTTGTCAGGAAGCTCGCCGGCTCAAGCGCCATGGTCCAGCGGGGGGCTTCCGCCTTTTCCGCCGCGATCAGGGCGATGATGTCCTGTTCGCCGGTGGCCTTCGTCAGGAAGGCGAAGGCGAAGAAACTGGCGATCGAAAGATGTTTCAACCGCCGCCAGGACATGCGGCTTGCGCGTTTTCTCGAAGAAATCGGGGAAGGGGACCGCCTGCTCGGGCGGTGACGACGGCCAGACATACGCAGCCAACTCCAACTCGTTACGCGTGTCCGACCTGTGCGGACGTGTACTCACTAACGGGGCATGAACGCCCAACCTGAAATTGAGATTGGCCGCTTAACCTTGAAAGACCGTTAATAAGCGCGAAAATCGCGGAAATTCGCGCCGGGCTTCCGTAGAGTTGACAGGTTATGGTTAAGATCGGGCCGTACCCTACCGCCCGCCGACACGAAGGCCAAGGGCCGGGCGTTCTGTCAGGATCTCATGCCGGAACCGGAACAGGGCGGCGGGCCGGCCGCCGGTGGCGGTCGAGGTCGCGCCCGTCGGCTCGACCAGGTTGGCGTTTTCCACCAGCCTGCGGAAGTTCTGCTTGTGCAGATGCCGTCCGGAGATGGCCTCCACGGAGGTCTGCAGGTCGGTCAGGGTGAAGGATTCCGGCATCAGTTCGAACACCACCGGCCGGTATTTCAGTTTGGCGCGCAGTCTCGAGATCGCGGTCGCCAGCATTCTGCGGTGATCGAAACGCATGGGCCGGCCGAAGGCGGGCAGGGTGTCCCGGTTCCGGGCCGCAGGCCGGCCGTCGCGCAAGGCTTCGGGGACGAGACCGGCTTCATAGAGAAGCTCATAACGGTCCAGCGTCCGCTCCTCGTCCCAGGCGGAAGGATCGTTGCCGAAGGCAAGCCGCAGCCGTTCCGGCCGGCTCAGGGCCCGCGCCGGCGTATCCTTCGGGGGCGCTTCTTTGGCCCATTCCTGAAGGGCCGGCAGAAGTTCGGCATCGAGCAGGGCCGGCCTGCCGTCGCGCCAGTCTTCCCAGGGGAAATAGTCATACCAGGAGCGCCACGCGGAGTGGTGCCGCGCCAGCATCTTTTCTGAATCCGGCGTCTGCCGGGTCAGCGCCAGATAGCCGACGGAAACCATGTGCGGACCGGCATCGCCAAGGTGCCTGTGCCGCCCCCGGTCGCCGAAGGTGTAGAGCTGTTCAATATAGCCCAAGCGCAGGGCGGTCTGCTCTTCCACCCAGGTCCTCAGGCCGATTTCGAACGTGCGGTGATGCAGCGGATCGAAGGGTCCGAACGGCAGGCTGTCAGGCTCCTGTCCCTCCGGGTCGTTGACTTCGACGATCTGGGGCATGCCGGAAGAAACGGCAACGATGACGGCGTTCAGTCCGATTTCGATCGCTGCTTTCTGGTCTGGCATTCGCTCTCCCGGCGTCCTTGAAGCGGTGTCGTTCAGTCCATGGGCATCAGGAAGGGCGTGCCTTCGAAGGCGGAGGCGCCCCGTCCGATCTCCCGGATCGCATCGATCATCCGTCCGTCCCGGTTCAGGATCTTGTCCGCCATGGCGACCAGACGGCTGTTCGGCGTCGCCGAAGGTGCGCGCTCGCGCAGGCGGCTCGCAAGATCGTATTCGTCGACCTCCGGATTGAGCGCGCAGGCGGTGATATAGGCGCCTGCCGTGGATCGGCTGATACCGGCCCAGCAGTGGATCACGAGGGGGGCTTCGCGGTCCCAGCTTCGGACGAACTCCAGCAGACGGACGACGTGAACCTCCGCCGGTGGCGTCAGGCCTTCAACCGCATCGACGATGTCGTTGAAGCCCAGGAACAAGTGCCGGTCAGGGTCGATCCCGGGAGGGGTCGGAACCTGCGTATCCGCGTTGATCAGGGTCACGAGATGGGTCGCGCCGGTCTTTTCGACGGTTTCAGGAAGGCGCGAAAGCGAGCACACATGGAGCATGGCGATCCATTGATCTGTTCTTTTGGCGAATCGTACCTGTCTCCGGGAGCAAGGTCACCCGTCAGGCCGTCTTCTTTTTTCTGTTGTGCCCATTTTTAGCATTTGCCTCAGCCGCGCGCAGCGCCTCGATTTCCTCGAACCGTTCACGAAACAGGATCTCTGCCTTGGCAACGGGCAGGGGAGCAAGTCCCAGTCCAGCCGCTTTGCCGCCGTCCGGCGTGAAGCCGCGCGGGCGGCCGAAGATCCGTGCCGCTTCGTTTTCATCAAAGCCGGCCAGTTCGATGGCCTCGTAATAGGCGCAGATGATGTCCGCCCGCTTGGCGATCTTCTTGATGGTCTGGGGGAGTTCCGCCGGCAGGCCGAACCGCAGGTGGATCGCCGCCTGCAACCGGCTCTCAACGGCCTTGTAGGCGCCGCCCATGACCGCCTTGAAGGGCGAGATCATGTCGCCGATCACGTATTCCGGGGCATCGTGCAGCAGAACCGCCTGGCGCCAGTCGGCAGAAAGATCCGGCTTCAGCTTCAAGGCGATGTCTTCCACGATCAGCGAATGTTCGGCGACCGAAAAGGCATGTTCGCCGCGTGTCTGCCCGTTCCAGCGGGCAACACGGGCCAGACCATGGGCGATATCGGATATCTCCACGTCGAGGGGAGAGGGGTCCAGAAGGTCGAGCCGGCGGCCCGACAACATCCTTTGCCAGGCTCTGGGGGATGCGTCCGGTCGGTCTGCGGCCATGAAAGATCTTCCTTGGAAACGGTGTCAGTCGTCCCCGGCAGCGGCGTCTTCCGGCCAGCCGAAGCCTGCCCAGTCAGGCAGAGCCAATGTGACCTCGTTCGAACCGCAATGGAACGGGGTGCCGTTCTTATGCGCGGCCGCCGCCTTGTCAAGACGGACGAGGGCCAGCCCTTGAGTTCCTCCGGTTCCTTTGGCGCTGGAACCGAGCGTTCCGATCACCTTGCCATCAACCGTAATCTCGCTGCCGGCCGCAGGCAGGGGCGCGTCGCTTGAAACCCGGATAATCCGTTTGCGCGCGGTGCCGCGATGGTGGACACGCGAGACCACCTCCTGTCCGACGTAACAGCCCTTGGAGAAGGACACACCGCCGAGCTGGTCCATGTCGGCATCGTGGGGAAACACATCCGAGTAAGCGTAATCGGCAAGGCCTTCGGGAACGCCGAGCGCGATCCGGTGCGCGGCATAATCGGCTTCGCCGGCAACCGTGAAGCCGCCGGCTTCCAGGGCCGAGTTGATCGCCTCGGGTTCGCCAATCAATCGCCAGCCGAGAGCGGCAAGCCGGGGGTCTTCGGCCTGAACTCCAGGCAGGCCTGCCGAGGGCGCGCCGCTCCAGCTGGCGAAGACGCCAAGATCCGCGCTTGCATCCACGATCTCGACCTTCGCCCGCAGCCTGTAGAAGGTCAGCCGCTTGGCAAGATCGGCCAACGTCTCGGCGGGCGTGTCCAGCAGGTAAGCATCACCGTCCTTCAGGATCAGGAAATCGAACAGGATCTTGCCCTGCGGCGTCAGCAGCGCACCGAAACCGGCTCCACGCTTGTCGATGTCCTCGACATCGGCGGTGATCAGGTTCTGCAGGAAATGATGCGCGTCGGGGCCGGAGACACGGATCACGCCGCGGCTCGGCAGTTCGGCAAACTGCGGTTTCGTCATCGGGCAATGTCCTGTGTGAAAAGATCCATCTCTCATGGGAGATAGTCGCCCATATGAAACTGGGCAAGACCGGAAAAGCGGTGTGTGCAACACTGGTCCTTGGTCGCTCAAGCGCGTATAAGCCCGTTCAGAACATATTGGCTGCTCCAGGAGACCCGAAATTGACCGAGACCTATGACCTGATCCTCAAGGGCGGAACCGTGGTCAATCAGGACGGCGAGGGCGTTCGCGATGTCGCCATCCGCGGCAACCGGATCGCCGGTCTCGGGAGTTTCGACAAGGCGCAGGCCGGGGAAACCATCGACTGCGCCGGTCTTCATATTCTTCCCGGCGTGATCGACAGCCAGGTGCATTTCCGCGAGCCGGGGCTCGATCACAAGGAAGATCTGGAATCGGGATCGCGCGCGGCCGTTATGGGCGGGGTGACGGCGGTGTTTGAAATGCCGAACACCAATCCGCTCACCACGTCCGAAGCGGCGCTCGCCGACAAGGTCAAGCGCGGCCATCATCGCATGCATTGCGACTTTGCCTTCTGGGTCGGCGGCACGCGCGAGAACGTCGAGGACATTCCGGATCTGGAGCGCCTGCCGGGCGCGGCCGGCATCAAGATGTTCATGGGTTCGTCGACTGGCGACCTTCTGGTGGAAGATGATGCGGGCGTGCGTGCGGTCCTTTCAAAGACCCGCCGCCGCACCGCGTTTCATTCGGAGGATGAATACCGGCTGCGCGAGCGCAAGGATCTGCGGGTCGAGAACGATCCGACCTCCCACCCGGTCTGGCGCGACGAGATTGCGGCTCTCCAGTGCACACAACGTCTGGTCCGGATTGCCCGCGAGGTCGGTGCCAAGATCCACATCCTGCACCTGTCGACAGCGGAAGAGGTCGACTTCCTGATCGATCACAAGGACATCGCCTCGATCGAGGTGACGCCGCATCACCTCACCCTGACCGACGAGGCCTACAAGACGCTGGGCACGCTGGTGCAGATGAACCCGCCGGTCCGCGCCGCCCGCCACAAGGACCGCCTGTGGTGGGGTCTGGAGCAGGGTATCCTCGACATTTTCGGCTCCGACCACGCGCCGCATCTTCTGGAAGAAAAGCAGAAGCCCTATCCGGCTTCGCCGTCCGGCATGACCGGCGTGCAGACGCTGGTGCCGATCATGCTCGACCATGTGAATGCCGGACGCCTGAGCCTTGCGCGCTTCGTGGACATGACCAGCGCCGGTCCGGCCCGTCTGTTCCAGACGGCTCGCAAGGGCCGGATCGCGGTCGGTTACGACGCCGATTTCACCGTCGTCGACATGAAGAAGCGCGAAACCATCCGCAACGAGTGGATCGCTTCGAAGTGCGGCTGGACCCCTTATGACGGCAAGGACGTCACCGGCTGGCCTGTCGGTACCATCGTGCGTGGCACCAAGGTTATGTGGGACGGAGACATGACGGCGCCGTCAACCGGCGAAGCGGTCCTCTTTCAGGACGGGCTGCCGCGCGGCTGAGACAGCGGCCGAAGGGGCAGTGCTTAAGGAGCCGGCTGGACGCCGGCCCCACCGAACCCTGTTCCAGATTTTCTCGTGTATCAGATAGAACACAAAGCCGGATGCCGAGGCGCTGACCGCGATCGACAGCGCACCGGTGAGCGATCCGGTTTGCGGATAGCTCAGCGCCGTCATGGTCAAAATACCGAGGCCCTGCCATGTGGCGGCCTTCACGAGCGTGCGCACCATCGTTTCCATCGCGTGTCCAATCCTCTGGCTGAAATCCGCCGATGCGCGAAGGGATAACCGTATGAGGCCGGTCACGGGAACTCTGAACATTCACAACAAAAAATCACTATTGTTGAGAATAATCTCCAAATGGAGAATACTGTCATCATGGACAAGAGGCAGCGCGCACAGACCTTCCGGCAGCGGCTCGAAGAAGGAATGACGAGGCGGGATATGAGCCGCAGCGCACTGGCGCGGGCCTGCGGTGTGGACCGCTCGACCATAGCGCAGTTGCTGAGCGAGGTTGAGGGACGCCTGCCGAACGCGCATCTTGCGGCCGAATGCGCCTCGGCGCTTTCCGTCAGTGCCGACTGGCTGCTCGGGCTCACCGAGCGCAGCGAAACGACGGCGGATCTTCTTGAGTCTTCCTTTCGGATCACCGATGCGGAACGGACCTTCGCCGACACGCGGATCGACGAATGGCATCGGGAGGCGGCCGGCTACAAGATCCGCCATGTTCCCG
Source organism: uncultured Roseibium sp. (assembly GCF_963675985.1). Classification (NCBI taxonomy): domain Bacteria; kingdom Pseudomonadati; phylum Pseudomonadota; class Alphaproteobacteria; order Hyphomicrobiales; family Stappiaceae; genus Roseibium; species uncultured Roseibium sp. Next base: position 3,317,539 of record NZ_OY780958.1, on the reverse strand, counting down.
CGACTTTGCCGGACATCCTGAAGACCAACGCGGTCTTCGAGTTCGAATATGCGGCCTTCCGGGACAAGACGCCCGAACAGGCAATTTCCTCCATGCGGGAAAAGTCCGAATGGCTGCGCAGTCCGGGGTCGGACTACGAGATCTGCTGTTCGCGGGAATTGATGGAGTCCCTGGCCCGCGGCGAAGGATACTGGCGCGGGTTGCCGGAAGAGGCGCGCAAGGAGCAGATCGAGCATATCGCCCGCTATTGCCGCGACAATTACCCCTCTCTGCGGCTCTACCTCTATGACACGAAGGTGGTGTTCTCCGCTCCGGTCACCATTTTCGGTCCGCTGTTGGCCGTCGTTTATATTGGCAAGCACTACCTGATTTTCCGGGAGACCCGTCAGATCCGGGCGCTGACCGATCATTTCGATCAGCTGGTCCGGGACTCCGAAGCCGACGCCAGATCGGTCGCGGACATTGTGGAAGCGATGTTGTGACGCTTTAGCAGGCAAATAGTGTTGCCTTCCGGGCACGCCTGACGATCGGATTGCCTCCCTGGACCCAAAACAAGCACCTGTGATGTTTATTACATCTTCCCAAGCGGCAATATGGGAGCTTCGGGGTAGGACAGGGTTTGGATACGGTTTAATAACCTTATCTCATAACGTAAAATACACAGGTCGCCTTTAAAAGTTCGTTCGGGCTTTTAAGAGTTTTGCGTAAGAGGGCTCAAAGGGATGATTGGTTTTGTAAATTCATTTCCCGCACACCGCGCGACCGCGCGTTTTGCAGGTTTGGCCACCGCAGCGCTGATGGCCGTTTCGATTTCAGGCACCGCATTGGCGCGCGATGCCGAGGATGCCCGACAGGCCGAAGCCGTTGGCCCGGAAGCTCCGCTTCAGATGCTGGTTTCGCTGAAAGAGCAGAAGATCAATGTCTACCGCGGGACGGAGCTGATCCGCACGGCGCCGATTTCCTCCGGCAGTCGCGGGCGCAGCACGCCGTCCGGCGTGTTTTCAATCCTGGAAAAGCGCCGCAAGCACTATTCCAACCTCTATAACAATGCGCCGATGCCATATATGCAGCGTCTGACCTGGTCCGGCGTGGCAATGCATCAGGGCCGCCTCCCGGGATATCCTGCTTCCCACGGCTGCATCCGCCTTCCGCGGGACTTCGCCAGGGATCTGTTTGGAATCACCGAGCGCGGTCTCCACGTCGTGGTTACCCAGGAACCGGCGCAGCCGGAACCGATCCGCCACGCCGTTCTGCCGCAGCCCCAGCAGGCCGGCACCTCGGTCGCGAGCCTGTCCTCGGGGACCATTGCAGCCGATCCGGCTTTACGCGGCACCGTCGCGGCAACCGATGCGGACCGCGAACTGGCGCTCACACCGGAAAATCCGGATTTCGACAAGCCCCTGCGCATGATTATCACGCCGCGCCGGGAACCGAACCAGATGAAGACGCTGCAGCGCCTGTTGAACAAGATGGGCTATGACGCCGGTCCGGTCGACGGTGTGGTCGGACGCAAGACCCGCGCCGCGATCAGCCTGTTCCAGGAAGGAGCGGATCTACCCGTGACCGGGAATGTGACCACGGCTCTCGTGAATCGGGTCTATCAGGACGCCGGCTATGAAAAGGGGCAGAACGCAACCCTGCGCATCCGCCGTAGCTTCCGCGATATCTACGAAGCCCCGGTTACGCTGAAGGATGCGGACAAGAAGATCGGCACCTTTGTCTACACCGCGCTCGGCTTCGAGCAGGGCGACGCCCACGTCGACTGGATGGCCGTGCCCGCCGAAGGCGAGCAGTACGGCACGCCGACGGAGATCCTTGACCGCGTGGTTCTGTCGGACAAGGTCCGCCGTGACCTGTCCAGGATGCTGACCCCGGGATCCTCGCTGATCGTGACGGACCGCTCCTTTGCCCGCAACACGGGTCTTGGCACAGACTTCGTTGTCGTCACCAAGTAACCAAACATCATCCCACTGAGCGACAAAGGCCGTCTGTTTCAGGCGGCCTTTTTTGTCGGACAAGGATCGGAAACGCCGCAGCGTCACCAAACTGTCGTCTCTCTCCCGTATCGCATCGTAAATTTTTTAACGAGCGCCGAATCGGAGAGAACGATGACGCCTAGCCCACGGACAGCCACCCTCAGTGCCTCAAAGGCCCGGTTGAAGAACGCCGTTCACCGGTCCGAAGCGACGTCCCGCGACGGGATTCTGGAACGCCTGTTCACCTTCGCCTTCAAAGGTCTGGTCTATCCGCAGATCTGGGAAGATCCGGACGTCGATATGGAAGCGCTGAAGCTGACCCCGCAATCGCGCATGGTGACGATTGCCTCAGGCGGCTGCAACGTGATGTCCTACCTGACGGCGGATCCGGCGGAAATCACCGCCGTCGATCTCAACCGGGCTCATGTCGCGCTCGGCCGGCTGAAGCTGCTGGCGGCGCAGCGCCTGCCCAACTACGACAGCTTCTACCGGTTCTTTGGCGAAGCCGACGAAAAGGCGAATATCGCCGCCTATAATCGGTTCCTTCGCGACGAACTGGACGGGGACTCCCGCGCTTACTGGGAAGGTCGGGACCTGGTCGGCTGGGGCCGCAAGCGGATCACGCTGTTCTCCCGCGATCTCTATCATCACGGGCTTCTCGGCTATTTCATCGGCATCGGTCATTTCATCGCCAAGCGCTACGGTATCGATCCCAAGCATTTCCTCAAGGCGCGCTCGATCGACGAACAGCGCAGCTATTTCGAAACGGCCCTTGCCCCGCTGTTCGACAAGCGGCTGGTGCGTTGGGCGACCTCCAAGAAGATGTCGCTCTACGGCCTCGGCATTCCGCCGGCGCAATATGACGCGCTGGTATCTGCCAGTGCGGAAGGCAACATGTCGGAGGTTTTGAAAGGGCGCCTGAAGAAGCTCGCCTGCGACTTTTCCATCCAGGACAACTATTTCGCCTGGCAGGCCTTTAGCCGCGGCTACGCACCGCAAGCCGGCGAGTCCACCGGAGAGTCCGGACCTTTGCCGCCCTACCTGAAGCGGCAGCATTTCGACGCGATCCGTCAGCGGGCCGACCGGGTCCGGGTGCTGAACCGGAACTTTACCGAGCACCTGCAGGGCGAAGCCGACGACAGCCTCGACGCCTATGTTCTGCTCGACGCCCAGGACTGGATGACCGATGCCCAGCTCAACGCTCTGTGGAGCGAGATCACGCGGACCGCACGTCCGGGCGCACGGGTGATTTTCCGCACCGCGGCCGAGCCGACACTGCTCCCGGGCCGGGTTGCGGACGAGACCCTCGACCAGTGGACTTACGAGGAAGCCGAAAGCCTGCGGCTTGGGCAGCAGGATCGTTCGTCGATCTACGGCGGGTTCCACCTGTATGTCTATAACGGATAAGTCGCCGGAAGCAGCCGCGGAAACGGCGCGTCTGATGGATGCGGTCTACCGCAACCAGCGCCATTTCTACGATCTGACCCGGAAATACTATCTTCTCGGGCGCGACCGGCTGATCGATCGGCTTGATCTGCCCGGTGGCGCGACTGTGCTGGAATTGGGCTGCGGCACCGGCCGCAATCTGATCGCTGCGGCGAAACGCTATCCGGACGCCCGTTTCTTCGGGGTCGATATTTCCGAGCATATGCTTGAGACCGCACGGCACAATGTCGCGCGCGCGGGACTGAGCGACCGGATTTTTTTCCGCCAGGGCGATGCCGCCGATCCTTCGGCTGCGGATGCCTTCGGCCTCGAGACCTTCGATCGTGTGATATATTCCTATACCCTGTCGATGATCCCGGTCTGGCGCGAGGCGCTCAAGGCCGGCATGGCCCGGCTCGCTCCGGACGGACGCCTGTCCGTGGTTGATTTCGGTCAGCAGGAAGGCATGCCGGGGCTCTTCAAGACGCTGCTGTTCCTGTGGCTTTCGAAGTTCCATGTCAGCCCGCGGGCCGACCTGAAACGGGAACTCGGACAGCTGTCTGCTGCAAATGGGGCAATTCTGGAGGCGACGGACCTCTACCGCGGATACGCCTGGTACGCGGAAATCAGTCGCCCCGCCGGCTACTCGCCAGCGACGAAATAGTGCAGGGTTCCGTCCTTGCCGATGCCGACCCGGTAGAACAGCCAGACGCCATAGTCTTCCATTTCCGCGAAGTCGGCGGAGGTGATCAGCCGGTACATTTCGACTTTCTGCTGTGGCGTCAGCCGGTTCAGCGGATAGCGGGCGAAATAGGGCCAGATATACATCTCCTGAGCCGTGCCGACGTCCACATGAACAAAGCCGGCCGACAGCGTGTCCGCCAGAATGCCCAGGATCTCCAGACCGTCCGTATCGCCGGAGCTTTCTTTCAGGAACTCGATCGGGTCGCCGATCTCCGTCAGCGACAGCGTCGGCGGCATCTCGTTGCTTTCCAGGACCATGCGCAGACGGCTGAAGTCGGCCCCGAGGGCCGCCTCCAGCATTTGAGCATGCATGCGGGCTACCGGTGGCGGCAACTGGCCGAGATCATAAAGAACCTCGGGCAACGCCGCCTGATCCTCGGTTGCCGCAGCGCCGGCTTCGGTCGCCGGTTCTGTGTCCTCGGGAACGGACGGCAGCACGGAAGGAACCTCGCCTTCCGGAATGGCGGGACCACCCGGGACCTGCCCCGGAGTGACCGTAATCGTATCCGTCTTGACGGTTTTCGCTCCGGCCCCGCAGGGCACGCCGACGGCAACGGCGACACTTGCAGCAACCAGCAAAATTCTCAGGCGGACAATCACGGCTCTCTCTCCCTTCGGTCGCGAACGACGGACTTTCAATACACACAAACCCGCCCCGCTGACCACAGATATTCCCCCCGTGCACATCCATTCTTGTCATTGGGCTTGTGCAGCGGTATCGACAGGCACGGCAGGCTTGCAGATGAGGGGCACGGGGTTTGAGCTTTCTGGAATTCGCCTTGATCGGATTTGCGATTGGCATCATCACGACCGCACCGGTCGGACCGGTCAACATCATGGCGATCCAGCATGCGGCCCAACAGGGTTTTCGCCAGGGCCTGTACGTGGGGCTTGGAGCGGTGGTCGGTGACGCCATCTATGCCGCGGCCGCGATATTCGGCGTTTCCGCGGTCACCCGGTTTGTCGAAGGCCAGTTCGATCTGATCAAGGCTGCGGGGGCGATCCTGCTTATCGTTTTCGGTCTGAAAATCATGAACACCCATCCGCACCTGGAACGGGAGGATGGCGGCGGGATCAAAGGGCACTGGCGAGAAACGACCGCGGCATTTTTCATGGTTCTGACGAACCCGGGCGTGGTGCTGGCTTATGTCGCCATCATCGGGGGCCTGGGAAAATGGCGTCCGGAGCCCGGCGATCATAGCGGTGCATTGGCGATGGTTCTGGGCGTCGCGTTGGGGGCTGCCTCGTGGTGGGCGCTGCTATCGGCGGTCGTGACGCGGTTCTCAGCAAAAATAGACGATCACTGGCTTGACCGGGCCAATCACATTGCCGGGTACATCCTGATCGCCTTCGGTCTGGTTATCGGCGCCGACCTGGTTTTCGACCTGTTTGGCTGAACACTTAAAAAGAAAAAAGCCGGCACAATGCGCCGGCCTTTTTAAGGTCTCGTCAAAGCAGGTTACTGCAGAATTCGGTTGACGGTGTAGTCGCCGCGCTGGATCCGGTCCGGAAGACCTTCCGCCAGCTTGGCGACCGCATCTTCGCCATAGGTCGCCACCAGATCTGCCAGAGCGGTGAACATGGCCGCATGGGCGACCGCATCCGCATCCACACCGCAGGCAATCGCCTCGGCCCAGGCATCGGAAATAAAGCCCAAAGCAGCCCGCCGGATGTCCTCGTCTTCGGCAAACTCAGCTTCCATCGCCGCATCACTGTATTCGTCGTTAATCATTGTTCCCTTACCGGTTCCTACCCATCCTTGGCCAAATCAGCGGCGGATGAAGCCCTTCGAATCTCTTGATAAAAATCCTAGCACGGCGAACCGTGAGGATAACCAACCGTGAACGCAAACTTAACAAGCATTCACAAAATTGACGAAAAAGGTTAACCAATCGGTAAGAGTTAGGGCACCGTGCTCCAATTACCGGCCGTAACGGCTGGTAACGTCGCTGATGATCGTTTCGCCCTCGGATATATACTGTCTCAAAGCGAGACGCGCTGAGATTGTGCAATCTCGGTAAACGGTTGAGAAACCACGATATCCCCGGTTGAACCGCGCGATGAAGCGTCGCCGGCGGATTTCGTCCCCAACTTCCGTGTCCAGGAGCGTGGTCATGCGGTCACGCCAGGAAGGGGCGTCGTCATGTCCGCACAAGGGGCGGAGGAAGTGCAAGGCGCCCATGACTTCCGAAAGCCGTAAAAGGTCCTGCTCGTAAGGCGGCTCGGAGCCTCGCGCCGCCTGCGCGTGTGCGGCGGAAGTCGCAAGCGTCAGAGCTGCCCAGAAGGCGGCAATCGTGAATGTGCGAAGCAGAAGCGTCATGGCCGGATGATGTACATGCCCGCGGCCGCCACGCAAGACCTATCGCTCGGCGGGACCAGCGGATTTTTACAGACCCAGGATCCGGCGGATTCGCAGAGGCGTTCCCGGTGTGGTGTCGAGATCGTCCAGTCCGGTGAGCGGCACCCAGCGGGCATCGGCGGCATCATCGCCCGCAGCGACAGTGCCCGACATATAGGGTCCAGCGAAGACCACCAGGACGAAATGCGAAGAGACCCGTCCGTCCGCATCCTTGTGGATACTGTCGAACGTATCCACCGGTGCGCCGAGATCCGCACGGATCCCCGTTTCCTCGAGAAGTTCCCGTTCGGCCGCGCCTTTCAGGGATTCGCCCAGATCGACAAGGCCACCGGGAAGGCTCCAGTGGTCCTGGTAGGGCGGTTTGGAACGCTTGATCAGAAGGACGTCGTCATTGCGATGACAAACGACGCTGACGCCCAGAAGCGGAACCGGTGGATAGTGGCGCGAAGCACTCATGCCGGCGTCTGTGCCATAGCCGAGGCGTTGGGGCCATTGACCTGTGCCGCCTCAGGCGAACAGGGCATCGATTTCCGCCTGTGCGGCTTCACCTTCCGGAGCGGCCTCCATCGGTTCCACGTGTCCGTGGATGACGCCGCTGGCAACGGAGATCAGCGGCTTGATAACATTGGTGGCCGCTTCCGCGATTTCCGCCGCCACCATGCCCGGATCCGGAACACTGCGCAGTTTATCCTGGGCGGCCAGAACCGCGGCATCAATCTGCGCCACGCGTGATTCCAGGTGGGTCCGAAGATTGACGGGGGCTGCGTGATAAGCGGTGATCGCCAGCTGCTTTTCCGAAAAGCTCGAATTTTCGAAGTGGGATTCGTAGTCGAGCGGTTCCCATTCGAGAACGTCCTCGGCGCAATCCGGCATGGCCGGAAGCATCTCCAGCAGCATGACGACTTCGTTGAAGTGATTCAGGTAGTCCGTCGCCAATCCTGTCGTGGGATTGATATTCGCCCGTTCCAGCCTGTCGGCTGCCAGGATACCGGCGCCTAGAACTGGATCTTCGGATTCCATACTCTTCCCCCAACGGCTAAACTCGCGATTCAAATTAATATGTCTTCGTTGCCAATTGCCTAACTCAAGGGAAGAGTCCTGTGCCGGGGCAGACGGTGGAAGATTGAGGGGACAGGATCACTTATGTGCGGCCGCTTCAGCCTGACAGCCACACCGGACGATGTTCGCGCGCTCTTTGCCTATATCGATCTGCCGAACTTCCCTCCGCGCTACAATATCGCGCCCACCCAGCCGATCGCGACCGTGCGCCGGGAACATGGCGAGCGGCACTTCGCGCTTGTGCGCTGGGGACTGGTCCCCTCCTGGGTGAAGGATCCGGCAAGCTTCTCGCTCCTGATCAATGCCCGGGCGGAGACGGCGGCCGAAAAGCCGTCGTTCCGCGCGGCGATGCGCCATCACCGCTGCCTGATCCCGGCCTCTGGGTTTTACGAATGGCGCCGGACACCGGAGGGCAAGCAACCCTATTGGATCAGCCCGGCGGATGGTGGCCTGATGGCTTTCGCGGGTTTGTGGGACACATGGTCGGACCCGGACGGTGGCGATATCGACACCGGCGCGGTGCTGACCACCACCGCCAACAAGACGATCGGCCGGATCCACCATCGCATGCCCGCGATCCTGATGCCGGAAGCCTTCGATGATTGGCTCGATACAGGCAACGTCATGGTGAGAGACGCAAAAAAGCTGCTGGTGCCGGCGCCGGAGGATTATCTGACCGCGATTCCGGTCTCTCCCAGGGTGAATAAGGTCTCCAACGACGACCCGGACCTGCAAGACGAGGTCGAGCCGGAGGATCGGACCGTACGGACCGAAAGGTCGGATAAGCCGAAAAAGGCGTCCGCTGGCGCAGCAAAGCCCGACGACGGGCAGATGGATCTCTTTTAAGGTCTCCCCGGAAACAAGACCGCCCCCGGAAAAAAGCCTGTTCAAACGGCCGAACCACGGGTATCCCGGCGTCCTGATCCATCAATGGAAAGCGCAAGCATGAGCGACATCGACGAGGACGCCCTGGCCGAGGTCTATAACCGGGGGCTGGAGCTGGAAAAATCCGGAGACCTGGAAGGCGCGGCAAAAGCCTATCGCGAAGCGCTTGAGCTGGACCCCTCCGATACCGGCGGGGTCTCGATCCGCCTTGCCGCCATGGGCCGGGGTGACACGCCGGAAAAGATGCCCGACGCCTATGTGGAAACCCTGTTCGACCAGAATGCGGACGTGTTCGACGACATCCTGGTCGACCAGCTGGGTTACTGCGTGCCGCTGATGCTGCGCGAAAAGGTGCGCCAGCTCGGCATCGGTCCGTTCGAACGGCTTCTCGATCTTGGCTGTGGCACCGGCCTGACGGGCGTGGCTTTCAGCGATTGCGTCGAGCACCTGACCGGCGTCGATCTATCGGAACGTATCGTGGAACTCGCCTTCGACCGGGAGGTCTATGATGACCTTTATGTCGGCGAAGCCGTCTCCTTCCTGGAGGAGTTCGAGGAAGACGACGGCAGCCGTCCGTCCTGGGACATGATCGCGGCAACGGATGTCTTTCCCTATCTGGGCGCCGTCGAACCGATCCTGAAGGCGGCGGCCGACCGGCTGCAGCCCGACGGTTATCTGGCCTTTTCGACGGAAACCCTGGCCGATGACGTTCTGCAGGGCCGGCCCTACATGGTCGGGCCGAAGCAGCGTTTTGCCCAGGGGGAAGCTTATTTGCGGGACCGCCTTGCGGAGGAAGGTTTCGAAATCCTGTCCTTCGACCCGATCACCGTACGGCTGGAAGACGGCGAACCGGTGCCGGGGCATCTGGTGGTTACCCGAAAATCCTGACGGTAAAGCTTTTTGAAAAATATTTATCCGATTGCCAAGGATCGGCCGTGGCGTTTCGTCTAACCTATCAAGATGGACATGCAGGCGAACGACGAGGATCTGGCCGAATGGGCCGCCGCAGGCAATGCGGGTGCGTTCCGCTGTCTGCTCGAACGCCATTATGACCGGGTCTACCGGCTGGCCTTCCGTCTCACCGGCCTGCGTGAGGATGCGGAGGATCTGGCACAGGATATCTGCGCCTCTCTGCCGAAAAGGCTGCAGAGCTTTCGCGGGCAAGCGAAGTTCACCACATGGCTCTACCGGGTTGTCCTGAACGCGGCCCGGGACATGCACAGGCGCAAGGCGTCCGCGTATCGCGCCACCGACGGCTACGAGGAACTGGCCAGGTTGGAACGAGACGGCCGCGAGGACGCCGAAGACCAGACCGCCTGGCTCTACGAGACGCTGGACCGGATTGGCGGGGATCTCCGCGAAACTGCGATCCTGGTGTTGGCGGAAGAACGAACCCATGCGGAAGCCGCGGAAATCCTGTCGGTGAAGGAATCGACGGTTTCCTGGCGCATGTCGAAACTGAAAGAAAAACTCAAATCCATCGCGAAAGCAGACGCATGACGGACGAGTTGGAAAAACTGAAGGCGGCTTTCCGCCAGGAACGGGTAAGCGACCCCGATCCTGAGACCCGCCATGCCGCGATCCACGCGGCGATGCTTCAGTTCGAGGAGCTTGAACAGGAAAAAAATCGTGCGGCCGACCAAGGATCGGCGGCTTCGGATCGTCTCAAGACAAGAGCCAGTGAAATTTCGGCTCGGATCTTGAGGAGATTTTCCATGACACTGACCCGTTCAAGACTTTCCTACATTCTTGCCGGCGGCGTGAGCCTCGCCGCCCTCGTTCTCGTCGTCAATCTGAATTCCCGGAACCTGCCCCGCCTGTCCCCGCAGCAGGGAGATCAGGAGCAGGCGGCACCCGCCGGTGGCGGATTGGTGAGCCTGAATTCAGCGAAGCCGGAAGCACCGGCGCCTGTGGTTGAAGAACAGGCCAGCCCCGAAGTCAGCTACGATGTCGCTGTGGAACCTGCGCCCGCGCCGGGTGCCGTCGCTCCGATGGCGGCAGCTCCGTCGATGGCGGCTCAAAAAATGGCCGATGGACGGGCGCGGTCGATGGGACCCATGCGCATTCAGCAATCCTTCGGCGGTCAACTTTCTTCCGGCATTGCGCCCCAGGCAGAAGTGGCGCCGCCCGTCTATCAGGATCAGGGCCGCGACCGCTTTTCCAACGTTCCCGACAATCCGGTCAAACGGGTCGCCGACGATCCGGTTTCGACCTTCTCCGCCGATGTCGACACCGCCTCTTATGCCTTCATCCGCAAATCCCTGAACAGGGGCGTTTTGCCGCCCAAGGACGCGGTTCGGATCGAGGAGATGGTGAACTACTTCGACTACGACTATCCTGTGCCCGCGGACCGGAGCCAGCCGTTCAAGGCGGACGTTTCCATCATGCCCACGCCCTGGAACGCGGAAACACGCCTGATACGGATCGGGATCAAGGGCTACGAGATCGAACGGGCGCAAGCGCCGAAGGCCAATCTGGTGTTCCTGATCGATACATCCGGATCGATGAACGCCCCGGACAAGCTGCCGCTGCTGCGCCAGGGTTTTAGGATGCTGGTTTCCAATCTCCGGCCGGACGATACGGTGTCCATCGTCACCTATGCCGGCAGTGCGGGAACGGTTCTGGAGCCGACAAGGGCCTCCGAGACCGGAAAGATTTTCGCGGCGCTCGACAATCTGTCGGCCGGCGGCCATACGGCCGGCGGCGAGGGCATCCGTCATGCCTATCAGCTTGCCGGCGAACATATCGACAAGACCGGCATCAATCGGGTCATCCTGGCAACCGACGGTGATTTCAATGTCGGTATCAGCGATCCGGAGCAGCTGAAGGACTTCGTCGAACGCAAGCGCGACACCGGAGTGACCCTGTCCGTGCTCGGCTTCGGGCGCGGGAACTACAACGACCTCCTGATGCAGGAACTGGCGCAGAACGGCAACGGCAACGCCAGCTACATCGACACGTTGAGCGAGGCACGCAAGGTGCTGGTCGATGAGGCAAGCTCCACGTTGTTCCCGATCGCGAAGGATGTGAAGTTCCAGGTCGAGTTCAACCCGGCCGAGGTCAGCGAGTACCGCCTGATCGGCTATGAAACCCGCACTCTGCAACGCGAGGACTTCAACAACGACAAGGTCGATGCCGGTGATATCGGCGCGGGCCATACCGTGACGGCGCTCTACGAATACCGCCCGGCTTCGGCATCCGGTACGCTGATCGAGCCTTTGCGCTACCAGACCGAGGCGAAGTCTGATCCGGCAGACAAGGCGGATGAGATCGCCTTTCTGAAGATCCGCTACAAACTGCCGGACGAGGACGTGAGCAAGCTGATCACGAACCCGATCGGCAAGAATGCGGTCAAGGATAAGATCACGGATGTGTCCAACGACACGCGGTTCGCGGCAGCGGTCGCCGGCTTCGGCGAGATCCTGAAGGGTGGCAAATACACCGGCACGTACAGCCTGGACGATGTGCTTGCCCTGGCAGCCTCCGCCCGCGGCAACGATCCATACAATTACCGCGGATCGTTCCTCGAACTGGTCCGTCTCGCCAAGAGCGCCGGGGCGATGGAACCGCTGAAGAAATAAGACAAGAAGCAGAAAAGAAAGCCCCTGTCCTTGGAAAGGGCAGGGGCTTCCTGTTTGCGGACTAGCTTGCCAGTCGCCGAATGCGCATATGGGGAGCGCCGTCGGAGGTCTTGGCGGCGGTAACGCCGTATTCATCCACCGTGGCGGTCACGCGGGTCCGGTAGGCGGAGAAACTGTCGAAGGTCACCACGTCGACCGGCTCGTCGAACTGGACCGTGACCCGCAGGTGCCCGTGGGCACCGACAGCCGCCACGCCGATGACTTCGCCGGTAAACGGCTGGTGCAGATAGTCACCGCTCACCCGGTCGCCGAGCGACAGCAGCACCTTCGGCCCGTTTCCGGCGGCCGCGTGCAGGGTGTTCCAGTCACGGTAGCCGTATTGCCGGGCAACGAGTTCCAGTGCCTGGCCGTGGCCGAGCGGTTTGCCGTCCACCACGGGAACGGCCGTACGCAGTCTTTTTGCCTGAGCCTTGAGCTCAGAAATGGTCGGTAGGGACATTGCCAACGCCTTTCATGTCGTCACAGGCGCATTCGACGGGGCTCGCATTGCCATCGGCCTGCATGAACATGCAAAGGCTGATTGAGGCCGGCAGGAATTTCTGCCGGGAAGGTTTCACCAAAGACACGTGTCCGCGAGCGGCCGGGACCTTCTGCCCGGAAGCCCAGATAGGAAGGCGTCCGGCTTTTGTCAATGCCGGACGCAGGATTGCGCAGGCTGGGTTTAGAGAACCCGGCCCGGATTGAGCAGGTCCTTGGGATCGAAGGCAGCCTTCACGCGCTGCATCAGATCGAGCTCCAGTTCACTCTTCACGCCCTTCAGGAGATCGCGCTTCAGGCGTCCGATCCCGTGTTCGGCGGAAATCGATCCGTGGAAGTCATGGACGATCCCGTGGACGATGGTGTTCATCGCGTCCCACTTGGAAAGATACTCTTCCTTGTCCATGCCGAGCGGCTGGCTGACGTTGAAGTGGATGTTGCCGTCGCCGAGGTGGCCGAAAGGAACCGGACGGCAGCCCGGAACGAACTCGGTTACGGCGGCCATGGTCTTGTCGAGGAACGCCGGGATCGAGGCGACGGGCACGGAGACATCGTGCTTGATCGAGCCGCCCTCATGTTTCTGCACTTCCGACATGCCGTGGCGGATGTGCCAGAAGTCCTTCACCTGGGCAAGGCTCTGGGCAAAGGCTGCATCTTCCACGAGGCCGGCCTCGAAGGCTTCGCCAAGGATCGATTCCATCAGGTCGCGAACCGGGAAGGCGTCCGAACCGCTGGACAGTTCCATCAGCACATACCAGTCATGGGTGCCTTCCAGCGGATCGCGGGCACCATCCAGATGCGCGAGGCAGAAGTCGATCCCGATGCGGGGCAGGATCTCGAAGCCGGTCAGGACCGGTCCCGCCTGTGCCTTGGTGATGGAGAACAGCTTCAGCGCATCCTGCGGATTGGCCAGCCCGATGAAGGCCACTTCCAGCTTTTTCGGCTTGGGGAAAAGCTTGAGCGACGCGGCGGTGATGATGCCGAGCGTCCCTTCCGCGCCGATAAACAATTGTTTCAAATCATAACCGGTGTTGTCCTTGCGCAGGGTGCGCAGGCCGTTCCAGATGTCGCCGTTCGGAAGCACCACTTCCAGTCCCAGAACCAGGTCCCGGGTGTTGCCATAGGCCAGCACGGCCGTTCCGCCGGCATTGGTGGAAATGTTGCCGCCAATCTGGCAGGAGCCCTGGGCGCCCAGTGACAAGGGGAACAGCCGGTCGACCTTTTCCGCTTCATTCTGCAGCGTTTCCAGAACCACGCCGGCGTCCACCGTGATGGTGAAACCGTCCGGGTCGACATGGCGGACCTTGTTCATCCGGCCGAGGCAAAGCACGATTTCATCACCGGTTTCCGTAGGAATCTGACCGCCGACGAGCCCCGTGTTGCCACCCTGCGGAACGATCTTCAGGTCGTTCTCGTAAGCGTAGGTCAGAACCGCGCTGACTTCCTCGGTCGAGCCCGGGCGCAGCACGATAGGGGCCGTGCCCCGATACAGGTCGCGTTGTTCGACCAGAAACGGCGCCTTGTCTTCCGGTGTGGTCAGAACGTTGCCGGCACCAATAATCTCGGCAAAACGGTCGGCATGGGAGTTTCGCTCCATGAGCGCGGATCCTCGTCTTTGGTAAGGGTGAAGTTGGCCGGCAACATAGTGGGTTGGATTGCGCGCGTCGACCGTTCATTCCACAGGGTTCGGCTTGAAGGAACTGGGGGGGTATGCCATAGGAAGCCACCCTCTCGGGTGGTTAAGGAATCCTTCTGGAGATGATGATGGCGGAAACGCGCGGACTTATGAGCGGCAAACGCGGACTGATCATGGGCCTGGCGAACAACAAGTCGATTGCATGGGGCATTGCCAAGTCCCTCAGCGACGCGGGCGCGGAACTGGCCCTGACCTATCAGGGCGATGCCTTGAAAAAGCGCGTGGAACCTCTTGCCGGACAGCTCGGTGCTTTCGTGGTCGGTCATTGCGACGTGACCGAGGCCGAAACCATCGACACCGTCTTCAAGGTCCTGGAGGACAAGTGGGGCAAGATCGACTTCGTCGTCCACGCCATCGCGTTTTCCGACAAGGAAGAACTGACCGGCCGGTTCGTGGATACCACGTCGGCGAATTTCACCCGGACCATGGACATCTCCTGCTACTCGCTGACCGCCGTGACCCAGCGCGCCGAAAAGCTGATGACCGACGGCGGCTCGATCCTGACCCTGACCTATTACGGTGCGGAAAAGGTCATGCCGCATTACAACGTCATGGGCGTTGCCAAGGCCGCGCTCGAAACCAGCGTCCGCTACCTGGCCATGGACCTCGGCCCGAAAAACATCCGCGTCAACGCGATTTCGGCCGGTCCGATCAAGACCCTGGCCGCTTCCGGTATCGGCGACTTCCGCTATATCCTGAAGTGGAACGAGTACAACTCGCCCCTGCGCCGGACGGTGACGATCGAGGACGTCGGTGACAGCGCCCTGTTCCTGCTTTCGGACATGAGCCGTGGTGTGACCGGAGAGATCCAGCACGTCGATTGCGGCTATAACATCGTCGGGATGAAAGCGGTCGACGCACCCGATATTTCGGTCGTTTAGGACGGACCTTCATGCTCTTGAAATGGCCGGGATACCGGCCATTTCTTTGAAGTGACTCCCATTGTTGCCATTTCGACCCGAACACAAGGGCCGCCCAGATCACTCTGCCGGTTTTTCCCATGACGTCCCTCCTGCCTCGTTTGCACAACCCGGACCTTCTGATTTTTATTCGCCATGGCCAGACCGACTGGAATGCGGAAGGCCGCATGCAGGGTCAGAAGGACATCCCTTTGAACGCGACAGGTCGTGACCAGGCCCGCCGGAACGGCGATCGGTTGAAGTCCTTCCTGGAAGACGCGCGGATCGATCCGGCCGACCTGGATTTCATGGCGTCACCGCTGGGGCGCACCCGGATGACCATGGAGCTTGCCCGAACTGAAATGGGTCTGGCCCCGGAGGCCTATCGTCTGGAAGACCAGCTGAAGGAGCTGACCTTCGGCTCCTGGGAAGGCAGCACGCTGGAGGAGATCGCGGAAACCGTTCCGGATCTTGTCGAGCAACGGCGGATCGACAAATGGGGATTTGTGCCGCCCGGCGGCGGGGAGAGCTACGAAATGCTGGCGCAGCGCATCGGCGGCTGGCTGCAGACGGTTGACCGTCCGAGCGTCGTCGTTGCCCATGGCGGCGTGTTCCGGGTGCTGCGTGGTCTGCTCGAAGGACTGGACCGCCGGCGCGTACCGAAACTTCCCGTCCCGCAGGACGTCGTCTTCGTCTGGCGCGATGGACGCCTTGAAGAAGTTTGAATTCTGGTTAGTTAAAGTTCTGCTGCCGCGGGAACTGGACGACGGCCGGATTCCATCGGTTGGCCTTGGCCAGAAGATCCGCTTCCGGGATTGCCTTTGAGATCAGGAAGCCCTGGATGACGTCGCAGCCGTTATCGGCAAGCCACTGCCGTTCGCTCTCGGTCTCTACGCCCTCCGCCAGAACGCAGATGTCCAGGCTGCGGGCAAGCTGGATCAGCGCGCGTGTGAACTTCTGCAGGCTGGGGTCGGTATCGATCCCGCTGATGAAGCTGCGATCGATCTTGACCCGGTCCACATGCAGATCGCGCAGGCTGGAGATGCTGGAATGCCCTGTTCCGAAGTCGTCGAGTTCGATACGGAAACCGTGACGTGAAAGGCTGGCCACACTGGCGCGTGTCGGCGCCGCCGCGAATTCGTCGATCATGACCGCTTCGAGGATTTCGATGCTGACCTGCGACGGGGTCAAACCGGCGGTCTCGACTTCCTCCAGCAGGAGATCGACGCAGCCGGGATCTGCCAAAAGGTTGGCCGACACATTAAGCCCGATGTGAAACGGGATCGGGCTTTGTTGCAGAAGCCTTGCCGTCATCCGCATGGCCTGATGGCGCACGGACTGGTCGATCGCCTCCATGTAACCGGCTTCGGTTGCGGCCGGCAGAAAGCTTCCCGGAAAGCGCACGCCCTTGTTCAGATCGACCCAGCGGACCAGGGCTTCCGCCCCGACCAGGTCGCCGGATATGGCTGACACCTGGGGCTGATACCAGGGAACGATCGACCCTTCCGAAAGGGCGATCTGCAGATCCTTGGCAATTTCGGCATTCTTTTCGAACGTGTCGCGCATTTCCGGCTTGAACAGGCAGATAGCGAGCGAGCCCTTGTTCTTGGCGGACCGGGTGGCAAGCCCGGCATCGATGATGAGCTGTTCCCCCGGTGCCATATCCGGCTCCGTGACCGAAATACCGAAACAACTGTCCAGGCGCAGTTTGTGTCCATGAATGTCGCGCTCGCGCCCGATGGCCTTCGTCAGGGTTTGTGCCAGTTCGCAAAGCTGATCCGCCGAGCCGATGTTCCGGCGCAGCAGCATGAACTCGGTGCCGCCGGTACGGGCGACAAAATCGCGGTCGCCGCTGATCCGGATCAGGATTTCGGCTGTGGCGCGCAGGGCAGCGTCGCCGACATGATCGCCGTGCTGGTGATTGAGCGCCTTGAAGTGCCGCAAGTCGATCTGGATCAGGCCGGTGGCGCCGCCTTCTGCCGCCTGGGCGATCGCATCGATGGTTTTCTTCAGCGCGCGCCGGTTCGGAAGACCGGTCAGAGGATCATGATAGCCCAGCTTGTGGAATTCCTCGAGAGTCCGGTTCGCAACGGAACGCCCAAACAGAATAGCCAGTCCGAATGCGACCAGGATGACGAGAGCACCGATTGCGCAGGCAACGTAGACGGAGATCACAGTCGCGTTCCGGTGGTCTTCGAGATCCATGACGAGGTAGTCGATGGACCCTTCCCAGAGCGTCAGCGTGCTGTTCAAAAGACCCTGTACGGCCCTCTGCGCCGGCTCGACGACAATCTCGCTGCCCCGGGTCGCATCTTGTGTCGACATCAGGAGTTTGGCGCCGGCCTCCTGAAACCTGTTGTTGGCCTCTCGATAGGCGGTAGCAAGTTCCTTCAGTACCCGGGCCTTGTTTTTCGGCAAGAGGTGAAAATGCGCACTGGTTATTCTGGAGGCTTCATCGGCAGCGAACTTGAACTGGCCGCCCTGTACCGGGATCGACATCTTGTCCCAGAGGTTGATCGCTGACTTTTCGGCTGCGTGCGTGCCGGCCCTTATCATCGCGCTGGCTTCGATGATCACTGTCAGCAGAGTGTTGTCGACAAGATCGGTCAGTTCGACCGTCTCGAAATTCGTGATGGACGAGAGTTTCACCGATTGCGTGATTATGCGGACGATGAGGCGCGCATCGCGAATGGATGCGCTTCGGGACGTCTGACTGAGGAAGGCCGCATAGGCCGTCTGGAGGCGCTGTGTTTCGTCTGCTGTGAAGATATCGGAATCGGCAAATTCGAGCTTCTGCGGGACATTCAGCGGCTTGTTGGTCTCGATGCGGTGCCGGATAAGCGGTCCCAGGTCACGGATCATCGCAAGGCCGGCAAGGCCATGATCGACGGCCCTGACATCATCCAGCGACTTCTTGATCCACAGCGTTGCAAACAGCAAACTGGGTGCAAGCAAAAAGACAATAATGCCCGTCAGCCACCTGCGAATATTCACGATGCCTCACTCGATACGCGGCGAAAACAAAAACATCGTAGTTCTTTGATGTTTAAAATTTCGCAAAATCGACATCCAAATCCCGTTATTAAAACAGAGAACATTTATCGAGCAGTTTTTATTTGAGAGTATTGCCAATGCCGCTTGCGGCAATCACGGCAGCCACATTGTCTTGTTTGCCCGGAAGTTCTCCCAAAGCTGCCTCGGCTTTATCCTGCGGCCAAGCCTATTGCTTCGGGAACGGAAGCCGGGTCTTGAGCTGGCGGGCTTCATGCCGTATCGCTTGCGCCAACGGTTTCCGGACCCTGCGGATGGTGGTGCTGCTCGCGGTTCTAGGGGCCGAACGTCATAGGCCACTGCCGAACCCGCGCTGGAAGTATGTAAATGTCGCATAATATCTTCGGTCATCTGTTTCGCGTCATGACCTGGGGCGAAAGCCACGGTCCTGCCATCGGCTGCGTGGTCGACGGCTGCCCACCGCTGGTGCCGCTGACGGAGGCCGATATCCAGGGCTTCATGGACAAACGCAAGCCGGGGCAGTCGCGGTTCACGACCCAGCGCCGCGAGCCGGATGAAGTTCGGATCCTGTCCGGGGTCATGGTCGACGACGACGGCGTGCAAAAGACCACGGGTACGCCGATCTCCCTCATGGTCGAGAACACCGACCAGCGGTCGAAGGATTATTCGGAGATCAAGGACCGGTTCCGTCCCGGTCACGCCGACTATACTTACGATGCGAAATACGGCATTCGCGACTACCGCGGCGGCGGCCGGTCCTCTGCCCGCGAAACCGCCATGCGCGTGGCCGCCGGCGCCATTGCCCGCAAAGTCTTGAGCGGCGTCAGCATCCGTGGGGCACTGGTGCAGGTCGGGCCGCACAAGATCGACCGGTCCAACTGGAACTGGGGCGAGGTCGACAACAATGCCTTTTTCTGTCCGGACAAGGCCGCGGCCGAATTCTGGGCCGACTATCTGGACGGCATCCGCAAGAGCGGGTCGTCCGTCGGGGCCGTCATCGAGGTGGTGGCCGAGGGCGTGCCCGCCGGCTGGGGCGCGCCGATCTACGGCAAGCTCGACACCGAAATCACCGCGGCCCTCATGTCCATCAACGCCGTGAAAGGCGTGGAGATCGGTAACGGCTTCGAAGCCGCGACCCTGACCGGCGAGGAAAACGCCGACGAAATGCGGATGGGCAACGACGGCAAGCCGTTCTTCCTGTCCAACAATGCCGGCGGTATTCTGGGCGGCATTTCCAACGGCGACCCGATCGTCGCCCGCTTCGCGGTAAAGCCCACATCTTCGATCCTGACGGAACGCAAATCGGTCACCCGTACGGGCGAGGAAGTCGAGGTCATGACCAAGGGGCGTCACGACCCGTGCGTCGGCATTCGTGCGGTGCCGGTCGGCGAGGCCATGATGGCCTGCGTGCTGGCCGATCATTTCCTGCGCCATCGCGGTCAGGTCGGATAAGGCCTTCCGGACCATCGATTCCGTTCACGATTGCGCGAGCATTGACGGAAACCGGCCGCCGGTTACATCTCGTTACAATTTTGTACCTCCCGCGGCGCTGGATCGCCGGAGAGAGCTTCCTAAAACTAAAGGTAGCAGACCCATGATCTGCCATCTTTTCGGAGGGAAGCGATGAACGAGATGACGCCGATTGTGCGGAAGACCGCGAAGGATTTTCCGCAGGAGCTTTTGGAACTTTACGATTATTACGTGCATGGAAAGATCTCCAAGCGCGCGTTTCTGGAGGGCGCGGGCAAGTTCGCCGTCGCCGGAGTGACGGCGACCATGCTGCTCGACCAGCTGTCACCGAACTATGCACTGGCTCAGCAGGTCGCACCCGACGACGCGTCGATTGTGACCGAGCGGATCACCTATCCCTCGCCGAACGGCCATGGCGAGGTGAACGGCTATCTGGTCCGTCCGGCCGGGGCCACGGGCAAGCTGCCCGCCGTCCTGGTCGTGCACGAGAATCGCGGCCTCAATCCCTATATCGAGGACGTCGCGCGGCGGATGGGCAAGGCAGGCTTCATGGCGCTGGCGCCCGACGGGCTGACCTCCGTAGGCGGCTATCCGGGGAATGACGACGAGGGTCGCGCCCTGCAGAAGACCGTTGACGGTACCAAGCTGATGAACGACTTCTTCGCCGGCTTTGAATACCTGCGCAGCCGGGACGATTGCACGGGCAAGGTCGGCGCGGTCGGCTTCTGCTACGGCGGCGGTGTGGTCAATGCCATCGCGGTCGCCTATCCGGAACTGGCGGCCGGCGTGCCTTTTTACGGCCGTCAGCCGAAGGCGGAAGATGTCGCAAGCATCCAGGCACCGCTGCTTCTGCAATATGCGGCCTTGGACGAACGCATCAACGCGGGCTGGCCGGCCTATGAGGAGGCCCTGAAAAAAGAGGGTAAGACCTACACCGCCTACATCTATCCGGACGTCAATCACGGGTTCCACAACGATACGACGCCGCGCTACGACGAAGCGGCGGCGAAACTCGCCGAGGAACGCACGATCGCGTTCTTCAACGAGCACCTAAAATAAGGCGTTCGCGAGCGGCCTGACGAAGATCAGCAGCAGCCCTGCGCCGAGCAGGGCTGCTGTTTTCGGTATGGACCGGGTGGCGATCAAGCCGTAGGAGATCAATCCGAGCCCCACGCCGATCTGGACAAAGGCGACGAGGGCCGCAAGCGGGTCCGACGTCAGCGCGATCAGGTCGGGATTGGCAATCATGCCGAGAGGGATGACATAAAGTCCGACCCCAAGGCCCATCGCGGTTATGGCCACTTTCAACCAGTTCTCGCCCACCATGCCGGCGGCAATGAAAACGGCGCCGCAGACCGGCGGGGTGATGGTCGACAGCAGTGCGAACCAGAACACGAAGAGATGGGACTGCAACGGCTCGAGGCCGAGCTGGGTCAGGGCCGGTCCGGCGACGGAAACGCAGATCACATAGGCCGCTGTTGTCGGCACTTCCATGCCGAGGATCAGGCAGGCAAGCGCCGTCAGCAGGAGCGATGGCCAGAGCAGTCCGCCCGAACCGGACAGGATCAGCGAGGTGATCTTCACCCCGAGGCCGGTAATGGACAGAACGCCGATGATGATCGAGGCGCACAGAATGATCGATGCGATCATCGCCACCTGGCGGGCGGCCATCACCAGCGCATCCTCGATGCGCAGCAGAGCTTCCTTCAGGTTGAACGACAGGCGTCCGTCGATGAACAGCAGGACGAAGCCGGTGAGAATGGCAAGGCTCGCCGCATATTGCGGCGTGTAGCCTGCGGCAAACATACCCCACATCAGCACGCTGAAGGGGATCAGGAAGAACGCCGTGGTGATGACCGTGCTCTTCATGTCCGGGCGGTCGGCTGCGTCCAGCCCCTTCAGGTCCAGTTTCCGGGCATGAGCGTTGATGCCGATCCAGACCGCGATGAAATAGAGCAGGGCGGGGAGGATCGCAGCACCCATGATGGCGGTATAGGGAACACCCGTCAGTTCGACCATCACGAAGGCCCCGGCCCCCATGAGCGGCGGCATGATCTGTCCGCCCGAGGACGCAACCGCCTCGACGGCTCCCGCCAGCCGCTTCGGGTAGCCAAGCCCGGTCATGGCAGGGAGGGTGATTGCGCCCGTGGACGCCACGTTTGCGGAGGCCGAGCCCGAAATCGACCCGAAAAGCGCGGACGAGATGATGGAGACCTTGGCCGCGCCGCCGTTGAGCCTGCCGGCCGCTGCCGCGGCCACGTTCATGAAGCCCTTGCCCGCTTCTCCGGCGTTGAGCACGGCACCGAAAATCACGAAAATGGCGACAACGGAAACCGACACCCCCGTGAGGCTGCCCCAGATGCCGCCTTCCGCGATGGTGAGCGTGCCCAGGAAACTTGCCAGTGGCGTACCGGAATGGCCGAACTCGCCGGGAATATACTGGCCGAACAGGCCATAAATAAGGGCAATGAGTGCCACCAGCGGCAGCGGCCAGTTGATGGCCCGCCGGGCGGCCTCCAGAACCGTCGCCAGAAGAACCACGGCGATTGCGACCTGAAAGTCGCCTTCGAGGAAGCCGTACTGATCGAGAAGCTGTTCGTGATGGAGCGCGATCCAGGCACTGGCGGCAATCCCGAAGACCGCGAACAGCCAGCCGGTGCCCCGTCGGACGGGCGAAGCGGGAACGAACAGGAAGAGCCAGGGCAGGGCGAGCGCAAGATGCAGGGGCCGGCTGACCAGATTGGGAACCAGTCCGGAAAAGATCAGTCCCAGATGAAACAGGACAAGGATAGCCGCGCAAAGGATGCGGCCGACCCGGACGAAACGGTCGGCGGAGGGGGGGAGGCTCTGCATGAATGACCCTGAAAGACGATCCCCGGACGGTCGACTGGGCCGACTTGTCCGGGGATCCGATGAATGCAGCGGTTTATTTCTGCGCGTCGGTCAGCGGAAAGCCCGCTTCCTCATAGTAGCGCAGGGCGCCGGGATGGATCTTGCCGGTGATGGTTCCCATCAGTCCTTTGCCGACCCCGTTCCACCAGCGGCTCGTTTCGCCCATGGTCGCTTTGGTTTCCCAGAAGGTCTTGGTGAGCTCGTAGGCCGTATCATCGTCCATCGCGAGTGTGGTGTAGGCCACGACCGGCAGCGAGGTGGTGGTGATGTCCGTGTCCTGCCCGGCGTAGGTGCCGGCCGGAATGACCAGTTTTTCGCGCTTGGTCTTTGCAATCTGGTCGTCCGTCAGCGACAGCACCGTGACGTCCGTGGACGCAGCCGCTTCGACCACGTTCGGCGCTGGCCATGACCCGGCGGTGACGAAGCCGTCGATCTGCCCGTTCTTCAGGGCCGGAACCGCATTGGAGAGTTCCACCTCGGCCAGCTTGACCTTGCCTTCCAGCCCGAAGAGCTTGAGATATTTCTCCCCTTCCTTTGCGCCGAAGGAGCCTTTGCCGAGCAGGATCGTCTTGCCCTCAAGTCCTGCGAAATCCGTAACGCCGCTCTTCTTGGCCATGACGAAATGCATGGTCAGGGACGGGATCGGGAACAACGCCCGGATATCGTTGAATTTCGGGCTGGTCTTGCCTTCGAACATGGCCTTGCCGGCCTGTGCCAGGCCGACTAGGGCAGGCGGTGTGGTAAAGACGTAATCGCCACCGCGCGCGCGGGTTTCCATGACATTCTGCACGGACCCCTGGCTTTCCTCGACGGTCACGATGATGTCGCCCTTCGAGCCGGCCTTCATGGCTTCGGCGATCTCCACTCCCATCTGGTAGTAGGAGGAACCGGTCTTGGCCGATTTGTAGGTGATCCGGGTTTCTGCGGACGCCGGCAGCGTAACCGCCAGGCCGGCAAGGGCGACGAGACCCGTACGAAGTATTTTGGTGAGCATGGTTTCCTCCTGATCGGCGCACGGTGTTCATTCCCGTTTCGCCCTTAATATGCGCCTTCAAGCTGGTGGCTGACAGCGTTTGGTCGAATACCAACCATTATTGGTATTACTCTCAACAAGCCACATTGCACTCTCGTATGCAATCGATCCTGACTTGAAAAAACGAAGGTTTTCCGCATGACGGCGTGTAAAGTGTCACCTGCCACCAAAGGTATCGCCCGATGCTCTAGACGTTCCGGAAAGATCGAACCCGGTCCAGGACTTGCTCCGGATTGGCGTCGAGCGTGTCCAGCCGGATCACGAGCGTATCGGTTCCGTCGGCCTCGCGGCGGGCCGACCAGTTGCGCATCATCACCTTTTTCCAGACTGGGAAGATCTCCGGGCCCGACACGGCATCGGCCAGCGGTCGCGTGAGGGACACTTCCAGTCGGGCGAGCTGGATGTTGCGGACCGCGGTGCGGCGGAGTTCGAACTTTCGGATCGAGGCCCAGTCGATAAAGCCGATCCGTTCGACGAACAATCCGTCCGCATTGGCGCCGAGCTGGGGGACCCGCCGGTCGAGCATCGGATAGTGCCAGAAGGCGACGGCGAGCGGCGCAAGGGCGAGCAGAGCCATCACCGGCATGTCCCCGGCGATGGAAGCGACCACCAGCAGGCCGCCCATGAACAGGCCTCCGTATACCATCGGCTCGCCACTCGATCTGTCGAAGCCGACGGCAAAGGGAGAGGGTCCCTTCGGTTTTTCAAGATCGCTGAACGGATCGGCGCCCGTATTGTCCATATGCCGCTCTTCGCCTGTGCTGGTTGTGGTTCCCTGAATTTTCGGGCGCTTCGGCCGTGTTGTCAAAGGGCCCGCACTCAAGCGTCCCGTAGACCGGTCGTGCAGGGAAATCCCGGGCCGTCGGACGTTACACGGTTCCCCTTGTCTCCGGAGCGCCAACC
The DNA here is from genome assembly GCF_963675985.1 of uncultured Roseibium sp. Taxonomy (NCBI): domain Bacteria; kingdom Pseudomonadati; phylum Pseudomonadota; class Alphaproteobacteria; order Hyphomicrobiales; family Stappiaceae; genus Roseibium; species uncultured Roseibium sp. Next base: position 3,293,068 of record NZ_OY780958.1, on the reverse strand, counting down.
CGCAGCACCTTGGAGATGGTAAAGGCCATCACGGCGCAGACCGCGATGGTTGCCACCATGGGCAGGGCGGTGCCGTCGAAGAACGGGCTGGCGGCTGCGATCATCAACCCGCCGATTACCATCTGCATGGTGCCGCCGAGAGACGAGGCGAGACCGGCAATGTGGCCGTGCTGATCGAGGGCAAGCACCATTGCGGTCGGGATCACCAGACCGAGGCAGGCATTCCCGGCAAACAGAAACACCATCAGCACCGGAAAACTTCCCCAGCCCGCCACCGTGAGCAACAGCAGCGCCAGTTCGACGACGAAAAAGCCGGTGACGGCCCAGGCAATCATCCGGGCCATGCCGACCCGCTCGCCGAGGCGGGCGGCGAATTGGGAAGAAGAGAAAAAGCCGATGGCATTGACCGCAAAGGCCAGGCTGAACTGCAGCAGGCTGAGGCCGTATTGCTGCGTATAGACGAAGGAGGCACTGGCGAGGAAGACGAAGAAGCTCGCCATACCGCACCCCCCGATCAGGGTAGGGCCCATGAATCGGGAATCCGACAGGAGTTCCCGCGAGCCGGCCACGAGTGTCCTAAGGTTCACCGGCGTCCTCTTCTCGGGCACCAGCGTCTCCGGCAATGTGGCGGAGACCAGGACGATGCTGCAGATGGCCGCCACCGCCAGGAACAGGAAGATCGTGGGCCAGCCTCCGAGCGCGATGAGGCCGGTGCCGGCCAGAGGAGCGAGCATGGGCGACACGCTGATGACCAGCATGACCAGCGCCATCAGCCGTGTGGCCTCGTAGCCGGTATGCAGGTCGCGGATGATGGCTCGCGGTATAACCATGACCGCCGCCGCGCCGATGCCCTGCACGAACCGGGCTGCAATCAGCCATTCGATCGTTGGCGCAAACGCGCAGCCGAACGAGCCGAGAGAGAAAATCGTCAGCCCGACATAGACCGGGAGTTTGCGTCCGACCTGATCGGACAGTGGTCCGTAGATCATCTGTGAGATGCCGAACGACAGGAAAAAGACGGTCAGCGTCATCTGCGTGGCCGCGACAGACGCATCGAGCGCCTCTCCGATGGCCGGCAAGGCGGGGAGATAGATATCGATCGAAAAAGGGCCGACAGCCGACATCAGGCCGAGCACGACCGCAGAGCGAAACAAACCGCTGGACATGGTCCGTAGTCCTGGAAAATTAGGATTATGAAGACTGGAAAGGCGCGGGCGGCCCGAAACGCGGCGTGATGATCAGGGGCACGAACCGAGCAAATCTAAAACTAAAGGCGTATATGGCAATGCACAATGACCGAAGCCTGTGTTTCGGTCATTTGGTCCCCGGTGTGGCCGAAATGCCATGGAGAGCACGGACAGGGGCAGCCGGTACCGTTGGAACGGTACCGGCATCTTTAATAGGCGGGCAGGACCTGATCAGTGATCGAGGAGCTCTGTGTCTTCGATCTTGATGTCGAAACCTTCCAGACCGACATAGTGCCGTTCGCGGGAGGCGAGCAGGCGGATGGACGTGACGCCCAGGTCCTTGAGGATCTGCGCGCCGAGGCCGATTTCCCGCCATTGTTCCTGGCGGGCTTGTGCTGAGCTGTGTTCTTCGGTTTCCGCTGCCTCGAGTTCGCTGCGCGGGCGGGTGGACTGGCGGGCGACGCCGACAGAGCCTTCGCGCAGATAGACGATGATGCCGCGTCCCCGTTCAGCGAAGTGCTTCATCGTCGCGTCGAGCGGCTGGTTCTTGCCGAAGACGTCATCGAGAACGGATTCCAGTTGCAAACGGACCGGCACGTTGCGGCCGTCCAGAATGTCGCCGTAGACGATTGCGACATGGTGCATCGGATCGTAGGGCGTGGAATAGGTCATCGCGTAGGCCGGACCGACGATGGTGTCGACCGGCTGTTCGTTGATCCGCTCCACCAGCCGCTCGGTGCGCTGGCGCCAGGCGATCAGGTCGGAAACGGAAACCATTTTCAGGTCGTGTTCGGCGGCGAAGTCGGCCACCTGCGCGCCGCGCTTGACCGTACCGTCGTCATTGACGAGCTCGCTGATGACGCCCACTTCGGTCAGTCCGGCCAGCCGGCACAGGTCGACGGCGGCTTCCGTGTGACCGGAGCGCATCAGAACGCCGCCTTCCTTGGCCACCAGCGGGAAGATATGGCCGGGCCGGACGAAATCCTCTGCCGCCACATTCGAATTGGCGAGTGCGCGCACCGTCGAGCAGCGCTCCTCGGCGGAGATGCCCGTCGTCAGGCCCTGGCGATAGTCGACGGAGATGGTGAAGGCTGTTGCCAGCGGCGCGTCGTTCTCCGCCACCATCGGATCGAGCCGGAGCCGGCGGGCCGCAGCGACCGTCATGGGCGCGCAGACGATACCGGAGGTATGGCGAACGACGAAAGCCATCTGCTCCGGTGTCACCTTGGAGGCGGCAACGATCAGATCGCCCTCGTTTTCGCGATCGTCGTCATCGGTGACGATCACGATTTCGCCGCGTTCGAACGCGCGGATGGCTTCTGCGACACGGGCCTGGGACACGGGATGCTCCTTGGTTGTAGAAAGGCCGAGAAAGTCGTTGGGTGTCACCGCGCCGTCGGTGGCTTCGGCGATCTTGCGCGCCATGTCGCGCGACACCCAGACATTCGGATCATTGCAAAGCGCTGTGACTGAGGCAGCGGACAGGTTGGCGCGCCGCGCAAAGGCGCTGCGGCTTTCCCCGTTCTGCGATAGCCAGTGATCCAATCTCATGACCGTTCATGTACTGCCCGGACGGATCAGCCGCAAGCCGTTTCCGAAAAAAATTTCAGTATCACTGAAAAGAGCGTCTGAAGCAGTTTAGAGCCGCTCCCGGACCGCGGTCAGGAAAGCCTTGAACAGCCTGCGGTGACTCTGCTTGTAGATCAGGAATTCCGGGTGCCACTGGACGCCCATGGCGAAATAGGCGTCCGGATCTTCGATGGCCTGCGGCACATCATATTCGTCCCGGGCGACGATTTTCATTCCTTTGCCGAGCCGGTCGATCGCCTGATTGTGGAGGCTGTTGACCCGCAGGGTTTCGCGTTTGTGGATCCGGGCAAGCCGGCTATCGTTGACGAAATGCACTGTCTTGGCGGGAAGCGGGGTCCACATTTTCGGAACCCCTTCGAAAACCGCTCGCACATCCTGATGCAGCGAGCCGCCACGATGGACATTGAGTATCTGTGCCCCGCGGCAGATCCCGAGCACCGGCATATCCAGCGGACCCGCATATTCGAGGATCTCCAGCTCCATCTGATCCCGTTCCGGGTCGAGCCGGGCATCAAGCGGCGTGTTGGCGAGATAAAGGTCCGGGCTGATATCGTCGCCGCCGCCGATGATGAAGCCGTCGAAACCGGTCAGGTCGTACTGGCGTGCTGGCGCGATCAGCCGCACCGGCTGCGCCCCGTAGAGCGTCAGCGACATCCAGTAGAACCACCACATGTACCGTCCGCCACCGCGCGATGTGGTGACGCCAATCCGGGGTCTGGTCATGACAGCAGCAGCCATTCGCTGGATTTAACGGCCCAGGTGCCGCTGAAGGGCCATTGATGATGATACTGATAGGCCTCACCCATTTCCCGGAGCAGGTCCGGTCTCTCGGCAAGCTTTTCCACCAGGCACCATCGGTTCCATTCGAGCAAGATACCCCAGCCCGGTTCGCCGAGGCGGGAATCGGGCAGGCGGTAATGGAACGTCGGACGCGTCTTGATCAGCGGATCGTTGACGACATCCAGCACCCGTTTCTTGTCGAGATGGGCGAACAGCGGCAGCATGTCCAGTTCCCGGTTCCGGGTCGGATTGGCTTCCAGGTAATCGTCGATCAGCGTGGGCAGGTCCGGAGCGTAATCCGGCGCGAGGACCTTGTTGACATAGGCCAGCGGAAACGGGTCCGCGAAGGCGGCAACCCGACGGGTCGGATCGACGTCGATCACCGCTCGAAGCCAGTCGGACATCAGCAGATAGGCCTTCAGCATGGGCGTCAGGTAGCTTGCGTCCGTCGAGACGACCTCCGGATTGAGCTGCGCACCGAAGGCATAGAGCGGGCTGGAGCGCGTGCTGGACGCGCCCGCATCATGCAGCGCGGCCACAAGCGTTTCGACTTCCGGCAGGTCGTCAAGGGCGATCGGCGGGCAGACAACTTCACAGGGCACGACAAAGGACGAGATGTCGCCGAGGAGCTTGCGGAACTCGGCCCGGAACCTCGTCAAAAATTCCTTCGCGCCCTCCGTCAGCGTTTCGAACTTGTCTTCATCGGCGGCCGAATGGACATACTGGCTGTCGAGTTCGCAGACGAACTCGCCGAACTTGGTATCCTTGACGAAGAATCGGTGCGGGTCTTCCTCCACGATGCTGCCTCCGTAGAGCGACTGGACGAGCTTGGCACCATCCCGGGCGCTGACAGCTGCAAATTCCAGTTCCACCCCAACCCGGCGCGTTTTTCCGTCCGCACCGAGCGTGTGCGGCGGGCACATCATTTTTTCCGACAGGATCATGGCTTCCCGGTCAGGCTTTCTCTTTGACGAATTCTGCGACACGCGAAACGAACGCAGGCACTACGGTTTCTTCCCGCAACCCTGCCTGTTGGAACAGGCCCGTCAAGTCTTCCTTCAGATACGAGGTAAAGTAAGGTTCGTGGAAGAGCTGCGGGAAGAGGGACAGCAGTCCATCGTAGTCGGCAACGTCGCCGGTCTGCAGGCTATCGACGAACAGAAAGCTTCCGCCCGGTTTCAACACGCGTGCCACCTCCGATATCACCTGCCGGCGTACCTTGTGCGGAAGCTCGTGGAAGAGAAAGACGCAGGAAACCACGTCCAGGCTGGTGTCGGCAAAGGGCAGGTTTTCCGCCATGGCATTTACGTAAGACGCCCGGTGGCTGGCGATCCGCTCCCGGGCGACGTCGAGATAGGGTTCCGACAGGTCGACGCCGACACCTTTCAGGCGCGGGAAGGCGGCCAGCGCCGGTTTCAGAAGGCCGCCGGTGCCGCAGGCCAGATCCGCGTATGCGACCTTCCGTTGGTCCTTCTCGCGCAGGATCCGGGCGAACGGAACGAGCGCGCGACGCCGCATGGCAGCGGTCGCCCCCGAAAACAGGACGTCGACCTGAAAATCGTAAAGCTTCGCGCTTTCCTCGGAAAACCAGCCGTCCGTCTGGAAATGAAAATTCTGACGGTAGTAGCGGGGCAGGGACTTTCCAAACCGGTCGCTTTCCTCAAAGACCTCCTGATGGCTGCCGGTCGCCCGGCGTTCGGCAACCCTGGGCACATCGGCGAAAAAGGCGCGGCTGGTTCTGAGCAACTCGCGCGGTGTCATGGTGCCGTCGCGCGGAGAGGGATAGTCGCCGTCCTCCACCGATTTCAGATCGGCGGCGAAGAGTTTCGCGATATCGGCAAGCATCCTTCGCTGGGACGGCACAGGTCCGTCGGGGACCGGCGTCGGTGTTTCGGGAAGATCCGCCTTCAGGCGATTGTTCATCCGGCGCATGGCTTCCGAATGGGCGGTATAAAGCGCAATCCGGCTACCCTGCCGAAGGATGTAACCCGTCCGCCGGGCCAGCTGTCCGAGCGACGGCCGTGCGGATCGTTCAATCCCGGAGGTCTCAACAGTATCACGGGTCTCGACCTGCTTCATCGGTTCACTCCCTCGAAAGGTTTGCGACCACCTCAATATGGGGCGAGAACACGAACTGGTCCACCGGCGTGACGCTCTGAAGCACGTAGCCGCCGTCGATCAGAAGCCTGAGATCCCGGGCAAGTGTGGCCGGATTACAGGAAACGGCGGCGATCCGCGGTACGGTCGAAAGGGCCAGTTGTTCTGCCTGGGCCTGCGCACCGGCACGCGGCGGATCGAAGACGACCGCGTCGTAGGCGTTCAGTTCCTCGGCCATCAGCGGACGGCGGAACAGGTCCCGCCGCTCTATCGTCACCTGCTTCAGTCCTTTCGGGATGCGCAGGGCGTTTTCCAGCGCCTTGATTGCCGCAGCGTCGCCTTCGACAGCATGAACGGAGGCAGATTTTGCGATCCTCAGGGCAAAGGTGCCGGAGCCGGCAAAAAGGTCCGCCACTTTTTTCGGCTTTCCCATGCCATCCATGACCAGTTCCGAGAGCGCCGCTTCGGCGGCAAGGGTTGCCTGGGTAAAGCCGCCCGGTGGTGGAACCACCGCCGGGCCGTCCATGTTGAGCACAGGCGGGCGCACCTCTAGGAGAGTCTCACCGTTGACGGACAGCCGCGCCAGATCCAGCTCGACCGCGAGCTGGGACAATTGCGCGATTTTCTGTTCGTAAGTCCGGTTGGCCTGGTCGAAGGTCACATCAAGCCCGGCGGTCGTGGACAGAACCGTGACCCTGAGTTCGCCTTTCTTCGGCATCAGCGGTTCGGCGAGCCGCCGGAGGTCGGGAAGGGCGGCCACGATTTCGGGAACGAGCACCGGACATTCGCGAATATCGACCAGCCGGTGGCTTGCCTTTTCATGATAGCCGAGGAGCACATGTCGTCCGGCACGGACAGCGGTGAGGACCGCGCGGCGGCGCGTGCCGGACGAACCCGGAACGACGGGGGTCACGGTGATCTCGATGCCCCGGTCGGACAAGGCTTTTTCGACGAGCGCGCGTTTCCAGTCCAGGTAGGCGCCGGAGGCAAGATGCTGCACAGAGCAGCCACCACAGGCGTCGAAGTGCCGGCAGATCGGCGCGATCCGCTGCGGGCTTGGCTTTTCGATCCGGATATGGTTCGCCCGGCCGCCTGCGACCTGTGCGGAGACCGTTTCACCGGGCAGGGCGCCTGCGACGAATACGGGGCCATCCGATGTTTCCGCGATGCCGTCGCCGCGATGGCCGAGGCTCGTTATCAGAAGCTGGGTGTTTTCCTTGCTCATGGCCGAGCGATAGCCGCGATGCCGCGACAGTGCAACCTCCAACGCTGATGCTATCCGGCCTTCTTGCCGTAAAGCAGCCACTCGGCGTTGCCGTCACCGCCCTTGACCGGCGAGGCGGTCAGGCCGCAGGCCTGCCAGCCCGGAACCCCGCCGAGCCAGACTTGGAGCTCATGCGCCGTTCTTTCGGCGATCTCCGGGTCGACGAGTCCACCCTTGCCGATGTTTTCTCGGCCCGCCTCGAATTGCGGTTTCACCAGAAAAATGCCTTCCGCGCCAGGGGACGCCAGATCGAGCGCGGGAGGCAGGGCGAGTTTCAGGGAAATGAAACTGACGTCGGAGACCAGCAGCTCCGGCCAATCTCCGGTGATGTCGGCTCCGTTGAGGTCGGATCCGGTCAGGTCGCGGGCGTTAAGACCGTCCCTGGCAATGACCCTCGGGTCCGATCGCAAGCTCGCGTGCAACTGGTCGTGGCCGACGTCGATGGCATGAACGCACCTTGCACCCCGTTCCAGAAGCACCTGGGTGAATCCGCCGGTCGACGCACCGATGTCGAGGCAGATCCTGTCCCTTGGATCAACACCGAAGACGTCCAGCCCTTCGAGCAGTTTCAGGGCGGCGCGGGAAACGTAGCGGGCCGCCGGATCGGCAACCGAAACGGATGCGTCGCCTGCCACCTTCTGTGCCGGCTTCTCACACACCGCGCCGTTCACGGTCACCGTGCCTCGCAGGATCGCATCGCGCGCCCTGGCCCTGCTCGGAAAGAGCCCGATATCGACGAGATGCTGATCGAGACGCGTTCTTGAAGTCATGGTCTCAATCAAAAACAGCCGGCAATGGCGGAGATCATCCTGTCGAAATAGATCCGCTCGCCGAAGCGCAGCCATAAGAAACCGGACAGGACCAGCAGAACGGCTGCCCCAAGAGCCAATCCCTTGTAAAGCGGTGCATTCAAGGCATCCACTCCGGTTCTGTCCAAGCCCCTTAACTGGTCTTCGGGGCGTTGTCGATCAGGCGGCGCAGCTTCTTCAGTGCGTTTTCCTCGTCCTCGCCGTAGGCAATCGTGCCGACGAAGCGGTTGTCCGAGTTCATCAGGAAGACCGCAGCCGAATGGTCCATCGTGTAGTCGCCATCGTCAAGCGGCACCTTCTTGGCGTAAACACGGTAGGACCTCACGACCGCGTCGACCTGCTCGCGGCTGCCGCTGAGCGGAACGATACGCTTGTCGAAGGCGGCAACATAGTCGCGCATGACATCCGGTGTATCGCGCTCCGGATCGACAGTCACAAACAGGAAGTTCAACCGGTCTGCATCCGGGCCGAGCGCTTCGATCCAGCCCTGCATTTCGGTGAGGGTCGTCGGACAGACATCGGGGCAGAAGGTGAAGCCGAAATAGATTGCGAGCGGTTTGCCTGCGAAATCCTTGTCGGTCACGGTCTCGCCATTGCCGTTGACGAGTTCGAACGGCCCGCCGATGGCGGCCAGAGGCTCAAGCAGCGCCCCTGTGTTCTTGGAGCCGGTTGCCTGCTGATAGACCAGGACACCGGCAGCGGCAGCAAGGGCGGCAACCGCCGCCCAAGCCCCGATACGGATAATTTTCAATTTAGACATGAAGTCCTCAATTGCCGTTCTTTTTCATACCGCCCTGGTTCATGTTCATCTTGCCATGACCCATGCCCTTGGCACCCATCTTCTGAACGTCCAGCTTGATATCCACGTCGCCCGCCTTCTCGAAGGTCAGCTTGACCGGTATTTCGGTGCCTTCTTCGAACGGGGCGTTCAGGCCCATGAACATGATGTGGAGGCCGCCGGGCTGCAGCGCAACCGTTTCGCCTGCGGGCACTTCGATGCCGCCTTCCTTCTCGCGCATGACCATGACGCCGTCATTAATGGCCATTTCGTGCAGTTCCACCTTTTTTGCAGCCGGCGAGCTGGCGGCGACCAGTCGATCGGCTTCGGTGCCGGAGTTGGTGATTTCGACGAAGCCGCCGCCGGCCTTGGCCTTGGGCGGGGTGGCGCGGGTCCAGGTCTTGGAAAGGGTCAGGTTGCCGAGGGTAACGTCTTCCGCCTGGGCGGCAGAGGCAACGATGGTGAGCATGGCCGCAGCGGCCAGGGTTTTCAGGAGTTTCATCTGTTTATTCCTTGAATGAGATTGGGGTGCGCCGGACGGCGCAAGTCGTCTGTCTTGTCTCAGCTCAAGGAAACGGGGGGCGCCCGGATCGGGGCTTGCTCTCGCAGGATGGCCGGATCCCGCCATCCGTCGGCAGGCAGCGGCAGCTTTCCGTTCTGGGTCCGAACGGCGGATTTCCAGACGGAATCGACGGCCGGTGTGGCCGTGAAATGGCCTAGGTGAATGCACGCGGGTCCGCAAATGCAATGCGCCGGATCATGAGGTGTGGGCGATGGCGAACTGCCGTCGTCCTGAACGGACGGTTGGCACAGAATGCCGAGGCCGGAGGCCGCGACTTCCGGAGACAGAGCCAGACCGATCATGATCACGGTAACCCGCAATCCGACGGCCAGCATGGCCAGGAGCGCCAAAGGACGGCGTTCCATGCGCAGTGTCTGGAAGAAGGTCATCGGAGCGGACATGCGCGCAATATGATCACATTTTGTGCAAAGGTCGAGTGGTTCATTCGTCACAGGACCACTTGGCCGGTGAAAATCACGTTTCGCCGGGTTTTTCTCCGGGCTTCACGCGCGCGTCGTCCTCGTCCGATCCGGCTTCGGTTTCAGGCTCGTGCTCTTGATGCCCTTTCTCGTCGTCCGATTGGATAATTTCTTCGGTAATTTCAGGCGCTTCCGGGTCGTAGATCGCGTCTTCGTAGGCCGGGAATTCCTCCGGCGGGATCACGTTGTCCGCGTCCACATCGAGCGGTTCTGGAGAGATGAACGAGCCCACCTGCGCCGTGGCGGCATATTCGAAGTCGTATTTGTCGTCCTGATCGAGCGCCCCGCGGGCGAACATGCGGGCGAACACAAAACCGGCCAACGCGATTTCGGCGGCGGCGACCATGAAATACAGCCCACCCGGTCCAGTCTGGTTCATGAGGACCGATGCCGTGAACGGGCCGATGATCGACCCGATGCCGAATGACAGCAGGAGGCCCGAAGACGTTTCCACGAAATCTTCCGGGTCGGCGTAGTCGAATGCATGGGCAACCGCGATCGCGTAGCCGGGCTGGGAGCAGATGCCGATCAGAACGGCAAGGCCTGCGGCCATGTAAAAGCCGGTTGGCGACAGAAATGCGATCACAAGCGCTACGATACTGGTGGAGATGCCGATGCCGATCAGTACCATGCGCCGGTCGATCATGTCCGACACCCGTCCGATCGGCCACTGGGAGAGCATTCCGCCGCCGATGATGGCGGCGGCGTAAAAGGCCGACTGGTTGTTGTTCAACCCGATCTGGGATCCGTAAAGCGGTGCCAGGGTCCAGAGCGCGCCGTTCGCGACTCCGACCAGCAGGGTGCCGATCAGCGCGGCCGGCGAATTCCGATAGAGCTTGATCGGTCGGAACTGCACCAGGGCGATGGGGGCCGGCTGTGTCGTCGTGGTCAGGGCAACCGGCATCACCGCAAGGCTCACCGCCACCGATGCCACAGCAAACGGGACAAAGGAGGTGATGTTCATGGTGGAAATGGAGACCTGCCCGATCATCATGAAGCCGAACAGAATCACGATGTAGATCGACATGACGGTGCCGCGGTTCTCGTTGGTCGCCCGTTCGTTCAGCCAGCTTTCGACGACCATGTAGAAGGCGGCCAGGCAGAAGCCGGAAATGATTCGGATGATGCTCCAGGAGATCGGATCGACGAGGATCGGATGAAGAATCGCGGCCGCCGACATCAGGGAGACCATGGCCGCATAGGCGCGGATGTGCCCTGCGCGCATGATCACATGGGGTGCGGCGAGACAGCCCAGAACGAGCCCGAAAAAGTAGGAGGACGAAACCACCCCGATCGCGAGATTGGAGAAGGAGGCCTTGGACGCCGCCAGCGGAAGCAGCGTGCTCTGCAATCCGTGGCCGAAGACGAGCATGGCCACGGATATCAGCAATGCGGAAACGGATGCGAGCGTCTGGGCCATGAGAACATCCACGACTGTTCGGGTAAACAAAACGCCGGCGAACGGCCGGCGTCAGTTTCTTCTCATCAAAGCCTTTTCAGGACATGCTGTCCCTGTCAATCGCATATCGGTGCATAACGGGAAGCACCGATATGCTTTTGCACATAGGTCTTTGGGTCAGGCGTGTTTGAACGAGCCCAGTCGTTCCGTGCCGAGTGCCTGGAACACCTGCTTGAGAATGCCGTCGCAGGTCAATCCGGCATTGCCGTACATGACGTCCGGCTTGTCCTGGTCCAGATATCTGTCCGGCAGGGACAGGGTGCGCACCTTCAGACCGTTGTCGAGCAGACCAAGGCCAGCCAGCGTGGTCAGGACCTGACCGCCGAAGCCGCCGCTTGCCCCTTCTTCCACCGTTACAAGCACTTCATGCTCGCGGGCGAGACGCTGCAGCAGATCGATATCCAGTGGCTTGGCGAAACGGGCGTCGGCAACGGTGGTGGACAATCCCGCCGCATCCAGTTCGTCGGCCGCCTTGAGGCATTCCGCCATGCGCGTGCCGAAGGAAAGCAGGGCGACCTTGGTGCCTTCGCGGCGAACCACGCCACGACCGATCTCAAGCACGCTCCCGCGTTCCGGGAGGTCCAGACCGACCCCTTCGCCCCGCGGATAACGGAAGGAGATCGGACCTTCGTCATAGGCCGTGGCCGTTGCCACCATGTGGCGCAGTTCGACCTCGTCGGCAGCCGCCATGACGACGAACCCCGGCAGGCACGACAGGAAGGCGGTGTCGAAAGCGCCCGCGTGAGTGGGGCCATCGGCACCCACGAGCCCGGCCCTGTCGATAGGAAAGCGCACGGGCAGGCCCTGGATCGCCACATCGTGCACGACCTGATCATAGGCGCGTTGCAGGAAGGTCGAGTAGATGGCGACGAATGGTTTGTAGCCTTCGGTCGCCAGCCCGGCGGCAAAGGTGACCGCGTGCTGTTCTGCGATGCCCACATCGAATGTGCGGTTCGGAAAAGCCTCCTCGAAGAGATTGAGGCCGGTTCCGTCCGGCATCGCCGCGGTGACGGCAACGACCTTGTCGTCGTGTTCGGCTTCCCGGATCAGGGATGTCGCGAACACATTGGTGTAGGACGGCGCATTGGCCTTCGGCTTGGCCTGCTTGCCGGTCACGACATCGAACTTGGCGACGCCGTGATACTTGTCCCTGGCGCCTTCCGCGGGCGGATAACCCTTGCCTTTCTGGGTGACGGCGTGAATGAGCACCGGTCCGTGATGGGTATCGCGGACGTTCTTCAGGATGGGCAGCAGATGTTCCAGATTATGACCGTCGACCGGGCCGACATAGTAGAAGCCGAGTTCTTCGAACAGGGTCCCGCCGGTCCAGAAACCGCGCGCGTATTCCTCCGCCCTTGCGGCTTTTTCCTGCAAGGGTTTGGGAAGGTTCTTGGCGATGTGCTTCGCGGCATCGCGGAAGGACTGATAGGTCGGACCGGAGACCAGCTTGGCGAGATAGGCCGACATGGCGCCGACAGGCGGGGCGATCGACATGTCGTTGTCGTTGAGGATGACGATCAGCCGGGACCCCAGATGCCCGGCGTTGTTCATGGCTTCATAGGCCATGCCTGCAGACATGGCGCCATCGCCTATGACCGCGATGACATTGTTGTCGCCCTCTTTCAGATCCCGTCCGATGGCCATACCGAGCCCGGCGGAAATCGACGTCGAGGAATGCGCCGCGCCAAAGGGATCGTAAGCGCTTTCCGCCCGCTTGGTGAACCCGGAAAGGCCGCCGCCCTGGCGGAGCGTGCGGATGCGGTCACGGCGTTCTGTCAGGATCTTGTGCGGATAGCACTGGTGTCCGACGTCCCAGATCAGCCGGTCTTCGGGTGTGTTGAAGACATAGTGGAGAGCCACCGTCAGTTCCACGACGCCGAGGCCCGCGCCCAGATGACCGCCGGTAATTGATACGGCATCGATCATTTCCTGGCGGAGTTCTTCCGACAACTGGGGAAGGTCGCTTTCCGACAACCGGCGCAGGTCAGCCGGGTTGTTGACCGTATCGAGCAAAGGGGTGTGCGGATGGGAAGTCACGCGACTGACGGCTCCAAAGAGTGGCTACAAGCGGGCAGCCTTACACCAAGCATAGTTAGGGCGCAAATCGGCGGCTGGAATAGGCGGAGGATGGTGGGTTGTAAGGTTCTGCCGCCGTAATCGGAAATATTGTTCGAAAAAGGGCGTCGTTTGCGCAGTTTTAATGCTTCAATCACCCATTTGGGTGATGCAATCGTTCGCAAACTGCCTTACCAAGATGGCGTGGTCGATGGGGCCACGTGCACAGTGATCAACTGGGGCCGCTTCATTGCGGCCCCTTTTTTACTAGTGTTGCCCTCGGTTTTTGACGTGCCGGGTCTCTTTGGCGAACGGGAGCAGGCGACGGAGGGTCACAGGAGACCGGACAATCCGTGCAGCAGCTTGGATAGTTCGAGCTGCGATTGGGTCGCAGTTTTTTCGTAAATCCTGCGCAGATGTGTTTTGGCGGTGTTCCGGGTAATCCCGAGAACGGCGAGTGTATCCGTCAAGGAACCGGTCGTTGTCAGGAAGTAGGCCAGCTGCGCTTCCTTTTCCGACAGGTCGAAACAGGATCTGAGCAGGCCGTTCACCTCATCCGACAATTCCAGCTGATCGCGGACCTCCACGAGGATAAAGGCATCGGACCGATCTTGAATGTGCCTGGCTTCCGGCAGAACGCTTCGCACCAGAACGCGCGCAAGGCGGTCGTCCGCACGCGACAGGAGCAGCGACTGTTCCACCGGCGGAACGTTGGGAGAGTCGAAATCCGGGAGCCCGGCGGCGTTCACCCTTCCGTGGATGTCCGAGCATACGAAATGCAAGGCGCTTTCCACATCCCTTCTCAAGGGAATGAGACGATCTTCCTCTTTTGCGAAAACGTCGCCGTCCGAGAGAAGTTTCTGACAGGCCGGCGTGGAGACTTTTATCAGGTAGTCCGTGTCGATCAGGAAGGACGATTGCGACCGGTTCTGAACCAGCGCATGCAAGGCCATATGCCGCATGCCTTCGAATTCGAACCGGTAGATCAGATCCAGGGTCACTGACATGGCCTTGGACAGACGCTCGAACCTTGGAAGCATCTCGCGGCAGACCGCGCTGTCGTCCTTTTCGGAAATGAACAGGCAGCACAGCAGGATAATGCGGCCACTGTTTCGGTTCAGCAGGGTGATGTAGCCCGGATAAATACCGAACTCGTGGATCTTCGTTCCTGTCCCGTAGAAGGACATTATCTTCCCCCGGCCGAGATTTTCCCTGCTGTAGGGGAAAAGCGCGCGTGCTTCGCGGAGCAGAAACTGAAAGCTGTTTTCTCCTGCGCGTGTGGAAAGGGAAGACAGGTAATCGATCAGGCTGGACGCGTCATCGTGGGTACAATAGCGGCCGGTATGCCGGCCGTCGGTGTTGAGTTCGAGAAGATAGATTCGCCAGCGGCAGGATTTCTCGATCTGGTCCAGGGTGTGATGCCACGAATCAGGATCGCTCGCGCACGCGTGCACCTTCTCCAAAAGCCGAAATTCTTCTGCCGTTGAGAGCCCTGCCATGTTTCAAAGAGTTACTGAAACTGTAACAATTGGCAATGCTTTTGAGCAATCGTCATTAAGGCCAGAACAGTTCGGATCGCATGGGCGATACAACTGACAAGTCTATTTGAGAAATGAAGGGCTGATCGGGCAGGCTTATTTCGACGGTTCAGTGCGAAATATCTGGCCTGTGATCTAATCGGCAGCATCCAGCGGTTCAGTCCCGCTCGGCGATCCGTCTTGTGCCAGCTGTATCTTTTCCACCTTGGCTTCGGCGGCCTTGAGAAGGTCGTCGCAATGTTTGCGCAGCACCGCGCCACGCTCGTACATCTCGATGCTGCGTTCCAGGGGCACATTGCCCTGTTCAAGTTCACGCACGATGGTTTCAAGCTGCTTCAGCGCATCTTCGAAGGAAAGGGCAGAAACATCGGTCTGTGTCTTGGCATCGGTCATGGTGCGCGAATCCGGATCTTCTTTGCATTTGATCGGCCCCAACCTTGCGCCCCGGAGGCGTCAGGTCAAGGACCGGAGGGTGTTAAGGACGTGGATTATCGCCTGATGCTCTAACCGGTCATCAGCGTCATGACATGCGCTGCCACGGACCGCGCGAGGCCTTCAAGGTCATAGCCGCCCTCAAGGACGGATACGACACGGCCGTCGGCGGTCTTGTCGGCGATATCCATCAAGGCCCGGGTCGCCCAGGCGAAATCGGTTTCCACGAGGTTCAGCGCGCCCAGCGGGTCGCGGGCATGGGCGTCGAAACCGGCGGAGATCACGATCAACTCCGGTGCGAAGGTCTCAAGGCGCGGCAAGATCGCTGCTTCCATCGCTTCCTGAAAGACGGCTCCGTCGTCGCCGGCGGCAAGCGGCACGTTGACGATGTTATCCGCCTCGCCCGTTTCATTGGCAGCTCCCGAGCCCGGATAAAGCGGCATCTGGTGGGTCGAGCAATACATGACCGTCGGATCGTTCCAGAAAATGTCCTGTGTGCCATTGCCGTGGTGAACGTCAAAATCGACGACCGCGACCCGGTCGAGACCATGGACGGCCTGGGCGTACCGGGCTGCAATGGCCACGTTGTTGAAAAAGCAGAAGCCCATCGCGCGGTTCCTCTCCGCGTGATGCCCGGGAGGCCGCGAGGCGGAAAAGGCGTTTGCAACCTTCTTTTCGACAACCTCGTCTACCGCAAGGCAGGCGCCACCGACCCCGCGCAAGGCCGCTTCCCAAGTCCCGGGTGACATGGTCGTGTCCGTGTCCAGGCGGACGAGCCCTTCCTCGGGTGACATGGTGTGCAGCGAGTCCACATAGGACATCGGGTGCGCGCGGGCGATGTCTTCCATGGTCCCGAGGGGGGCCTGCTCCCGGGCGAGTGGTTGAAAGCGCTCGTTCTCCAGGATCCGGTCGATGGCGCGGATCCGGTCAGGGCGTTCGGGGTGTCCGAGCGGCGTCAGATGGTCGAGATAGCTATGGTGGTGCAGCAACAATGTTGACACGGGCGTTCCTCAAAAGCCGCGGCTGTATCTACCGCTTGTTCGATCCGGCAATGAGATCGCTCCGGCAGCCAAGTGTCAATGGATCTTGAGGAAAAGGACAGTCCGGTTAATGTGCCGCGTCAATTCAGGAGAGGAAATTCCGCAAAGAAACGGGGCCGGCATAGTAGGTAATCCGGCCCCGAAAGGTGCGAGCATTAAAATGCCCGAGGGGAGGTCCGCTGCATCTCTATTTCCATATCGATCTCTAGATGATTCTGTCGCCGTATGGCGAGTAGTTTACCGTAATGAGGGTATGTAAATGTGTGAATAACCTATGGAACTACTGTTAAAATTACTCGTGGTGCAATTGGCGTGAGTGCGTCTTATTAAAAGATACATGCCATTGGAATTGGAAAAATTCTTTAAATTACAGAGGCTTCTGCTTAACCACCTGATTTTCGCATGAAAGCTGTCGCCGTGGAAATAATAGTCAGCGGCGCGGCGCTGCTGCGCGCCTCAGCCTGTCGTTTATTGCCTCTCCGAGTCCGGTCTCCGGGATATTCTGAACGCAGATCACCTCTGCTCCGACGGCGTCGAGCGCACGCAGGGCCGCAAACAGCCGGGCGGCGGCTTCCGACAGATCCCCGGTTTCGCTCAGGTTAACTTCACCGGCCGCAAGGTCGGCTCCGGGAAGGCGCTCGGGGCCGAACGACAGAAGAGCCTCTCCGGGCCGGACGTCGCGCGCATGCAAACGGACCCCCGCCGTGGGTGCATAGTGGGAACTGAGCATGCCGGGCGCGGCCGGTGTCGGCGCGTCGGCGGGCCGTTCCAGCGGGCGGCCGATGATGCGTTCGATCTCTTCCCGGGGGATGCCTCCCGGACGCAGTAGTCGCGGCGTTTCGTCGACGCAGGACACGATCGTGGATTCGATGCCGACGCGGCAGGGACCGGCATCGACCAGATAACTCAAGGCCTCCGACAGGTCGGCAGCGACATCGTCCGCGCACGTCGTACTGACCCGGCCCGAGATATTGGCGCTGGGCGCAGCCAGGGGGACACCGGTGTTCTCCGACAGGAACCGCATGACCGGACCGGCGGGAACCCGGAGCGCCACCGTATCGAGGCCAGCCGTCGCCAGGTCGCAAATCGGGGAGGATGTCTTCTTGGGGACCACCAGCGTGAGCGGTCCCGGCCAGAATGCTTCGGCAAGTCTGGTGGCATTCGCATTGAAGTCGCCATGCTCAAACGCAGCTTCGGCGGAAGCGACATGGGAAATCAGGGGATTGAACTGGGGGCGGCCCTTGGCGGAAAAAATCTTCGCGCAGGCGAGCGGATTGGTCGCATCTGCTGCCAGCCCGTAGACCGTTTCGGTCGGAACAGCGACCAGTCCTCCGTCCAGAAGAGCCTTGCAGACAGCATCCGCCTGGCGGTCGCCGCGCCAGCTGTCTTCGCTCAGGTCAACAGTCCATCGCTGCATGCCGTTCTTCCCTGTCGCCCCGGATGCCGGATAATGAGGTCGATCTTATTGACGTTTACGTAAACGACGCTACTGTCCGGACAACCATGTCGGTCAGGGTGCCTTTTGCGGACGAACGCAGTGTCCGTCAAGGCGAATGACCAAGCAGGACAGGTATAAAACAGGTTTGGGAGAACCGGAATGTATCGCGCGCCGATTGATGAGATCGCCTTTACCCTGAAAGACGTTTGCGGTCTTTCCGATTTGCAGGCAACGGAGGCCTTCAGCGAATTGGGCGATGATCTGGTCTCCGCGATCATCGCTGAAGCAGGCCGGTTCGCAGCCGAGGAAATCGCCCCCCTCAATTCGGTTGCGGACAAGCACGGAACCCCGCTGTCGGACGGCGCGGTGACCACGCCACCCGGCTGGCGCGATTGCTATCACCGCTGGATCGAAGGTGGCTGGAACGGCCTGACGGCCAATCCGGAAGCGGGCGGGCAGGGGCTTCCGGTCATGCTGCTGGCGGCCTCCCTGGAAATGTGGAATTCCGGGTCGATGGCCTTCGCGATCGGTCCGACGCTGACCATCGGCGCGGTCGAGGCTCTGGAGAAACACGCATCCGAAGAGCTGAAGGCAACCTATCTGGAAAAGCTTGTCTCGGGCGAATGGATGGGGACCATGAACCTCACCGAGCCCCAGGCCGGGTCGGATCTGAACGCCCTCAGAGCCAAAGCGGAACGTGCCGATAACGGCACCTACCGGATTTTCGGCCAGAAGATCTTCATCACCTATGGCGAACACGATCTGACCGACAATATCGTGCACCTGGTTCTGGCCCGCCTGCCGGATGCCCCGGCTGGAACTCGCGGCATTTCCCTGTTCGTGGTTCCGAAGTTCCTCGTCAATGCGGACGGGAGCCTTGGCGCGCGCAACGACGTGCGCTGCACCGGCGTGGAACACAAGCTGGGGATCCACGGATCGCCGACCTGCACCATGACCTATGGTGACGAAGGCGGTGCGATCGGCTGGCTCGTCGGCGAGGAAAACCGGGGCCTGGCCTGCATGTTCACCATGATGAACAACGCCCGGCTTGCCGTCGGCATCCAGGGCCTTGGTGTTGCCGAACGCGCCTATCAGGGGGCACTGGCCTATGCGCTGGATCGCAAGCAGGGCCGCACCGCAGGACAGACGACGGAGGGCATGACCGCCATCGCCGACCATCCCGACATCAAGCGGTCGCTTCTCGCCATGAAGACCCGGACGCAGGTCGCGCGCGCAATCTGTTATGCCTGCGCCCACGCCATCGACATGGCCAAGGTCGCCGGGACCGATGAGGAGCGGCTCCATTGGAGCGAGCGGGCCGGCCTGCTGACTCCGATCGCGAAGGCGCTTTCGACCGACTTCGGTGTCGAGGTGGCCTCGCTCGGCGTCCAGATCCACGGAGGTATGGGATATATCGAGGAAACCGGCGCGGCCCAGCATCTGCGCGATGCCCGCATCGCCCCGATCTACGAGGGTACCAACGGCATCCAGTCCATCGATCTGGTCCTGCGCAAGCTGCCCCTCTCCGGCGGAGAACACGTCAAAGGCTTCATCGCGGAACTGGGTGAGATCGCCGACGAGGCCGTTGCCTCCAATCGGCCTGAACTGGGCCGGGTCGGGGAGCGCCTCAACGCGGCGATCGACGATCTGAAAGCGGCAACCGGCTTCATGGCAGAGGCGCAGGCCGAGGGCCGGGTCAACGATGCGCTCGCCGGGGCAACGCCCTATCTGAGGCTCGCCGGACTGACCCTGGGCGGAGCGCTGCTGGCAAAAGGCGCACTACGCTCGGGCACAGACAATCCATCCGCCGCCCGGCAGCGGGCCCTGATGGCGCGAACCTTCTGCGAAACCAGCCTGTGCGAAACGGCGGCCCTCAGAGCCGATATCCTTACATCCGCCGAAGGCATTCTCTCCTTCGACGCCCATGAACTGGCGTCCTGAGGGGGAGGGAAAACAGATGATCAGCCGCTCCCTTGCCGACGGTGTCCAGATCCTGCGGATCGACCGGCCGGAAAAGAAGAATGCGCTCACCGGCGCCATGTATGCCGCCCTGGCCGAGGCGCTGGAGGAAGGCAACACGGACGACGCGATCCGGTGCCACCTCATCTGCGGTCATCCCGGCGCCTTTACCGCCGGCAACGACATCGCGGATTTCCTCAAATACGGATTGAGCGGCGACAGCGGAGACCGGCCGGCCGGCCGCTTTCTGAAAGCCCTCGTGATGAACGACAAGCCGCTGATCGCGGCCGTCGACGGCCTTGCGGTCGGCGTCGGAACGACGCTGCTCATGCATTGCGACATGATCTTTGCGTCGCAGAATGCCGTGTTCAAGGCACCGTTTGTGGATCTGGGGCTGGTGCCGGAGGCTGGATCCACCCTGATCGGCCCGAAACTGATGGGCAGTCAGTGGGCCTTCGAACTCCTGTGTCTCGGCGAGACCTTCAGTGCGGAGCGGGCCGAAAAAGCTGGTCTCGTCAATCACGTCATCGACGGTGATGTGGAAGCCGCAGCCCTGGACTGCGCCCGAAAGCTCGCTGCCAAGCCACCCGCCGCACTTGCGGCAGCGCGTCGTCTGCTGAAAGGCGATCGCGACGCTCTGCTCGCCTGCATCGAGACGGAAACGGAAATTTTCACCGAACGGCTCACAGCGCCGGAAACCATCGCCACCTTCGAGGCGTTCATGACGAAGAAGGCCTGAAGGCGTTTTGCCCGATAAAGAAAGGTCGCCGGTTGAATGCAGGCGGCCTTTTTTGTTGCTTATTCGAACGCCAACTCGAATTCAGGCCGGACGTAGATCCCGGATCCTTGCCGGGCAACGCCCTAATCAGGCAAAGGGCCAGCCGGTCTACAGCCGACCTTGCGCTGCTTCCGGTTCAGTAACCTACGGAAATCTTTATCTATTTTTAACCATGTTTGCGCATATCGTTAGGACATACTTTTTGGCATTTTCCTCTTGTCCCGTAAGGGGATACGGAAAAGGTGCTTTGGGGGCATAGGCTTACTTTAGGTAAGAAGCAATACGGCGGAAAAGGTCGGAGGCACGCGGAATGCGTTCGTCCGGCTTGCGGCTGATCTTTGCCTGCCCCCATCACGCAGGAGCATCTGTGCCAAGGCGATGATGAGGTCTCGGGGCAAGGGTAGCAGATGCGGCATACTCGGAATTTCACCAATCCTGTCTCAGCCGGTTGCTTCCGTTCAGTCCTTCGCTCGTCAAAAACGGGACAACGTGCTGCCCGTCTGATCTCCCGGCTGCTCGCTTCCACCGCGCTCTGCGCGGCCGCTGTCCTGACAGTCAGCAGCGACCGGGCGTCCGCTGCGACCTACACGGTGACAAAAACCACGGATGACGGTTCAGGCAAGGTCAGCGGCAGCTTGAGCTGGGCCATTCTAAGCGCGGCCGCAAATGGCGACGTCATCGAAATCTCGCCGGGCGTCTCCAGCATCACAGTTACCGGCGCCACGCTCCCAAGTCTTCGAACCGACGTGACAATTAAGGCGACGCGAGCGGTCGCGATAACAGGGGCATCACTCAACGGCCTGACTGTCTACATGCTGACAACGACGCTGACCGGCGCCTCGTCGTCGCAGGCAATCACGACCGGCTTGTCCGGCGCCATTATCGGGGCAACGGGGAGGCGGGGGTGGTTCATTACAGACGCTTTGGCTTCCAGTGCAGGTGGCGTTGGCGGAACCGCACTGTCCGGAAGTGGTTTCGTGGTCACTAGCACCGCAAGCCTGACCGGCGGTCGCGGCGGAATGGGTGGAATGGGTGTAGAGAGCCAGGGCGATCGAAGCTATAATGGCGGTGCCGGCGGTGCCGGGGGCGTTGGGGTTGATGGCAGCAATTTTAGCCTCACGACCAGTGGTGCGATCACAGGAGGCACCGGAGGGATGGGGGGGGCGGGAGGCGCCTTAACTATCGGCACGGCAACAATTGGAGGCGACGGCGGCGCGGGGGGCGCCGGCGGTGCCGGCATGTCCGGCTCTGCCATCGCCATCATGAACACCGGAACGATTTCCGGCGGTCAGGGCGGACACGGCGCTGACGCCTGCTGCAAAGTATTCGGCCCTGTAAAATTAGAACCGGGCACCGGCGGCTCGGGTGGCGGCGGCGGTGCCGGTGTGTCCGGTTCGGATATCAGCCTCGTCAACACCGGAAAGATTTCCGGCGGAAACGGCGGCCTTGGCGGTCTGGGCGGCGAGGATTGGTCGCGCAGTGCAGCCGGCGCTGGCGGCGTGGGCATCATCGGCAGCAACCTGACGATCGTCAACAGCGGCACGGTTTCCGGTGGTTTGTCCGGGGACGGGAGTAACCGGGCCAACGCGATCCGTTTCACCTCCGGCACCAACTCGCTGGAGCTGCGGGCCGGTTCTGTCATCAACGGCAACGTGGTTGCCGATGGCAGCTCGGATACGCTGATCTTCGGCGGCAGCACCGATTCCAGCTTTGACCTCAGCGTCCTCGACAGTCAATTCACCGGCTTCGAGGCCTTCTCCAAGACCGGTGCTGCCACCTGGACTATGAAGGGCCGGACTGGAACGTCATTTGAAAACCTGTCCGTCTTCGCCGGCACACTGGACCTTTCCGGCCACGGCACAACCACGTCCGTCGTCGTGCCGGACCCCACCGTCGATGGCGGTACGTTGCGGGTTTCCGCCGGGGCCTCGCTGACCAACGCCAGTCCAAACGTGACATATATCGGCAAGGCCTCCGGGTCCAAAGGGACCGTCGTCGTCACCGGCGGAAACAGCACTTGGACAAATTGGTCCGATTTCACCGTCGGCCATGAAGGCACCGGCGCGCTGACGGTTTCTGATGGCGGTACCTTTTCGGTCAACAATGGCAGCGGAATCGTTACAGTTGCCAGTGAAGCCGGCTCCACGGGGACGGTGAATATCGGTGCTGCCTCCGGAGAGACGGCTGCTGCGGTCGGCACCTTGGAGGCTGTGGAGATCGCTTTCCGCTCCGGCACGGGCAGCCTCGTCTTCAACCACACGGACACGGACTACGATTTCGACGTGAACGTGACCGGCGCCGGCACGCTGGCCTTCTATTCCGGCACGACCACGTTGACCGGAGATTTTTCCGGTTTCACCGGCACGGCGGAAATCTACAAGACCGGTGCCTTCAACCTCACCTCCGCTTATACCGGCGGGGTCGGGCTCCACGACGGCGCGCTCTTTGCCGCCAACAGCGCTTATGTAAACGACTTCACCGTTTATTCCGGCGGTACGCTAGGCGGATCGGGCACGGTGGGCGATGTCACGCTTGCCTCAGGCGGTACGCTGGCACCAGGCAATTCCATCGGCACGCTGAGCACCGGGAACGTGAGCTTCATGTCCGGCTCGACCTATGCGGTGGAGATCGACAGTGCCGGCAACTCCGACAAGACCGTATCCAACGGCTCAGTCACCATCGACAGTGGCGCAACGCTCTCCCTGCTCGCCCAAACCGTTCCGGCCGGCGGCTCCGCCCACAAACCCGGCAACAGCTACACGGTCCTATCAGCCGGCACGCTGTCCGGTGAATTCGGCACGGTGAAGGAAAACTTCGCCTTCATGGATGCCTCGGTCCTCTACACCGGAACAGATGCGACGCTGACACTGGCCCGGTCCTTCGTGCCGCCTCCCACTCCGACACCCACCCCAACGCCGACCCCCTCGCCAACGCCAACGCCGACACCAACCCCAACCCCAACGCCCACTCCATCCTGGACGCCGAAGCCGTTCTCCTCCGAGGCGGTCACGCCGAACCAGAAGTCCGTGGCCAAAGTGATCGATGACACGGGCTCCGGGACCTTGCACGATTTCGTCCAGGCGATCCGCGACGGTGAGACGGAACAGGCGTTCCAGGAGCTCTCCGGCGAGGCTCAAGCCAGCTTCCAGGCCACCTTGATGGTCGGCGCGGCTGTTGACCGGACGACCGTCAACCAGCGTCTGTTGAATGCCAGTGGCGGGGTGGGGGCCGGAACCGGCGACCAGGTCTCCATGGGCTTTCACGGGGCCGGAGAGGTGCCGGTGTTCCAACAGCTCAATGCCCAGATGTGGGGCCGGGCTTTCGGTGGCTGGGGCAAGGTGAATGCGACCGCCGACACGGACGCCGTCGAAAGCTACGGCGGCGGCTTCCTCATGGGCTTCGACGCGGAACTTGTCGAGGGGATCCGCACCGGCGTGATGGCCGGGTATACAAAGACCCTGTTCAACTCCTCCGGAAACCGCGCCAGCGGCTCAGCCGACAGCTATCATGCCGGTGCCTATGCAGGGACCAGCTGGGATCTGTTCGACGGCACGCTCGGCCTGCGCGCAGGCGCGAGCTATACGCTGCATGACGTCGACACGGCACGGACCGTCGCCTTTACCGACTTCTCGGACCATCTGACGGCGGATTACAACGCCTCCACGGCACAGGCCTTTGCTGAAGTAGGCTATGCGTTGCGCCTGAGCAAGGGGGCGATCGAACCCTTCGCCGGTCTTGCGGTTGTCAACCAGCATACCGATGCGTTCACGGAAACCGGCGGATCTGCAGCGCTGACCTCCAGGGCGGACGACGATCTGATGGGCGTGACCACGCTGGGGCTGAGAGGCGAGGCAATCGTCGCGGAGACCGAAAGCATCAGGACCTCGATCCTGGGCTCGCTCGCCTGGCGTCATTCCTTCGGCGATATCGACCCAGGTTCCACCATGCGCTTTGCCACAGGTGGCGAAAGCTTCGCCGTCTCCGGCGCGCCGATCGACGAGAATACGGCCCTGTTCGAGGCAGGCGTCTCGTTCGAAAAGGATGACTTCCTCAGCCTCGCGCTCACCTATCAGGGCGAACTGGGCGAGAACGCACAGGATCACGTGGGACGGCTGAGCCTGCTTTACCGGTTCTGACGGCGATACGCAGCACAGGGCAGAACCGGCTCTCGCGTGTGACTGTCGGGTTGGCTGGCTTATCCGGTAAGACCCGACAGTTCGCACCCTGAATAAAAAAAGCCGCCGGTTTGCCGCCGGCGGCCTCTTTTGTTCGCTTGTACGAAGGCTTACTCGAATTCCGGCCCGCGCGCCCGGTAGGGTGTGACTTCCTTCCAGGCCTTCATCAGGGTTTCCAGTTCTTCGTCCGCATTCGGCGGCAGGGTGATCTGCAGACGGACCAGAAGGTCGCCGTGGCCGCCGCCCTTGGTCGGCAGGCCCTTGCCTTTCAGACGCATGATCTTGCCGCTGGAGGAGTTTGGCGGGATGCTGAGATTGACCGCGCCGGTCAGGGTCGGGGTGCGGACCTTTGCGCCCAGCACCGCCTCATAAAGGGTCAACGGCAGATCCAGGATCAGATCGCTGCCGCGCACCTCAAACAGCTTGTGCCGCTTCAGGTGGACCTCGACAAGCGCATCGCCGGGCTGGCCGCCGGCTTCGCCCGGATAGCCCTGGCCGCGCAGGCGGATCGTATCGCCTTCGCCGCTGCCTGCAGGAATGGTGACATTGACCGTCTTTCCGCTTGGCAGGGTCACCTGGGTCTTGCCGGTCGTGACCAGTTCCTCAAGCGACACGTTCGCAATCAGCTCGGCATTCTTGCCTTTCTGCGGTGCGGGGCCACGGGGCCCCGCGGAGGCCTTGCCGGGACGGGCTTTGCGGCCGGCGCCGAAACCGCCGAGAATGTCGTTCAGGATGTCGTCGAAGCCGCCGCCTCCGGTGGGGCCGCCGCCCTGAAAGCCGCCGCCTTGCCCACGGAAGCCGCGCGCGCCACCGGCGCCGCCGAAATCCTGGAAGTCGCTGAAGCCGTCAAAACCATGGGACTGGAACCGCGGCTTTCCATCCGCGTCGATCTCGCCGCGGTCGAATTTCTGGCGCTTGTCCTTGTCGCCCACGATTTCGTAGGCCTGATTGACTTCGGCAAAGCGCTGTTGTGCCGTCGGATCGTCCTTGTTCTGATCCGGATGATATTTCTTGGCCAGCTTGCGGAAGGCCTTTTTGATGTCGCCCTCACTGGCGCCTTTTGCAACGCCGAGGACGCTATAGGGATCACGCATCGATTGTCACCTAACCCCGTGGGGTGCTTGTTGCGAGACAGCGGACCTTCCCGAAACTCTGCCGCAACTCTTTGCGGCGGTTCACCTGGGCGGTCGCTGAACAGTGTTGCCCTATATATCGGAAGTGTTAGGAAAAAATTCCAGATCCGATTCTCGGCAACGATGAGATTAGCCGCTGTTTTACAACGAATACCAGCGCATTCAAGTTTTGGCGACGCGCAGCACGGTTATGGCCATTGCATTGGAAATGTCGCGACAGGCGGTTCCTTCGTAAAGCCCGACACCGGTGATCGTATTGGCCGTTGTCTTGAAGGAAAGGCAGCCGGTGTCCTCGAACTGGGACACGTCGACATCCGAGATCGTGCCGGAATTGCCGCTTTCCGGATTGGACCAGGCAAGGGCCTCAGCCGTGTTGTCGTCGTCCACTGCGGTGTGAATGGTCTTCGCGATCAGCTTGCGATCATCGGCGCCGACATCTGTATAGGCGTCGTCGTCCAGGGAGGGAATGGATCCGGTGAGCACGAGCGGCGTTTCGATATCCGAACTGCCGATCGGCATGCTGACCGGGCTGCAAGCGCCAAGCATTCCGGAAATCGCAAAGGCCGCCAGCCATGCGCTCTGGATCTTTATACCTCTGGCGGTATATGACTTGAACTCAAACACGCCCCCAAGACCTCGCTTGTCCGGCTACTCAATACACATCTGGACGAGCCATCGATTTTTTTGACAGGTATCCGATGACCACCCCTGACCCTTCGACAAAAGAGTTAACAAATGGTGACTTTACGGAGGTCAAGAAACCGTTTGAGCTTTTCGGTGAATGGCTTAATGACGCAACCGAAGCGGAAATCAACGATCCGAACGCAGTTGCTCTGGCGACGGTGGACCCCGATGGATTGCCGAATGTGCGGATGGTGCTGCTGAAGGGGTTCGACGAACGGGGCTTCGTTTTTTACACGAATTTCGAGAGCGCGAAGGGCACAGAACTGCTCTCCGCGGGCAAGGCCGCCATGTGCTTCCACTGGAAGTCGCTGCGCCGTCAGATCCGGATTCGCGGACCGGTCAGCCCTGTTTCCGATCAGGAAGCGGACGAGTATTACCGCTCAAGGGCACGTGGCAGCCGCATCGGCGCCTGGGCCTCCAAACAGTCGCGCCCGCTGGAAAGCCGCTTCGCGCTGGAAAAGGAAGTCGCCCGCTATACCGCCAAATTCGCCCTTGGAGAGATCCCGCGCCCCGACCACTGGTCCGGGATGCGGCTGGTGCCCACCTCGATCGAATTCTGGCATGACCGTCCGTTTCGTCTCCATGACCGGGTTCAGTTCAAGCGGTCCGGGCCGGATCAGGAGTGGACCACGAGCCGGCTTTATCCGTGAGGAGGCCGTTCCGTCACAACAGTTTTTTCATCCGGAAGAACAGGAAGGTCACGGCGACGGATCCGAACATCAGGGCGAGCGAGAAGAAGAAGCCGAAGTTCCACTTCAGTTCCGGCATGTTGATGAAATTCATTCCGTAGATCGAGGCGATCAGGGTCGGCGGCAGGAAGATGACGCCGAGAACGGAAAAGATCTTGATGATCTGGTTCTGTTCGAGGGTCACCAGGCCGACGGTGGCGTCGAGCAGGAAGGACAGTTTGTTGTCCAGGGCGTCGCCATGCTCCTTGATGGAGTGAATGTCCCGCCCGGTCAGGCGGCACTGCTCGACCTGCTCTTCGCTCAACGACACCTTCTGGGCATGGCTGGCCAGAAACAGCATCATTCGGGAAAAGCTGGCGCAGACGTCATGCATCTTGGCGATCTGCAATCCGATGCGGCCCAGTTCCTTGATCGCTGTTTGGTAGCTCTTGGTTTTTCGGGAGGTGAGACCCACTTCGAACACCTGGAGCGAAAGCGAATCGTAGAGCGACGACGCCTCCTCCATGACGTCGGAACATCGGTCGACGATAATATCCAGCATGGTGAAAAGAATCGCCGATCCGGTATGGGCGATCGTGGTGTCCGTTTGCACCTTGCGTGCGCAAATGGCGACCGATCTCGGTTCGCCGTAACGCACGGTGACCAGCCGCCTGGAACTCAGGACAAAGGTGACGGACGACAGTTCCGGGTCGAGCGCTTTGGCGGCCATGGGCAGGATCGCGGTCATGACGATCGCGCCCGGCTCATTGTAAAGGCGCGCCGAGGTCTCGATCGAAGCGATTTCATCCCGGGTCGGAATAGCCGCACCCATGAGCTTCTCGGCGATTTTCTGCTCCTCCTGGGTCGGGCGGACAAGGTCGATCCACACCGATGTCGCGGGCAGGTGATCACCGGGGGCCAGTTCTATCCGGGTCAGGCCGGACGTGGACGGGCAATAGGCGATGATCATCGAAAGGCTCCTGGAATCGCAAAAACCCGGCCGGAAGCGATTCGCTACGGCCTGTCCAACCATACCGGAAGATACGAGCGTCAGGCGACAACTTTGCGGCATTTGAGGGCGGAAAGCGCTTCATTCGGCAAGGCGCGTCGCGCGGCGCGATAGGGGGGCACAGTGCAAGCGGCGCACCACAAGCCAATGGCCCCTTCCGCCCTCCGAAGGGCCGGGCTCTTTTGCCCGCTGCCTGCGTTGGCCCGCACTCGCGATGGGAAGCACGGCGGCGCGCGATCCGCCTTGTCGGCAGAAAAAAGCGCACCGGCCGAATGTTTCAGTGATGTCGCCAGACGCTTCAAAAGCCCGCTGGATGGGGGGCGCCAAGTGCGGACTCTTACCTTCGCCGGCGCAAAGCAGCTATTTCCCGCGCACCGCACCGCACCGCGGTCGGGCAACAGAAGCCAGCAACAAATCAAACCCGTGACCGGAGCTCTCGTCGGGAAAACCCCGCCAGAACTACTTCTTGCCGGTCTTGTCCGGCCGGGTCTGGCTCTTGCATATTGTGGCGGCGTTGACCGCGGCAATACCCACCGGCTTGTATTGGTTTTCCAGATTGGGCTTTGCCGATGCCGGAGCTTGAGAGGCTGGGTGTGTTGCAGTTCTAGACATTGTTTGCGTCCAAATCGATACGTTTTGATCAGCGTGCACTTCGATTGGGACCTCCGTAAGGCGAATTCGAACTTGCAGGTCCTTCGGCGCAACGCGTGGTTAACGACGATTCATGATGCGCTTTTGAAAGAAGGGTTGCCAGTCAAAAGACATGACAGTTTGTTACGCGGCTTAACGATTTAGTCAGGAAAACTCTGCTGTTTAAGTGGTTTTATGACATTGCGTGGATCGGCCTTGACGGAAGGGGCCAAGTCTATCTTCCGGAAGCACGTCATGTGACTTAATGTTTCTGCTTTCTGTTTCCTGAATTGTGGTGCTAACCCTTAGGGTCAGGATCCGTAAACCGGATTGGAATGAACCCTGACCCGAGAGCGTCGGGCAATAACTTGGCGAAAGTCAAAAACGAAACTGCGGTGCGATGAAGCGGTATCCCGTCTACAGTTCCACAAGTGCGCGTGTCAGCCAGCGGCTCGGTGCCGTGGCTGTGCCTGTCAGCATCCTCGCGGTGCTGGCGCAACGCGTCGCGTTGATCGGCCCCCGCGAAATGGTGTTTTCCGTCCTTGCGGGGGCGGGGCTCGGCATCGTCGCTATTCTGTTCGCTCTGGTGGCTTTCACCCGCCTTTGGGTTCGAGGCGGCACAGGCGCGGCGAAGGCTGTCCTGGGGACGCTGTACGGTCTGGTCGCCCTGGTGCCGTTGGGACTGTTTGCAGGGCAAGCCATCCTGTCTCCGGGCATGGGGGATGTGTCCACGAACTGGAGCGACCCGCCACAATTCAAGACCGTATCCAGTGAGGCTGGCGAAGACCCGGGCGATGTCCTGAAAGCGCTGTTTCAGCCCTCGGAAACCGGCCTGCAACGGGATCTTTTCCCCGACATCGTTCCACGCCGATACCGGATTGCACCGGCGCAGCTGCATGCGGCGGCACTGGAAGTCGCCAGGCGCAATGGCTGGGTGATCACCTATGAACTGCCGCCTGATCTTCTCGACGCTCCCACGGGACTACAGGTGGAAGCCAGAACGCCGCTGCTCGGGCTGGTCGAGGATATGGTCGTACGGATCAGGCCGGATCCGGTCGGCGTGTTGTTGGATGTTCGGTCCGTGTCCCGATTCGGTCTCGAAGGCCTGACCGGGAATGCGGATCGAATCCGTGCCCTGTTCGCTGGAATCGATGATGTCCTGCTTGAAACCTATGGCGACCTTGCCCGGGTTTCGGTCACTGAGGAGGACCTTGCCACTCCCGATCAGGCTGCCTCGGAAGCCGACGCGGAAGGGCCGGTTGAAGTCGACACGGGGAGGGCGGATGCGGAGCGTATTCCGATCCCTGCTTTCAAACCCTATTTTGGGGAGGAAGATAATCGTGCGCCGGATGAGGATAACACTGCGGCCGGCCTGTCGGGATGAGGCGCGTACCCTTGGATCAGGACGGTCGGCGGTAAGACGCCGTCAACGTGACGTTCGGATCGGCTGAAACGAGGTCGCGCTCCGCCAGGTCCTCCAGATGGGCGAAAACGGAAAGCGCCGCCGCCGGCCGCAATCCCGGAGGCAGATCGTCGTAGATCTGCAGGACGAGGTCCGGGATGGAAACAGGCGCATCGTCGAGCCGGTCCAGGATGGAACGCTCCCGACCCATGCGGTGGGCTTTCAGTTCCTCGACATAGCCGTGTGCGTCGCGCACCGCGCCGCCGTGGCCCGGCAAATAGACGGTTTCCCGCCTTTGAAGAAGGCGCTCGAGGGACGTCATGTAGTCCCGCATATTCCCGTCCGGCGGCGCCACGATGGACGTCGACCACGCCATCACGTGATCGGCGGAAAAGAGGATCTGCGTTGCCGAGACGGCGAAACAGAGATGGTTGGCCGTATGTCCGGGGGTTTCGATGGCTTCGAATACGATATCACCAAGCGAAAACGTGTCTCCGGCTTTCAGTTCCTCATCCGGAACGTGGTCGCTGTCGGCGCTTGCATCCATCGTGTTGACTTCGCCGCTTGCAAGGCTGCGGGCTGCCCTGTGAGGCCCGCAGCCGATGATCGGCGCCCCGGTCCTGGCCTGCAACAGCCGGGCTCCGGGCGAATGGTCCATATGCGTGTGACTGACCAGGATGGCCTTGATGGCGTCGGCGCCGGCAGCGTTCACGATGGCGTCGATATGCGCTTCGTTTTCCGGCCCCGGATCAAGAACCGCTATCTCGCGCTGGCCGATGAGGTAGGTGTTGGTCCCGTGGAAGGTGAACGGGCTGGGATTCTCGCAGGTGAGGCGTCGGATGCCGTCCGACACCTCCACGGCTGTCCCATAGGAAGGATCGAATGTGCGTTCGTGCTTCAACCGAGGTCCCTTTTTTTTCCGTGACAACAGGCTTTCTTTGCCTGATCGCATCTTGCCCCATAACATGGATCTTATATCGTGCACCACGATGCCGTTCGAAGTGTCATCTTTATGATGCCTGAACCGGCTACAGCCTCGCCGGCAGCGGGCGGCCGTTTGCGGGCAATTTTCTCTGGTATCACTTTTATGCGCGCAACTGGAATTTGAGGGGCAATGATGTCGAACGAAGAACCGTGCCGGTTCGAATGTATTCTGCCGCTGGTTCGCGGGAAGGCGTTCGAGCTGGTCGTCGATCATCCTTCGGCCTGGTGGATATCGCCGTTTCCCGGCAGCGGCGGAGCGATACGCGAATGCGGCATTGAACCGCGCCCCGGCGGAACGTGCTACGAAATCGGACAGGACGGCCGCAGCCGGGTCTGGGGGACGATCCTGTCCATCGAAGAGCCTCTGTACGTCCGTCTAGCCTGGCAGGTCTCTGCGGAAGGGGAACCGATCGCGGATCCGGCAACCGCAAGCCGCGTCATGATCAGCTTTCGCGAGGCCGGCGAGTCGACGCGCCTGGAGCTGGTGCACAGCGAATTCCTTCGTCATGGCGAGGACGCGGACGATTATCTGCAGGCCATGGCCGTCGATGGCGGCTGGAAAAAGAGGCTCGACCGAATGGTCGAAGTGGCTGCCGGCAAGGAATTTCGCTGACAAAGTATTTTCTGCAGCGAAACGTGTTCAAATGTCGCCTGATTGACATATCCTGCGTGCTATCAGCTTTGCCCACCGTCACGAGCCGTGACGACAGCGCCGACCTGGGTTCGGCGGTCTGGTCCGCGAAAAAGTATCTGCAACAGCCAGCGTTTGAGGATGGCCGACAAATTGACTTCGCCAGACGATCTGGCCATTGACTTGGAAGAGGCTGCTCCGCTGTCGCGATTCCGCGACGCGCGCTGGCTTGTGTTCGTTGGCGTCGTGCTGGGGGCTGTTGCGTCCGGAGTTTACGGCGTTCCCGTGCTCGCCTCCCTGTCGGGGGTCGTTATCCTGGCAATGGTGGCTGCGTTCGTGCCGCGTCGTTCACGGTCGATGAAGCTGCAGGCCGGCCAGCGGCGCCAGCTCCGGCGCATGTGGCCTGGAACCGGCATGAAGGTGACGGTCGATGCCCTGCCGGTTCCGTGTTTCGTTGCTGACGGCCGCGGCATTACCCGTTATGTCAATGCGGCGGCGATCGACTATTACGGTCAGGTCAAACCCGGCGACCCCCTGTCCTTCTCCCTGCGGGCGCCGTCTCTGCTGGAAGCGTTCGACCGCGTGTCGACAACCGGCGAACCGGAACGGATCCACTGGCAGGAAAAGGTTCCGACCGAAGCCTTCTTCGAGGCCCATGTGGCTCCCGTTTACATGCCCGGGTCCGCGGTCGCCGACAATCTGCCGACCAAGCCGGATTTCATTCTGGTGGTCATCAACGACCAGACGGAACAAAAGCGCCTCGAACGGATGCGCACCGACTTCGTTGCGAATGCAAGCCATGAATTGCGTACGCCGCTCGCGTCCCTGACCGGTTTCGTCGAAACCTTGCAGGGACCGGCCAAGGACGACCCGGAGGCACGGGACCGATTCCTCAAAATCATGCTGGAGCAGGCCGGCCGTATGCGTCGCCTGATCGACGATATCCTGTCCTTGTCCAGAATCGAACTTAAGGCACACGTCCGGCCGAGCGCGTCGGTCGATCTGATCGAGATCGCACGCCATACGGCGGATGCGCTCGCACCGCTGGCGCACGATCTGGGAATCACGATTCGCACCGAGGTCGATGTTGACGATGCCATCGTCCGGGGGGATCGCGACGAGCTGATACAGGTGGCGGAAAATCTCGTCGAGAACGCCTTGAAGTACGGCGGCGACGGGGAGTTCGTGGATATCCGCATCTCCATGAAAAAGAATGGTGACCCGGTGGACCACATCTGCCTTTCGGTGCAGGACTACGGCGCGGGAATTGCGTCGGAACATGTCCCCCGTCTGACGGAGCGCTTCTACCGGGTGGATGTGGGCTCCAGCCGCGCCATGAAGGGGACGGGTCTCGGGCTTGCGATCGTGAAGCACATTCTGGCGCGCCACCGGGCCCGGCTCGAAATCGCCAGCGCCCCTGGAAAGGGGTCTGTGTTTACAGTTCACTTCCTGCCCATTGAAGCCTCCTGACCGCCGACATCTTCTAGACCGTGGCAATACCGGTTTTCGCCGGCCGGATCGCATGCCGGAAGCTGAAACCTGCCCTTGGGCGGAGTATCCGGGCCCCTATGTTTCCGCTCAGAGATCAGGGCGGCCATCTGTATGTGCTTCGTGTCGGGAAAATTCGCAATTGACGTTTCGGCAGTTGTGAAGAGAAGGGTTTTGGCGCCGCTTGCCCGTCGCTTCCAGAGTCAAACCAGACCAAGCCGAGCCGGTCCGGCCTGAGCGATAGGATTCTTGTCATCCTGATCGGCCGTTTCTGTCATGAACTTATTATCTTGGAAGAAAAGATCATATAATTCAATAGTTTGAATAGTCACAAAACTGATACATAACCGTCATAGAAGTCTCACGAACGAGGCCTAGGGTCCGCTCGTCGTCGGGGCAATCACGGTCTCTGCGAATATCCAACAAACCTTGACATTCAAAAGGAGTGGTCAAGTGAAATTCAAGACCCTCGTTAGCGTGGCAGCACTGTCTGTTGCCGGAACCGTTGTCGCTGGTGCCGCTCAGGCACGCGACCAGATCCAGATCGCTGGTTCGTCCACCGTTCTGCCGTACGCGTCCATCGTTGCTGAAGCATTTGGCGAAAACTTCGAATTCCCGACTCCGGTTGTTGAATCGGGCGGTTCGGGTGCCGGCCGCAAGAAGCTGTGTGAAGGCGTCGGTGAAAACACCATCGACATCGCCAACTCCTCTTCGCGCATCAAGCAGTCGGACATCGATCTGTGCGCCAAGAACGGCGTTGCCGAAATCCAGGAAGTTCGCATCGGTTATGACGGCATCGTCTTCGCCAGCGACATCAACGGCCCGGCTTTCGCCTTCACCCCGGCCGACTGGCACAAGGCCCTGGCCGCCAAGGTTCTCGTGGACGGCAAGCTGGTCGACAACCCCTACAAGACCTGGGATCAGGTCCGCGCCGATCTGCCGAAGCAGGAAATCCTGGCCTTCGTCCCGGGTACCAAGCACGGTACTCGTGAAGTCTTCGACGAAAAGGTGATTGCCGACGGCTGTGAAGAAGACGGCACCTTCGAAGCCATCATGGCTGAAAACGGCGGCGACAAAAAAGCTGCCAAGAAGTCCTGCATGGACCTGCGCACCGACGGCGTATCCGTCGACATCGACGGCGACTACACCGAAACCCTGGCCCGCGTTGACGCCAACAAGAACGGTTTCGGTGTGTTCGGCCTGTCCTTCTACCAGAACAACACCGACAAGCTGCAGGTTGCGACCATGTCCGGTGTGACCCCGTCCACCGAGACGATCGCTTCCGGCGAATATCCGGTTTCCCGTCCGCTGTTCTTCTACGTGAAGAACGCGCACCTGGACGTGATCCCGGGCATGCAGGAATACATCGAGTTCTTCGTGTCTGACGAAATGGCTGGCCCGGACGGCCCGCTGGCCGCTTACGGCCTCGTCTCCGATCCGGAGCTGGCCAAGACCCAGGAAATGGTCAAGAACCGCACTCCGATGGGTCCGCTGAAGTAATCTCCAAAAACGGCCGGTGGCGCACGGATCGCGCGCCACCGGTTTCCATTTTTTGATTATGGCGGAAAACAATGAGCGTGGGCATCCTAATCCTGATTGTGCTGGGCCTTGCTGTGCTCGGCTACTTCGTAGGCAGGCAGCGTGCCTTGTCTCAGGCGGCGAATGAAGGCCGCAAACTGCACTCTCTTCCAAGTTATTACGGACAATTCCTGGCGCTGTTCACAGCCATTCCCGCTCTGCTTCTTCTGGCTGCCTGGCTGTTCGTGCAGCCGATGCTGATTGAAGGCCGCGTGAGCGGAATGATCCCCGACAGCGTCATTCCCGAAGGGGGCGCGCGCAGTCTGGTGATGTCCGACGTTCGCCGGATCGCGGACGGCCTGGATGCTCTGATGGAGCGTGGCGGTATCAGCGAGGACGACCTCGTCCGGATGCGCGCCGACTTCACCAACGTCCGCAGCCGCCTTGCCGATGTCGGCGTCGCGCTGGGAGGCAACGTTCCCGTCGAGGTTTTCGACGCCGCCAAGACGTATCGGTCCCAACAGAAGACCGGCTCTTTGCTGATGACGGTTGCCGTGTTGGGGCTGGCGCTTGTCGCCGGAGCATGGGCCTTTACGCGCATACGGCCCGAACTGCGTGCCAGAAACAACAGCGAAACCTTCGTCAAGACGCTTTTGCTCGGCTCGTCGATGGTTGCGATCCTGACAACGGTCGGCATCGTCGGTTCGCTGCTGTTCGAGACCTTCAACTTTTTCAAACTGTATCCGGCGAAGGACTTCTTCTTCTCCTCGGTGTGGAACCCGCAGTTTCGGGGCGGATCCGATCTCGGTATTCTGCCGCTGCTGTGGGGAACGTTTTATGTCTCGTTCGTGGCGTTGGTGGTGGCCGTTCCGATCGGTCTGATGATCGCGGTCTATCTTTCCGAGTATGCCGGAAGAGCCGTGCGTAACCTGGCGAAGCCCGCCATCGAGGTGCTGGCCGGTATCCCGACCATCGTCTACGGTCTGTTCGCACTGATCACCGTCGGGCCCTTCCTTCGCGACTGGTTTGCACAGCCCCTGGGGCTTGGAACCTCGTCTTCGTCGGTTCTGACAGCCGGCCTGGTGATGGGCATCATGCTGATCCCCTTCGTCAGCTCTCTGTCCGACGACATCATCAACGCGGTGCCCCAGGCCATGCGCGACGGCTCCTACGGATTGGGCGCGACCCGGTCTGAGACCATCAAGCAGGTCATCCTGCCCGCGGCCCTTCCAGGCGTCGTCGGTGCAATCCTGCTGGCCGCCAGCCGTGCCATCGGGGAAACGATGATCGTGGTTCTGGGGGCCGGGGCATCCGCAAAACTGGACCTCAATCCGTTCGAGGCCATGACGACCGTCACCGTCAAAATCGTCAGTCAGCTGACCGGGGATACAGAATTCGCCAGCCCGGAAACGCTGGTTGCCTTCGCCCTGGGCCTGACCCTGTTTGTCTTCACTCTGGGGCTGAACGTGCTGGCCCTTTATATCGTGCGCAAGTACCGGGAGCAGTACGAATGAGCGACGCAACCGCAACGGCCGACACCGCCGCAGCCGTGAGCCCGCGCAAGGGATCGCTGCTGGTCCTCGACAAGCGCACCAAGCAGCGCAACGCCGCGGAAGCCCGCTTCCGCCTGATCGGGCAGATCGCCGTGACGATCGGCGTGCTCGCGCTGGTGGGGCTTCTGACCTCGATCCTGATGAACGGGCTGTCGTCCTTCAGCCAGACCTTCATTTCGGTCAATGTCTATCTTGATCCGGCTAAGCTGGACAAGAATGGCAATCGCAATCTGGACGACATCGCCAAGGTCACGACGTTCGGCTATGCGCCCCTGATCAAGAAGGCGCTCGCGGACAAGATGGCGGAGGAGGGGATCTCCATCGAAGGGTTGAGCGAGAAGGATGCTGCGAAACTGGTCTCCAAACAGGCGCCGGCAGACTTGCGCAACTATGTTCTCGCCCATCCGTCGAGCATCGGCAAAACCGTTCCGTTCAACCTTCTCGCTTCCGGACGCATCGACGGCTATTACAAGGGGCGCGTCACCATGGAGAGCGCGAAGCTCGACCGGAACGTGTCTCCGCAGCAGCTTATGCTGGCGGACGAGCTGAAGGCGGACGGCGTGCTGACAACCCGGTTCAACTGGGAATTCTTCACAGCGCCTGACGCATCCGATACCCGGCCCGAGGCCGCGGGTCTGGGCGTGGCGATCCTCGGGTCTGCCTACATGATGCTCATCGTGCTGGCATTGTCATTGCCGCTTGGGGTCGCCGCGTCGATCTACCTGGAGGAATTCGCTCCCCAGAACGCCTTCACCGACATTATCGAGGTCAACATCGCCAACCTCGCCGCGGTCCCGTCGATCGTCTTCGGTATCCTGGGTCTGGCCGTCTTCATCAACTTTGCCGGATTACCCCAGTCGGCGCCGATCGTCGGCGGTCTGGTTTTGACGCTGATGACCCTGCCGACGATCATCATCGCTACCCGAGCCGCACTGAAGGCGGTGCCGCCTTCGATCCGCGATGCGGCTCTGGGTGTCGGCGCTTCGAAGATGCAATCGGTCTTCCACCATGTCCTGCCGCTGGCCATGCCCGGCATCCTGACGGGAACGATCATCGGTCTCGCCCAGGCGCTCGGGGAAACCGCGCCGCTCCTGCTGATCGGTATGGTGGCCTTTGTCCGTGAGTATCCCGGTGCTCCGCCGGAAGGATTCTTCGACCCCGCCTCCGCTCTGCCGGTCCAGGTCTATAACTGGACCCAGCGCGGCGATCCGGCCTTCGTCGAACGCGCTTCGGGAGCGATCATCGTTCTGCTGGTGTTCCTGATCCTCATGAACCTGATCGCGATCATTCTTCGCCGGCGCTTCGAGCGCCGCTGGTAAGGAAAGTATCTTCCCATGAATCAAATGACCGAAATCGAGCACAAGGCCGTCGAGATGCTGAATGAGCCGAAAATCGTCGCGCGGAAGGTGCAAGTCTATTATGGCGACACCCATGCCATCAAGGATGTCGACGTGGACATCCCCGCCCAGTCGGTGACCGCCTTCATCGGTCCGTCCGGTTGCGGCAAGTCGACCTTCCTGCGCAGCCTGAACCGGATGAACGACACCATCGATATCTGCCGGGTGAAAGGCGAGATCCTGATCGACGGCGAAGATGTCTATGACTCCAAGGTCGATCCGGTTCAGCTTCGGGCTAAGGTCGGCATGGTGTTCCAGAAGCCGAACCCGTTCCCCAAGTCGATCTACGACAATGTCGCCTACGGCCCGCGGATCCACGGCCTGTCGCGCAACAAGGCGGAACTGGATGAAATCGTGTCATCCAGCCTGCAGAAGGCCGGTCTCTGGGAAGAAGTCAAGGATCGCCTTGATGCACCCGGAACGGGTCTGTCCGGCGGGCAGCAGCAGCGCCTTTGCATTGCGCGTGCCATTGCCGTGAACCCGGAGATCATCCTGATGGACGAACCCTGCTCGGCGCTCGATCCGATCGCGACGGCCAAGGTCGAGGAACTGATCGACGAACTGCGCGAGAACTATACGATCGTGATCGTGACCCACTCCATGCAGCAGGCCGCGCGCGTTTCGCAGCGAACCGCCTTTTTCCACCTGGGAATTCTGGTTGAAGAAGGGCCGACGGAGGACATCTTTACCAATCCGCAGGACAAGCGCACGCAGGATTACATCACGGGCCGCTTCGGCTGATGCACTAGACCAGAATTTGCGGAGAGACACAGTATGACCGATCATACAGTTACGGCCTACGACGAGGAACTGACGGCGCTCAAGAGCCGGATTGCTGAAATGGGCGGCCTTGCCGAAACCATCGTCACCAACTCGGTGACGGCGCTGGTGAGCCAGGATCTGGGGCTCGCCCAATCGATGATCGACCATGACATTCGGCTCGATGAGCTGCAGCAGGACGTCGAAATCAAGATCGTAGAGATCATCGCCCGGCGCCAGCCGATGGGCAGCGACCTGCGTGAGATCATGGCCGCTGGCCGCATCGCGAACGATCTGGAACGGGTCGGCGATCTGGCCAAGAACGTGTCCAAGCGCGTGATTGCCATCGACAACGACCTGCAGTCCAAGAAGCTTTCCATCGGCGTGGAACACATCGCCGAGCTTGCCCTGGCGCAATTGAAGGAAGTGCTGGACGCCTACACGAAACGCGATGCCGCGACCGCCAGTCATGTGCGTGAGCGGGATTCGGAGGTCGATGCGATCTACACGTCGCTGTTCCGCGAGCTTTTGACCTACATGATGGAAGATCCGCGTAACATCACTCAGTGCGCTCATCTGCTCTTCTGCGCGAAGAACCTCGAGCGGATCGGCGACCATGCCACGAATATCGCGGAAAACGTCTATTGGATGACGACCGGTGAACGGCTTGAGGACGAGCGTCCCAAGGTCGACGAAACCGGCGTCACCGATAAGGAAAACGCCTGACGGGGCATGCCTGTCCGGCGGGATGACTCGGAGCCCATGTAAATGCCGAAGGTACTCATCGTCGAAGACGAGGAACCGCTCAGCCTGTTGCTGAGATACAATCTGGAAGCTGAAGGATATTCAGTCGAAACCTGCGAACGCGGAGACGAAGCGGAGATCCGGCTTAGGGAGAACCAGCCGGACCTTCTGTTGCTCGACTGGATGCTGCCGGGCCTGTCCGGTATCGAACTGTGTCGCCGCATTCGTGCGCGTGAAGACACCGAACGGCTGCCCGTGATCATGCTGACCGCGCGCGGAGAGGAAGCGGAGCGTATCCGTGGGCTGTCCACCGGTGCGGACGATTACGTCGTCAAGCCGTTTTCGGTCCCTGAACTGATGGCACGTGTCAGGGCAATCCTGCGCCGGGCGAGCCCGGAAGTCGTCTCCTCGATGCTGCGCTCCGGTGATATCGAGCTTGACCGCGAAACCCACCGGGTTCGTCGCAGCACCAAGGAAATCCATCTGGGGCCGACCGAATTTCGCCTCCTGGAATTCCTGATGACCTCGCCGGGCCGTGTCTTCTCCCGCGAACAACTGCTCGACGGTGTCTGGGGGCACGATGTCTATGTGGACGAGCGCACGGTGGACGTTCACGTCGGCCGTCTCCGCAAGGCATTGAACCGGGGCAAGGCAAAGGATCCGATCCGCACGGTGCGTGGGGCGGGCTATGCGTTCAACGACCAGTTCGCCGTCGCCTGACAAATGTTCGCCTGAACACGCTTGAAACGGAAATGACAAAAAACCCGCCGGTTTGGCGGGTTTTTTCGTACCATGAAGTGGAAGTGGCTGCCCTCCCTTAAGAAGCGCGTGCCGCCGTGTTTGCTGTGTTTGCCACCCGGCGGTCCCGGCGGCGGTCGCTGACCGGCTGATAGGCGATCCGGCAGTGATGGGGGCAGTAAGGCACGCCCGGATCGGAATTGCGTCCGCAGAAATAGAAGTCTTCGCTGCTCGGATCGCCGATCGGCCATTTGCAGGTCCGTTCCGTCAGCGTCAGGATCGTCGCCCGTTCGGAAATGGGAACCAGCTCGGCGATCGGTTCTGCTTCCGGTTCGACTTCAGGAGCGGGAGTCGGGGCCATCTTCAGAGCCGTCGCGCCCCGCGACTGGGGTTGCTGCGTGCTTTGGCGACTTGCCGAAGAGGCCGGAGAGGTTGGCGATGAGGGCCGGTTGCGGCGCGGCTTGCTGGCCGGTGACGGTGTCTTTGCCCGTCCGGATAGGCCCAGCCGATGAACCTTGCCGATGACCGCATTCCGCGTGACGCCTCCGAGTTCTCCGGCAATCTGGCTTGCGCTCAGGCCTTCGCTCCAGAGTTTCTTCAAAAGCTCTACGCGTTCCGTCGTCCAACTCATTTGCCGCATCCCTTGGTCCGTAGCCCATGCCTAACGGCATTAACCCGGTGTTAAGGCACGTATGAACGCGCCAGTCATGGCATATATAGTGCCGTGATTTGATTTGATGCACGAGATATCGTGGCTGATGGGTTGGAGATTACAATAGGGAGAAAAGCGCAGGCAAGTTACCTGCCTCAATGAGATGGGGAAGAACTGACTTTTCCCCATAAATGGCGCAAATCATGCCGCTCGCCGGAAGTGGCTGATTTGCGCCATTTGCATTGACACAAACCACGGGAAGCAGTGTATAAGAAGTCCTGAACTGCGCGTGCCGCCTCTTTGGGGCGGCACGTTGCGTTTTGGCCTTAAAAGGGGCCTGAGGCGAGCCGGAAAACCCGGTCTCCAGAGGAGTTGAAACAATGTCGGCGACTGCGCTGTTCGCGAATTACGCAAGATCGAGCCTGGAGTTCGATCACGGGGAAGGTGTCTGGCTCGTGACGAACGACGGCCGACGTTTTCTCGATTGCGGTTCCGGCATCGCGGTGAATTCGCTCGGCCATTGTCATCCGCACCTGGTTGAGACCCTGAAAACCCAGGCCGAAAAGCTCTGGCACGTGTCGAACCTGCACAAGGTGCCGGATCAGGAGCGGCTCGGCCGCCGTCTGGCCGAGGCGACCTTCGCGGACAAGGTTATGTTCTGCAATTCCGGTGCGGAAGCGATGGAAGCCGCCATCAAGACGGCACGCCGCTATCACTATGACCGGGGTGAACCCGAGCGCTATCATATCGTCACCTTCGAAGGTGCCTTCCACGGTCGGACCATTGCCACCATCGCGGCAGGGGGACAGGCCAAGTATCTGGAAGGCTTCGGCCCCAAGGCGCCCGGTTTCGATCAGGTGCCGGCCGGCGACATGGAAGCCCTGAAGAAAGTCGTCGGTCCGCAGACGGCGGCGATCGCTATCGAACCGATCCAGGGCGAAGGCGGCATCCGCGAGATTCCGGTCGAGTTCCTGCGCCAGTTGCGCAAGCTCTGTGACGATGAAGGTATCCTGCTGATTTTCGACGAAATCCAGACCGGTGTCGGTCGGACCGGCAAGCTTTTTGCCTATGAATGGACCGGTGTCACGCCGGACCTCATGGCGATCGCCAAGGGCATCGGCGGCGGGTTCCCCATGGGCGCTTGCCTGGCAACCGAAGAGGCGGCAGCGCCGATGGTTCCGGGAACCCACGGCACCACCTTCGGCGGCAATCCGCTGGCCATGGCCGTCGGCAACGCGGTTCTCGATGTCGTCCTCGCAGACGACTTTCTGGAAAGTGTCCGGTCCAAGGGCCTGTCTTTCAAGCAGAAGCTCGCCGGGCTGGTCGACGGCCATCCGAAGGTCTTTTCGGAAGTGCGGGGCAATGGCCTGATGCTCGGCATCAAATGCGTGGTTCCGGTCGGCGACTTCGTCGGCGCGGCCCGTGAGGCCGGCGCATTGACCGTGCCCGCCGGCGACAACGTGGCGCGGATCATGCCGCCGCTGACGATTTCCGAGGAAGAAATCGGCGAAGCGGTTGCGCGTTTTGAAACCGCGGCAATCGCGATCGAGCAGACACTGACAGCAAAAGGAGCGGCAGAGTGACCAGTAACGGTATGTCGCGGCATTTTCTCGACCTGACCCAGTTCGGCGGCGACGAGCTTCGCCATATCCTGGATGCCTGCAAGCGCATCAAGAAGACCCGCAACGGCGTGCGCCGCGGCGAGGGGATCCTGGCTGGCAAGGTGCTGGCGATGATTTTCGAACAGCCCTCTACCCGGACCCGCATTTCCTTCGATGTCGGCATGCGCGAACTCGGCGGCGAGACGCTGATGCTCACCGGTGCCGAAATGCAGCTCGGCCGGGGCGAGACCATTGCCGATACGGCGCGTGTCCTGTCCCGTTTCGTCGATGCGATCATGATCCGGATCCTGGATCACGATCAGCTCAATGAGCTGGCCGAAAACGCCACCGTTCCCGTCATCAACGGCCTGACCAAGGTGTCTCATCCCTGCCAGATCATGGCCGATTTGCTGACCTTCGAGGAACACCGCGGCGGGATCTCCGGCAAGAGCATCGCCTGGACCGGGGACAGCAATAACGTGCTGGCCTCCTGGGTGCATGCCGCGCCGCGCTTCGACTTTGAACTCAGGATCGCCACGCCGAAAGAACTCGCTCCGCCGACGGACCTGATCGAAAAGGCCCGCGCGGACGGGGGCTCGATTATTGTCACCGACGACCCATATGAAGCGGTAAAGGATACCGATTGCGTGGTGACCGACTGCTGGGTTTCGATGGGAGACGACGACGCTGAAAGCCGTCACAACCTCCTCAGCGCCTATCAGGTCAACAAACGCCTGATGCAGGAAGCCAGGTCGGACGCGCTTTTCATGCATTGCCTTCCCGCCCACCGAGGTGAAGAGGTGACGTCTGAGGTGATGGACGGGCCGAATTCCGTGGTCTTCGACGAGGCGGAAAACCGCCTGCACGCGCAAAAGGGTATCCTTGCCTGGTGTTTTGACGCGGTTTGAAGGACGGAAAGTTTTGGCGTTCAATATTGAGGATTATGGCGTAAGCCCCGCAGGGCAGGACGCAGTGCGGCCGTTTGCGGTGGAAGGACTGGACGTGCGCGGCCGGGCGGTATCGCTCGGCCCCGTGGTGGAAAAGATCCTGGAGCGGCACAATTATCCGGAGCCCGTCTCAAGGGTGCTGGCCGAGGCCATCGTCCTGACGTGCCTTCTCGGAACGTCCCTGAAGTTCGATGGCCGTTTCACCCTGCAGACCCAGACCGACGGGCCGGTGTCCATGCTGGTCGTTGATTTCACCTCGCCCGACGCGGTGCGCGCCTGTGCGACCTTCGACGAGGAGAAGCTGGCGCAGGTCATGGAAAACGGACCGCCGTCTGCCGAACAGCTGCTCGGCCGCGGTCACCTTGCCATGACCATCGACCAGGGCCGTCACATGCAGCGCTATCAGGGGTTGGTCGAACTCGACGGCATTTCGCTTGAGGAAGTCGCGCGGCGCTATTTCGCCCGCTCCGAACAGATTCCGACCGAGGTCCGCCTTGCCGTCGGCGAACTCTTCACCCGCAACGAGGGCGAAGGACCGTCGCACAACTGGATCGCCGGCGGCGTCATCGCCCAGTTCCTGCCCGAGGCTCCCGAACGCATGCGCCAGGCGGATTTCGCGCCTGGCGACGCGCCGGAAGGAACCGAGCTGCACGACCTCGACGAGGACGACGCCTGGACGGAGGCGAAGGCCTTGGTAGAGACGGTTAAGGACGTGGAACTCACGGATCCGGACGTAACCGTCGAACGGCTGTTGTTTCGCCTGTTCCACGAGCGCGGCGTCCGCCTGTTCGAGCCGCAGCAGATCGTTGACCGCTGCCGGTGTTCGCGCGAGAAGGTCACCGACATCCTGAAGAGCTTCAGCGCCGAGGAAATGGCGGACATGAAAGAGGATGGCAAGGTCGTCGTCACCTGCGAATTCTGCAGCACCCGCTACGAATTCGATCCCGTGGAAGCGACCAGCTAGCCCACCTTCGCAGCAAAACCGGCAACCGCCTTTGCTGCCTCGGCAATGTTGCCATCAAGCGTTGCCGGGGACTTTCCGCGCGGGCCGAAGTCGTGATTGCCGTCTTCCAGATAATGAATGGAAACCTGCTCCGGCAGGGACATCTCGTCCAGCTCTGCGCGCGATCCGAACGGGTCGCGGTCACCCTGACAGACCAGCACCGGGCGTTTGGCTTCCTGAAGCG
This sequence comes from uncultured Roseibium sp., assembly GCF_963675985.1. NCBI lineage: Bacteria > Pseudomonadati > Pseudomonadota > Alphaproteobacteria > Hyphomicrobiales > Stappiaceae > Roseibium > uncultured Roseibium sp. The sequence goes on along the minus strand of NZ_OY780958.1, from coordinate 3,248,923 downwards.
GCTCCAGGCGCCAGTCCGCATCCGCTTTGCCTGTCGCATGGAACGGATAGCCGAAACAGCACACGCCCTTGACGCGACCGGGCAGCGAGGCACCGCCCGCCAGCATGGCGGCCACGCGCCCGCCCATGGACTTGCCGCCGATCAGGATCGGGCCGTCGCTTGTCGTCATGAGCGCCTGCAGGGCGGTCTGGAATTCGCCGATGAGCTTGTCGGCGCGCGGCGGCGGACGTTTGGACCCGCCGGTCCGGCGGCCGGCCATATAGGCGAATTCGAACCGGGCAACCGCGATCCCTTCGCCGGCAAGCGCTGCGGCCAGCTTGTTCATGAAAGGCGAATCCATCGCAGCCCCTGCGCCGTGGGCGAGGAGAAGGGTGGCAACAGGGGAGGCGTCCGGTAGGGCGTCAGGGCGAGTCCAGAGAAGATCGGGCATGGAAGGTGCGGGTCCGTTGGAACGAGCTGAATTCGTAGGATTATTCGTTAGTGGCTTTTGGGCCTTGCCCAGGTGTCCGTCAACCGGATTGGCGACAATTCTGTTTTAATGGGGAGCGCTCCGCCGGTTGGGCCGGAGCAGCAGGGAACCGCTTCTCTTCTTCGACTGATTTTCGCTTTGTGCAGAGGTCTTCGTTTCAGCTGGAAGAAGACCGGCGACAAAGGCAGTCGTTGCCCGGGCCGCGTTGCCAATGTTTTCGTCCAGCGTCGCACGGGCACCCTGAACGGGTTTGAAATCGTGGGCTCCGCCTTCGAGAAAGACAAGGGTGACCTGTGCCGGCAGCGACAGGGACTCCAGTTCGGCGCGCGGCCCCATGGGATCGTTCTCGCCCTGACAGATCAGGATCGGGTGGCTGGACTTCTTGAGAGGGCCTATGTGCCACTTTGAATCGGGAACGTTGGCCTTGTGGAGGGGGTAGCCGAAACAGCTTAAGCCGACCACACGGTCCGGCAGGAAGCCTCCGGCCGCCAGTTTGGCGGCTACGCGGGCGCCCATGGACTTGCCTCCGATAAGGATCGGGCCTTCGCACGCGCCCATAAAAACCCTCAAGACGGTCCGGTATTCGCCGATCAATTCTATGTCCAGAGGTTGCGGTAGCAGGGCGGCCCCCTGCCGTCGGCTGGCCATATAGGAAAACTCGAACCGTGCGACGGCAAAGCCCTGGCCGGCCAGGGCCACGGCAATTTTCTCCATGAACGGACAGTCCATGGGAGCCCCCGAGCCATGGGCGAGCAGGATGGTGGCAAGCGGCGAGGTTTCCGGGCGTGTCCAGAGAAAGTCGAGCATAGAAATGCGGATCCGGTAGAGAAAGCTGGTGTCAGAAAAAGCTGATCGGAAAATAGCGCAGGTAAAGTTCCCGGTAGGCGCCGGTTTGCTGCAGCCGGCGCAAGGCGTAGTTGATCGCCTCGCGGGTGGACGCGTCGTCCTTGCGCATGGCGATCGACAGGCCCTCGTCGAAATAACCGGGCTCGAGCCACGGCCCCCCGGCAAACCGACAGCAACCGTCAGCGGCCGTGCTGTTGAGCCAGAAGGAGAGGGGAAGGCCATCGCCGAAATGCGCGTCCACAGTGCCATCGATCAGGGCTGTTCGGGCGGCCTCCACCGTTTCGAAAGGCTCCAGGAGAGCGTCCGGCCAGAACCGGGCGGCAAAGGCTTCGTGACGGGAGCCGGCTTCGACGGAAATCCTGGCACCGGCGATGGTATCCGCGCCGAACGTCTTTTCCTGTCCGGCGCGGACAACGAAACGCGCCGGAAGCTTCAGATAATCGTCGCTGAACGAAAGCCGTTCCACCAGGTCTTCGGTCCGGGCCAGACCGGAAATGATGGCGTCGCCCTCGCCTTCCTCCAGGGCCGGCAGAAGGCCGCTGAATTCCTTGATGCGTAAAGAGCAGGACGTATCGAGTTCCTGGCAGATGGCGCGGGCAAGGTCGACGTTGAACCCCGTCAGATGGTCCTCCGCATCGCGGTACACGAAGGGGGGATAACCATCGGTTGCCAGAAACTGGATCTTGCCGGGAATGCCGGCCGGACGGTCCTGCACCGCTTTGGGGTCCCAAAAATTGGGGACCACGACCGTTTCCTGCGCATTGGTCTCTGAGAGGAAGGCGCAAAAGGCCAGGAGAACAAGGAGTGTGCTTTTGAAATGAGTGACCATCGCCTGCCGCTTGTGCCTCGTCCTTTCCGACTGAACCGTGCCCCAATCGCGCCCCGTGAGTCTTGACGCTCCTTATAGCGCTTTTGCGGACAGTTGCGGCGGCTTTCGTCACAGAGGGAATTCGGAAATTTCCACCGCCGTCTTTTCATACCCGTCAATACCCGACCAGATCCGCTATGTCTGACGCAAATAGCGAACACATCAGCTATGCAAAAATACGCCAGAGTTTATTGAATTGCGGCATTGAATTCTTAACTTCTGTCTAGTAGTGGTCGAAAAAATCGGCAACGCATCACCCCGGCGAGGTCCGGGCGTTTCAGGAGGTCGGCATGACCCGTGATGAACTCATTCGCGAATACAAAGAACACAGCGGAACCTGGCCGGCGCTGGTCGGCGTCTACGGCTTGATCGTGGGCACGATGTTGCTGTCCGGCTATCTGATGGTCGGCTGACCCGGCAACAGGCCGCACAAAGTCCCGGAAATCGGTTTGAGCCCCCGGTCCGCTTAGGACCGGGAGCCTTGTTTTTGGCTGGCCGTCCGGCGTCGCCGCCGGAGCCTCAGACCTTGGCCGCTTCGCCGATGTCGTCGACGCCGCGTTCTTCCAGAAGCGTCGTGAGCCAGTTCGGATCCATTTCCGGAACCGACGACAGGAGCAGATCCGTGTAGGGATGGTGCGGGGGCGTGAACATTTCGTCCTTGGGCCCCTGTTCCACGACCTTGCCCTTCTGCATCACCACGACCTCATCCGCGATGGAACGGACCGTCGCCAGATCGTGGGTGATGAACATGTAAGCGAGGTTGAACTCTTTCTGCAGCCTGTCGAGCAGCTTCAGAATGCCTTCGGCCACGAGCTGGTCCAGAGCGCTGGTGACTTCGTCGCAGATGATGAACGACGGATTTGCGGCAAGCGCCCGGGCGATCCCAACCCGCTGTTTCTGGCCGCCGGAGAGTTCCGGCGGATAGCGGCTGTAGAACTTTGACGGCTCGAGTTCGATGAGGTCGAGCAGTTCATCGACCCGGCTCTTGAGCTTGGCGCCCTTGAGACCGCCGTAGAACTGGGCCGGCCGGCCGATGATCTCGCTGATCCGGATCTTGGGATTAAGCGCGGTATCGGCCATCTGATAGATCATCTGGGCCTGACGGAGCTGATCCTTGGTCCGGTCCTGATACCGAGGGGGCAGGGGCTCGCCATTGAACAGGATCTGCCCCTTGGTTGGCGGCAGCAGGCCGGTGATGCAGCGCGCGGTGGTCGACTTGCCGGACCCGGATTCGCCCACCACGGCCACGGTCATGCCAGGGTAGATGTCGAAGGAGACGTCCTCCAGCACCTTGGTCGGGCCGTAGGCCGCATCGATGTTCTGGACCGAAACGATCGGTTGGGCATCGGGGGACGTTGGCCGGTGCTTTTGCGGCCGTTTGAAGCTGCGCACCGCCCACAGGCTCTTGGTGTAGTCTTCCTTCGGATTGTCGAGCATCTCCTCCGTCGGAGCTTCCTCGACCTCTTCTCCCTTCAAGAGCACCTTGATGGTGTCTGCCATCTGGGCGACCACCGCGAGGTCATGGGTGATGTAGATCGCGGCGGTGTTGAACTGGTCGACAATATCCCGGATGGCCGCCAGTACCTCGATCTGGGTGGTCACGTCGAGGGCGGTTGTCGGTTCGTCGAAGATGATCAGATCCGGGCGGCAGGCCATCGCCATGGCGGTCATGGCCCGCTGCAGCTGTCCGCCGGATACCTGATGAGGATAGCGGAAGCCGATTTCCTCCGGGTTCGGAAGGCGCAGGCGCTCATAGAGCTGCATGGCATCTTCCTGAGCTTCCATCCGCTTCTGGATACGGTACTGGACCGGGGCTTCGGTGTGCTGATCGATGATGCGATGGGCCGGATTGAAGGACGCGGCGGCGGACTGGGCCACATAGGCAATCCGTGAGCCACGCAGGGCACGCAGGTCGCTCTCGGGTGTCGTCGTCAGCTCCATGCCGTCGAATTCGATCGACCCGCCGGAAATCCGGCAGCCGTCGCGGGCAAAACCCATGGCCGCAAGGCCGATCGTGGATTTGCCAGCACCGGATTCGCCGATCAGGCCGAGCACTTCCCCCTTGTGCAGGGTGAGGTCGACCCCCTTGACGATCTCGATCCATTCTTCATCCGAATAGCCTTCGATCCGCAGGTCCGTGATCTTGAGCAGGACGTCTCTCTTGGAAACCATGATCAAACCTCCTTCAGGCCGGAGGACCGGAACAGCATCCAGTCGACGACGAAATTAACGGAAACCGTCAGCAATGCGATGGCGGCGGCCGGGATGAGCGGGGTCATTTCACCGAAGGAAATCAGCGTCGCGTTTTCACGCACCATCGAGCCCCAGTCGGCTGTCGGCGGCTGAATGCCGAGGCCAAGGAAGGACAGGCCCGCGATCAGCAGGAAGACGAAGCAGAATTCCAGTCCGAATTCGGCGATCAGAGGCGCCGTTGAGTTCGGCAGAATTTCCTTGCGGATCAGGTACCAGGTGCCTTCGCCTCTGAGCTTTGCCGCTTCGATATAGTCCATCACCACCACATTGCCGGCCACAGCGCGGGTGAGCCGGAAGACGCGGGGCGAATAGATCACCGCGACAACGATCACGATGACGGCCAGGTTGGTGCCGAAAATACTCAGCATCAGCAGGGCGAAGATCAGGGACGGCACGGACATGATCACGTCGGCGAACCGTCCGAGTAGCTGATCGAACCAGCCGCCCCTCGTAGCGGCGAACAGGCCGGCAATCGCCCCCATGATGAACGCAAGCGCCGTTGCCATCAGCGCGAGGCCAACCGAGTTGCGCGCACCGTAGATGATCCGGCTGAACATGTCCCGTCCGAGCTGGTCTGCTCCGAGAAGCATGTTTTCATCGGGCGGCGCAAAGGCCGACGCGATGACCTGAGCCTCGCCGTGTGGGGCAATGATCGGGGCGAAGATGCCGGCGATCGCGTAGGTGAAGATCACGAACATGCCGAACGCGGCGGTCAGCGGAGCGGTTCGAAGTTCCTTCGCCATCCATTCGGGCGTGATCAGGATCAGGAATTCACGGAAGGCAAAAGACGTTCCAACCGCAAGAGCAAGCGCGCCTGCGGCGACGGTGACGAACCAAAGCGCCGGGATGCCGCCGATAATTCCCATGATGAACGACGCAAGCGTCAGGGAGAAGATCAGCAGGAAGACTTCACGTTTCTTGAAATAGGCTGCCAGACAGGAGGCTCCGATCAGCAGCGCGTAGTATCCGATTACAAATGCGTTCATATCGCTGCCCTCACTTCGGATGCCGCAACCGCGGATTGGTCAAAATGGCGCCGATGTCGGCTGCCAGATTGAGCAGGATGAATGTTGCGGCGAAGATCAGGCAGCAGGCCTGAACGATCGGGAAGTCGCGTTTCGCGACCGCGTCCACCAGAAGCTGACCGATACCCGGGTAAACGAACACCACTTCCACAAGCACGACGCCGGTAATGAGATAGGCGAGATTGAGTGCCACCACATTGATGATCGGCGCCCAGGCATTCGGAAGGGCGTGCTTGACGATCACCCGCCAGGGCGGCACCCCCTTGAGCCTGGCCATCTCGATATAGGGCGAGGCCAGAAGGTTGATGATCGCCGCGCGTGTCATTCGCATCATGTGCGCGGTCACGACAAGCACGAGTGTCAGCGCGGGCAGGAACGTTCGATGCAACAAATCGCCGAAGCTCATGTCCCCGCTCAGGCTCGCAATCGCGGGGAAATAGTTGGATTTCACGGCGAAATAGAGAATGAGGATGTAGCCGAGAAAGAACTCGGGAGAGGAAATCGACGTCAGGGTCAGGACGTTGGCAACCCGGTCGAACAGGGTATTCCTCAACAGCGCGACGATGACCCCGAGAACGATCGAGACGGGAACCGCGATCACGGCCGCGTAGGTTGCGAGAAACAGCGTGTTCACGAAGCGGCCGGTGATTGCCGTGCTGACCCGCTCTCCGGAGACGAGCGAGACACCGAAATCACCGGTCAGGGCGCCGGCCAGCCAGTGCAGATAGCGGATGGGAGCCGGTAGATTGAGCCCCATTTGTTCGCGCAGGGCGGCCACCGTTTCGGGGGTTGCGCTCTGGCCGAGCACCGCCTGTGCGATATCTCCCGGCAGCAACTCGACTGCAAAGAAGATCAGGATTGAAACAACGAATAGCGTGAGCAGGCCCAGGCCGAGTCGTTTAAAAACGAGCCTCAGGATATCGCCCATATGTCCCTCCAGATGTTTGCGCCGGACGCCTGATCGCGCCGCCGCAGTGCTGGAGAATGCCGGGTAATGTCAACGAAACATAACTCAACGCCTCCAGCCAGCCCCTACCGGCAGCCCATTCTGATGCGGGCATGCCGTCATGTGCGTCCGGCGCGGACGGACAAGAAATGCCGACCGCGCCAGTGCTGTTTTAGGTCAGGCGTCTTCGAACCACCAGCGGCTTCCTGCGCGTGCGCCGTCACAGGCCCAGCTTGCCGCGACCGTATCGCCATGCATGACGTTGGAACGGCGCGCGTAGACGAAGTTGTTGAAGAACGGGATGATCGTGCCGCCATCATCATGCATGAGCAGGCACATCTCCCGGTACATGGTCATACGCTTGTCGTCGTCGAGTTCCGACTTGGCCTCCAGGAGAAGCTTGTTGAACTTCTCGTTGCGCCAGTGGCTCTCGTTCCAGGCGGCGTCGTCCTTGTAGGCGAGCGTGAAGATCACGTCCGGGGTCGGTCGGGCGCCCCAGGACACCGCGGTGAATGGCTTCTTCAGCCAGACGTCGGAGTAGTAGCCGTCGTTCGGTTCGCGCACGACCTTGATGTCGATGCCCGCCTTCTTGGCCTGCTCTGCGTAGAGCACGCACATGTCGACGGCTCCGGAGAAGATGCTGTCCGCGGTCGAAAGCGAGATGGACAGGTTGTCGTGTCCTGCTTTCTTCAACAGCGACTTGGCCTTCTCAGGATCGTATTCGTGCTGCGGGATGTCATCCGGCCAGTACGGCTGCACCGGCGAAAGATGGAAGTCATTGCCGATCGTGGCCGCGCCGAAGGCGATCTTGTCGACGATCTCCTGACGGTCCATCGAGAGTTTCAGCGCCGTACGTACGTTCACGTCATCGAAGGGAGCCGTGTCGCAGAACATCGGCATGGTGATCGCGGCGCCGGACGGAATATTGTCCACCTTGATGTTCGGGTTGCGTTCAAGCAGGGCCAGGGTCTTCAATTCGACCAGCGAAACGCAATCGACATCTCCGGTGACCAATGCCGTCTGGCGGGCGTTCGGGTCGTTGAGGACGATCATCTCGAGCTTGTCGAAATAGGCGCCCTCGCCATGCCAGCCGTCATTACGGCTCAACGACCAGCTCACGCCGAATTCGCCGCTGTCGATCTTGTACGGACCGCTGCCGTCGCCGGACTGCCAGTCGATCGTACCGTCGTCATTCGCCGGGCAGATGGCCAGGTGATAATCGGTCATCAGCCAGGGCAGATCCGCGATGCCTCGGCCAAGCTTGAAGACGACCGTTTGATCGCCATCGGCCACAACATCGGTCACGTCGGTCAGGAGGGCCTTGGCCGCGGAAGTCGCCTTTTCGCCGCGATGATGGTTGATCGAGGCAACAACGTCCTTTGCCGTCACCTTTTTGCCGCTGAGGCCGAAATGGGCGTTCTCGTTGAGTACGAACGTCCACTGCGCGGCATCCGGCGTCGCTTCCCATCCGATTGCCAGATCCGGACCGAGCGAATTGTCCGGATTGATCATGGTCAGATAGCTCCTGTACTGATGCGCCAGGAAAATCATCTGCCGGGTCACGTAGGTGCCCGGATCATGGGTGTCCGATGTGTTGCCGTCATGAATACCCCAACGGAACGTACCGCCTTTTTTCGGCGCCGCCTTGGCTTGGGTGGACCACAGCCCCGTTGCCGTGGAAGCCGTGATGCCGGCCAGCATGGAGTAACGAATAAACTCGCGTTTCGTGATGCCGCCGGTACGAGCTGCATCTGCAAGGCGGGTCAATTGCCCGACGTCTTTGGAGTTTGTCATCCTGTCTCCCCTTTCGGATTGTCCTGGGTCGTTCTGGAATTGGGTGTCTTAAGGTAGCATCTGATGTTTATTGAATATCGGAATGCTTATTTGCGACATAGATCTAGCAAAACACGAACTTTCTCGTTCGGCCACCCCTTTGGAAAAATTCATTTTTTATATTTTCGCAAGACCAGAAGTTCCATTTGAATTGTGCAGGGCAGCAATATTATGGGAGTACGATGAAATCAACCCTTCCGGTCGACCGCGTGGTGCAGGTGAGATTTTAAATACTAAAGTGTACTTAATATTGAATCCAGAAACAGGCTGTATTATTATAATTTTCCGCCATTCGTTGGTTTCTGATGTTGGTTTTTGATAGAGTTTAGAAAGAATTAGGCATTTTTCCGGAAGTCAAAAAGCACTGGATCCGGAGATTTTCATGTGTTTCGAAATATTTTAAAGCAGCGGAGACTGACCCGGCCGTGCGCAGGCGGAAAACCCAATATCAATCTCAGCCAGGTCTTCGCTGGCTAAATTCCGGAACTGCGGGAAGTCGAGGATGGAATCTGGCTCGTCTCATTCCTCGGTCATGATCTGGGATACATCGACCTGGAGCAGAGAACACTACAGACAATCGACAACCCGTTCGGCGCGAGGTTGTAACCCATGTCTCCGGTACAAACTGGTACCTATGTCTCCGGGTCGGACACAAGGAGAAATGGAGCGGGTGAAGGGAATCGAACCCTCGTCTTAAGCTTGGGAAGCTTCTGCTCTACCATTGAGCTACACCCGCGAGAGAAGCGCTTTTCTGCGCTTTGCGCCGTCTTCTGTCAAGACGGATTTGCAGATGGCGGTGCCAAGGCCGGGGCAGCGGAACGGGCTCCTCTCTCGAGTGCCTGCTCCAAATACGTGGAGGCTCTTCGGTTTCAATCAAAAGGCGGCAAACGCCGGGTCATTCCGGACAAACGGTAGCAGACCCCCCAGCCAAAGCTGGAGGGTGCTGCCGGTCTGATGTCCGACCCGGAGGGAGGCAGGCCTGACGCCAGGCCGATCCGGGGTCAGCCCCTGTAGTAGGGCGAGTAGCACTGCTGGCGCGGACCGGTGTAAGGCTGGTAGCTATTGTTGTGGGGGTCGTAGCTCTTCCAGTGGTTTTGGCACCAGCTGACGTGCTGCTGCGAGTATCGGCCGTCCCGGTAGGGCTGCTGGTAGCCATTTTTGTAGCCGCCGTTGTAGCTTCCGTTGCCGTAGAGGTGGCTGCCATAGCCGCCGGCCGAAGCCGCGGTCGTTCCGAGGGCAGCGGCAGAGGTTCCCAGGATTGCGACCGTCATTGCAGAGATAATGGACTTCCGAAACATTGTGATCTTCCTTTCGTTTTGAACGTTGGCGGAAGGTTGTTCCGCCGATGTCCAAAACCTAGGTGAGATCCGTTCGGTGTACCTGTGACGCGCGACACTCCCCAAGCATCATGTGAAATTAATGAAATAATATCAAGTACTTATCCGAGCGAGGCCATGGTGGAGCCGGAACTTCGACTGCTGAAACACGCCGGAAACCGTCGGAAGGGGCGCGCTCCTGGATGCTTCAGTCGTCAGCGCCTTGAAAATGACGTGCCGGCCTCGCACCTTTTCTTCCATGATTGCCTCGTTATCGTTTAATCGCTGTGCTTTTATGTCCGTATGTTGTGCCGATACAAATATGAGAGGGCGTGGTCATTGCCGGGTTTGGCCGTTTGAAGGGGTATTTCCAACAAGTTTTTCAAGGAACTGATACCAATGCGAATTCTTACTCTCTTTATGGCCGTGACGTGTTTTCTCGCCATTGCCCCTTCGGCGGGCATGGCGCAGCAGGTCAACGGTTGCGCCCGTAGCGAACTGACCGATCCCGCGCGGGTCGTCTATACGTGCCAGGGCGGGCTGGTTCTTGAGGCCGAGGCGGCCGCGGCATTTGTGATCGCCGACACCGGAGCTCCGGGCCGGCCGGTCGCGGCCGACCTGTCGGGCAAAGGCGTTCTGGTCGAGGTCGAGCCCGGCAGCGGGCCGTTTCAGATCCTGACGCCGCAGGCAATCGCCGCCGTGCGCGGAACGGTCTATGCGGTCGATGTGGAAGACGGCGTGACCTCCGTCTTCGTGGTGCGCGGCGAAGTCGGCGTGTCCCGGCCTGACGGATCGGAAGCTGTCGCCCTTGCGCCCGGTGAAGGGGTCGCGGTGGCGACCGGGGAGCCCCTCGTCGTAAAGCGCTGGCCCCAGGAAAAGGTCGATAGGCTGCTCGCCCGCTTCGCTCGATGAAATCAAGCCTACCCTCCTGGTTCGTCGCGCTTGCCGTGATCCTTGGCGTTGCCTGGGCCGGCTGGCTCGGGCAACGACACCTCGCGGGTCTTGCGAGCCCCATCGACCGCGCGGAAACCGTGACCCTCGACATGCGCATTCTGGCGGTCGGTCCGCGTCCGGCGCCGCCGGAGGTGGTCATCGTCGGGATCGATGACGACACCATCGCAAAGGCGGGGCGCTTCCCGATCGGGCGCGACCGTCTGGCGATGCTTGTTGAAAAAATACACGATGCCGGGGCAAAGGCGCTCGGCATCGACATGCTGCTGGTCGGAAAGACGGATGATACGGCCGACGCGAAACTGACCTCTGCCCTTGCCAGCCTGTCGAGCGTGATCGCCGCGGCGGGTGTCTTCAAGGACGAAAATCAACCCGTTTCCGCAATCCCGGTGCCGGATAATATCCTGCACCCGCTGCCGGAGTTCGCGACGGAAGCGTCCGTGGGGCTCGTCAATGTCGCGGCGGACGCAGGCGGCACACCGCGTCACATTCCGCTCCTGTTCATGACGCCTGAAGGACCGCAGCCGTCCCTCAGCCTGCGCGCGGTGGGCCTCTATCAGGGAAACATGCCCGCATTGACGGCCGGCGGCGTCCGACTGCCGGGCGGGGTTCAGCCGCTCGATCTCGGTTGGCACTTGCCGCTGAACTACTATGGCCCGATGGGAACGGTCCGGACCATTAGCGCACAGGACCTTCTTGACGGGACGCCGGAGGCGGCTGCCGCCGTCAAGGACCGCCTCGTTCTACTCGGGGCTACGGCGACCGGTGTCGGCGACCGGTTCAGCACGCCCTTTGACCAGATCCTGCCGGGGGTCGAGGTGCTTGCGACTGGTGTTTCCAATCTGATGGATGGATCGGCACTGATCCGCGATGGCGCTGTCCGGAAGGTCGATGTGGCGGTGGCAATTTCAATTACGGTGGCCGGCATGGCAGCCATGGCCTTCCTTCCGCTCGCGGTCGCCTCCGTTCTTTTCGTTCTGGTCCTGTGCGGCTGGCTGGCGGCGGCGACACTTCTGCTTGGGGGCGGTTACTGGTTCAGCGCCGCGCTCCCGCTTGCGGCAAGTGTGCTGCCGGTCATCGGCCTTGCTATCCTCCGACAGGTCTTCGACCGCTACCAGATGCGGCGGCTCGAGACCGCACAGGACGCCCTCAGCCGGTTTCAGGCGCCTGAACTGGCGCGGCGCATTGCCGAGGATCCGTCATTTCTCCTGGAGCCGAAAGAACAGATGGCCGCCGTGCTCTTCGTCGATCTGGCCGGCTACACCGGCCTGAGCGAACGCCTGGGACCAGCCAGAACACGGGAGTTTCTGAAAGTCTTCCATACGATCGTGGTCAACGAAACCGAACGGCACCACGGCTTGGCGATGTCGTTCATGGGCGATGGCGCCATGATCTGCTTCGGCGTCCCGGATCCGGGACCGAAGGACGCGGTCAATGCCTGGCAATGCGCCTTCGATCTCGTTCACAAGGTCGGGACCTGGATCGCAGGCACCGGAATGAGATCGGGGACAGGTGCCCTGCGTGCCGGTGTGCATTTCGGTCCGGTTGTCCTGTCGCGCCTCGGTCACGAACACCAGCAGCAGATCACCGTGACCGGCGATTGCGTCAACGTGGCGAGCCGTCTGATGGAGGTGGCAAAGGAGCATGATTCCCTTGTGGCCATGTCCTCGGAGCTGATGGATGCCGCCGGTCACGAGACAGATGCCGACCTGCAGGCCCCACGCACGGAGACTGTCGCCATTCGCGGCCGTCAGCAAGCCATGTTGGTCGGCCTGTGGACGGCGCTGGAAGCGGATGCGGAAGAGCCCGCTATTCTGGCAAATTGAACGGATTGGAGCGGATAGTTGGAGCCGTTCCCGATCTTAGTAAGTGTCGACAAAATCAGCGAACGGTTTCGACGCTGACCAGTTCGATATCACCGTCGAAAGGCTCAGCTATGCAAGCGGAAATGTTGTCTGAAAATTCATCCAGCAAATTGAGCCCGTCCGGGTCATAATCGTTTTCGGCGACAAGCCTCAACTTGCCACCTTCGAAGGTACAAACGACGTTGTTTTCGTGCGGGTAGTGGAGCCGGAAGGCCTCCATGATGTCGCGCGCCGCTTCTGCGCCTGCTGCCAAAGGTACGCCGTGGCAATCCAGGGTAATGCGATACATACGGTCAGGCTCCCGAGTCGCGAAATACTGTACCTTGTAACGCGGTTTTCAAAAACTCTACCAGCGGATCCCGAGACGAAGCGCGTCGTAGATGGCAGCATGGATGTTGCGCGCCGAGACCGCGTCACCGATGCGGTACAGGATGAACTGGCCGTCGTCTGAGGCGTTCGGAAACACATCCCCGCCCATGACCAGTTTGTCGTAGTCGACCACGCCGAGATTGGACGACAAAGGTTTCAAATCGAAGTAAAGCTCGTCCATCGGCCAGGTACCGTGTTCGACGACAACCTGGTCCACCTGCCGTTCCTCCGACCAGCCGTCGGCGTAGTCTGACCCAAGCGTGGCGACAAGGCCGTTGCCGTCGCGCCGGACGGCCGTCAACCGGGTGTTGATCGTGATGCGGACGCCTTTTTCCTGGAAGGACTTCATGTAGGGCACGTGGTTCAACCCGCCGATCTCCGGGGCGAATAAACGCTCGGGGGTGATCAGTTCCAAAGAGGAACCCGCGTTGGCAATCATCTCGGTGGCGGTCATGCCCTGGTGCCCGCCGGAATCGTCAAAGACGAGAACGGTGCCGGCCGGCTTCACCGTGCCGCCGATGATATCCCAGGAGGATACGACAAGGTCGTCTCCGGCCTCCAGCGGCGGGTTTTGCGGGATGCCGCCGGTGGCGACGATGACCACCTCCGGGTCGAGCGCCAATACGTCCGCGCTTTCCGCATAGGTGTCGTAGCGGATCTCCACGCCGAGCCGCTCCAGTTCTTCAAGCCGCCAGTCGACGATACCGATCATTTCCTTGCGCCGCGGATTCTGGGTCAGAAGGTTGATCTGCCCACCGGCGCGGCCGGAGGCTTCCAGCACCGTGACCGCGTGGCCTCGTTCCCCGGCGACCCGCGCGGCTTCCAGTCCGGCCGGACCAGCTCCGACAATGACGACGCGCTTGCCCGGCGTTTCGCTTTTCGAAATCACATGTGGAATGGCGGCTTCGCGACCCGTCGCCGCGTTGTGAATGCACAGGGCCCCGCCGCCTTCATAGATCCGGTCGAGGCAGTAGGTGGCACCGACACAAGGGCGGATACGGGCTTCCTCGCCACGAGTGATCTTGGCGACGATATGGGGATCGGCGATATGGGCCCGGGTCATGCCGACCATGTCGAGCTTGCCTTCGGCCACCGCATGCCGCGCGGTCGCGACATCGGCGATGCGGGCGGCATGGAACACCGGGAATTTCGTCGCCGCGCGCACCTCTCCGGCAAAATCCAAGTGAGGCGCGGACCGCATCCCCTGGACCGGAATCACCTTGGAAAGCGCCGCGTCGCTGTCGATATGCCCGCGAATGAGATTGATGAAGTCGAAGCTGCCACTGTCAGCAATGCGTCGGGCGATCTCCACGCCCTCGTCGCGGGAAAGGCCCTTGTCCCAATCCTCGTCGGCGACCATGCGGATGCCGACGATGAAGTCCGGGCCGACCTCCTTGCGGATCGCGTCGATTACCCGCCAGGTGAACCGCAACCGGTTGTCCAGGGAACCGCCGTAATCATCCTCCCGGTGGTTGGTGGCAGGCGACCAGAAGCTGTCCAGCAGGTGGCCATAGGCTTCGATCTCGAAGCCATCGAGGCCCGCGGCCTTCATCCGCCCGGCCGCCGCCGCATAGTCGCCGATGATCCGTTCGATGTCCCAGTCTTCCACCACCTTCGGAAACGAGCGGTGCGCTGCTTCCCTGACCATCGAGGGGGCGAGCACGGGGAGCCAGTCGTCCGTGTTCCACCCCGTTCTGCGGCCCAGGTGGGTGAGCTGGATCATCACCTTGCAGTCGTATTCGTGGCAGTGATCGGTGAGGTCCTTCAGCCAGGGAATGATTGCGTCGTCATAGGCATGCAGGTTGCCGAAGGCGGCCGGGCTGTCGCGCGACACCAGCGCCGATCCGGCGGTCATGGTCATGGCGATGCCGCCCTTGGCCTTTTCCGCGTGATAGAGCCGGTAACGGTCCTTCGGCATGCCATCTTCCGCATAGGCCGGCTCGTGAGCCGTCGACATGATGCGGTTCTTCAGGGGCAGGTGCTTGAGTTGAAACGGCTGGAGCAGGGGATCGTTCGACATTCTCTGGCTTCATCTTCGGCTTGGCGACTTCATTAAGACCTCAGTACCACTGGTCCTCCACCGAGGCTTTTCTCTGAGCGACAAAAGCTTGCAGGGCCTCGTCAACACTGCCATCGATTTCCGGAGCTTGGTAGTCCTGAAGGCGTTTCTTCCAGAGGCGGTTGGCGCGGGTCGCCGCGTCCACCGATCCCGCATCCGACCATTTCTCGAACGGCTCGTTGTCAGCCATGTCGGAATCCCAGAACGCCGTCTGGTAGTTGGCCATGGTGTGGGCGCAACCGAAGAAGTGGTTGCCGGGGCCGACCTCCGGGAAGGCGTCGAGTGCCAGCGAGTTGTCGTCCACGGTGACGCCGTCCAGATAGGTGTGCAGCGCGCCGCACAGATCCGTGTCCATGACGAATTTCTCGTAGGACATGGAAAGCAGCCCGTCGAGGAACCCGGCCGAATGCATGATGAAATTCGCGCCGCAATGGACCGCGGCGAGCATGGACATGGTCCCTTCCGTCATCGCCTGCGCATCCGGCAGCTTGGAGGTGGTGAAATTCCCCGAACAGCGCAACGGCAGCTTGAGCCTTCGGGCAAGCTGGCCCACCACGAGCGAGCCGACGGCGGGCTCCGGCGTGCCGAAGGTGGGCGATCCGGAGCGCAGAGCAATGGACGACAGGAAATTGCCGAAGATGACCGGCGCGCCCGGCCGTTCCAGCTGGGTCAGGGCGCATCCGGCCATCGTTTCCGCCAGCGCCTGGGTGATGGCACCGGCGTTGGTCACCGGCCCCATGGCGCCGCCAAGAATGAAGGGCACGATCACCGCGGCCTGATTGGCCCGCGCATAGGTCCGGATCACTTTTGTCGCCATGCCGTCCCAGACCAGCGGCGAGTTCACGTTGACGTTGCCGAGGATGACGCAGTTGTCTTCGACTGTCTGTTCGCCGAACAGGATGCGGCACATGTCGATGCAGTCTTGCGCCCGGTCGTCGGTGGTGACGGATCCCATGAACGGCCGGTCGGAATAACGGATATGGCTGTAGACCATGTCGAGATGGCGCTTGTTGACCGGCACGTCGACCGGCTCGCAGATGGTACCGCCGGAATGGTGCAGCCACGGCGAACTCTGGGCGAGCTTGATGAAGTTTCTGAAATCCTCCAGCGCGCCGTAGCGCCGGCCCTTGTCCAGATCCATGACGAAGGGCGATCCGTAAGCGGGCGCGAAGACGACATTTTTTCCGCCGATGCGGACGTTGTTTGCATCATTGCGGGCAAGCTGGGTGAATTCCGGCGGCGCGGTTTTCAGGATCTCCCGGAGCATTCCCGGCTCGAAGCGCACCAGTTCGCCGGAAACATCGGCGCCTGCCTTGCGCCACATGGCGAGGGCCTCATCATCGCCGCGAAACTCGATCCCCACTTCGGCGAGAATGCGGTCGGCAGCATTCTCGATCCGCATAAGGCTTTCTTCTGAGAGAACCTCGTAAGGCGGAATGTTGCGGACAATGAACGGCCGGTGCAGCGCCTGCGACGGAGCCGCGCGCTTTTCCCGTCTACCCTGACGTCCGCCTTCCCTTGTCCGGCGTGGGATAGTCTGGGTATCTTCAACGACGCTTTGCAAGGATTTCATGGCGCGCCTCATTCGCTGTTTCGAGCAGCCTAGGAGCGGAAAAATGCGCGGTGAAGCTGCAAAATTCTAATTATTCAGATAAGCTGGACTTATGAAAAGTCTGCGTTACCTCATCCCGTCAGCGGGGGCTCTGATCGTGTTCGAATGCGCGGGACGGCTGCAGAGTTTCACCGCGGCCGGGCGAGAATTGGGCATGAGCCAGGCGGCTGTCTCCCAGGCGGTCCGCTCCCTGGAGGCTCAACTGGGCGTCAGCCTGTTCCGGCGAGAGCACAGGAAAGTGGTTCTGACCGACGCAGGCCGGCGGTTTTTCGCTGATGTGACACTCGGACTGTCCCACATTCGAAAATCGGCGGAAGAACTGCGCTCCTTTGCAACCGAAACCCACGTCACGCTGGCCGGCTCCACGGCGTTTGCCTCCTTCTGGATGATGCCTAAGCTGCAGCGGATCCGGGACGACCTGCCGGACATCGAACTCAGGATCCAGAGTGCGGACCGGGATCTGGACCTGCTGACCGAAGGCATCCCGCTCGGCATTCGGGGCGGCCAGCCCGAGGACTGGCCGGAATACGAAAGCGTTTTTTTGGCGGAGGAGGAAATCATCGCCGTCGCCGGCACCCGCTACAAGGAAATCGCGGGTCTGCCCGATACGCCGGAGGAATTGCTGACCCATCGCCTGATCCATCTGGAAGAGCCCTATCGCGACGCCATCGACTGGGCGGACTGGCTTGCAAGCGCCGGCGTTCAGGCGCCGCGTCCGCTGCGCGGCCTTGTGATCAACGACTACGCGCTGGTCATGCAGGCGGCCATCGAGGGGCAGGGGATCGCGCTTGGCTGGTACCACCTGACCGAGCACATGATCGGCGCAGGCCTGCTTCAACGGGTGACGGACCACACCCTGAAGACGGGCAAGGCATTCTACGTGGTCTGGCACAAGACGAGGACCCTGTCCGATCCGGCCAAACGGGTGCGGGACTGGCTGCTGGAGCGGGCCTGACTAAAGCTGCTTCAGCTCATCTTCCGGCCTCTCGACCACTAAAGTTACACCGGTCGCGGTATAGTCGCGGGAAATCACCGCCAGTCCGAGCGTTTCCACCTGTCGTTCCAGGTCCGAACTCCGGGCGAACTCCGCGCTAACGGTTTTGTGGGCAAGCTTTTGAAACGGCACCAGCGTGGCATTGGCGATCGCATCGGCCGCGGCTCCCGAATAGGCGCGGGCCAGACCGCCGCCGCCGAGTTTCACGCCGCCGAAGTAGCGGACCACGATGACGCCCGCCTCGATAAGTTTGGCACCCTGCAGGACCTTGAGTGTGGGCATGCCCGAGGTGCCCGCCGGTTCGCCATCGTCCTTGCCGCTTTCCTCGATCCGGTCGTCGTCCAGAAGATGCCGGTGGGCGGTGACGAAATGGTTCGCCTTGCGGTGCTCCTTGCGTAAAGAGTCCAGCCGGGTCGGGAAATCGGCATAAGGCACGAGAAACGCCAGAAACCGCGACTTGCGGTCTTCCAGTTCGCCGGTGACTTCGTTTGTGACGGTGTAGAGGTCCATGCCGGCCCTCAGGTCGGCACCTTGAAATGCTTGGAAAGCTTCAGCGCCTGCCCCTGGTAGTTGGAGCCGATGCCTTCGCCGTAGAGCTGCTTCGGCCGTTCCGCCATATTTTCATAGACCAGTCGTCCGACCGTCTGCCCGTGCTCCACGATGAAGGGCACATCGTGGGAACGGACTTCCAGAACGGCGCGCGATCCGACGCCGCCGGCACCCGCATGGCCGAAGCCCGGATCGAAGAAGCCGGCGTAATGCACGCGGAACTCGCCGACCAGCGCATCGAAGGGCACCATTTCCGCCGCATATTCCGGCGGCACATGCACGGCTTCCTGGCTGACCAGGATATAGAATTCATTCGGGTCGAGGATCAGTTCGGCAGCACCCCGCCGGTAGATCGGCTCCCAGAAGTCGAGCGGGTCCTTTTCGCCCGGCAGATCGACGTCGATCAGGCCGGAATGATGCTTGGCGCGGTAGCCGACCAGAGTGCCTTCGCCTTCGCCCTCCAGGTCGATGGAAAGCTGGACGCCGCCGCCGATGCGTTCGTTGCCGCCCGACACAAGCGTGTGTGCGCTGTGAACCTTCTGCAGGTCTTCATCGGATACCGCCGCATGGCCACGGCGAAAGCGGATCTGGCTGAGGCGCGAGCCCGCACGCACCAGGATCGGAAAGGTCAGCGGCGATATTTCCGCGTAAAGCGGGCCGCTGTAGCCGATGGGAACGGTGTCGAAGGCAAGCCCGTGATCGGCGATCACCCGGGTGAACACATCCAACCGGCCCGTGGAGCTTTTCGGATTGGCGGTCGCCGAAATGTCGTCAGGCAGCGCGAGGTTTTCCTGCAGGGGAACGATATAGACGCAGCCGGTTTCCAGAACAGCGCCCTCGGAGATATTGAAAGCGTGAAGTTCCAGGGCTTCAAGCTTTTCGGCAACGGTGGCGCCCGGTCCGGGCAGGAAGCTGGCGCGGACCCGGTAGGCGGTGTGACCCAGACGCAGATCGAGACTCGCCGGCTGGATCTGTCCCTTTACCGGTGCGCTTTCGGCGAAGATCGTGTTGTCGGCGAACATCGCTTCGATCGTATGCGCCGGCAATATACCCGTCGGTGCCGCTGTCATCAGCTCATCCCGTTTCTTTGCGTTCCTGACACCCCGTGCTTAGCGGATCGGTTTCCCGAGGCCAACATGTATTCGCCGAGTGCTATTTGACCTCTATGGGTTTTTATCCTATTCGTGAACCAGATTCGTGGTGATTTGGGCCGGCCGGCTTGCAGCCACGTTAAACAAGTCGCTAAAAAGGCCGGGTTGTAAAAACCCCGGCCCAGGCTGGGGTTTTTGCATTTTTGGGGTGATTTTTCTATGGCGAACAACGACACGAAAGCGAAGAAAACCTGGCGTCCGGCAACGGAACTGGTGCATGGCGGAACGTCCCGCTCGCAATACGGCGAGACGTCCGAAGCGCTATTCCTGACCCAGGGCTTCGTCTACGCGGGAGCCGAGGCGGCCGAAGCGCGCTTCAACGGTGAGGATCCGGGTTTCGTCTATTCGCGTTATGCCAATCCGACGACGGCCATGTTCGAGGACCGGATCAAGGGACTGGAAGGTGCGGAGGCCGCACGGGCAACAGCCAGCGGCATGGCCGCGGTCAATCTGGCGCTGATGGCCTCGGTCAAGGCCGGCGATCACGTGGTTGCCGCCAAGGCCCTGTTCGGCTCCTGCCGTTATATCGTGGAAACGCTGCTGCCGCGTTACGGCGTGGAATCGACCCTGGTCGACGGCACCGACCTGGACCAGTGGAAGGCAGCCGTGAAGCCGAATACGGCGGCCCTGTTCCTGGAAAGCCCGACCAACCCGACGCTGGAAGTGATCGATATCGCGGCTGTGGCCGACATCGCCCATTCGGTTGGCGCACGGCTGATCGTGGATAACGTCTTCGCCACCCCGATCTTTCAGGCGCCGCTCACCCTCGGCGCCGATGTGGTCGTCTATTCGGCGACCAAGCACATTGACGGACAGGGCCGCTGTCTCGGCGGCGTGGTGCTGTCCGATGAGGAATGGGTCGTCGACGAACTCATGCCTTTCGTCAAGCACACCGGCCCGCACATGAGCCCGTTCAATGCCTGGGTGCTCCTGAAAGGCCTGGAAACCCTGCCCTTGCGCGTCGAAAGGCAAACCGCCACCGCGAGCCGCATTGCCGATTTCCTTGCAGGGAAGTCCGGGATCTCGCGGCTCATTTATCCCGGCCGGGACGACCACCCGCAGGCGGAGGTTGCCAAACGGCAGATGCGCGGCGGTTCGACCATGCTCGCCTTTGAGATCGACGGCGGCAAGGAAGCGGCCTTCCGTTTCACCAATGCGCTGGAAATCGTCGGCATCTCCAACAATCTGGGCGATGCGAAAAGCCTGATCACCCATCCGGCCACCACGACCCACCAGTCGATCGGCGAGGAGGCGCGGGCGGAACTCGACATTTCCGACGGCCTGCTGAGGCTTTCCATCGGCCTGGAGGACCCGGAAGACCTTCTGGAAGACATCCAGGGCGCGCTGGACGCAATCAGGTAGTTGGCTTGCGCCTGAGCGTCCGGACACCGATGAGGACCCGGGCGCCGGCGGAGACGGTGCAGACGGCGGCGAAGGCCCAGGCGAGAAGGGCAAAACCTGACGGCCAAAGGCACATGAGGACGAAGAGGGCGATGGTTTCGGCGCCCTCTGCCAGGCCGCCCAGATAGTAGAGCGATTTGGCTCCCTGCCGGTCGGTTTCCAGTCCGTGTTTTTCCGCCATGATGGCGAAGGCGAGAAACGACGCGCCGTTGGCATAGAAGCTCAGCAGCAGGGCGGCGGCGGCAAGCGCATTCTTCGACGGATCGAGGACGGCGAACGCAAAGGGCACGGCGCCGTAGAAGAAAAAATCGAGGGTGATGTCGAGAAAGCCGCCGAGATCAGTCTTGCCGTTGACCCTGGCGACCGCCCCGTCCAGTCCGTCGGCGAGCCGGTTCAGGAGCACGAAACCGAGGCCTGCCAGCGGCGCTCCGAGCGCGATCAGGACGGCCGCGGCCAAGCCAAAGGCAAAACCCGTCACCGTGATTGCATTGGCGCCGATCCCCGTTTGCGCGAGGCGTTTGCCGGCTGCATTCAGCGGCGGATCGATCAGGGGGCGCAGACGGCTGTCGAACATGGATCTCTCACTTCCGGAAAGGCATTATTTCCGTGTAATTGAGTAATATCGAGACTTTGAACAGCCGATCCCTTTCACGGATGCGTCATCGGCCCTATAAGCGCATCAAGGGAAGGCAGACAAACTGCACGAGACGACTGGAGTTTTGGAATGTATCGCGCGGTCACCAACGGAATAGAGGTTTGCGTCGAGCCTTATTATCTCGATGACGAATCCAATCCGGAGGAAAACGAGTACATCTGGGCCTATGCGGTGGAAATCCGCAACGAGGGTGAGGAGCCGGTTCAGCTGAAGACCCGGTACTGGAAAATCATGGACGCACGCGGCCGCGTGGAGGAAGTCCGCGGCGCCGGTGTCGTCGGCGAACAGCCGGTGATCAGCCCGGGCGAAACCTTCGAGTATTCCTCCGGATGTCCGCTTTCGACCGACTCCGGCTTCATGCAGGGCAGCTACGGCATGGAGCGTCAGGACGGGACGACCTTCGACGTGACCATCCCTGCCTTTTCGCTCGACCTCCCGGACGCGATCCGGAGCATGAACTGAGTTTGGCCGGGGGCCGTTCTTAAGCCGTCCGGTGCCGGGCGATCGCGCCCCGTTCGATGGCGGCCACCGTCAGCTTGTCGAGGTTGAAGCGGTCGCGCAGAAGCTGAAGGATGCGCAGTTCTTCCTTGGACACACCCAGATCGGCCGCGGCGACTTCGACAGCCAGCGCATAGGCGGTGTCGAACAGATGGACCGGCAAGGTGTCGGCGACCAGGCGGAGCACATCCATCAGACCGTCTTCGGCCTGAAGCCGTTCGCCGCAACGCTGGGCGGCCGGCAGCACATTCGCGGGATCATAATCACGGAACACAGGAAGGGTCTTGGCCACCTCGCCGATGGTCGCCAATTCGCTGTCGGTCATGCTGGCGTCGGATGCCGATGTGATGACCATGACGTAGATAAGGGCTTCCTGAATGCTGATTGTGTCGCTCATTGAGTCTGTTGCCTTGTCGCCAGCTTGAGGTTTTGCGTGTGGTAACCGCTCCGGCACCGCACTTCAAGTCACACGCGGTCGACAATCGGGTGACCCGGAGGCGCCAGTTCTCTGGGCCGAAGGCGCGCATCCGGCCGCTAAAAGACACTTGACCAGTGTGTCGGCTATGCTCTACGCGTCTGTCGCCGCAGTTTGCGGGCTTTTGCTGATGCCACGTAGCGCGGAAATCTCCATCTCCACAGAACTGAAAAACACATTATGACCGACCAATCCCTGCCACCGCTTGACCTCTCGCAAGATCTAGTCGAGGCGGCCCGGGTTTCCAAAGCCTGGCCCTTCGAAGAAGCGCGAAAACTGGTCAAACGGATCGAGAAACGGGATCACGACCGGCCGGTTCTGTTCGAGACCGGTTATGGCCCCTCGGGCCTGCCGCATATCGGCACCTTCGGCGAGGTTGCCCGCACCACCATGGTGCGTACTGCCTTTCGGCTGATCACCGAGGACAAGATCCCGACCCGGCTGCTGTGCTTCTCCGACGATATGGACGGCATGCGCAAGATCCCGGAAAACGTGCCCGACCGGGCGATGCTGGAACCGCACCTGCACAAGCCGCTGACCTCCGTGCCGAACCCGTTCGGCGGCGAGTATGACAGCTTTGCCGCACACAACAATGCCATGCTGCGCCGGTTCCTGGACACGTTCGGCTTCAACTACGAATTCGCCAGCGCGACCGAGTATTACAAGTCCGGCAAGTTTGACGCGATCCTCCTGAAGGCCGCCGAAAAATACCAGGCGATCATGGACGTGATGCTGCCGACCCTCGGCGCCGAACGTCAGGCGACGTACAGCCCGTTCCTGCCGATCTCCCCGACCACCGGCCGCGTGCTCTATGTGCCGATGAAGGACGTCGACGCCAGGAACGGCACGATCACCTTCGCGGACGAAGATGGCACCGACATCACCCTGCCGGTCACCGGCGGCAATGTGAAGCTGCAGTGGAAGCCGGATTTCGGCGCGCGCTGGGCAGCCCTCGATGTCGACTTCGAGATGTTCGGCAAGGACCACGGCCCGAACATGGCCGTCTACGACCGGATCTGCCAGGTGCTCGGCGGCCGTCCGCCGGAGCACTATGTCTACGAACTCTTCCTGGACGAGAACGGCGAGAAGATCTCCAAGTCCAAGGGCAACGGTCTGACCATCGACGAATGGCTGACCTACGCCCCGACGGAGAGCCTGTCGCTTTACATGTTCCAGAAGCCGCGGACGGCGAAGAAGCTTTATTTCGACGTAATCCCGAAGGCGGTCGACGAATATTACACGTTCGCCCAGAAGTATCCGTCGATGCCGATCGAGCAGCAGCTTGGCAATCCGGCCTGGCATATTCATTCCGGCCAGGTGCCGGCGATCGATCTGCCGGTGCCGTTCTCCATGCTGCTCAACCTGGTCTCGGCCTCCAATGCCGAGAACAAGGACGTTCTTTGGGCTTTCATCTCCCGCTACGCACCGGGCGTGACGCCTGAAAACCATCCGGAACTGGACGCGCTGGTCGGCTACGCGATCCGCTACTTCGACGATTTCGTCAAACCGACCAAGTCGTTCCGCGCTCCGGACGATGTGGAACGGGCAGCGCTGGAACAACTGGATGCCCAGCTGGCGGCTCTTCCCGCCGATGCGGACGGCGCGGTGATCCAGGATGCGGCCCTCGATGTGGCCCGTGCCATCGAGCGTTACCAGGACCACAACAAGAAAAGCCCGGACGGCGGCCCCGGCGTCTCGGTGGCGTGGTTCCAGGCGCTCTACCAGGTTCTGCTCGGTCAGGAACGCGGGCCGCGTTTCGGTTCCTTCGTGGCGCTTTACGGCATCAACGAGACCCGTGCGCTGATCGAAAAGGCGTTGAAGGGCGAACTGACGGCTTAAGCCAATTCAGTCGTCTATTGCTCACAATCGCAAAAGCCGCGCGGATTGCGCGGCTTTTCGCGTTGCGGGTCTACGTCAGCCGTTCGGCGGCACCGTTTCTCGCAGATCCAGCGCCGGCAACGGTATATCCCGGGGGCTGACCAGAATGTTGTTGCCGTCATCCGGCAATTCCCCGGGCAGACCGGATGGAAGGTCCGGCAGAGAGAGGTCTGTAACCGGTTCCGGCAGGTCCTTCAGCCATTCCGATTGCCATTTGCCGCGCTTGCGCTTTTTCGCCTCCGCTGCAAGTTCGAGGTAACGCTCAGGCGCATTCTCTTCCGGATCCGCCCAGCCATAACGCACGAGCCATTCGCCGATATCGGTCTTGCGGAGGATGCAGGTGGCGGCGATCTGCCGTGGACCGAGATCTTCTGTCTTCTGGCAGACGATGGTGAACATGCGGATCAGGCCGCGCAGTGCTGTCCGCGCGCGCGCGCCGCAGGGCCAGGTGCCGCCCACGCGGGAAACGCAGGTTTCATCGGGTTTCAGGGCATTGATATGGGCGATCCTGACAAGAAGACCGTCGGTGCCGAGGGATCCGGCATCGATCACCTTGGGTCGCCGCAGCTCGAATTCGCCGTCCGGCACAGGTTCCACCGGCGGATTGATCAGGTCGAGCAGGCGTTGCGACGGCTTGACACGGGTCAGCTTGCCGGTGACTTCGGGAGGGCTGATCCCGGCCGGTGAGACATCGCGGATTTCGTTCGGCAATGGTGGTGGCGATTCGATGGCTTCATCGGTTGCCGTCGTTTGCGGCTCAATTGTATTGCGGGTGTCGGACGGAGACGCGGTTTGGGACCCGGTCTCGACAGAGGCGCTCTTTTGGAGCGGGAGCGGCGCCGGCGGATCGGCCAGAAGCAGCCAGGCGAGCAGGCTCGCTCCGGCAATCAGGACAATGGCCGGTATCAGGACCGGGCGGAGCTTCCTAAGCAGTCCCAATCCGGGCTCCTGTTAGCTTGGTTATGGCGAGCATTGAAACGATGGGAATTGATACCTTTCATAATTATGTTCGGGGCGAAAACCCCTGTCAAAGCCGAGAACGCCGTTGCCCACGCTTGTTCTGCGGTGCGTCAGGCGATAGGGTCCGCGCCGCCCGGTTCCGGTGGCGGAGACGGGCGACCAACCCGACTCCCAGGACGTGACCCGCATGCGACTGATTTTCAAGATTGTGCCGGAAGACCTCTGGCAGGAAGCCGAAGCGCTTGGCGTTTTCAAGGGCGCTCCGGTGGATCTGGCCGACGGCTTTATCCACTTCTCCACCGCGGTCCAGGCACGCGAAACGGCGGCCAAGCATTTCGCCGGTCAGGACGGCCTGCTGCTTGCGGCCTTCGATGCGGATGCTCTGGGCCCGGATCTGAAATGGGAGCCGTCGCGGGGCGGGGACCTGTTCCCGCATCTTTATGCCGACCTGCCGACGTCGATTGCCGTCTGGGTCCGACCGCTGCCGCTCGGGCCCGATGGCGCCCATGTCTTTCCGGACCTTGGACAATGACCGCGTCTCCGTTTGAAAAACTGGCTCTTGCCGGGCTCCATTTTCTGGATGCGGAAACCGCACACGGCCTGACCATCAAGGGGTTGAAGACCGGTCTTATGCCGAAATGCCCCGTCGCCGCCGATCCGCGTCTGGAAGTTAAGCTCTGGGATCTGCGCTTTCCCAATCCCGTCGGCATGGCGGCGGGGTTCGACAAGAACGGCGAAGTTCCCGATGCGCTGCTGAAACTCGGCTTCGGTTTCACCGAGGTCGGGTCCGTCACGCCGAGGCCCCAGCCCGGAAATCCGAAGCCGCGCGTGTTTCGTCTGCCCGTCGATCAGGGGGTCATCAACCGCTACGGCTTCAACAACGAGGGCCATGAGGCATTGCGCCGCCGGCTGGATGGGCGCAGGCGCCAGACCGGGATCGTCGGCGTCAATGTCGGAGCCAACAAGGATGCCACGGACCGGGTCGCCGATTACGTCGCGGGCATTCATGCTTTCGCCGATCTCGCCTCCTATTTCACCGTCAACGTGTCCTCGCCGAACACGCCGGGCCTGCGCGACCTGCAGGCGCGGGAGGCGTTGGCAGAGCTTCTGACTGGTGTCATTACCGCGCGGGACGAACGCACCCAGGTTGTCGGCCGGCACGTACCTGTCTTGTTGAAGATCGCACCGGACGTGGATGAGGCCTCGCTTGCCGACATCATCGAAGAAGTGCAGGCCAAGTGCGTCGACGGCCTGATCGTGTCCAACACGACGATTTCCCGTGATGGGCTCAAAGATGCCAGAAACGGTCAGGAGACCGGTGGTCTGTCCGGCCGGCCCTTGTTCCGTAAATCTACCATTGCCCTGGCCAAGGCCCGCCGGCTCGCCGGACCCGACCTGCCGATCATCGGCGTCGGCGGGATCGACAGCGCGGAAACCGCCTGGACGAAAATCACTGCGGGTGCGGATCTGCTGCAGCTTTATTCATCGCTGACCTACCACGGCATCGGCCTTGTCGGAGAGATCCTGAAGGGCCTGTCGGAAAGGCTCGACCGGCATGGGCTCAAAACCATTTCCGAGGCCCGCGACGCCAATCTGCAGGCTTGGGCCGGCCTGGATCTTTGACCGACGCTCCTTAAGCGGGCTGAAAGGTCTGGTTGGCGCGGTGCCGGCACATGGCGGCCAGGCTGATCCCGCGTGCGCCCAGGAAAATTTCCAGGGACAGCCAAAGGCCGTGGTTCCCCATCAGCGGAAACAGCGTGTAATAGGCCGCGATATAGACCGCCAGGGACAATAGCATCATGTTGCGCATGTCGCGCGACCATGTCGCGCCGATGAAAACCCCGTCCATCTGGAAGGCAAGCACGCCGAAAAGCGGCGTGAGCGCCGCCCACGGCAGATAGATTCGCCCGATTTCCCGAACGCCGGGAGAGACGGTCATGAGATCGACCAGCAGCGGACCTGCAAGGAAATAGACAAGGGCGAGACCGAGCGCCAGCGCGAAGCCCCAGAGCGTGGTGAGCTTTACCGCCCGGTCGAAGGCTGGTCGGTAACGCGCGCCGACCGCCCGGCCCGCCAGTTGTTCGACCGCGGTTGCCAGGCCGTCGAGGAAATAACCGCCGACCAGGAAGAATTTCTCCAGGATCGCGTTTGCGGCAAGAAGGACGTCGCCCTGAGCCGCGGATCGGGCGGTGAAGAAGGCGAACGCGAACAGCAGGCTGAAGGAGCGGATCATGATGTCGCGGTTGATCGCCATCATGCGCAGGATCAGCCGACGATCGAAAACGACGGACCACGTGGGCCAGACGCTGCCTCTGGCTGCACGCAGGATCAGCAGCAGTCCGGCCAGGCAGGCAGCCGCCTCGCTCAGCACGGTGGCAGCGGCGACACCTTCGATGCTCCAGCCGAGCCCCATCACGAACCAGATGCTCAACGCAATGTTGAGCCCGTTCAGGAACAGTTGCAGGAACAGCCCGGTCCCCGCGCGGCTCAGCCCCAGGAACCAGCCGAGGATCGCGTAATTGGCGAGCAGGAACGGAGCGCTGTAGACGCGGATCTCGAAATATCTGCGGGTGGCCGATTGCACGTCCGCACTGCCGCCCATGAAGGTCAGGCCGATTTCCAGAAACGGTTTCTGCAGGAGAATGACGGCAAGCCCTGCGATGGCCGCGATGAACAGGGCGCGCAGAAACGTGGCCTTGATCTCGCTCTGATCGTCCGCGCCGTAGGCCTGTGCCGTCAGCCCTGTGGTGCCGGAGCGCAGGAAATTGAAGGTGGTGAACACGAGGTCGAAAATCACCCCGCCAATGGCGATGCCGCCCACAAGGGCAGCATCTCCGAGCCGGCCGATCACGGCCGTGTCCACGACGCCGAGAAGCGGTGTCGACAGGAACGCAAGCGTCATTGGCACCGCGATCGCAAGGACACTGCGATGGGTTACGTCAAACGCCTTGTCTGGCCTGATATCGGAAGACTGGGTGGTCATGAAAAGTCCGGAAGGTGATTACGTACTTTTCGGTATTTGCGGTGCGTCGTCAAGCGGATACGACCGCCTCCGATTGCTCCCTTCGATCGCACCAGGGTACGGACGCGTGGCCGGAGTGCGAAATCCCTGGTGGTGCCGAGCGTTTTCGGACCTATATTCGGACGTCATGATGCTTCCGATTGTCCATCACCCCGACTACTGCGCGGACCTGCCGACAAACCACCGGTTTCCGATGGACAAGTTCCGGGCAGTGGCGGAACGGATTGTTGCCGAAGGTCTGTTGAGCGGCGGTGATTTCATCAGGCCGCGACCGGCGCCCGCCGAATGGGTCGCCCTGGCTCATGACCGGCGCTATGTCGATCAGGTGTTCAATGCCCGGGTTCCGGCGGAAATCGCCCGGGAAATTGGTTTTCCGATGAACGAGGGGATCGCTCGGCGTGCCCGCTGCGCGACCGGCGGCACTGTTCTGACCGGCTATCTCGCCCTGGAACACGGGATCGCCTGCAATACCGCCGGTGGCAGTCATCATTCCAGGCACGCGCACGGTGCCGGCTTCTGCGTCTTCAACGATGTTGCCGTGGCGATCCGCGTGATGCAGGCCGATGGCGCGATCGGCAAGGCTCTGGTCGTCGATCTGGACGTGCATCAGGGGGACGGCACCGCCGATATTTTCACCGGCGACGACAGTGTCTTCACATTCTCAATGCACAGCGAGAAAAACTATCCGGTTCGGAAGGTTCCTTCGGATCTGGATATCGCCCTGCCGGACAACACGGGCGATGAGGCTTATCTGGAAAGCCTGATGGATGCGCTTCCCAAGGCAATCGAGCGGGCCGGAGCGGACATTGTCTTTTTCAACGCCGGTGTCGATCCGTTTCTTGGCGACAGGCTCGGTCGTCTCGGGTTGAGCCGGGACGGTCTGATCCGCCGCGACCGGTATGTGCTTGAAACGCTGCGCGACGCGGGACTGCCTGTCGCGGGCGTTTTGGGCGGAGGCTATTCGGCGGACATCGACGAATTGGCCGACAGACACGTCACCCTGCACCGCGAAGCTTTGCGCCTGTGCGGCGTCAGGCTTCCGGCTCAGGCGGCTGAAGCCGCTATCTGCCGACCGACTTGATCAGGCGCAGGATCAGCCAGATGGGAACCACGATCACCGCGCCGATCGCGAAATAGCGAAGGATGTTTTCAATCGCCGCGAAGCCCATGTTCCAGAGTCGCTGGACGAAACGTGTGGCGATATCGATGATGTCGAGCGGATTGAGATCAAGCGCGGACAGGATGACGCCGACCACGAAGGACAGGAACAGGAGCCGGAGGATCACCTGGCCGGGGGATCCGCCCAAGAATTTGGTGAGGCTGCTGTCAGACATTGATCGATCCTGTCGTTGGTGCGGAAACCGGGAAGCGGTCGGAGCGGTCACGATCCGAAGCGTCGTTTAATACTTAAGTCGAGCGAATGATATCTGCAATGCCTGGGAATTTTCATCAGTATTTGCAGGATAACGACGGAGAGCTGTCTTTGAATTCAGGCCATATATGACGTTTCCATGACATTTGGCATAATTGGGTAAATATGAAACGAGTTGTGCCAAATACCAGTGCGGCATTTTGAACTATTAACCAAACCGCGTCGCAGGGGAATTGTGGTTTCGACCCTCCCGCGAAATCTCGGATCCTGTAGACGCGGTTCGGCCATCGCGCCGGAAGACGATCGTAACGAGGCACTGACATCTGCGCATGGCCCCATCTGGCTGCAGCTGTTTTGGTTGCGATTTGAAAGCGGCGGTAAAAAAACAAAAAGGCTGAATCTGGTCCGGTAGACCCTCGATACTTCGGTCCTGCATGCGGCGAATGCAGAGGCCGGGGCAGTTGAAAGGCGATTGTCGCCGCGGGGGGCACGCTGCGTGGCAGCGACCGGATAAATACAGGCGGGTCCCGTGCAATGTACGGGGCCCGTTTTTCATTTATGAGCCGATAACTTAGCGGTCTCGGCGGTATTGGCTCGGTGACACGCCGAACCACGTCTTGACTGCCCGGGAAAAGGAACTCAGATCCGAGAAGCCGAGCAGGAATGCGATTTCCTTCAGGCCAAGGTTGGTTTCGCGCAAATATCGAGACGCCAGGGACCGGCGGATCATGTCCGTCAGGTTCCGAAAGGAAGTCCCTTCTGCTTCCAGGTGACGCTGCAGGCTGCGCTGGGACATGCCAAGGCTTTTGGCAACCCTTTCCAGCTTGCAGTCGCCAGCCTTGAGATGATCGTTGATGGCGGCCCTGATCCGGGTGATCGGATCGTGCAGGGACAGGACCTTTTCCACTTCGGCCATGGCCATCGTTTCGACCAGAGTATAGAGGTTTGCTTCGCTTTTAGGAGGAACGGCGCCCAGATAGCGGCCGGGTATCAGGATCCTGTCTCGTGGTTGGGAGAACTTGAGACGGTTGCCGTATTTTTTCTGAAATCGGGAGGTGCATTGCGGAGAAGGAACGGTCAGCTCGACCGTGAGGCGCATGTCCGGATCCTTAACGATATATTCGATCCGGCTCGATGCCCAGGCGACTTTGGCGAACATGTTCTGCGTGCGCGGACCGAGCCGATCCGGAACATCCCAGGTGAGGATTCCAAGAGCCCGGTCTTCCGTAAAAGTCATTTGGTAGCAGTTGGTGCGCAGGGCGATGAACCGCTGCCAATTCTGCAAAGCCGCGCGTAGGGAGGGGGCACACAAGGCAACGTAATCGAAGGTCGGGATGGCGCCGTGAGGCATGTCGGAATAGTAATCCAGTATCGCCGCGTCGTCGCCGATGAGCTCTGCCGCGTACTCGAACACCTCGAGCAGGATCTGCATCTCGATCTTCTGATTTTTGAGATCCGCAGCGCGTTTGGGAAGGGAAAAACGCAGGGCAAGATCTTGCCAGCGAAATCCCTTCGAGATCAGGAGCGGCTCCAGATAACCGATCTGCTCTGCCTGTCCCCATTCTTCGGAATGCAATTTTCTTGCGGCCAAATTGTCACTCCTCCCAGAAAAGCTCTCGGCCATTAAACGTCAGGCGCGACAATTTAAATCAGGAAAGTTTGACTATTACATTGGGGTTTATTTGTGTTTTGAACTAATTGCTGCGATTCACGCCGCTTTCGCGGACCTTTCGCGGCGGAACACCATACCAGGTCTTGACGGCACGGGAGAAGGTACTCAATTCGGAGAAGCCCAGCAGAAACGCAATTTCCTTGAAAGGCAAACTTGTGCTCTGCAGGTAGCGTTCCGCTGCCGTTTTTCTGATGTCTTCCGTCAGCTTGCGAAACGTGGTCCCTTCCTGTTCCAGCACACGCTGGACTGAGCGTTGCGACATACCCAGTTTCTGGGAAACCTGCGTCAGATTGCAGGTACCGTTCTTCAGGGATTCAGCGATCTCGTTTGCAATCCGCGAAAGCGGCGAGTTCCTGTTCTGGAAAAGCCCCATCTCCCGAAATGCGGACTTCTGGATGATCGCGTAGAGATTGTCCTCGTTCTGCGGCAGCCGTTTCGACAGCAGATGTGCGGGAACCGAGACGCTGTTGCGAAGGCGGTTGAACCTGACTTTCCTGCCGTATCTTTGCAGGAATTCCGATGGATCCTTCGGCTCTGGCGCCGCCAGTTCGATATCCAGCGGAGGAGTGTCGGTTTCCAGCACCATTTCGAAGCGCTTTGCCGTCCAGGCCACTCGCGCATACATGCTTTGGTACCAGATGCCGCGCCCTTCCAGGATCGGCCACTCGAGAATGCCGAAGTGTTCATCCTCATGATATTGGAGGTCATAGCCGTTGGTGCGCATGGGCATGAAGCGTTTCCAGGCCTTGCAAGCATCCCTGAGGGTCGGGGCGCACACGAACAGGTAGTCGAAAACGGAAAACGTTCCGACGCCCACCGCGCTGAAGATGTCGAACATGATGGCGTCGTTGCCAAGTTCCCGGGCTACATGTTCGAAGACCGCGAACCACGCGGTTATCGGTACGGTGCCTTCCGGATCATCGATGACGGCAGGGTCGAATTCATAAGTTTCGGCAATTGCCGTCCAATCCAGCACGGAAGCCGGCGAATACTGCTGCAGGGCCTTGAATGCGTCGGATCGGACCCATTCGGATTTGGCGGGCATGAACGTCCCCCGTTTGCGGAGGTGCACGAGAGGCGTGCGATTGCCTAATATACATTTCTTGGCGTGTTTTGTCTAATTTGTGGCCTAATCGGCCAAGTTTGCGGCCGGATAACAACGAACACGCGGATTTGGGAAACGGGAGCAATAGGATGCAGTGGATCGAGGTGGATGCTCTAACTGTCTCAGACATATTGTGTGGATTACAAAGAAGTTGCAAAATATGGAAAGTTACGTATTATCCCGTATAAGGCATGCTTGTTGGAATCGGTTGTAGAAATGAGAATGAAATCAGCCGGTTAACTCTACCAATGCAGGCGAAGAGGCGGGTTGGTCCGGCATCTTCCAAATATTCAGATGGCATTTTTCGACACCGGCATGTGGCCCCATCACAAAATTAAGCCGGACAGTTGCCTTACTGAATTTGCCGAACAGGAAGCCGAGCATCCGTTCAGAACTCTGATGTATGCTCGGCTTCCCTTTCGCGGATAGCGCGCGGTGACTGGCCAAACCATCTTTTCACGGCTCTGGAAAGGGCGCTGGTTTCGGAAAAACTCAGCAGATAGGCGATTTCCTTCATCGGCAGTTCCGTCTCGGTAAGATAGCGTCTTGCCATGGAACTGCGGACCTCTTCCAAAATGTTCCGGAAACAGGTGCCTTCCCCCTCAAGCGCTCTCTGCAGGGCTCTGGGGCTTACCCCCATTGTCGCGGCCACCTTGCCCATCGAGCCGTCACCGGACTTCAGGCACGCTTCGACTGTCTCGGTCAGTTCGGAGAAGGGAGAGACGGTCCGCATCAGATCCCGCATGTCCTGTTCGGCGGCGTCTTCCACGATCTTCAAAAGATCTTTGTCGGCCTGGGGCGGGCGTGTTTCCAGAAGCTGTGCGGGAATAAGAACGCGGTTGGCCGTCTGGCCGAAACGGACTCTGGAGCTGTGCTTTTCCAGAAACGGGCAGGTTTGACGCGGTGGCGGAGCTGCAAATTCCAGGAGGATATTTTCCTCAACGGTACCGATAACCAGTTCGATACGCCCGCTGATCCAGGCGACAAAGGCATAGGCCGCCTGTACCGCGGGACCCGTCGTTTCGGGCAGGTGACACTCCAGAACGCCGTATCCGCCGGTTTTTGAATAGTTCAACACCAGCGCATTGCTGTGCAGGGGATAGAAACGCTGCCAGTTTTGAAGGCTGTCATGCAGGGAATCGGCCAGCAGACCGACATAATCGAAAGTGTAGGCATATCCCACAGGGAGGGCGCTGAACTCATTCAGTATGACGGCATCGTCGCCGATCGCCTTGGCAACGTCCTCGAAGACGGCAATGACATCATGCACGTTTATCTTCCGGTCCTGGTCTTCCAGGTCATCCGGTCCAAGTCCGTATTTTTCAAGGATGCCGATCCAGTCGCGTCCTCTGGCTTTGGCGATCCCCACCGCGACCGAAAGCGGACGGGCTACAATCCACTCCGAAGTGTCTGTCCCGGACGCAGAAACGCTCTTGTCGATGATTGACCCGGGATGGAGAGGTTTGAGGTTGTCAGACAAGGACAGGACTCTTGAAATCAGTATTATAAAGTAGGTGTTGATACGTATATAAATTACGTAGCGGTATATTTGTTTAAGTCAATAGTTTTGGAATGTTATTTGCTTTAAAATGAAAAAAAGAAAAATATACTGTATAAATTACTAAGTGTTACAAAGTACGATGGTGTGGAAAAACATCTTCCGGTTGAAAATCGGGGGTGGGCAAAGATGATGCGGATGCTTCAGTGTCGCCGAAGCAGAGACAGTCGTGCCGACGGTAACTCGTGGACCTTTTGCCTAACGGACTTTGGCGGCACGCCGTACCAGCCTTTTACAGCGCGCGAAAAGGTGCTGATCTCGGAAAAGCCCAGCAAATAGGCGATTTCCTTCATCGGCCGTTCCGTATTGACCAGATATTTCTCCGCCATGGAACGG
The DNA here is from genome assembly GCF_963675985.1 of uncultured Roseibium sp. Lineage (NCBI taxonomy): Bacteria > Pseudomonadati > Pseudomonadota > Alphaproteobacteria > Hyphomicrobiales > Stappiaceae > Roseibium > uncultured Roseibium sp. The sequence goes on along the minus strand of NZ_OY780958.1, from coordinate 3,214,885 downwards.
CGGACTTCCGCAAGCAGGGTTCTGTAGGAGGTGCCCTGATCGCCGAGCGTTCTCTGAAGACTGCGGCGCGACATGCCGAGTTCCCGGGCGACAGCCTCCGCCGAACAGTCGCCGGTCGGCAGCATTTCGCCCATGGCCTCAACGATCCGGTTGAGCGGGGACGTATCGGTGCTCCGGTCCTGGAGGATACTCTGGACATGCTGCTCGATAATCTGCAGCAAAACCGGATCCGCCCCGGGTGGGTGCCGATCCAGCAGGCCAACCGGGACGATGACACCGTGGTCTGGTTGATTGAACTTCACCCTGGAGCCGTATTTGTCCAGCACACGCGACGGGGATTTCGGCGCAGGCGAGAAGATGTGGATCGTCAAATTCTCATATGCGCCGTCCAGAAGCATTTCGGTTCTCCTGATCGCCCAACCGAGGAAGGCCAGGGAAAATTGGGTGTAGTCGCGGTAAAGGCTTGGAATGGTCCATTCCAGCTTTGCAGCTTCCGGGGTTTCCGAGTAGATCGTCTTGGCACAATTGCTTCGAAGAAGCGTGACCCGGGCCCAGTTCTTCAACCCGTCTCTGACGGTTGGCGCGCAAAGGCCGATATAATCGTACCCTTGAGTGAAACCGACCGGTGTCTCGTAAAAAAGATCAAGGATCTGGGCGTCATCGCCGATGGCCTCGGCCACGAGACTGAAAAGATCGAGCGCGGTGGCCATACCCACGGTCGCATTCGGGTCGTCAATCCCGTTGGCGTCAATGTCGTAGGACTTCAGGATTTCCAACCAATCGAGCCCGCGCGCTCGGGCCAGTATCCCCAGACGGACGACCGGGCTTCCCTGGATCCAGGCACTGTTGGTCGGCTGAAACATGATCCTCTCGGTCGGGACCGCATATCGCGCTGTTCGTCAGAGTAATAATGCACACGACCGAACGCCAGAGGTGAATTATTTTCGTTGGAGCGAATTTTTCTCTGTAAAGGCTTTCCGGTTCCCCTTCCGGAATCGGAAACTTCGCGCTCGGAGGGGCGGTAATTCCCGTCCCTCCGTCGAAGCCTGCGTTAGATCGTCAGGCGGCCTTTCCGGGCTTTTGCTGCTCCTTCGGCGGAAACTTTCCGTAGAAGGTTTCGTCGTTTTTCGCCATGTCGCGCAACAGCCGGTTTGCCTTGAAACGCGGGCCCCATGTCTTTGTGAACCGCTTGCAGAGCTCGACGAATGCAGCCGTTCCCATTGTGTCGATGTAGGAGAGCGTACCTCCGGAATACGGCGCAAAACCGAAACCGAGGATCGAGCCGACATCCGCTTCGCGAACATCCGTCAGGCATTTCTCCTCGAAGATCCGCGCCGTCTCCAGCGCCTGCATCACCAGAAGCCGCTGCTTGAGCTCCTCGATGTCGAACTGCTCGGCCGGCTTGGCCACGCCGACGACTTCGGGAATTCCGGGCCAGAGCTGCTTGTCCCGGCCCTGGTAATCGTAGAAGCCCTTGCCGTTCTTGCGGCCGAAGCGTTCGCGCTTGACCACCATCTCCTCCAGAATGGTGTCCAGCGGGCTTTCGACATAGTTGTCGCCGAGATCCTTACGGGTCGCCGAGACGATCTTCCACGCAAGATCCAGGGCGACCTCGTCGCCCAGAGACAGGGGACCGACCGGCATCCCGGCCATTTTCCCCGCGTTTTCGATCATGGCAGCCGGAACGCCGTCGGCCAGCATCATCAGGCCTTCGCGGATATAGGTCATGACCACGCGGGAGGTGTAGAAGCCGCGGCTGTCGTTGACGACGATCGGGGTCTTTTTGATCGCCTTGATATAGTCGAGAGCCATGGCGAGCGCCCGGTCAGAGGTCTTCTTGCCCATGATCACTTCCACCAGCATCATTCGGTCGACCGGCGAGAAGAAGTGGATGCCGATGAAGTTCTTTGGGCGCTTGGAGGCCTGGGCGAGCGAGGTGATCGGCAGGGTCGAGGTGTTGGAGGCGAAAATCGCTGCGTCCTTCATCACAGCTTCCGCCTTTTCGGTGACGTCGCGCTTGATCTCCCGATCTTCGAAGACCGCCTCGATCACCAGATCGCAATCGGCGAGGTCGTCATAGTCGGCCGTGGCCACGATCTTCGACAGCAGCTTTTCCTTCTGCTCCTGCGTCGCGCGGCTGCGCTGGATGGCCTTGGTCATCAGCGTGTCGGAATGGGCCTTGCCCTTGTCCGCGCTGTCCTGGTCCCGGTCGATCAGCACGACATCGATGCCCGCCTGGGCGGTGACATAGGCAATGCCGGCCCCCATAAAGCCGGCACCGAGAATACCGATCTTCCTGATCTTGTTCGGCTGCTCGCCTTCCGGCCGGCGCGCGCCCTTGTTCAGTTCCTGCATGGAGACGAACAGGGAGCGGATCATGTTCGCCGCTTCCGGCGTCTGCAGGACCTTGGCGAAGTAACGGCTTTCCACCTGCAGGGCGAGATCCATCGGCAGCTGAAGGCCTTCCACCACCGAATGCAGAAGGTAGCGCGGTCCGGGGTAGTTGTCGTAAGTCTCCCGCCGGTAGATGGCGTTGGCCGCCGGCCAGAACTGGAAACCCTGCGGCGAGTAGATCTTGCCGTTGGGCAGCTTGAAGCCCTTCTTGTCCCAGGGCTTGACCGGGTCGACGCCATCTTTGAGCAGCTTTTTCGCGGCCTCGACCAGCTGTCCGGCCGGGGCCGCGCCGTCGGCGAGCTTCATGGCAAGCGCCTGCTTGGTCCTGAGTGTCTTGCCCTGCAGCAGGAACTGCATGCCCTGCTGGCCGTCGGTCATGCGCATGACGCGCTGGGTCCCGCCGGCGCCGGGGAAGAGCCCGACCTTCACCTCCGGCAGTCCCATCTTGAAATCGTCGTCATCGGCGATGACGCGGGCGTGACAGGCGAGCGCCAGCTCCGTGCCGCCGCCCATGCAGGTGCCGGCGACCGCGGCCACGAAAGGCTTGCCGCAGGTTTCCAGCTTCCGGTAGATCACCGACAGGCGGCGCGAGCCTTCGAGCAGGACCTTTGCCGCACCTTCCGGGTCGGCCCGGCGCTTGAGATGGAAGTCCCGCAGGAGGCTTTCCAGCATGGTCAGGTCGGCACCGCCGGTGAAGGTGGACTTGCCTGACGTGATGACGGCGGCCTTGATCGCTTCGGTGCCGGCGACCTCGTCGACCAGCGCATCGAGTTCGTCCATGACCGTCATGTCGATCACGTTCATCGAGCGGCCGGCCATGTCCCAGGTGATCAGCGCGATGCCGTCGGCGTCCGTTTCCAGTGTGAAATTGGTGTAGGTCATGCGTTCATGCCTCCCTTCGCCTCAGTAGGGCGTTCCATCTTTGTGCAGCATCCGCTTCGACTGGTTGATCCGTTCGAATTGCAGGTCGGCATCCGTATAGCGGACGATGTCGGCGGCTGCGCGTGTGCCGATCTCCAGATAGACCAGGTCGCGGTCGGTTTTGTTGAGCAGACGATGTCCGACGCCTGCGCCCGCCTTGAAGCCGGCGGCCTCTCCGGCCTTGAGGATCTCGACACTGTCGCCTTCCTCCAGGACGGCCTCGCCCTCAAGGATGAAGACGAATTCGTCCTCGTTTTCATGCCAGTGTTTCAGAGCAGAACCCGCTCCGGGCTTCAAGCGGGTCAGGTTGACCCCGAACTGGGTCAGGTTCGCGGCGTCGCCGAGCGCCTGTTTCTCCCGGCCCTCGATCGCCTTCATGAAAGGCTCGGGATAGATGGCTTTCGAGAGGGCTGGAACGGATCCGATATCGATCTTGGGCATTAGGTCTCCTCACACACGCTCGATGATCGTTGCCGTTCCCATCCCTGCGCCGATGCACAGAGTGACGAGGGCTGTGTTCAGATCGCGCCGTTCCAATTCGTCGAGCACCGTGCCGAGGATCATGGCGCCGGTCGCGCCCAGCGGATGGCCCATGGCGATCGCGCCGCCATTGACGTTGACGATCTCCGGATCGAGGTCGAAGGCCTGCTGGTAACGCAGCACGACGGAGGCGAAGGCCTCGTTGATCTCGAAAAGGTCGATGTCTTTCAAGGTCATCTTCGTGTTGCGCAGGAGCTTTTCCGTCACATCGACCGGTCCGGTCAGCATGATCGCCGGTTCCGATCCGATATTGGTGAAGGCCCTGATCCGTGCGCGCGGTTTCAGATCCGCAGACTTGCCGGCCTTTTTGGAGCCGATCAGAACGGCTGCGGCTCCATCGACGATGCCGGAGGAATTGCCCGCATGGTGGACATGGGTAATCTTCTCCACTTCCGGATGGGCCTGGATGCCGACCGCATCGAAGCCACCCATGCTGCCCATCAGTTCGAAGGAAGGATTGAGCGAGGCGAGCGATTGCATGTCGGTTTCAGGCCGCATGTGCTCGTCGTGGTCGAGGATGGTGATCCCGTTGATGTCCTTGACCGGAACCACGGACTTGGCGAACCGGCCCTCCTGCCAGGATTTAGCGGCCCGTCTCTGGCTCTCCACCGCATAGCCATCGCAGTCGTCGCGGGAAAAGCCGTATTTGGTGGCGATCAGGTCGGCGGAAACGCCCTGCGGCACGAAGTATCCGGGCAGGGCCACTTGCGGTTCGACCACCCAGGCGCCGCCGGAGGCGCCGATCCCGACGCGGCTCATGCTTTCCACACCGCCGGCGATCACCAGCTGATGCTGGCCGGCCATGATCTGTGCAGACGCCGTGTTAACCGCATCGAGGCCGGAGGCGCAGAAGCGGTTGATCTGCATGCCGGGCACCGTGTTGTCGTAACCGGCGGCAAAGACCGCCGCACGGGCGATATCTCCGCCCGCTTCCCCGATCGGATCGACGCAGCCGAGGATGACATCGTCCAGTTTGCGGGTGTCCAGGCCGTTGCGGTCACGCATCGCCTCGAGCGCGGTGGCCGCAAGGCGCACGCTCGGAACCTCGTGCAACGCGCCGTCCTTCTTGCCGCGCCCGCGCGGCGTGCGAACGTGATCGTAGATAAAGGCTTCCGCCATCGTTTCCTCCTGAAATGGTTCGCTCGCGGCCTAAGCAGGCAGCGGATGCCCGGGCATCAGGTCGTAGGGGGCTTTCCAGCCGGGCAGGGCGCTGATGTTTCCCAGCCAGCGGTTGATATTCTTGAACGGCGTGAAGTCGACACCGATTTCCTCAGGCCAGTAGAGATAGGAGCACAGCGACAGGTCGGCGATGGTCGGCTTGCCGCCGACGACGAAGTCGCGGCCTTCCAGATGGTGTTCCAGAACCTTGTAGGCGCCGATCGCCCGTCCTTCGAGCCACTTCACCACCTCGGTTTCGCCGGTCTTGGCAAACACCCGCAGGAACCGGAGCGTCGCGCTGTAGCTGGTCAGTTTGTGATTATCGAACAGGATCCAGCGCAGAACCTCGCGCCGCTCCGTATCGTCGGCCCAGCCAAAGGTGCCGAGCTTTTCGACCAGATAATCGAGGATTACGCCCGACTGGGTCAGTTTCAGCCCTGCGTGCTCGAGGACCGGGATCTCGCACATCTCGTTGTAGCTTTCCCGGAAGTCCGGCGCACGTGATCCACCGTTAAAGAAATCGTTCCACTTCGGTTCCCAGTCGGCGCCGGACAGTTCCAGCATCAGGGCAGGCTTGTAGGCGTTGCCGGATTGGGCGAAGCAATGCAGTACGTATTCGGCCATGAAAAACTCTCGGGTTCCGGCTGTCGCTCGCGGTCAGAGGCTGCGGGCGATCAGCACCTTCATGATTTCATTCGTCCCGGCATAGATGCGCTGGACGCGGGCATCCGCGTAGAGCCGGGCAATCGGGTACTCGTTCATGTAACCGTATCCGCCATGAAGCTGGAGGCACTCGTCCATCACTTTGCATTGAAGGTCGGTTGTCCAGTATTTGGCCATGGAGGCGGTGACGCTGTCGAGCTTGCCTTCGATGTGCCTTGCAATGCAATCGTTGACGAACACCCGGCCGATGGTGGCCTCGGTTTTGACCTCCGCCAGCTTGAACTGGGTGTTCTGGAAGTCCAGGATCGCTTTGCCGAAGGCCTTGCGCTCTTTCACGTAATCGATCGTGACCGCGAGCCCCCGTTCGATCGCCGCCATCGCCTGACAGGCGACCAGCAGTCGTTCCTGTGGCAGTTGCTCCATCAACTGGTAGAAGCCGCGGCCTTCCTCTGCCCCGATCAGGGCATCGGCGGGAACGCGCACGTCCTCGAAAAAGAGCTCCGATGTATCGTTGGCCTTGAAGCCCATTTTGTCGAGGTTGCGGCCGCGCTTGAAGCCTTCGACCTTGTCCGTTTCGACCACAAACAGGGAGATACCCTTGGCGCCCTGGGCCGGGTCGGTCTTGGCGACGACGATAATCAGGTTGGCGAGTTGTCCGTTGGTGATGAAGGTCTTGCTGCCGTTGATGACGTAGTGATTGCCGTCCTTGCGGGCCGTAGTCTTCACACCTTGAAGGTCCGAGCCGGCACCCGGCTCGGTCATGGCAATGGCGCCGACGAAATCGCCGGAGACGAGACCGGGCAGCCAGCGCTTTTTCTGGTCTTCCGACCCGTAGTGCAGGATATAGGGCGCGACGATTGCCGAGTGCAGCGCGATGCCGAAATGATCGAAGCCGTCGACCCCCAGGCGGTGGATGATGGCGGCTTCATGGGCGAAGGTACCTCCCGCGCCGCCGTAAGCCTCGGGGATGGCCGGGCACAGGAAGCCGCCGTTTCCGGTCTTCTTCCAGGCTTCCAGGCTGACGCTGCCCGCAGCAACGAAGTCCTCGTAGTCCGGCGCGATCTCCTGCTCCAGAAAGCGCGCGAACGCTTCATCCAGAAGAGTGATTTCCTCATCCTGATAGGACGGGGCCGGAACCTCCAGAACACCCATGATTGTTTCTCCCAAAGTTCTTGTTCTTCAGTTCACGGGCAACCTTCTCCTCCTGCCCGCGATTGAAACTAGAAGGCCTCGGCGGGCAACGCCATCATCGTGTCGGCGCCGGTCGAAATCCGGGCGAGATGCGCGGCCGTCTCCGGCATCAATCGCTCCATGAAGAACGTGCCGAAGGTCAGCTTGGCCTTGAGCCAGTCCTCCTTGTCGCCCGCGCCTTCCTTGAGCTTTCCCTGCACGGTCCTGGCGATCCTGGCCCACATGTAGCCAAGGGCCACGAGGCCGAAAAGATGCATGTAGTCGGTCGATCCGGCTCCCGCATTGTCCGGCTTGGTCATGGCGTTGTTCATGAACCACATGGTGGCCTTCTGCATGTCCTCCAGGCCGTTTTTCAGCGGACCGGTGAAGGCGGTAAGCTCCGCGTTTTCGGCGTTCTCCTGCAGGAACGTCCCGACCTCGTTAAAGAACCCCATCACCGCCCGGCCGCCGTGTGCGGGCAGCTTGCGGCCAACCAGGTCGAGCGCCTGGATGCCGTTGGCGCCTTCGTAGATCATGGCAATGCGGGCGTCGCGGACGAACTGTTCCATGCCCCATTCCGCAATATAACCGTGACCGCCGAACATCTGCTGGGCATTGACCGTGTTGGCAAAGCCCGTGTCGGTCAGAACGCCCTTCAACACCGGCGTCATCAGGCCCATCATGTCGTCGGCGGCCTGCCGGGCCTTGTCGTCTTCCGACCGGTGCGAAATGTCGCCGTTGAGCGCGGTCCAGAGGACCAGCGCACGGGCGGCTTCATTGAAGGCGCGAATGCCCATCAGCACCCGGCGCACATCCGGATGAACGATGATCGGATCGGCGGTCTTGTCCGGCTCCTTGGGCCCCGACAGCGACCGGCCCTGCAGACGGTCCTTGGTATAGGCGACCGCGTTCTGATAGGCGACTTCCGACTGGGCCAGGCCCTGGACCGCCACGCCGAGGCGCGCTTCGTTCATCATGGTGAACATGGCGCGCAGGCCCTTGTTCTCCTCGCCGACGAGCCAGCCGGTCGCTTCGTCGTAGTTCATGACGCAAGTGGCGTTGCCGTGAATGCCCATCTTGTGTTCCAGCGCGCCGCAGGACACACCGTTTGCATCTCCCGGCGTTCCGTCCTCGCCGATGGTCCTCTTTGGCACCACGAACAGGGAAATGCCCTTGGTGCCCTCCGGTGCGCCTTCGATACGGGCGAGCACCAGGTGGATGACGTTTTCCGAGAGGTCGTGGTCGCCCGCGGAAATGAAGATCTTGGTGCCCGTTATCCGGTAGCTGCCGTCTGCCTGGGGGGCGGCCTTGGTGCGGATCAGGCCGAGATCCGTGCCGCAATGGGGCTCGGTTAGATTCATTGTGCCGGTCCAGGTTCCGGCGATCATGTTCGGAAGATACTTTGCCTTCTGCTCGTCCGTTCCGTGAAGGGTGAGGGCGGCAATCGCCCCGGCCGTCAGGCCCGGGTACATGGCAAAGGCCATGTTCGCGGAGGACAAGTACTCGTTCATGATCACGGCAAGCGTGTGCGGCAGGCCCTGGCCGCCGAAGTCGGCGGAGGCCGACAAGCTGCCCCAGCCGGCTTCGCAGAAGGCGATATACGCGTCCTTGAAGCCAATCGGCGTGGATACCGTGCCATCTTCCGCGCGCTTGCACCCTTCCAGATCGCCCGTGCGGTTCAGGGGCTGCAGGATTTCCTCGCAGAACTTCGCGCCTTCGCGCAGGATCGCCTCGACCAGATCCGGCGTGGCGTCTTCAAATCCGGGAAGGTTGCTGTGACGTTCGAAGCCCAGTACGTCATTCAGCAGGAAGAGCGTGTCTTCGACGGGGGCACTGTAACTCGGCATAAAATCCTCCCTGAGCGTCTCCGCAGATTTGCCAAATTACGTTTGCGTAAACGTAAACCTTCCGAGACAGATACGCGGTTATCATCTGCGAGACAAGCAGTCTCCTAACGTCAATCTGTGCTCTTTTTTGAATAATGGAACAGGTCATGTCGCCGGAAATGGAAAACCGGAGATTTCTCCCCGGTTTCATTTTGCTGAAAGGAACGGTGGCCGCTTTCGAATGTCAGGGCAGGGCGACGTAGCCGACCCGGTAGAGTTGGGTATCTTCGCAACTATGCTCCGGCGGCGACTGCCAAAGGCAGAACCGCAAGGCGTTCCACCCCGTCGGGTCAAAGGCCGTCAGACTGGCAAGGGCGTCATCGTGCTTGAGTGCGTTTCGTGCGTCCACGATCGACTTGGAGCGCAAGGCCTGCAGATCACTGTCAGGGGCAATTGGCCTGATGTCCCGGCTGGCATAGCGCGCCTGGGAGAGATCCCTGCCCAGTTCCGCATGCCACCCGATCCAGGTCTGAACGCTCGGCCGGCCGAAATCCCGTGACACGGCGTTAAAACCGGGTCCGGTCAGAAACTGATCGGCCCCTTGCGGCGCGTCCCAGAGATAGAACGGCGCATAGAGATTGTCGGTGCCTTCGATGTCGCCGTCCTTGCGGTCGGCAAAGAGGTAGGCTTTGAACCGCAGGTGGGGAAACCCGTCAAGCAGATGGCCCTTGTCGCGGATGCGGCGGGTGATGATCTCCATGTCATAATCGGCCGGCAGCACGAAGCTGTATTGCATCGCCATCATTGTCCGGCCTCCTGCAGAACAACAGGTTCCATCCAGTCAACAGCGCTCCCGTCCTTGACGCCCTGGATGCTGATGTAGCTGAACGGGACTGCCGGCGCAGCGCCGTGCCAGTGGCGTTCGCCGGGCGCGATCCAGACGCAGTCTCCGGCGCGGATTTCCCGGATCCCGCCACCGTCACGCTGCACAAGGCCTTCACCGTCCAGAACATACAGGATCTGCCCGCGCGGATGGCTGTGCCAGTGGGTGATGACGCCCGATCCGGCAACGCCGTGCATGACGGTGTTTTCTCCATCTGTCCTGCTGCTCAACAGCATCTCATACCGGAACGGACGATTTGAAATGCCGGCGGGCACGTCTTGTAAGCCGGCGCCTGCGCGAAAAATCGTCATTTCGGGTGGACAGGTTTCGTTCAATTCAAATTCAACGCTCATGAGTTCCTCTCCGGATAACGCGGTCGTCGATTGACACGGGCACCCTAGAGCAGCAGTATTATCCCGAAAATCAGGAAATAATTGAGCATTAGTCCGGAAAATCAGGATAATTGAATGCGCATCACCAATCTCGACATGGATGCCTTGCGCAGCTTCGTCAGCGGCATGGAGCTTGGTTCGTTCGCGCGAGCGGCTGACCGGCTCGGCCGATCCACCTCGGCGATCAGCGCGCAACTCAAGAAGCTCGAGGAGCAGGTCGGCGTGCCTCTGGTGCGCAGGTCGGGAAGGGGGCTGGTACCAACGGCAAGCGGCGAACAGCTTCTGTCCTATGGGCGTCGGATCCTGGATCTGAACGACGAAGCGGTCGGTGCGGTGAAAGATGTGGATCTGGACGGCTGGGTGCGTCTGGGCCTGCAGGAGGACTTCGGCGATGCCCTGTTGCCGCAAGTGCTGGGACGGTTCGCCCGCGCCCATCCCAAGGTCAGCATCGAGGGGCGGATCGCCCGCAACAGCGAACTGATCGAAAAAGTGATGTCGGGCGATCTGGATCTTGCAATTGCCTGGGACGGCGGAGAGGCGGTGCCTTTCGCCCGGCGCATTGCCGAGGTGCCTCTTTGCTGGCTCCGAGCGGCGGACCTGGATGCTGACTGGCGTCCGGATCGTGATGCGCCGGTGGCATTGGCTGCCCTCGATGCGCCGTGTCTGTTCAGGACGATCGCCTGCGACCGGCTGGATGGGCAGGGCAGGTCATGGCGTCTGTCGTTCGTGAGTCCGGGCCTTGCCGGCCTGGGGGCCGCGGTTTCCGCGGGCCTCGGCATCTCTGTGCGCACACCGGTAGGCTTGCCCAAAGGGACCAGAACGCTGGACCATGCCGCCCATGATCTCCCCGAGCTGCCGTTCCTTGGCCTGATGCTTCATCGTGGGCGAAAGACCTTGAACCCGACCGCGGAACACCTGGCATCGGTGTTGTGCGAGACCCTGGCAGACATCCTGCCGGACGGCTGCCGGGTCGCCGCGTGAAGGAAGGGGAAGGGCGGAGGGCTCAGTCCTCGCCTTCCGCTTCCTTCTGCTTCAGCATGCCCGAAACGATTTCGACCGTCCGCGACAGCTCTTCGATCGCCTGTTCGATGTCTTTGCGCTGAACTTCCAGGATGGCGATCTGCTCGTTGAAGCGCGACAGGGCCACGCGCAGTTGCGTGACCTGGCCGTCCCGCAGGTCGTAGAGGTCGAGCATGTCGCGGATTTCGGTCAGGGAAAATCCGACCCGCTTGCCCATCAGGACCAGCTTCAGCCGAGCCCGGTCGCGCCGGTTGTAGATCCGGTTCATGCCGTCGCGTTTCGGGTTCAGGAGCCCTTTGTCTTCGTAAAAACGCAAGGTGCGCAGGGTGCAGTCGAATTCCTTGGCGAGGTCGCCAATGGTGAATTGGGTTTTCTTGGTGCTTTCGTCTCGCGCGGCGACGACATCGACCAGTTCATTGTCGCTCAGGATGGAGAGGGCTTCGCTCATCGGGTATTCGCCTGTGTTCACGTTGTTGCTTGTTGCGGCCTGACCGGCCGTATGGATCTCGAGATGGCTGTGAATGATCGGTTCGGACGCCGCGCAGGGCCGGGCACATGTCGCGATACGGCTGAAAGGCGGCTGCTTCCGTTACGGTTATGTGTAGCTTACGCAAACGTAACCGTCCAGTAGCCAGGCCGATAACCGTTTAGTTACGTTAACAGCCAAACTCACGTTAGGTCGGGCTTTCACTGCATTTTACGGAGGGCGACTGCGACAGTTTTCGCATTTGGCTATTCCGATTAACGCCCTGTTTACCCTGACAGGACAAAGATTCACCAATCGCTGCAATGCCTCTTGTACCTTGTTTTGACGCAACGCAGCGCGTCTTTTTCAGCGGTCAGAAGACCGTCAGTTCAGGGTCAAGACATGCCGGGTTGGAAAAACCGCGATGCAGGACGCCGCGGGCATGAACGTTTCGAAACACAGGATCGGCGCGGGCGACCGCTGGACGATGAGTTCGAAGGTTCTGCCTCGAGACGGTCCCGTCGTGCGGAGCTTGACAGGGTCGAGCGGCTGACCAGAACCGCAACCGCGCTCGGTCCGGGCCGTATGGACTATTCCGACGGTGAGGATGAGCTGGAAGCGGTCGCAGAAGAACTCGACCGGCTGCTGGACACGCGTGAACGTGGCGGACGGCAAAGATCCGTCAACCGGGAACCTCGGCGCGAAAGGCCAGAAGAACGACTGGAACCCCGCCGGGGCCGGCGGTCAGAGGCGCCTCGCTCGAAGGCTCGCCCGGCAGCTAAGTCGGTTGATCGTCTGGACGATGTGCTGGGAGCACTGGAGCGCCTGGACAGGCAGGTTCAGGGCCTGGCCGGCGATGCCCACTATGAAGACGACTACACCGATGGCTACGAGCGCGACATCGATGAGCGTCACAGGGGCTCCGCTCAGCCCGCCTATGAGCCGGACGATTTCGACGATATGGAGCCGGAGGACTATGACGAGCGTCCGCGCCGCCAGCCGCACAGGCGGTCTCGGCGCCGCTCTCCCGATCCGGCGATCCATATCTACCGGGACCTCGGTCGCCGGATCGAGGCCCTGCGCCAGCCGCAGGAAGAGGCCTATGGCCGGGTGCGCGAGGAACTGGGCTCCCTGAAGGATGCGCTCGGCGGCTATTCCCGCGGCGCCAATGAACGGGTCGGCAAGCAGAATGCCGAACTGCGCCGTCTGTCCGATATGGTCGAGCGTCTGCGCGTCGATCGCGACGACGACGTTCTGGCGAAGGACATCCGCAAGGAAATTGCGGATCTGAAGGCCATGGTGTCCCGGACGAACGTGGAAGGCTCCCTTCAGACGCTCGAGCACGGCTATGCCCATATTCTGCAGCGCCTTGACGAATTGTCCCGCGCAACCGTCGATCCGCGCGCCTTGCGCACTCTGGCTTCCCGGCTGAACGAAATCGAGGACGCTTTCGCCTCCCTGCCGCGCAGCGAGCATATCCTCGTGCTTCAGGACCGGATCGGCGACATCTCCGAACGCATGGAAGTGTTGCTCCAGCGCAAGAACCACGCGGATATCGAACCCCTGCGCACCGAGCTGCTGGAAGTTCGCCAGTTCATCGAGCAGATCGATATCAAGGGTCTGGTCGAAGGCATCGATGACCGCATGCGTTTCGTCTCCAACCGTCTGGACGACCTGGAGCAGCTCGCGCGTGAGCAAAAGGGACTGGATACCCGGCTCAGCGCTATGGAAGAGCGCATGCCGGCGCCGGAAACCCTGAGCCGCCTGCAAGGGCGGCTTGAGGAAATCGTCGGAATGATCTCTGACGACCGGGCTTTGAGCGAGGCAAACATCGACATCGACCGGGTCGACAATCGGCTCGATGAAATCGTCGGTCGACTGGAGCGGATGGAACAGGCCGGACCGGCCGCGGCGAATGACGGTGCCTATTCCGTCATTACCGACCGGCTCGATACCATCACGGGCAAGATCGAGGCGATCGAGAAAAAGGCCGACAAACCGGTCCCCGTGCTGGACACTACCGCATCGGGTGGCAGCATCGACACGAATGTCCTGTCGCAACTGCAGGCGCGGCTGAATGTTCTGTCCGAGCAGCTGGAACAGCCCAGGGAAACCGTCACGACCTCGGATCTGGACAAATTGCGGGCGGAAATCGGCGCGATGCGGGAAAGCGTTGCAGCGCCTGCATCCTCCGAAGCCTTGGAGCAACGCATCAACGATCTGGCGCAGGCCGTCCAGCGGGGCAGTTCCGGTCTGGACGAGAACCGTCTGGAACAGCTGGGCGCGAAGGTCGCAGCCCTTGCCGAACAACTGGAAACCTCTTCGAACCGCAGCGGCGACATGTCGGATGTCGCCACCGCGCTGGCACGGATCGAAAGCGGTCTTCAGGAAACCCGACGCGACGTCGTCGACATCGCGCAAAAGGCAGCGCGCGAAGCCGTCTCCGGCGCGCCTGCGACCCGGTCTGCGGAGTATGACGATGCAATCGAGGGCCTCCAGGGAGACCTGAAACGGCTGCTGGATGCTGCTGAAGGATCGGACGAGCGCACGCGCAACACCTTCGACGGTGTTCAGGCGGTTCTCAGTTCTCTGACCGAGCGCCTGGAAAGCCTGGAACGCTCCGGCGATGCCACCGGCCGGTCGCCGGGCTCGTTCCTGGCCTCGAACGCCGGGCGAGGCGCTGCCGAAGACACGGGCGCCCGTGCCACTGTGGATGCCACCAGGGAGCGTCCGTCGGAACGCGTCCGTGACCGCAAGGCGGATTTCATCGCCGCCGCCCGCCGGGCCGCTCATGCGGCGTCGGAAGAAGCTGCTCAGCTAAAGGCCGACAGTCCGATGGCGGAGCGGGACGAGGACCGGAACGAAGCACGTGTTGGCTGGCTGAAAAGCGCATTGAGCCTCAGCAAAAAGAAGCAGAACCGGCAAGAAGACGCGCCTGCCGTGGAAGGCGCCGCGGAGACGGCGGAAGCCCCTCAGCCCGCCGGCGATCCGGACCATGTCCTGCCGGGCGATCGTCCTGCTCCGGAGGAACCGCAGCCGTCCAGTGGTGGGCGCCGCCGCGCACTCCTGTTCGCGGCGGCCGCTGTCGTCCTGGCCATCGGCACTCTCCAGGTGTTCAAGATGGCGATGGCCCCCGAGCCCGGCGACAAGCAGGTTGCCGTGACGACCGAAGCACCTGCACCGCAGGTGACGGCCGCCAAGGCGCCTGAGGGCGCGGTGCCGGATACCAACGCGCCGCTCGAGGTTGCCGGGATGCCGGACAAGAATGTCCAGGCGCCGCCAAGCGCGGCAAAAGCGGTTCCTGCGCGGACCAACGCGCCGAAGCCCGCTACCGAAACCAGGGACCAGATGGCTGAGGGTCAAGCAGATGGCAAGCCTGCTCCGGTTCGGGAAGCAGCTGCTTCTCCCGAACCCGTTCAGCCGGCGGCCACAGCGCCGTCACAAGCGGCCTCCGCGCCCTCGATGGCCCCTGCCAAAAGCGGACCGGAACTGGCCTTTGCACCGCCGGCAGGCGTGAACAGCAGCTTCGGCGGCGAAAAGGTCCAGCCGGAAACGAAATTCGAACCGGGCAAAGCCGGCACCAAGGCCGATACCCATCCCGCCAGCCTCGTGGCCAGCCTGCCTCCGGAAGCGGTCGGCCCCATGGCCCTGCGCAGCGCAGCGGCAAGCGGAAACGCCGCGGCCGAGTTCCTTGTCGGTGTGAAATACACCGAGGGCGACGGTGTGCCCGCGGATCTGGCCGAAGCAGCCAAATGGTATCAGAAAGCCGCCGATCAGGGGTTGGCGCCGGCCCAGTACCGCCTGGCGAGCCTCTATGAAAAAGGTCGCGGCGTTACCAAGGATCTTCAGAAGGCGAAAGACTGGTATCTCAAGGCGGCCGAGGCCGGAAATGCCAAGGCCATGCATAATCTGGCCGTGCTTTATGCGGAAGGCGCCGGCGGCGCGCCGGACTTCACCCAGGCCGCCAAGTGGTTCGAGAGCGCCGCCATCTACGGCATCAAGGACAGCCTGTTCAATCTGGGTATTCTTTATGCCCGGGGCCTTGGGGTGGAGAAGGATCTGACCCAGAGCTACAAGTGGTTCGCGATTGCCGCAGAGCAGGGCGACCAGGATGCGGCCAAGAAGCGCGACGGCGTCGCCAATTCGCTCGATCAGACAGGCCTGGCAAAGGCCCGGCTGGCGGTCGAGAACTTCAAGCTCAAGGCGCCGGAGCCGGCGGCCAACAAGGTCGTGACGGATCCGGAATGGGCAGATGCGGGCATCGGAGCGACCAACGCATCGGTCGGCGGTTCGGACAGGATCGATTACAGCGCGATGGTGCGCAAGGCACAGACCCAGCTCAACCAGCTCGGCTTCGATACGGGTACGCCGGATGGCGAGATGGGACCGAGAACCCGCAGCGCAGTGAAGGCGTTCCAGCGAAGTCTCGGACTCAAGGAAACCGGGGTCATTGACGCCGATTTGATCAAGGAACTGGACAGCCAGTCGATTTAGTTAAGTCAAATCGGCGATGAACAAGTTTCACCGGTTGACAGATCTTCAAGGGACGGTCTTAAACCGGGTGTGAAATCACCAGCAGCGCAGGCCATCGCGCTGCGATGAACTCCGGCAGCCCATCGTGCAACTTTATCTGCCCATCGCCGAGATACCGGTCAATATCTTCGTCATATTCGGCATGGGCGGGGCTGTGGGTTTCCTGTCGGGCCTGTTCGGGATCGGCGGCGGGTTTCTGCTGACGCCGCTACTGATCTTTTCCGGCATTCCGCCAGCGGTGTCGGTCGCCACGGTCACGACCCAGGTCGTCGCCTCGTCTGCCTCCGCGGTCATCAACTATTGGCGACGCAAGGCCATCGATTTCAAATTGGCGATGATGCTTCTGGCCGGCGGTGTCACCGGATCGTCCGTCGGCGTCATGCTGTTCGACCTGCTGCAGTCCCTCGGCCAGCTCGATCTCGTGATCTCGCTGTCCTATGTGACCTTCCTGGGCACCATCGGCAGCCTGATGCTGTTTGAATCGATCCGCGCCATCCGCCGGCGCAAGACCGGGGCGAAGGTCACGGCACGCCGTCCGGGCCAGCACAACTGGATCCACGGCCTGCCGTTCAAGATGCGGTTCCGCCAGTCCAAGCTCTATGTCAGCGTGATCCCGGTTCTGGGCCTCGGCGCCATTATCGGGTTCCTCGGCACGGTGCTGGGCATCGGCGGCGGGTTCATGATGGTGCCGGCGCTGATCTATCTCTTGCGCGTGCCGACCTCGGTCGTCATCGGCACGTCCCTGTTCCAGATCCTGTTCACCATGTCGTCGGCCACGATCCTGCACGCGTTCAGCACCCAGACCGTGGACATCGTGCTGGCCCTGACGCTGATGATCGGCGGCGTGATCGGCGCCCAGTTCGGCGCCCGCATGGGCCAGAACCTGCGCGGCGACCAGCTGCGCCTGCTGCTGGCCCTTCTGGTCCTTGGAGTGGGACTGCGCTTTGCCGTGGATCTGCTGCTGACGCCGGATGACCTCTACTCCATCGCGATCATCAAGGGGGCAGGGTCATGATCCGCTATCTTGCCCTCATGGTTGCGGCCTGCCTCGCCGGCTTTGCTTCCGGTAAACCGCTTCATGCGGAGGAACTGGTCACCGCGCTCTCCTCGGACCTGGTGTCCATCCAGTCCAATTTCACCGGGACGGACATCGTCATTTTCGGGCAGGTGTCGCGCGATGTGAACAGCATCAGCCGGAGCGGGGACTACGATCTGGTCATCATCGTCGAGGGGCCATCACAGGAAATCACCACGCGGCGCAAGGGCCGCTTCCTGGGGGTCTGGGTCAACCGTTACTACGAGACCTTCGAAAATGTTCCCGCATTTTATGCGCTGGTCAGCACGGCGGAGGTGAGCGAGCTCGGACCGCGGGAGCTTCTGGACCAATACCGGATCGGGCTCAATCACCTGAACCTTCCCATCGCCCGCCAGTCTTCCGTCCCCCTGTCGGAGCGCGACGATTTCCGTCAGGCCTTCTTGCGGCTGCGCCAGCAGCAGGGGCTGTTCTCCGAACGCCCCGGAGAGATCGAGTTCCTGACCAGCACCATGTTCCGGACCAATGTCCCCCTGCCGGCCAACATTCCCGTTGGGACCTACAGGGTCAAAAGTTTCCTGCTGCATCAGGGAAGCCTGCTGTCGAAAACGGAAGCGAAGATGCATGTCGCCAAGACCGGATTCGAGCAGGTGACCTTCAATCTGGCGCAGAAGATGCCGATCGCCTACGGCCTCCTGGCCGTCTTCCTGGCGATTTTCACCGGCTGGCTCGCCAGCGTCATCTTCAAGAAGGACTGACGGTCCCGTAGGCGCCCTTTAGCCAGAGGTCTGTCAGAAAGTCTGCGACCGCTTCCGGATCGTTCGCGAAATGCGTCAGCGACGGTTCCCTGCGCAGGTGGATCTGGGTTAGGAACTCGTCGACCATACCGCCGAGCGCGTAGGCGACGGGCAGGACCTCTTCCGGTGTCGTTGCCTCGCCGTTGTCGGACTTATGGCGGGCAATCGCCATGGCCGTCCGCTCGTACCAGGACCGGTTCAGTTCCTGATAGGAGCGCGCAAAGGTCGTGCTCTGGCTTCCCATGTCGAACAGGCATTTCATCAGCGCCGCATTGTCGGCGAAGAGCCAAGCATAGACCAGGCTCGTGCCTCGCACCCGTTCCCGCGATCCCGGCTCCCCTCCGCGCTGGGTGGAGAGCATCGCCCGGAGATAAAAGGCAAAGTCCTCGATCAGGGTATCGGTCGCCGCACGGATATCGTCGAAATAACGGTAGAAGGTGCCATGGGCCAGATCCGCAGCAGCGGTGACCGCGGCGACTTTCAGGTCGCGCCGATCGATCCCATCCGCCAGATGGTCCGCGAGACTGGCAAGCAGCCGGTTCCGCGTCCGCTCCGTTTTGCGCTCCGCATCCCGCGCCTGGGCCATCAGAACGGCGGAAAAGCGAAGATCCGTGCCGATCAGTAAAGGGGGGGCGGCAGTCCTGGCCTGCATGTCTTCATCGTCTCCTTGCCTACATGAATATTGACACAAATCCGATACTATGGAAATGAAAATGATATCAGTATCATTTTGGAGACGGTGATGCTCTACCACCGCGCCGATTTCGCCGATCTATCGGACCTGGCCGCCCACCGGCAGCACCTTTGGGAAGCCCAGAGGGCCTATGTGCTCGCCCGGTCCGACCTGCATCGGCGCGCCTGGGGGGACCATCATCCGCCGGAAAAGCTGGAGGCCCTGCCGGATCTGCCCCTGGTCGACAAGGAAATGCTGCGCGAAAGCCAGCGCGATCATTCGCCCTTCGGCGATTATCTGGCAGCGGAACCCGATGAGATCTCCCGCGTGCACCGCACGTCCGGGACGACGGGAACGGCGATGAACCTGGTTCTGTCGGCACAGGACGCCCATGAGACGGCGGTCGTCGGCGGCAGGGCGCAGGCGGCAAGCGGGCTCGGCCCCGGTCATCGCGTCGTCCATTGCCTGAACTACCGCATGTGGATGGGCGGGCTGACCGACCACCTGACGCTGGAGGCGACCGGCGCTGCGGTCGTTCCCTTCGGCGTCGGAGACACGCGGCTTCTGATCCGCACCATCCAGGAACTGGGCATCACCGCGATCTCCTGCACCCCGTCCTATCCGGCGGTGCTGGAACGGGTGATCGAAGAGGAGTTTCCCGGCCTGAAACCGCGGGATCTCGGCCTGAAGCTCGGGCTGTTCGGCGGCGAGGCGGGGCTGGACAACGCCGACTTCCGCCGCCGCCTGGAGGAAACCTGGGGCTTCAAGGTGCGCAACGCCAATTACGGCGTCACCGATGTCTTCTGCAATTTCGCCGGCCAGACGGACGAGAGCAACGACCTGCACTTCGTCGCACTGGACGTTCTTCATCCCGAGCTGATCGATCCGGAAACGGCAGAAGTCCTGCCCTGGCGGGAGGGTGAGCGCGGCGAACTGGTCCTGACCCACATGCGTCGCCACTGCCAGCCGCTGGTCCGCTTCCGCACCGGCGACATCATCGAGTTGACTGGAACGGGCAGGGCGCCCTGCGGTCGCACAGCGCCGCGCTTCAAGGTGGTCGGCCGGGCCGACGATATGGTCGTGATCCGCGGCATCAACGCCTTCCCGACCCAGGTCGCGGCGACCATCAACCAGTTCGACGGCCTCTCCGGCGAATACCGCATCGTGCTGGCCGGTCCCGGTCCCTACGACGTCCTGCCGGTGGAAGCCGAATTGGCGGCCGGAGCTGCGAGCGATGAAGACCTGGCCTCGGCGGTTGAAACCTATCTCAAGCGCGACATCGGCATAACCGCCAAGGTCGCCATCGTGCCCTTCAACACCCTGCCGCGCACCGATGGCAAAACCAGACGTATAATAAGGACAGACCAAGCATGACCGGAACCGTTCTCACCGAAGACCTGGGCGACGGCGTCCGCAAGATTTCCCTGAACCGCCCCGAACGCCTCAACGCCATCGTCCCGGAGCTGCTGGACGATCTGGTGGCGGCCTTGAGCGAAGCGGACAAGGACGAGACAGTCGGCGCCATCGTCCTAACCGGCGAGGGCCGGGCCTTCTGCTCCGGCGACGACCTGAAGGACTTCGAGGACCAGGTCTCCGACGAGGCGGGCACCACCGCCTACGTGGAGCGCATCCAGGACGTCACCCGCGCCATGGTGCTCGGCAACACACCGGTAGTTGGCGCGATCCGTGGCTGGGCGGTCGGCGGTGGCCTGGAATGGGTGATCAACTGCGACTTCGCCCTCGCCTCTGAGGGGACGCGCTTCTTCTTCCCGGAAATCTCCTGGGGCCTGTTCGTCACCGGCGGGGTCACTGAACTGCTACCCCGCCTCGTCGGCCTCCAGCGCGCCCGCGACATGATCCTGTTCGGCGAGCGCTTCGACGCCAGACAGGCCCATGAATGGGGCATGATCCGCGAAGTCGTGCCCGACGAAGACCTCCTGGAAAAATCCACCACCCTCGCCAAACGCCTCGCCGCCCTCCCGAAAGGTCCGGTCCAGGACCTCCGCCGCATCCTCACAAGACCCGGCGGCGCCTGCCTGGAAATGGCCATGGCCCTGGAGACTGAAGCAACGGTGAAGGGGTTTCTGGATCCGGAAACGGCGAGGCGGATCAAGGGGTTTGGGTGAGGGGGAATTTGAGGTCGAGATTTTAAAGTGTGGACCTCTCGTATATATGAATGTTAGCCGAAGCCGATATTTTCGGGCGCAATTTCATACAGCCACATGTCTGTATGTCAGAAATATCCTATAAAAATCTATTTTAGGTTGCAATTAACGAACTCATAGATACTATTCTTACATCAAAACACACATAACTCGAAATTATGAGCAGGCCCTACAACGCAGTTCTCACAATACTCTCTTTCTCCAGGATTGTTGTGGCATCAGCAATTATCTTTTTGTTTGATAAGAACTCATTGATGCTGTCGTGGATTTGCATCGGACTTTATGCTTTCGGTCACCTTTCAGATCATTTGGACGGATTTATCGCCAGGAGGTATTCGATACCAAATGATCGCGGCTTTATGGTCGATTCAATTTCTGACAAGTTGTTTCAAATAGGTTCTTTGATTGCTATTCATCAACACTTTAATATTTCTATTTTTTTACTTTGGATAGTAATCGTTAGGGAATTTGCTGTCGCCGGACTATTTAGCTTTATTGATATTTCTGACGCAAAAATACGCTTCAGGGGAGCAGTCCATATTATTGTTATTCTATTTGTCATCCGTTATTGGGATCTCTATTTTTTTATAGACAATTATCTTAAGACCTGCGAGATCGCATAGCGAACATGGTATATCGGCTTATCTTGAGACCATCGGTTTTGATGGCAGTTATCATATTGGCAATCGGAGTTTCGTAACGGTAACTCTTTATCCATATTTATACCTCTTCACATATTGTGCATACTCCCAATATTTATAGGCTTTCGTCTCGTTACAATACCGAAAAGTGACGATTAGGCGTATTAATCATAATATTAGACCAAAAAGTCAGCTCACAGAAAAATTTAAGATGTATTGATATGATTATACTTAACACCCGGATCAACATGGCGGTTTTTCATTTCTACCGCCATCCAAATATAAATCTATATCTTTTTTTGTCTTATTGTTCTGCTTCGCCGAGTTGCTTTCTGACAGCGCTTACACAATGCCGGTTCTGACGAACTCGGTCGCAATTATGCTAGTCGTCACAAATAGTAATTTTTCTATTTGTAACGTTTTGGTTTATTGAGGCCGAGTTCGTCAGAACCGGCATTTTTAAGCGTATGCTTCAGAAAGCAACTCGGCGAAGCAGAACAGTTCGACTGAAAGTAAAAGAGTATAGATTTATATTTGGATGGCGGTAGTATTGATGATGCAATGTTGATCTTGGTGTGAAGTATAATCATATCAAGACATCTTAAATTTTTCTGTGAGCTGAAAGGTCTAATATTATTATTAATACGCTTAAGAGTCACTTTTCGGTATTGTAACGAGACGAAAGCCTATAAATATTGCGAATATGCACATTATGTGAAGCTCTATACATATGGAAAAGATCTTACCGTTACGAAACTGGGATTGCCAACATGATAACTGCCAACAAAACCGATGGTCTCAAGATGATATACATTTGCAGCATCTCGCAGTCTTAGATAATTGTCTATAAAAAAATAGAACCCAATAACGGATGTAAGAATAGAATAACAATAATATTTCGACTGCTCCCCTGAAGCGTTATTCGACTAAGTAGATCACTTTTTATATTTTCAAGATATTCTTCGGATTCTTCGTTTTCAATAACTGGGAAAGCGTCCGGTATCGACCAAAGCTCTCGAGTGAGCTTAAAAAGCAATAAAAACAACACCCAGTCGCCTACAACAACTATCCAGATGGCTGTTTGAAAAACTCCAATACCATCTTCGATATAAAAAGTACCTTCTAAATAGCCCGACAGCAGCAGCGCAAAAACTTCAACTGCAAACAGAATGCCGCCAGAGATAAAGGCAGTTCTAAAGCGCGCTTCGAGTCCAAACGTCGTGTCGAGATATCGTTTGACTAAGTTGAACATGATAATTTCGAGTTATGTGCATTCCGCCCCCAGCTTCCCCAGCGGATCGGCCGCCGCCAGCGCACTAATCAGCGAGGCATCCGAGACGCGGGTGTAGATCTCCGTGGTTGCGATGCTGCTGTGGCCCAGAAGCCGTTGGACGACGCGGATGTCGACGCCCTCTTCGATCAGGAAGGTTGCTGCCGAGTGGCGGAACTGGTGGGGGGTGATGGGTTTGGGCAGGCCGAGGTTACTTGAGAGCTTTTTCAGGCGGGTGCGGATGGCCTGTTCCGACAGGCGTTTCATGTTCCGGTTCACGAACAGGAAATCATGGTCCAGGCTCAGGTCGTGTCTTGCGGATCTGTAGCCGGACAGGTCCTGGGCGAGGCTTCGGTTGCCGATAAAGACGTTGCGTTCCTTGTTGCCCTTGCCGCGGATGCGGATCCGGGTCGACTGGTCTGTCACGTCCTGGAGGCGGATATTGGCAAGCTCTCCGACCCGGACACCCGTTGCCACCATAAGCCTGACCGCGAGCAGAGTGACGGTGCCGGGGGCAAACAGCGCTGATGCGGCTTCCGGTACAGGAGGTTCGGTGCGCAGCAGTTCGGAGACCACATGGCGCTCGACCGGTCGCGGAAGCCGTTTGGGGAGTTTCAGTTCCAGCTCCAGATCCTGAAACGGCCAGGCAGGGATCTCGTCTTGGGCGGCCAGCCATTTGGTGAAGGCGCGAACGGTCAGGATCCGGCGGCGGACCGAGGCCGGTCTGAGTTCCTTGGTGGTCCGCAGATGGCGCAGGTAGGCCAGGATCAACTCATCGTCGAGCGCCTCGACCGGATGCGCCTTCAGGAACGTGCTGAAACAGGTCAGGTCCTGCTCGTAAGCCAACAGACTGTTGCGGCTGAGCGTGCGTTCCTCCGCGCACATGCGCAAGTAACGGGACGTCCAGGTGTCAAAGTCGGGAACCGCCATAAATACCTCCGTGGTGTCGGAGGTTTTCTAGGCGGCGGCTATTAACAGATATTGGTAATTATCTCGATGAATGTAAAAACTCTCGATCCCCGATCGACTCTGAGCTGGCAACCCGCAGAACTGTTCGGCCCAAGGCGCGGACGGGACCCCCCCCTTATAGCCCCATCCCCTTCAGTTCCTGAAGCGGGGGGATGGTGTCGTACATGTGCGGGTCGAGCCGGTCCCAGAGGATGCCGCAGGTTGGTTTGTGGGGGGCGTCGACGGTCACGGTGCGGGTCGGCGTGAAGATGACGTCGACGACGGTGTCGTAGACATCCGGCGTGAGGTCTTCCTCCAGAACCTGGCAGTCATGCACCACCGCGGCCGACGGGGTGTCGGTGGTGACCCGGCCGAGCTGGTAGAGCATGCCCCATTCGGCGTCGAAGAAGCCGTGTCCCTTGCCGAAGCGAATGCCCTTGGTGTTGATGGCCCCGGTCCCGGTGACCATGTAGTCCACCGTCGGCATATCGGCGATGTCCTTGAGCGTCAGCGGCTTGCCGACATGCTCCATGCCGTCGAGCGTGGAGGCATAGAGATAAAGCTCCGGATCTATGTCCGCCGGGTCGAGCAGCCAGAAGCCGCGCTTGATGGAATACGTCGTCATCAGCACGGTCTTGCCGTCCTTGAGCGCGCGCAGGCGCAGGCGGTCGAGGCAATTGTCCGGCGTGATGAAGATATAGCTGGAATCGCGGTAATAGGGGTGGTCGACCAGTCTCTGCACGGCCGCTTCGCCGCCCTGGAAATCGGCGATGAATTCGCCGAAATCGAAATGAAACCGGCTGTCCGGCACGGCGACCTTGCGCAGCTCGGTCCAGACACGCTCCCGAACCGAGATCTTGTGGTCTACAATATCCATGGCGAAACTCCTTGAAGGGCTTATTGCGCGGGCGCCATGCCGCGTCTGGACAGGACGCGCCGTTCGATGACGACGACGCATTGATAGAAGAGGACGGAGACCAGCACGGAGACGACGGCGACGGCCCAGATCATGCCGTAGTCCAGATATCCGCGTGACTGGTTGAGCAGGTTGCCGAGCCCGGTGCCGGTGGCGAGCCATTCGGCGATCATGACGCCGAGCAGCGCGCGCGGAACGGCAAGCCGTGTCGCGGCGAAGAGATAGGGCAGCGAGGCCGGGATCGAGACGAAACGCAACTGTTTCAGCGGGCCGGCGCCATAGGCCTTCGGCACGTCGAGGGCGGCCCGCGGCACCAGGGAAAGCCCCTGCGCCATGGTCACGAAAGCGGGGAAGAAGGTCACTGAAACCGTAATCCAGAGGATCACGGACGGCCCGCGGCCGAGCATCAGGACGAGCAGCGGGGTCAGCGCCACCAGCGGCATGGTCTGGGTCACCAGGGCAACCGGCATGAAGCCGCGGATGATCGCTGGAAACAGCACGGACCCGAGGGCGAGTGCGAAGGCGAAGGCAAGGCCGATCGCCATGCCGACAATCGTCATGGGCAGGGTTTGGCCGAGGGCGGTCAGGAGCTTCGCCTGACTGGCCGCGCTGTTGGGCGCAAGGAACAGGTAGTCGAAAAGGGCCGCCGGGGTCTTGGCGATCATGGCCGGCGTGCCCATGGCATAAAGCAGCAGCCACCACAGCAGGAAGGGCAGGGCGATCGACGCCAACACGAGGCCTGCTTCGTGCAGCCGGTTGGCGTCTTTTCCCACCGCCGGCGGGCTCGCCGGAACGGTGACGGCCCTGGACGCGCCTGTCAGCCGTGCCGCGAGCACGGAAAAGAGCGCATAGGCAAGCCCTGCGATCAGGGTCGCGGAAAGGCCGATGCCCCAGAGCCGGTCCGGTTCGCCTCGGCCGAGCGAGCCGATCAGATAGACCCCCAGGCCATAGCGCCCGCCACCGCCGAATTCGGCCAGGATGGCGCCGAGAACCGCATTGGGGGCGGCGATCCGCAGACCGGCGAGAATGGACGGCAGGGCGCTTCGGAACTGGGCGTGGCGCAGGATCTGCCAGCGTCCGCCGCCATAGGCCTTGACGATGTCGATCGCGCGGCCATCGGTCTGGGTAATCCCGGTGACGGTGGCGCTCATGGTGACGAAATAACAGCCGACCGCCGCCAGGATGATGCGCGGCTCCATGCCGGAA
This sequence comes from uncultured Roseibium sp., assembly GCF_963675985.1. Taxonomy (NCBI): domain Bacteria; kingdom Pseudomonadati; phylum Pseudomonadota; class Alphaproteobacteria; order Hyphomicrobiales; family Stappiaceae; genus Roseibium; species uncultured Roseibium sp. The sequence goes on along the minus strand of NZ_OY780958.1, from coordinate 3,189,270 downwards.
AAGGTGATGACGAGGATCGGGGAAATGGCGATCGGCGGCAGGGCGAAAACCGCAACGTTGATGCCGCGTGCCAGCCGGGCCGTTACGGGAGAGAGGGCGAAAAGAACGCCGGCGGCAACGGCGACAACGTTGCCGATCAGAAAGCCGACCCCGGCCGCTTCGACCGTTGCCAGAATATGAGCCGGATAGTCCGCCCGGTCGGTCCACAAGCGGACGAGCACGCTGGAAGGCGCGGGCAGGGCGCCGTCGGCAACCAGTTTCAGACGTCCGATGATCTCCCACAGGGCAAACAGGATCAGCCAGTTGCGCAAGGTCGCGACATGCGCGAGCCAGGCGCTGGTCCGCTCGTTTGCCGCGGGTTTTGCGGTTCGGCCGGTCACGGCGTCAGTGGCCATCGAGGGCCTCCGCGATTTCCCTTTCCAGCTGGTGGAAAGGGGGAAGGGAAAACAACTCCGGCCGGCGCGGGCGGATAAAGGGAATGTCGATGATCTTGCCGATGCGGCCCGGCCGGCTCTGCATGACGACGACCCGGTCGGCAAGGAAAATGGCTTCGTCGATGCCGTGGGTCACGAGCAGCGTTGTCGCCCGGCTTTCCATCCAGATGCGCTGCAGCTCGATGTTCATCTGGCGGCGCAGGATCTGGTCGAGCGCGCCGAACGGCTCGTCCAGAAACAGGACCTGCGGTGTCGTGACCAGCGACCGGGCGATCGCGGCGCGCTGGCGCATGCCGCCGGAGAGTTCTCCCGGAAGAGCCTTTTCAAATCCGGAAAGACCGACGAGATCGATGAGTTGCGCGACCTTTTCCTCAAATGCCATCCGGTTGCGGTTCAGGACGTCGAGCGGCAGCATGATGTTGTCTTCCACCGTGCGCCAGGGCATCAGGGCGGCATCCTGAAAGGCAACGCCGGTCATGCCGCTCCTGGCCGCCTGGAACGGCTTCATGCCGCCGATCCGGACATCGCCCTCGTTGGGCGTGTCGAGGCCGAGGGCGATCCTGAGCATGGTGGACTTGCCACAGCCCGAAGGCCCGATCAGGGCCGTGAAGGATCCTGCGGGACAGTCGAGGGAAACGTCGTCGAGCGCCTGGACCACAGCGCCGCGGCCCGCAAAGGACCGCGACACGTGATTGATGGCAATGGACGCTTGCGCGCTCATCCGATCTCTTCCAGCACGGTGGTGTCGAAATAGTCCCGCTTGGCGGCAATGCCCACTTCGGCGAGTGCCTTGATGTTGGCCTCGATCGCTTCCTCGCTCATGGAGAAGATGCCGCCGGGCGCCTCCATCAGCGGCTTCTGCGCGCTGTTGAAATAGATCTCGTTTTCGATCGAGCGGCCGGTCCCCTTGAACCAGCTGTCGGCGAACATCGGCGGATAGACGGTGGTGTCCTTGAAGTTGTCGTTCCAGCCTTTGCGCGACGCCTTCAGGAAGGCGACGAGGTCCTTGCGCTTTGTCTTCAGCGTGTCCTCGGTGACGACCACCGTGTCGTTGAAGATGGTGAAGCCGAAATCGTACAGCAGGAAGGAGGTTGCCTCGGCGCCGGCCTGCTTGATCGTGTAGGGAACGTTCGTGGTGAAGTCGAGCGAGGCATCGATTTCGCCCTTGATCAGCGGCGTGGGGTCGTAGGCGTAGGGCACGATATTGACCTTCGACCGGTCGACGCCGGAAATCTTCAGCATGGCCTCCACGGAAATGACGTTGACCGGCGGCACCGCAAGGGTCTTGCCGATCAGGTCCTCAGGGGTCTTGATCGGGTTGGAGGCGAGCGAAATGATCCCGATCGGGTTCTTCTGATACTGCGCGCCGATGATCTTGAAGGGCGCGCCCTGTTCGGCGATCGCCTTGATGGTCGTGTCGGGCGTGGTCAGCGTCAGGTCCGCCTTTCCGGCGATCAGCGTGCTTTCGGGAATGACGTCGGGACCGCCGGAAAAATAGGTCAGGTCCAGGCCTTCGTCGGTGTAGTAGCCCTTGTCCACGGCAACGAAATAACCGGTGAATTCGGCATCGTTGATCCATGAGGCCTGGAAGTTGAACGGGGATGCGGCGCCGGCAAAACGGCTCATGGCAGGCAGGGCCGTGGTGGCGGCGATGAGGGACAGGAAGCGGCGTCTATCGAGGGCAATATTCATCTGGATCAGTCTCCGTGGTTCGGGTCGGCGTCATGCAATTCCCCGCATGCGGGCAAGCTCCTGCAGCGGCGGGATTTCGGAAATCCGGTCTTTCGAAATCAGGTCCCAGCGGATGCCGCGCGGGCGGCGCGTCTGGCGCTCGACGTGGACCAGCCGGGTCGGGGTCGCGATCATGTCGATGGCGATATCGGTTTCGCTGACCATGATCTTCTCGTCGACCACCTGAACGTCGTGAACGATGGCGGCCACCGGAGTGGTCTCCTCCATCAGCCCGAGATCGGTGAACATGCCCCATTCCAGGTCGAAATAGAGGTGACCCTTGCCGAAGCGGATGCCGTCGGTCGTAACGGCCGAGGCGCCGGTCGCCGCGAAGTCGAACCGTCCAAGGGCGGCGATCTCCTCAAGGCTGACCGGCCTTGCGAAATGTTCCATGCCGTCGAGCCAGGAGGCGTAAAGCGCGGCCCCGTCGGGTACGACGCCCGGCGCCAGGTACAGAAATCCGCGGCTAATGTTGTAGGTCGACATCACGAAGGGGATGCCGGCCTCGATCATCCGCTGGCGCAGTCCAGTCATCGAGTTGTCCGGCGTGACGAACGCCAGCCGGCTGTTCTTGAACGCGTCCTGCGCGACGATGCGGTCGGTCGCCTCGTCTGAACGTTCAAAATCCGGAATGACTTCGGAAAAGTCCAGGTGAAGGCGCGTGTCGGCCTTCGCCGCGTCCTTCAATCGTTCCCATATGCGCTGCCGGATAAGACGTGAACTGGACATCGCTTCCTCGAGTTTCAGTGTTTCATTATCATGAAACTGATGTTTCATTATTGCAAGTGGGGTGCTAATAATTTTTCATGCGAACTTCAGAATCGGGTTGGTTTCATGGCGTCACGCCTCGTTTTGAGAATTCAGGAACGGTATTCGAAGCTCACGGCGGGCGAGCAGAAGCTGGCCCAGCTGGTACTGGACCGGCAGGATGACATCCTCACCCATTCGGCGACCGAAATCGCGGAAATGGCAGGGGTTTCCAAGGCGACAACCGCGCGGTTCTTCCAGCATCTGGGCTATGCCGACTTCAACGAAGTGAAGCTTCAGGCCCGGGAGGAACGCAACCGCACCGAGCCTTACGAACTATCCGTCACCAATTCCGAGCAGATGGCTCTGGGCCGTACGATCGGGGCCCATCTGGAGCTTGAACTGAAAAATCTCACCCGGACCTTCGAGGAATTGCGTTCCGACAAGGTGCGCGAGGCGGCCGAACTGATCGGCGAGGCGCCGAGGGTCTGGGTTCTGGGTCTCGGATCGGAAGAAGGCTTTGCCCGCTACGCGCGGCTTCTGCTGTCGCGCCTGCGCCACAGCGTGATGATCTTAGGCATCAATCAGGGCTCCTGGGCGGAAGATCTCGCCATGACCGGCCCGAAGGACGTGCTCCTGCTGATCACCCTGCCGCCGCAGCCGTCGATCCTCAAGGCGATCCTGAGCTACGCGAAAACCAGCCGTCTGAATGTCATCACGATCACCGACCGGACAACCATGCTGGAAATGCAGCGCGCGTCAAAGGTGGTGCTGCCCTGCCACGTCGCCAGTTTCGCTCTCGGGCCCTCGCACACAGCGGTGGGCAGCGCCATCCGGTTATTGGCGCTGACCTATGCCGCCCACGCCGGCAAATCCGCCCAGCAACGCGCCGAAATCGTCGGCAGCATTCACGAAGAGTTGGATGATCTGAGCTGAACGCTCGACTTTCAATCCCCGATCAGCCGCGAGGCCGTGAACGGATAAAGCCGGTTGTCGCCGAGCAGGAACGCGGAGAAGCGGCGGGGTTCGAAGTAGCTGCAGAACGCCCGGTCCATGACGTTGAGCCCGCCGGTAAGCGCGCCGAAGGCGGGCAGGACGAGGCGGCTGCCGTTGGTCAGGAAACAGGGGCGGCGGATGGAGCGGCCGAAGCGGCGCACGCGGGCGGCCGGATGCAAATGGCCGCAGATCTCTCCCGCGCTCAAGGTGGGGCTGATCGTCTCGCTGGGCTCGTGGCGGAAGATCAGCGGCCCGAGGATGACCTCTTCCGCGGTCTCGCCGCACAGGCGCACCGGGGCGATGGGGTCGTGGTTGCCGGTCACCCAGATCCATTCCCGGTTGAGCTGCAGCGAGGTCAGCATGGCGCGATAGGACGGCGGCAGCCTGTCGGAGCCGTTTTCGTCGTGGAAGCTGTCGCCGAGCGAAATCACCCGCGTCGGCTCGAAGGCGTCGATCACGGCCGCAAGCTTTTCCAGGGTGACCGCCGTGTCATAGGGCGGCAGCAAAGTGCCGCGCCGGGCATAGGACGAGCCTTTTTCCAGATGCATGTCGGAGACGACGAGGGTGTCTTCCTCCGGCCACCAGAGCGCCCCGCTGTCATGCAGTCCGACCAGTTGGCCATTGACCTGGATGTCGTGACATACGGGTGCGGTGGCGAATTGGCGTGAATGCAAATTCAGCGCTGTCATCCAAGGGCCTCCAGGACAAGATCTTCGGCTGCGTCTTCCAGAATGCTCTCCATGGCTTCGCCGTAAACCGGCTCCCGGCCGATCTCCAGAAGGATCGGGACCGAAAGCGGCGAGACCCGGTTAAGGCGAGTATGCGTGATTCGACCCCTGATCCGGGAAAGAAGTTGGCTCAGACGGGAGATATCCAGAAGTCCTTCGGCCGCGTCGTTCCACGTGGCCTTCAGGAGAATGTGGTCCGGTTCATGGGCACGCAAAACGTCATAAATAAGATCGGTGGAGACCGTGACCTGACGGCCGGACTTTTCTTTGCCCGGATGGCGGCGCTCGATCAGGCCGGCGATCACCGCGCAGTTGCGGAAAGTGCGCTTCATCAGGCTGGATTCCGCCAGCCACGCGTCCAGATCGTCGCCCAGGATGTCTTCCTCAAAGAGCCCGTTCAGGTCGATTTTGCCTGTGGAAAAATACAGTGACAGGTCGCCCAGTCCCCAGACGGCAAGCGCATAGTCGTTGGCGACGAAGCCCATGGGTCGGGCGCCGAGCCGTTCCAGCCGCCGGGTGAGCAGCATGCCCAGCGTCTGGTGGGCCAGCCGTCCCTCGAACGGGTAGCAGACCATGTAGTGCTTGTCGTTGCGCGGGAAGGTTTCCACCAGCAACCCGTCGCGCGCCGGCAGCTTCGACTTGAGCTTTTGCAGCTCCAGCCACTCGCGCACCTGCTCCGGCAGGGTCGGCCATGAGGCAGGTGTGGCCAGCATGGCGCGCACGCCCTCGGCCAGATAGGTGGACAGCGGAAACTTGCCGCCCATATAGGCGGGGATTTTCGGGTCGTCCGACCGCGCCCGCGACACATAGGCCTCGTTCTCGCGCAGGCCCTCGAAGCGCAGAACCTCGCCGCCGAAGAGGAACGTGTCGCCATGTTCCAGCTGCTCGATGAAATATTCCTCGATCTCGCCGAGCATGCGTCCGCCGCGCCCGACTGGCGTGCGTCGCCCGTCCGCCTTGGATCTGATCAGCCGCACCTTCAGCATCGGCGCTTCGACGATGGTGCCCACGTTCAGACGGTATTGCTGGGCAATCCGGGGATGGGAGATCCGCCACAGCCCGTCCTTGCCCTTTCGAAGCTTGGCGTATTGCTCGTAGGTCTTCAGCGCGTAACCGCCGGTGGCGACGAAATCGAGCACCTTGTCGAAGCTCTCCCGGTCCAGATGCCGGTAGGTTTCCGAGGAGCGGATCTCGGAAAAGGTATCGTCCGCATCGAGCGGTGCCGAACAGGCAAGCCCGAGGATGTGTTGCGCCAGCACGTCGAGCGCGCCCTTCCGGAGCGGCGGTGTGTCCTGTTCACCCCGTTTGGACGCCTGCAGAGCGGCTTGGCATTCCAGAACCTCGAAGCGGTTGGCGGGGACGAGAACGGCCTTGGACGGTTCGTCCATGCGGTGGTTGGCGCGGCCGATCCGCTGGGCCAGACGGCTCGCGCCCTTCGGCGCGCCGATGTTGACCACCAGATCGATGTTGCCCCAGTCGATACCGAGATCCAGCGAGGAGGTGGCGACCACGGCGCGCAAGGCACCCGCCGCCATGGCCGCTTCCACCTTGCGCCGCTGGCCGACATCGAGCGAGCCATGGTGGAGCGCGATCGGCAGCGTGTCGTCGTTGATCCGCCAAAGCTCCTGAAAGATCGCTTCCGCCTGGCTGCGGGTGTTGACGAAAAGCAGCGTGACCCGGTGGTCCCTGATCAGCTGGTACATGTCATGAAGCGCATAACGCGCCGAATGGCCGGACCAGGGCAGGCGCTCTTGCGAGGCCAGGATCGAGATATCCGGTTCCGCGCCTCCGGCCACCTCGACCATATCGGACAAGGCACGCGCCTCCGGGTCGGGCTGGCCGACCAGATAGGCCCTGAGATCGTCGGGTTCGGCCACGGTCGCCGACAGGCCGATGGTCCTCAGCCCCGGGGCGAGGCGGCGCAGGCGGGCAAGGCCGAGCGCCAGCAGGTCGCCGCGCTTGGACGTCACCAGCGCATGCAACTCGTCGAGGACGACGGTCCTCAGCGACGAGAACAGCTTCTCCGCCGCCGGGTCGGACAAGAGCAGGGCGATCTGCTCCGGCGTGGTCAGGAGCATGTCCGGCGGATTGAGCTTCTGCCGCTGGCGCTTGTGGGACGGCGTGTCGCCGGTGCGGGTCTCGATCCGGATGTCGAGGCCCATCTCCGAAACAGGCGCTTCCAGGTTGCGTGCGATGTCGACGGCGAGGGCCTTCAGCGGCGAGACATAGAGCGTATGGACGCCCCGAGACCCGGCAGATCCCGGCTTCTTCTTCCCCCGCTCTTCCAGTTCCACAAGGCTCGGCAGGAAGCCCGCCAGCGTCTTGCCCGCGCCCGTGGGCGCGATCAGCAGTGTGGAGCGGCCTTGGCCGAGCTTCTCCACCAGCGCCAGTTGATGCGCGCGGGGCGACCAGCCCCGTGTGGCGAACCAGTCCTGAAAACGTTGAGGGAGAAGGCTGGGGTTCATGGATCGCCAGATATGCCACGGAAAAAGCTAACGGGGACTCTTCTACGCCAGCCTATTACGGATAAGCATCGAATGTTGAAAACTGAACGGGATTGGTTTCGCTCAGCAGTGCTGCCAATTCGAGCATTTCATCAGACAAACCGCCTTCCCGAGTGACCTTCGAGGTGATTAGCTTGACATCGGATAGGTCGATCAGGTTCAGGCCGAACTCATCGAGCGAATTCTTGGTTAGCTCTTGGACTTCATCTATGTCGCGTGCCAGTGCGATAACATTCACGAGTGCGCCGGAAGCCCCTTCCAATACGTCAGGATTGCCTTCAGCCGGAACCACTTCGGCTAACGCGTGCCATTTGTATTTCATCGATTGCTCTGCGTGCTTCTTGAAAGGCTGAAATGGGACATCGACATCCGTGTCCCTTTTTAAGGGCGCTCTCCCGGAAAGGCGAGATGCCGGTGAATGGTTCCTGTCAGCAGTGGCCAGCACCCGGTCAGGTCGGGTAAGATCCGGCAGGAATTGCAATCGATGAATTTTGGCTTGGAGGAAAAAGTGAGATCCGGTTTGCTGTTGCGCTTCGCCCTTGTTGTGATCTCCGTTGCCGCCGGTTCATCCGTTGCCGCTGCTTCGGAAAACCGCACCTACAAGTGCCGGACCGGCACGGTCGATGCCTTTGTGGAGACGATCCCGGAAGAAGGCCGCGCCCAGTATACCGGGCCTGACGACATCGCCTCGCTCCAGGCGATGCCGAACGGCGCCTACGTCGGCGACAATTCGGGAGTTTCGTTCCAAAGGACCGATCAGGGCGGCACCCTGTGGCTCGGCGATGTGTCGTTCCCGTGTGAGGTGACGACCGCCCGGGCTCCGGTGGCACCGCCTCCACCGACGGTCCTTGGCGGGCCTGAGCAGCTCAACCATGTCGGCCAGTCCCTCGGTGGCCGGCTGCGTGCCGGTCCCGGGACCAATTATCCGCAGATCGGCAACATCGAGGACGGGACCTATCTGACCATTCTCTCCAACACGGGCGTCAGCTTTGATGGCTACGACTGGTTCGAGGTGGCTTTGGACAATGGTCAGCGCGGGTTTCAGTGGGGCGGCATCCTGTGCTCCAACGGCGGACAGCTCGTCGGGCTCTACGCCTCCTGCCAGAACATTCCCCGGTAAGAGGGGGACCCGCATTTGATCGAAAGTGTTGCCAACAAGCTCCATATTGCCTCTCCTCTTGAGCGCTAAGGCATTTACACAATTCATTTCCACTCCGGCCGCACCAGGGGGATCGGGATATGAACCGCCCCGGCTTTCGGAAGGTGTGGCAAGGTGGATTGGATCGCCCGGACTTCGCCGTGCGATGACGGAGTGCGTGTGGGTCAGCCTTGCCATTTCCCCGGTGTCATTGCACGGCGAAGTCCGGGCAATCCACTCGCATGGGCCAAACGGCAAGGAGGGAGAAGATGTGTGAATTCAGTAGCCCCATGGGGATAGGGCGATGGCTTTTCCATTTACGGCTGCCCTGACGGTAGGTCGATCGAAGCCGGGATGTTTATGTTTCTCTGGATACCGAACGCAAAGCGGATGGACGAAAGCTCCATCCGGTCAATATGATGGACCGAGATGCCGTCAGGGCCGTCAAAAGCTCCGGAGGGCGAGATCTGAATGCTCTTCTGTCGAAGTGTTCGCCACCGGGGCAGGGATCAAAGGGGGCTAAACATGTCCGAGGATAACGGGCGCGGGACCAACGGATTGGGCACCGATCCGGGCGCGGAGGCCATTGAGGCGATCGCGCAGCTTTTCGACGACTATCAGACCGGGTTCAACGATTTCGATGCGGAGCGGATCGCCGACTGCTTCGCTCTGCCTGCGATCATCTGGCAGCACGAAAAAGGGCATGTCTTCAACGACGAAGAGGAACTCCTGGAAAACGTCGAAGCGCTGCTCGCCGCGCTCGAAAAGGAAGGCGTGACCTATTCCGACTTTCATGTCTCGTCCAGCCACGTCAGCGGCACGGCAGCCCTCGTCACCCTGGACTGGCAGCAGGCAAACGACGACGGCGACGCCATCCTCGAATTCACCTGCCACTACCAGCTGATTCAGGACGGCGACGACTGGGCCATTGCCACAGTGGTGAACGAGTAGAATTTGGTCTCAGTTGCGCAGACGTGGCGCATAGAAATAGTGGTCGTAAGGGTTGCCGGGGTAGTCCGTCCTGAGTGTGCCGACGTCTTCCTCGGCCACCGGCTGGACATAGCAGGCGCCTTTTGCCCGGTCGAAGTCGATGCTTTTGCACCATTCACGTTGGACACAGATCGCCTTGCAGATTTCGATGGTCAGACCCGGAAAGCTTTCGCGGTTGTAACCGGGAATGCCGGCATTCGCGATCATTCCGAAGCCGTCGCTGCCGATGGCGCTCCCGCCAGCGTCGCCAGCCGGGGCATCCATATGGTCCAGTTCTTCATTCAACATGGCAATCCGGTCAGAATACATCTGCGCATTGCAAAAGTAATTGTCCTCGCAGTCGTCCCGCGTGGCGAGCCATTCCGCGAATTCGCGTTCCATTTCCGCTTTCGCGGTCGCATCCAGAACGGCATAGAGCTTGTCTGACAGCTCGCTCATTTCCGTGTCTCGACGCAGCAGATCTTCATCCGAGCAAACGAAGGTTTCGTTGTTGCTCCGGGCCATATGGCAATCCATGGCGAAGTCGATTTCCACCTCCGCCATGGCTGGAACGCCCAGCAATCCAATTTGCACGGCAAATACCGTTGCGAGAAGTCCGCAGAATTTAAGCATAGATGCCCCCAATACCCGGGCGGCTTTGCCGCCTGGTCCCCCTGGAATTCGGGTCAAAGGCAATCATGACGTAGCGGCAAATGCAAGCCGGCCGTAGACTTGAACGGCGGCTGATACGCTTTGCGGCATATTTAATCCTGTTTCACCCGTGCTTCCTTACGGGCTGCGCGTGACGGCTTGTTTTTCTTGGCCTTCTTCTTGTCGATCGGCTTCTTGCCCTTGGCAGGCTTCCGCGGCGGCCGGTCGTCAGTGCCCCGGCTCGGCGCCTCGCCGCCACCGGCCCTGCCGTCGAGCGCCTTCATGTCCAGAGGCTCATAGGCCGGATGGAACGGGGCTTCGGTCCCGTCATCGGCCCGGCGGTGTTTTTTTCCCTTGGGGGCAAAATCGCGGGCCGGACGTTTGCTCCGGCTGTCGCTTCTGCCTTCGCTCTCGATCCGGTCCTCGCGGCCCATGGTTTCATAGTCGGGCGCCCCGCTGCGCCGGCCTTGCGGCTTGCGGTCGCGCGGCGGACCGCGCCGCGGACGATCTTCAGAAGGAGGGGGCGGAGCCTTGCCGCCACGGGCGTCGAGCAACGAGATGGTGACGTTGTCCTCGCCGGTTCCATCCTTCTTGATGACTGCCGCATAGCGCTCGGCATGGGCGCCGTCGATCTCGAACCGGGTTTCGTTCTGGAAGATCTTGATCGCGCCGACTTCCTTCTTCGTCACATGGCCGGCGCGGCAGATCATCGGCAGGAGCCAGCGCGGATCGGCCCGGTGCTTGTGGCCGAGCGACAGGCGGAACCAGACGCCGCTATCGAACTTGCCTCGGATTTCAGCGACGCGGCCGCCCCGTTCGCCGGGACCGCGGCCCTTCATGTTGTCTTCGGTTGCTTCGGAGACGTCTTCAGGGGCCGGCAGGCGGGACTGGTAGAGCTTGACGAAGGCGGCAGCGACCTTGTCGGGGCCTTGCTGCTCAAGAAGCTCGCGGGCAATCGCCAGCTCTTCCGGTTCCAGTTCAGCGGCGAAGACCGGATCGGTCATCAGCCGTTCCTTGTCCTTGGCCCGGATATCGTCCGCGGTCGGTGCCGGCTTCCAGGTGACCTTCACGCCCGCAAACTGCAGCGTGCGTTCCGCCGCGCGCCGGCGCGGATAGGGCACCATCAGGACACAGGTCCCCTTGCGGCCCGCGCGGCCGGTCCGGCCCGAGCGGTGCAGCAGGGCGGACTTGCCGGTCGGCAGGTCCGCGTGGATGACCAGGTCGAGGTTGGGCAGGTCGATACCGCGGGCCGCGACGTCGGTCGCCACGCAGACGCGCGCACGTCCGTCCTTCATCGCGGCAAGGGCATTGGACCGCTCCGCCTGGCTGAGTTCGCCGGAGAGTGAGACGATGGAAAACCCGCGGTTGGCGAGCCGGCTGGTCAGCCGCTTGACCGCTTCGCGGGTGGAGCAGAACAGGATCGCCTTTTCCGCCTCGTGCAGGCGCAACACGTTGATGATGGCGTTCTCCCGCTCGTTAGGCGCCACCGGGTGTGCGATATAGTCGATGTCGCCGTGCTGCTCGCGGGCATTGATCGTCGACAGGCGTACCGCGTCCTTCTGGAAGCGGCGGGCAAGTTCCACGATCGGCTTCGGCATGGTCGCGGAAAACAGCAGCGTGCGCCGCTGTTCTGGTGCCGCGTCCAGAATGAACTCCAGGTCCTCGCGGAAGCCCATGTCGAGCATTTCGTCGGCTTCGTCGAGCACAACGGCGCGGATCGCGGACAGGTCCAGCGCGCCGCGTTCGATATGATCGCGCAGGCGGCCCGGCGTTCCGACGACGATATGCACCCCGCGCTCCAGGGAGCGGCGTTCGGTTCTGGGGTCCATGCCCCCGACACAGGACGCGGTCTGCGCACCTGTCTCCGCATAAAGCCAGGTCAGCTCCTCCTTCACCTGCAGGGCCAGTTCGCGCGTGGGCGCGATGGCAAGGGCGATGGGAGCGCCGGCCGGGCCGAGCCGGTCGTCTTCGCGGATCAGGGTCGGGGCGAGCGCCAGGCCGAAGGCAACGGTCTTTCCGGAGCCGGTCTGTGCGGACACAAGGAGGTCGGCCTCTGCGGGCGCCTCTTTGAGGATGCTCTCCTGGACGGAGGTAAGGGTGTCATAGCCCTTTTTCGCCAACGCGGCCGCAAGCGCCGGAGCGACGGTATTCAAATCAGTCATTCATTTCTTTCAATGGGAACAGCGCCGTCCACAATCTCACTAAGTGTGAGACATGCCGGTTAAACGCGCAAACTTTGCGGCCTGTATAGAGAGGAAAGTGGCCGAGGTCCACCGAAACCCTCACGATCGTATGCTCCGGCCCGCTCGACAAAGTGGGTATGTATTTTTTACACGTTAAGTCTTGGTTTTTAACTGATAATAATTACAATATTTAGTAGTTATTATATTATTATTGCACGTAATAAGTGTTTGATTAAGTTCTATAGGTTTTGGTCATCGAATTCCATGAATTACGAGGATCGGAATCATGTTGAAATCAGTCCGGGTTCAGATCGCGCTTCTGGCGGTCATCCCTTTATTGGCTGTTCTGATCGTAAATGTATTATCGCTTTCCCGGGCTTATAAAGAAGCGCTTCACGCATCGGACCTTCGACCGATCGCCGAGGCCGCAAGACTGTCCGAAGGCGTCTTGAACGAATTGCAGAAGGAACGGGGGCGAACCGCCGTCCTGTTGGCTTCCGATCATGCCGCAGGTCCACGAGAGCTTGTCGACGACCAGAGACAACTCTCCGATGCCGTGATCGCGGACTTTGTTGCGTTCGGCAAGAAACTGAATCTCGACAATCAAATGATGCAGGCAGCCATCGGCCACGCGATCGAGGGGTTGGCCGAGATCAAAGCCCATCGGAGCGAAGTCGACGGCAAAACGGCGACCGCTGCGGATAACCTCGCTTTCTACTCCGGCAAAATCCGGATGCTGCTGACCGTGGTCCACGATGCGGTCCAGGCAAGCCCGGACCCCGAATACGCGGCCGAGATGGTTCCTTTCGCTCTTTTGACCGATGCAAAGGAAGCCGGTGGGTTGGAGCGGGCGATCGGTGGCAAATTGTTTACCCTTGCCGCGCTCAAGGGAACGGTCGAGATGCCTCTCTTTTTAGCATATTTCGACCGATTGGCGGTCGAAACCGATCGTTTGAAGGCATTTCGAGACGTTGCAAGACCGGAACAGACCGCTTTATTCGATCGGCTGGTCTCCGGTCCCGCGGTCGACCAGGTGATGGACTGGCGCAAGGTTCTCAGAGACTTGCCGTCGACGGGAGATGGCCGCGGGATCGATGGAAGCGTCTGGTTCGCCAAGGCGACCGAACGGCTGAACAAGATCAGGGAGGTCTCCCTGGATTTTGCCGGCAAGGCCGAAGCGAGAGTACGCCAACTGGAAAGTCAGGCGTGGCGGAATGTCCTGGCGATCGTTACGGCAAGTACGATCGTATTCCTGATGACTGTCGGTATCAGCATCTGGCAGATCCGCAACATCGTGAATGCGCTTCGAGCGATCCGGGACAGCCTCACGCGGATTGCCCATTCCGACACCGATTTTGAAATGCCCATGGTTGAGAGGAGCGACGTGATCGGCGATCTGGCACGGGCCGGCGTCATCTTTCAGGACAACGCCCGAGCCCGGGTCGCCTTGGAAGAGGACGCGGTCGAGGAACGAAGCCGCGAATCCTCTCGTCAGAACCATGTGGAGAAGATCATCCTGAATTTTCGCGATCTGATCGACGATGTGAACGGCAAGGTCAATGACAAAACCGAGGCCATGATGCGGATTGCTGCCAGGGTTCTTGAAATCGCCAGTTCGGCCACGACCTCGGCTGAAGAAGCCAAGAGTTCTTCGGCGGCGTCCTCGACGAGTGTTCAGACAGTCGCATCGGCCGCGGAGGAAATGTCGAGTGCGATTGGCGAGATCCTGTCTCAATCGGGCCGCGCCAGCGAGATTATCGATACGGCGACCGCGGTTGCGCGCGACACGGATGCCAATGTTTCCAGCCTTGCGAATGCGGCGCAGAAGATCGGCACGGTCGTTGAAATGATCAGAGACATTGCCGAGCAGACGAACCTGCTGGCCCTGAACGCGACCATTGAGGCCGCGCGTGCCGGTGAAGCCGGCAAGGGCTTTGCGGTGGTTGCCGCCGAGGTGAAGGAACTGTCCAACCAGACTGCCAAGGCAACCGAGGAAATCGCGAGCCAGATCGATGCGGTTCAGGGACTGACGGATGGCGCGGTGAATTCGATCCGGGAGATTACCGATTCGATCAGCAACATCATGGACGTCACGACGGCCATCACGGCAGCCGTCGAACAGCAAAGCATTGCGACGAAGGAAATATCGCAGAGCATAACGATTGCGGCGGACGGATCGGCGCAGGCCGTCGAGGGGGCAGCTCAAGTCAGCAGATCCATACATGAGACCGCCGAAGAGGCAAAGACTGTCGACAGCATCTCGTGCGAGGTCAAGGCGATCGCAACCGAACTGTCCAACGCCGTTGACGACTTCCTAAAGGAAATGAGGGCCGATGTGACCGAACGCCGGAAGGCCCTGCGCAAACAGGTAAACGGCGAACCCGTTACGGTGAAGACCGCCGGAGGGGAGTTCGAAAGCGCATTGTTCGATGCGTCGGACAACGGGCTGGGCGCGCGGAGCGTACCCGGCGTTAAGGTCGGCGACAGGGTGACGGTCGAACGTGAAGACGGCGCCAGCGAACAATGGGTGGTGGTCTGGATTCGCAACATGCGCATGGGTCTGCATGCCGCCAGCAGGTACGAGAGTGTCGCCGCCTGAGGAGCCGTTTCCTGCGAAAGCGTCTCCAGGATTGAGTCCGCATCCCTTCGTACCGGGCCTCCGGGAGATCGACACGAAACGGGAGGTGGTAAAAGCTGTTGTTTTTCCGGGTCTGAGCTTGTTTTGATCGTAACCGCCGTTGATTTGACAGTCCTACCGGCGCAGGCTCGGGCGCAAACCGGAAATGCGGAGGGGTTCAAACCATGCCGGCGGTCATCGACTATTTCTATACGCACTACTCGCCCTGGGCCTATCTCGGCCATCAGGTTTTTCAAGAAATCGCGGCCAGACACGGGGCTACGATCCGGCTCCGGCCGGTCGATCTTTCCGGCGTCTTCGATGCCTCCGGGGGCATGCCGCTCGGAAAACGGCATCCCGTTCGCCAAGCCTACCGATTTATCGAGATGCAGCGCTGGCGCGACAAGCGGGGGCTGCCCCTGACGCTCAAGCCCGCGTTCTTCCCCGCGCCCCCGGGCCTTTGCGACTGCTGTGCAATCGCGCTGGCGGAGAAGGGCGGTCCGGCACTGGACTTCGCGGCGATGGCGTTCAAGGCGGTCTGGGTGGACGATCGGAACATCGCCGAGGAAGCGGTGCTGAGCGATTTGCTCGCAGGTCTGGGGCAGGATGCGAAGGCTGTTCTGGAAGCTGCCCGTTCGCAGGATATCACCGTAATCTACAAGCGGAACCAGACGGATGCGATTGAGCTGGGCGTAATCGGGTCGCCATGTTACGTGTTGAATGGTGAACCGTTCTGGGGTCAGGATCGGTTGGATCTCCTGGACGACGCCTTGGCAAGCGGCAGAGGGCCGTACAAGCCCGTTTGAGACGGGCTTGCCGGAACGTCGGCGGCATGATCTGGAAACTGCTTTCCGCCGGAAAGGATGTGTCCGTCGCGCTTTGGCCATATCTGCATGGCAATGATTGCCTTGCCCGGTGCTTTCAATCGAAGCCTGGCCCGCTATAACTCGGAGTGTCGCAGTTGAATCGAAGAGAAGGCCCGTCGATGGCAAGCCTGCCGAAGTTCAAGCGCAAGACAGCCGCCTTTCTGGTTCTGTCCGTAGCCTTTGCGACAGTATCTTCGGCGGGATTCGCACAGACCGCTGCGCCGGATGGCGAGCAATCTGCCGAAGCCGCGCCGGCCGCGGAAGGCCAATCGCCCGTCGACAAACGCTACGGCCTTGTCGAGTCAAACGGCGATATTCTCCGGATCGATCGTGAGGCGGGGTCGGTCAGCTTCTGCCGTAAAATCAACGACGCCTGGCGCTGCATGCCGGCCCCTCTCGCCGAAGAGGCCTATCAGGAAGAAATTGCGGACCTGGCGAAGGAAATCGACCGGTTGAACGCCCGCATTCGCGACCTGGAGGCGACGGCATCGGCCCAGCCGGAGGGAGTTGCACCAGAGGCGGGAACCGAACACGGCGAACCGCCTCAAACCGCCGAGGACAATCCGCCTGAAGGACAGACTGCAGAGGAAAAGACACCGCAGGTCGACAAGGACAAGTCGGCTTCGCGCCTGTCGGACAAGGACGAGCAGCAGCTCGAACGCATGATGCAGTTTTCCGAAAAGGCGATGCGCCGATTCTTCGGCCTGATGAAGGACCTGCAAACCGAATTCGGCAGCAACTGAAAGCGTCTACTCGTCATCGTCCCGGGACGAACCGGACCATCGAGGGACGTGGGGCGCGCGCCCTTTTCTACTGCATCGAGATGCGAGAGATCTCTTTCTTTGCCGTTTCGGGCAGTTCCACCGCCTTCCTGGCGTTGAGGTCCATGACCAGCGCGACGACGTCGCAGATGGCGGCGAGACGCTTGGTGCGCGACTCGAAGAGATGATGCCGCATTGAGAAGGTCTTGTTGCCGCTGCTGCCCGTCAGTCCGCTTGCCATCACAACGGTGTCGCCGGCCTTGAGCGGGCTGGCCCAGGTCAGTTTCATTTCCGCAGCGACCCGCCCGAAGGCGTTTTCGCTCATGAAGGCGTGGGTCATTGGCGTCCGTTCCCAGACATGGCCGACGCCGTCGGTAAAGCAGGACAGGGCAAAACCGTCGTCGGCCCGGCCCTCAATCCCGAGATGGCGCGGCAGTACGGTTCCCCGGAAGCAGATCTTGGCTCCTGACGCCAGAACATTGTCCAGGGTAAAGCGCGTTCCGACAGGCGTCGCGGTAATGCCCCGCGGTGCAGCCGCCTCAATCATGGGACTCTGATGATCCTTGAACCGGTTGCGAAGCGTTTTGACGGAGCCGGCGCTGGGCTCGTATCCGTCGATCGCGGTTGCGGCGAGCGTTTCCGTCGTCGTGTTGTACATCTCGTGGACAACCGTCAGCATATGAGGACCGTCAAACGCAATGGCAGAGCGGACGGTAACGAGGTCGCCGGTCCTGAGTTCCTTGTGGTATCGGACGTGCCGAACCCGGCGGGCGCCGACAAGCGCCTCGCTCAGCCCGGAGATGAGCTGAAACTGCCTGTCGGCTTCTTCGAATCGGCTGAAATAGAACTGGACATTCAGATGGTCGTTCTCGTCACATTCCCATCGGTTAACAAATGAAAACAGTGTCTCTTGGGTGCTCATTACAAATCTTTTCTCGCTCAACGCGGTATTCGTGTCCGGCGACTCACGGCCGCCCACAATTTAAGTAAGGGATACTTTCTTTGCGGCAATTTTCAAACAAAATATTTCATATGAGTAGAAAAATTAATAATTAACGCCCCGCTAAGCAATCAAGATTTGTCGGTTGTATGTATATAGTATTGCATTTTATAGTGGTTTTCTTCTTTAATTCTTTCTATCAAAAGGGTGTTCCGGGCTAATTGGGCGAAAGCATGGAGTTTTTACGTCGCCTCGTGTGTTGTATTGATAAGATTGCACAGTTGCAGGAAGCAAGGCGCACATGAGTTCTGACGTGGATGTGGAAGTTTTCGCAGTTCTTTTGGGGGACAGAACCCTGGTTGCCCGGATGTTTTTCCGGATGGGGCGTGACGTGCCGATAGGTTGGAAGCTTGCCGAGGCGTCCGAAAGGCGAAGATCTCTTGATCGGACTGGTGTAGGCTATTGAGCGCCCAGTAGGCGGAGGTCGCTACGTCAGGCGTGCTGTGCCGATCAGGGTGTCGCAGGCGTATGCACTGTCGTGACCGGGGTTCCCGACAAAGTTGTGGGGCCATCATTCGCGAAGCCCGGATTGACGACTTTGCCGGTAATCGCGGCGACAACGATCATGACGGTCAGGGTCAGACTCCAAGCGTTCATCCGATCACTCCTTCAAGTTGGCGAGAGCCGCATGTTCGACTCGTGCTTAGACTTTAGTCTATATTAGACTTTCGGATAAGAAATCGCAATGCAGTGACGTAGAAAACATTTGTGCAGCGCCGAATAGTGGCAGATAGAAAAGCGCCCGGATTCGAAAGGTAAGAGACTGCGGAGGCGGCATTCTTGTCTGCCATGCAATCTTGGACTTTCCGGTTTTGCTTGAATAACGTGCGCCGTGCCTAGTGTCCTGACCCTGAGCGACTGTGAGTTTGACTTTCAGAAACATTGCAGTGCAAACATGGTCGGCCGGCAAAAGATACAAGCTTCGGGACAAAATCTCGGAGACTTGTTAGGAATAACTAGGATAATAAGCGCGGGCATCGGGGGCGACTGAAGTCATCGGGCTACAAGCCAATGAATGAGGTCTAACCGGTGTACGCCGGGATAAAGTATTGGACGGGGATAGGGGAAACGGTCCCCGCGACGTCTTGTCGGGACGTCGCATGAGCGAGGGAGGAAACCAAGCGTGCCGGATACAGCATATCGATTCATAATCGCTGACGATCATCCGCTGTTTCGCGGGGCATTGAGGCAGACGCTTGAAACACAATATCCGGATGCGCGCATCGACGAAGCCGGCACTCTGGAAGATGTGACGGCGCGTCTTGAGGATGATGGCGACGTCGATCTGATTCTGCTGGACCTGACCATGCCGGGTATGCGGGGGTTTTCCGGCCTGATGTATCTCAGGGCTCAATATGCCGGCGTTCCCGTCGTGATTGTCTCCGCCAACGAGGAAGCGCAGGCGATCCGCCGGTGCGTTGAGTTCGGCGCTTCCGGCTTCATTCCCAAGTCCCACGGGATCGAGGTGATCCGCGAGGCGATTTCCTCCGTCATGGCCGGCAATATGTGGACCCCGCCGGATGTGGATCTCGGTGCGGATGACGGTGCGGGCGACCTGGTCCAGCGTCTGGCAACGCTGACGCCACAGCAGGTCCGGGTGCTGATGATGTTGTCGGAAGGGCTGCTCAACAAGCAGATCGCTTATGAGCTGTCCGTCTCCGAGGCGACGGTAAAGGCGCATGTCTCCGCCATTTTGCAGAAGCTCGGCGTTGAAAGCCGCACCCAGGCGGTGATCGCGGCTTCCAAGATCGAGGCTGGGCAGTGGCAGATGGGACAGGAAACGGACGATTCAGCTGCCTCGTCCGGCTGACGGGCAAAAGACCTGAAACAGCGCGGCGGCTATTCGGCCGCGACATGCTCCGCCCGACAGCGGGCCAGGTGGGCGCGCAGCGCCGCGGGCTTGATCGGTTTGTTGAACATCTCGATGTTCTTCGAGGCTGCTGCTGCCCGGACTGCCCGGCTCCGGTCTGCCGTGACCAGAAGGGCGGGGATTCCGGCACCGAACTTCCATCTCAGGCGGACGACCGCATCGATGCCGTTGCCGTCGTCAAGATGATAATCGATCACGATGACATCGGGCGTTGCACCCGCTTCCAGCAATCTTTCGATTGCCTCCATGTCGTCGCGGGCGGTGATGACCTTGCAGTTCCAGTTTTCCAGAAGATGACGCATGCCGCTCAGAATATCCGGCTCGTTGTCGATCGCCAGTACGCATAAGCCGTCGAGTTGCCCTTTCGCAGGAACGGCGCTTTGCAAGGGTGTTTCGACCGGAACCGCGGCGGCAGTCGGCAGCGTAACGGCAAAGCAGGATCCCTTGCCGACGGAGGACCGCAGATCGACCGGATGCTCCAGCACATGGGCGATGCGCTCGACGATGGACAGGCCCAGGCCAAGACCCTTGGCGACCCGCATGCCGTCATCGAGGCGATGGAATTCCTGGAAAATCACCTTTTGCTTCGTTCCCGGCACACCCATGCCCGTATCGTGGACTTCAACGACCACCTTGCCGTTTTTGCGCCTGCAGCCGACGAGGACACGGCCTTTGGTCGTGTATTTAAGTGCATTCGACACGAGGTTCTGGAGCAGACGGCGCAGCAATCTGCGGTCCGAGCGCACCGAGACGGAGGTCGGTACGAACGTCAGTTCGAGGTTTCTTTCCCGCGCCACTGGTTCGAACTCGGTTTCCAGGGCGCGGAAAAGAACGTCGAGGCGGAAAACGGTCAGTTCCGGTTTCAGGGCGCCGGTGTCGAGGCGGGAGATATCGAGCACGGCGCTGATAATGTCTTCGACCGATTCAAGCGCGCCTTCCACATTGCGCACCAGGGTGCCGGTTTCACCGTCTTTCAGCTTTTCCACGAGCACCGATGAATAAAGCCGGGCTGCATTCAGCGGCTGCAGAATATCGTGGCCCGCGGCTGCGAGAAAGCGCGTCTTGCCGATGTTCGCCTCTTCCGCTGCATGGGTGGCTTCCCGCAGGCGGTCGTTCACATGGGTCAGTTCTTCTGTGCGTTCGCGGACCCGCCGTTCAAGGGTTTCGTTGGCGCGGGCGAGCGCGTCTTCCGCAAGCACACGCTCGGTAATGTCCGTGTAGGTCGTCACGATTCCGCCGTCGGGCATGGGACTGATCCGGACCTCGAGAACCGTACCTGAAGAGGCAAGGCGCTCCTGATGGGTCTCCTGGGCGACGACCAGCTTTTCCAGGCGTTCCGATACGATGGCCTCGACCGGGCCGTCGCCGATCTCACCGCGCTTGGCGTTATAGCGGACAATGGCGTCGAGCGTCGTTCCCACCTGGCCGTATTCGGTCGGCAGTTCGAGGAGATCGCGGAACTGCCGATTCCAGCAGATCAGGCGCAGATCCCGGTCGAACACGCCGATACCCTGACGAACCTGGTCCAGCGCGGTCTGCAGAAGGTCCCGGTTGTACTGGATCGCGGCCGAGGCATCGTCGAGCAGCTTGACCGCGCCCTTTGTGGACGGATCGTGGCGCTTGAGCATCAGCGACAGGACAAGCCGGGAGGAGGCCGCGCCGATGGCACTGGCCAAAAGCTGCTCTGAAAACCGCAGCAGGCTGGCGTCCGCCGGGGCGTTCGGATCCAGAACGCTTCCGCGCTCTTGCGCATAACGGTTGAACGAACGGTTGGCCCGTTCCTCGCCGAGATACCGCCCAAGGGTCGCGGTCAGGTCGCCGGCCGTGACCGACGTGCGCCAGAGCCTGAGGCTCGGGGCGGGGGCAATCTCGTCCGGCACGAAGATATTGGCCTGCAGCTTTTCCGCCGGTTCCGGTGCACGCGTCAGGGAGCCGACCACGAAGAACAACACGTTGACCAGAAGGCTCCAAATGGTTCCGTGAATGAAGGGATCCATCTGCAGCCCCAGAAGCGACTGCGGTTTCAAAAAGGCGAGGCCGAGCGGGCCCGTTTCCAGAATGGTCGAGGAGACGATGCCGGATTGTGCGAAGGTGGGCAGAAGCAACGTGTAGACCCAGAAGGCGAAGCCCCCGACCATTCCTGCGATCGCACCGCGTGCCGTTGCCCTGCGCCAGACCAGGGCGCCGATGAATGCGGGCGCGAACTGTGCAATAGCGGCAAAGGACAAGAGGCCGATGGAAACCAGGGCCGCGGTATCTCCGGCAGCACGGTAATAGGCGTAGGCAAGCAGCAGAATGCCGAAGATCGCCATGCGCCGGATGCTGAGCAGATGGCGGCTCATGTCTCTGCCGCCGGCGAGCAGTTCCTCTTCGCTGCGCCTGCGCAGGATCAGCGGCACGACGATGTCGTTGCAGATCATGATCGCAAGGGCGACGGTGGCGACAATCACCATTGCCGTTGCCGCCGAAAGCCCGCCGATAAAGGCGAACATCGCCAGCCAGTGCTCGCCGGCATCGAGAGGGAGTGCCAGCACGAACGTGTCCGGATTGATATCCTGTCCGAAACGCAGCAGGCCGGCCGCTGCAATCGGCACCACGAACAGGTTGATCAGGATAAGGTAGAGGGGAAACAGCCAGACGGCCCGGCGCAATTCGCCCTCGGAATTGTTTTCCGTGACCATGACGTGGAACTGGCGCGGCAGCATGAGAACGGCGAAGGATGACAGCACCGTCATGACCAGCCAGTTCTCGTGATTGAGCGGCCGTTCGAACACGGCCGCCACTTCAGGCGCGCCGGAGATCGCGCGTACGAGGTCGATCGGACCGTCATAGAGGGTGAAGGTCACCCATGCTCCAACGGCCAGGAAGGCGATCAGTTTGACGATTGCCTCTGATGCGATTGCCAGCATCAGGCCTTCCTGGTGCTCGGTCGCATCGATATGGCGGGTGCCGAACAGCCAGGTGAATACGGCCATCCCGATGGCGATCAGCAAGGTGATGTCGTCGAAGACCGGGAAATAGCTTTCGGTAGGGGTGATGAGCGGGCCGACCATTGTGGTAATGGACAGCGACACGGCTTTCAGCTGCAACGCGATATAGGGGATGATCCCGATCACGGCGATGATGGTGGCGACCGCAGCCACCGACTGGCTTTTGCCGTAGCGCGCGCCGATGAAATCGGCAATCGACGTGATGCTTTCGGCCTTCGCGATGCGGACGATCCTGCGCAGCAGCGCGTATCCAAGGCCGAAAACAAGCAACGGGCCGATATAGATCGTCAGGAACTCGATGCCGTTGCGGCTCGCGCCGCCGACAGAGCCGTAAAAGGTCCAGGAGGTGCAGTAGACCGACAGCGAAAGCGCATAGATCAGAGGCCGCCCACGCCCGGGAAAGACGCGGCGTGGCATCCGGTCCCCGTAGCTGGCAATGGCAAACAGCAGGAGAATATACCCCACTGCAACCAGGATCACGACCCAACCTTCATGCATCATTCGAATTCTGTGCCTTCCTCCCGGATACGGCAGAACTGTCAGCCTGTTTCTGCTTTTCTATCCGCCGCGCCCGAGATCGGACCACAACTGCGGCAGACTGTCCATTCGTCTTGGGGCGAAGACGTTTCGGAAGGTCTCGGCGGCCCGCGGGGCGTTTTTCTTAACGCAGGCCATTTCCGGCGATAAACCTCATGAAGGTTACGGGATCGTCGCTTCGGTCCCGGCCGTTTTGCCGTGGGGATAGCTGGATGTTCAAGGATTTCAACGAATTCGCGTTGAAGGGCAACACGCTCGACATGCCGGTCTGCCGGTCTGCCGGTTTGCGCCGGTCCGCCGATAGAGCCCGAAGTTGCCTTGCCGTCGGGTCCTGCGGCCGAACGTCGACTTTTCAAACCGGTTCCCTGCCCGTTAGAAACACGTCTGAACCCCTCTCGGAACTTCCGTGAATTTTGGAAAGGCTACAGACGTGGCGCGTGATGTGATTGGCGGCCTGAGGGCCGAGGCGAGGCTTGCGCCTGAAAGCGGCATTGTGGAAGTGGTGAATGCGGCGCGGAACCGGGAAGGGCTCATCCCGCTCTGGGTGGGCGAGGGCGATTTGCCGACACCGGACTTCATCTGTAACGCGGCCAAGGCGTCGATGGATGCGGGTGAGACTTTCTATACCCATCAAAGAGGCATTCCCGAATTGAGGGAGGCGCTGGCCGGCTACCACCGGGACCTCTACGGCAAACCGATTTCCCCGGAACAGTTTTTCGTGACGGGGTCCGGAATGCAGGCGATGCAGATCGCCGTCCAATGCGTTGTGGGGGCGGGCGATGAGGTGGTGTTCCCGAGCCCGGCCTGGCCGAACCTGGCCGCCAGTGTCGGTATCATGGGCGGTCGCGCCGTGCCGGTCGCAATGGATCACGGCGACGCCGGCTGGTCGCTCGACCCGCAAAAACTCTTCGACGCCGTCACGCCGCGAACGCGAGCGATCTATCTGAATTCGCCGAGCAATCCGACAGGTTGGGTCGCGGACGGGCAGCTTTTGCAGGCAATTCTGGACGAAGCACGGAGCCGTGGTCTTTGGATTCTGGCCGATGAAGTCTACGGGCGGTTTTCCTATCAGGGCGCTGGGCCGGCTCCCTCCTTCAACGAGATTGCCGAACCGGACGACAGGATCCTGTTCATCAATACGTTTTCCAAGAACTGGGCCATGACCGGCTGGCGGATCGGCTGGTTGTCGGCACCTCCGGAAATCGGGCAGGTGATCGAAAACCTGATCCAGTATTCGACCTCCGGCGTCCCGGTTTTCAGTCAGCGCGCGGCAAACGCCGCTTTGACCGAAGGGGGCGATTTCCTGAAACAGCAGATCGAACGGGCGGAAAACGGACGGAGGATCGTGGTCGACGGCTTGTTGCAATCCAACCGGATCAGGCTGTCTGCTCCGGACGGCGCGTTTTACCTGTTTTTCGGCATCGAAGGCATCGACGACTGCCGGCGGCTGGCACTGGACCTGGTCGCGAAAACCGGGGTCGGTCTCGCGCCGGGATCTGCTTTCGGAGCGGGTGGCGAGGGGTTCCTGAGGCTGTGCTTTGCGCGTAATCCAGATCAATTGAAAGTTGCTGTGGAGCGCATAGCTTCAGCAGCGGGCGATTTCCAATGAGGGGTTTTCTTGACGACGTTAAGTAAATACCCTTAATCAGGCGTGCAAAATTTTGCTTTGAAACCGGGAATTTGGCAATGGATGATACCGTCAGGCCTCGTTTGGGAGTGGCGTTTTCGACGTCCGAGGCAAGGCTGGCCAGCGTTTTCGATACGGCGGTCGACGGTATTGTCGTGATCAACGAACGGTGTCAGGTGCTCGCCTTCAACAAGGCGTGCGAGGACCTGTTCGGCTACAAGGCCAGCGAACTGCTTGGCGACAATGTCAACAAGATCATGCCGATGGACTATGCGACCGCCCACGACGGCTACGTACAGCGCTATCTCGACACCGGTCAGAAACGCATTATCGGCATCGGCCGGGAAGTCAGCGGTCGTCACAAGGACGGAACGGAGTTTCCCGTGGAGTTGTCGGTCGGTGAGGCGCCGACCCCGGACGGACGACAGTTCATCGGCATTCTGCGCGACTTGCGGCCTCGTCACTCCGTCGAACAGCGGTTGGCGCAGGCGCAGGCTCAACTGGTGCATATGACGCGGATCAGCGCGATGGACGAGATGGGGGCTGCGATTGCTCACGAGCTGAACCAGCCGCTGACCGCCATTCTGCTCTATCTCCAGGCCGTTTCGCGCAAGGCGAAAGCCGACGACTCGCTCGATGCGCAATTGCTGAACGTGATTGAAAAGGCGGTGGCGGAAGCCGAACGGGCCGGCGAGATCATTCAGCGCATGCGTGAGCTGGTCGAAAAGAAAGAGCCGGAACGAACGAATATCGATGTGGAGGAATTCACCCAGGCCTGCATCGACCTCGTGGAAATGGGGCAGGGTGGCAAGCGCTCGATCATCCGCTGTGACGTCGAGCCCGATCTTCCGTTCTTGCCGGCCGACCCGGTTCAGATCCGACAGGTTCTGGTCAATCTTCTGCGCAACGCACGTGAAGCCGTTTCTGACAGCGAAGTCAGGGAAGTGCATTTGTCCGTCGTCGGCGCCGGAAGCTTTATCGAGTTCCGGGTGCGCGATACCGGACCCGGTGTACCTGAGGAAATGGTACCGGAGCTGTTCCGCGCTTTTTCGGGCAAGAAACAGAAGGGGCTGGGTCTCGGGCTCGCAATTTCCCGGTCGATTGCGCAAAATCACGGCGGTGATTTATTCCTTGATACGAACGCTATTAAACCGGGAGCAACGTTTGTCCTGAAACTTCCAACCGGAAAACCGGTGTATTCCGAGTCGGAAAGCTAGCGGCGGCGATATGTTCCTGCGATTGAAACGAAAAGAAATGAATAGGGGCCGGACTTTATGACGAGCGAAGCGAAAGCCATTTACATTGTCGATGACGATCCGGCTGTACGGGATGCATTATCGGTCGTATTCAATCTCGAAGGCTTCGTCGTGGAAACGTTTTCCGATGGCGACACGTTTGTGCAGTCGGCCAGCAAAACCCACCCCGCATGTGTGATCCTGGACGTCCATATGCCGGGCCGGTCGGGCATCGATATTCTGAAATCGCTGAATGCGGAAAACTATCCTGCCCCAATCTTCATCATTTCCGGGCAGGGCGATATTCCGATGGCCGTCGAGGCCATTCGCAACGGGGCGTACGATTTCATCGAGAAGCCGTTTACCGCGGACAAGGTGGTCGAACGGATCAATCAGGGCATTGACGCCGTCAAAAGGACAGGGTCCGGCGAGATAGCGATGAATTTTTCCGGTGCGGATTTGTTGACCCGCCGGGAAAGCGAAGTCCTGAAGGAGATCACCGACGGATCGTCCAACAAGGAAGTCGGCCGAAAACTGGGCATCAGCCCAAGAACAGTGGAAGTGCACCGGGCACGAATCATGGAAAAGCTCGGCGCCCGGAATGCCGCGGACCTTGTCCGTATCGTGCTTGGACGCGCCTGACCGATTAGCTTGTAATTGTGGGACGTAAGGGACTTTCCGGACTTTTGTCTCGGAGTTTCCGTCCCACAGTGTCAGTTTACATCTGCTTGCAGTGTTACTGCGTACATCGTTCATGCGTGGACTGATGTATTCTGCCCAACACTCGTTGCTGTTTAAAGCTGACAGTTGTTCCAAGCTGAAAGAATCGTCTTGCGTGTTCATATAGTTGAAGATGATACAGCCGTTGCGGATGCGCTTTTCGTGGTCCTGAGCGATTTCGGCCACTCTGTCGAGTGTTACCCGGATGGCGAAACGTTCCTCGCAACCGCATCTCCGGCGTCCGGAGATGTCGTGATCGTCGATGTCGGCTTGCCCGGTATTGGCGGCGACGAAGTGATTCGGCACCTGAACGGCTTGGAGGATATCCCGCGGATCATAGCAATTTCCGGAAAGCCGAAGAACGCGCTTGAGCGTCGCCTCTCAGACGTGCCCGGTCACGTTCTTTTACGCAAGCCGCTGTCTCTGTCGGCCCTGACGGAGCACCTCCTCTAGAGCCCGTCGCGAAAAAGTGGATACCGGTTTTTCGCAGAAAGACGCGCGTCAGAAACGGATAGAGCATGTCACGCGAATTCGAATGAACGCGACATGCTTTAGGCCTGACCGGAGGCCCCTGCGGCCGCCCGTCTATCCGGGCTATGTAGTTAACCCTACGCAGTTGAACGAATTTTTCCTGACATGCAGCATCTCTATTGTCACACCTGCAAGGATGGCACGGTCGTCGGACGGGACGTTGTGCCTCAGCGCGATAGGGACGGTGATCGGCTAGTCTGGCCGCGAGAGCTGTCTCTTTCGACAGAGCCTTGCCTCTAAAAGGAGGGAAATATGGCATATCTTCAGCATGAAGCCACCGGACAGGCCGCCATCGGGCACACCGCTTTCAGCCGCGTGCCGGACGCGGCAGGTGCTTCGTTTGCATCTTTTGGGGCCAAGCGCGCGAGCTTTGAGGCCCACGATGTCATCTACTACGAAGGCGATCCCGCAAAACGGATTTACGAACTGGCCTCCGGCACGGTGATGCTGTTCAAACTGCTCCCGGACGGACGTCGCCAGGTGGTCGAAGTCCTGCGCCCGGGCGATATCTTCGGATTGTCCAACAGTGACGAATACGACTGCACGGCTGAAACCCTGACGCCGTCTGAGGTTCACGAAATCGATCTGAAGCAGGTCGAGGCGTCGGTCGACATGCAGCGCAAGCTGACCAGGTGCCTGACCCATCAGATGCATGTGCTACACGAACATGCCGTGCTTCTTGGGCGCAAGTCGGCCATGGAACGCGTCGCAAGTTTCCTGATGTATCTCGTGCCGAATCGCGGAGGTGTGGGGTGCATTGGCCCCGCTGACGAAGACAACGACGGTTGCGATATCCATCTTCATATGACCCGGCAGGAAATCGCCGACTACCTGGGTTTGACCATCGAAACGGTCAGCCGCGTCGTGTCCGAACTGAAGCGCCGTGGTGTCATCCGTATCGACAGGGCGGACAAGATCCACCTGAACAAGGTCTGCAGCCTCTGTCAGATGACGGGTATCCACTGATTTCGGGATCACAAAAAACAGCCCATTGCCCCATCGATCCCCACGAAGGCCGGTATC
Organism: uncultured Roseibium sp.; assembly: GCF_963675985.1. NCBI lineage: Bacteria > Pseudomonadati > Pseudomonadota > Alphaproteobacteria > Hyphomicrobiales > Stappiaceae > Roseibium > uncultured Roseibium sp. Next base: position 3,161,412 of record NZ_OY780958.1, on the reverse strand, counting down.
CCGGCCTTCTTTTTTGTTCGAATCACGCATGATGCATCACACAGCCATGGAGTGACGCGCGCCGGTTTTGGCGTGACTGTCGGCAAGGTAGGCATCAAAAGCCGCGGCAGCGAGCCGGACATAAGGTTGTCCTGCGTGCGTAATCCGAACGACGTCCTTATCCTCCAGACTGACAAGTCCGTCGGCGATGAGTTCATCGAGTGCCGCCACGGAATCCGCCAGGGAGGCAACGTCGACACCATAACTCCGGCAGACCGCCTGAAGGTCGCAGCGATAGTCGGTCATCAATTGCTCGATGATCCGGCCTCTGAGCAGGTCGTCCTTCGAAAGCGCCATTCCGCGTGCGACCGGAAGTTTGCCGCCGAGAATCGCGCGGCGCCAGTTGCCGACATCGGGAATGTTCTGAACGTAGCCTTGTGTCAGCCGGCCGATGGAGGAGACGCCGGCCCCGATGAGCTGTTCGCCCTGATCTGTCGTATATCCCTGAAAGTTGCGTCGCAGGTCTCCGTTGCGGAGCGCAATGGCCATGGAATCGTCCTCGCGGGCAAAATGGTCGAGACCGATCGCCACGTATCCGGCGTCGATGAGATCGCGCCGCGCAACTTCCGCCAATTTCAGGCGTTCGGCCGGGCTCGGCAGAAGGGTTTCGTCGATCAGCTTTTGATGCTTCTTCATCCAGGGGACATGCGCATAACCGAACAGCGCGACACGTCCTGGATTAAGATCGATGGTCTTGGCGACCGTATCGCGGATCGTGTCTGCCGTCTGGGCGGGCAATCCGTACATCAGGTCGAAATTCAGGTTCGCCAGGCCGGCGTCGCGCAGATGGGCGGTGGCCTGTGCGACAATCTCGTAAGACTGTATCCGGCCGATCGCCTTTTGAACCTCCGGGTCGAAATCCTGAACGCCGAGACTTGCCCGATTGACACCGATCTCCGCCAGCGTATGCGCAAGCGAAGCGCTAATGACACGCGGGTCCAGCTCAATCGCGTGTTCCAGGTCCGGTGCGAAGTCGAACAGGACACGCATCAGCCCGGCGAGGTCGCGGAGGCTGTCCTCGGGAAGCAGGCTCGGTGTGCCGCCACCCCAATGGATGTGCTTGACCGGACCCGGTGATTTCAGATGTCCCGCAATAAGCTCCAGCTCCTGCCCGAGGGTCTGCGCATAAGCAGCCAGAGGCGCCTCCTGGCGGGACGCCTTCGTGTGACAGCCGCAATAGTGGCAGATCTCACGGCAATAGGGCACGTGGAGATAGAGGGACAGCGTGTCCGCCGGCCCGAGCTTTTCCAGCCACCCCGCATAAACCTCGTCGGTAATGCCGCTGTGAAAATGCGGCGCGGTCGGATAACTCGTATAGCGCGGAACGGTCCGCATGGCGTAGGTAAGAGCAGTGTCGGTCATGAGGTCACATTGGTGTCGGCACCCATGTGTGTCCTTGATATTGCTCAAGGAGGCCGGAAATTGCAGCTGAAAAATCAGCGTGTCAGAAAACCGCAATCGGATTGGAAATGCCAAACCTGTTGAAATCGGGGCCGTTCAAACCGGATCAGAATCGGCTTTGCCTCTTCGGTTCATTCGATAGCGCCAACCTTGTGGTTCGTTTCGTTCTGGAGGAAATCGGGCTCGACTATCGCTTCATCGAGGTGGACCGGACGGTCCGTGCAAACCGGACACCGGACTATCTGAAGCTGAACCCGCAGGGCCTTATACCGGTTCTTGCCGATCCGGACCTGAGCGAACCGGTCTTCGAAACCGCTGCCATCATCCTTCATCTCGCCGACAAGACGCAACGGCTCGCGCCGCACCCGTCCTCACCTGAGCGGGGCCGGCTTCTGACGTGGCTGTTCTTCCTGTCCAACACGCTCCATGCCGATTTGCGCATCTCGTTCAGGCCCGAACGCTATGTGTTAGACGCAGCCGTCCGTCCGCATCTTGTTGCCGGTCTTGGGGCCGGGTTGAGGCAGGGCTTCGATCATCTTGAAAGCGCGTTCGAACGATCGGGAGGACCCTATGTGTTGGGTGCGGACCCCTCGATCGCGGATTTTTATGCCGCGACATGTGCGAGATGGTATCAACTCTATCCGGAATCATCCGACATCGATCGCAAAGCCTGGCCGCGGTTGACGGAAATGCTTGCTTTGCTGCAAACCCGTCCGGCCGTCGTGCGCGCCAAGGAAAAGGAACGGATCCCCGGACCTGTTTTCCTCGATCCGCAACGGCCCGCCATTGATCCGGCTGCGTTGACCGGAATTTAGAGAATGTGGATCGGAACGCTTGTTTGAAATGTCATCTGGCCGTCCTTTCGTCCGCAAGGGAATATTTCGTTGAGTGAGGGAATGACGGTAACCGCTGTTCTGCGCCAGACCGGGCTGACATTTGTACTCGGTGCTGCCGGCGGGGCGCTTTTTCAAGCAATCGGAATGCCTGCCGGCTGGCTTGCCGGAGCGATGATTTTTGTTGCGGGCGCCGCATTGTCACGCATTCCGGTCGATTTGCCGAACCGGATGCGCGACGGCTTTTTTGTCATTCTGGGTCTGTCCATGGGGGGCGGAGTCAAGCCGGATGTGGTGGACCGGATTGGCCATTGGCCCGCCACAATGGCGCTATTGGCGGTCACCCTCATACTTATCACCGCAGCGACCTACGCCTTCTTGAAACGATTCGCCCGTTGGGACAGGGAATCGGCCTTCCTTGGCGCGATCCCCGGCGCCCTTTCCTTTGTCATGGCGATTGCCGCCGAGCGCAGGGCGGATCAGGCGCGTATTGCCGTGTCGCAAACCGTGCGACTGGTGATTCTCGTTTCCGTTCTGCCTTTGGTCATCACGTCGACGGCTTCCCACGGTCCGCAATCGGGGGGCGCGACGGAGTTTCCGGGCTGGGGGGAAGGTGTCATTCTGCTTGTGTCCTGTCTGGCTGCGAGCTTTCTGGCCGTGCGCCTGCGCGTACCTGGAGGATGGCTGACGGGAGCCTTCTTCATGAGTTCGGCAATCAATGTGACGGGCCTTATACCGGTCGCGTTGCCCCAATGGGTCCTGGTGCCCTGCTATATCGGGCTGGGATGCTATATCGGCAGCCGGTTCACATCGACGACATTCAGCATGTTCTTGAGCATGCTCCGGGCGTCCCTGGGGGCAATCGTCGTCGGGCTTGGCATTTCCCTGGCTATGGCCTGGATCGCATCCGTTCTGGTGGGGTTGCCCTTCGGCCAGTTGCTGCTGGCTTACGCGCCGGGCGGGCTGGAGGTCATGACACTGCTGTCCTTCATGCTCAACCTCGATCCGGCTTTCGTCGCGGCGCATCAGATCGCGCGCTATATCTCGATGGTTCTCCTGCTACCTTTTATCACAGGCCTTCTGCTCGGCCGGATTCCGAATGAGGCGAAAAGCGGGCAAAAGTGAGATTTTCGAAAGCCGCCGACCGACTTATCCAGCCTTATTGTCGCAGGGTCCAATTGACCCAGCGGCATCATGTCGGCGATCTTTCTTAAGGGGTTTCAATCATTCTTGATTTGAATCAACGTCAGGATCGGCCCTCCGTGCGCATGGTCGGGCCATCGTTGGCACTCTGTAACGATTTTAAACTGGGGCGCGAAATATGGCACAGACAAAGGCCAGATTCATTTCGCTCGAAGAAGGCCTCTTTGCGGCATTCCTCGTAGCGTTGGCATTCGCTTGCCTGATCATAGCAGGCAAGACATATGATCAAGTGATGGCGTTTCACACCGGACTTGGGGCACTGGTTGCCGCGGTCAGCGTGTTCGTCATCTTCAAAAAATACTTCGATAATGACGGGATGCCGATCCCTCAGGAAATCGACGGTAAACCGAACTACAACCTGGGGCCGGTCAAATTCGGCGCCGTGGCTGCCATGTTCTGGGGTATCGCCGGGTTCCTGGTCGGTCTGATCATCGCGTCGCAACTGGCCTTTCCGGTTCTGAATTTCGATCTTCCCTGGACGAATTTCGGCCGCCTGCGGCCGTTGCACACGTCCGCGGTGATCTTCGCTTTCGGCGGTAACGTGCTGCTGGCCACCTCCATGTATGTGGTTCAGCGGACCAGCCGGGCGCGCATGCCGGGCAAGATCCTGCCGTGGTTCGTCATCATCGGCTACAACGTCTTCATCGTGATCGCCGGAACCGGGTATCTGCTCGGTGTGACGGAATCCAAGGAATATGCCGAACCGGAATGGTATGCCGACCTCTGGCTGACCATCGTCTGGGTCGCTTACCTGTTCCTGTTCCTCGGCACGCTTTGGAAGCGCAAGGAGCCCCACATTTATGTGGCCAACTGGTTCTACCTCGCCTTCATCGTGACCATCGCCATGCTGCACCTGGTCAACAACGCAACCGTTCCGGTCTCGGTGTTCGGTACCAAGTCTTACATCGTCTGGTCCGGTGTGCAGGATGCCATGGTGCAGTGGTGGTACGGTCACAACGCGGTGGGCTTCTTCTTGACCGCGGGCTTCCTGGCGATCATGTACTACTTCGTGCCCAAGCGCGCCGACCGCCCGGTCTATTCGTACCGGCTGTCGATCGTGCACTTCTGGGCGCTGATCTTCATCTACATCTGGGCCGGTCCTCACCACCTGCATTACACGGCTCTGCCGCAGTGGGCGTCTACCCTGGGTGCGACCTTCTCCATCATCCTGTGGATGCCGTCCTGGGGCGGTATGATCAACGGCCTGATGACGCTTTCGGGCGCTTGGGACAAGCTCCGCACCGACCCGGTCCTGCGTATGATGGTGGTGTCCGTTGCCTTCTACGGCATGTCCACCTTCGAAGGCCCGCTGATGTCGATTCGCTCGGTCAACTCCTTGTCGCACTACACGGACTGGACCATCGGTCACGTGCATTCCGGTGCGCTCGGCTGGGTGGGTTACATCTCCTTCGGCGCCCTCTACTGCCTCATCCCGTGGCTGTGGAACAAGCGGGGCCTGTATTCGCTGAAACTGGTGGACTGGCACTTCTGGCTGTCGACGGTCGGCATCGTTCTCTACATCACCTCCATGTGGGTGTCCGGGATCATGCAGGGCCTGATGTGGCGTGCCTACGACCAGCTCGGTTTCCTGGAGTATTCCTTCATCGAAACCGTTGAGGCGATGCACCCCTTCTACATCATCCGTGCTCTCGGCGGTGCCCTGTTCGTCATCGGCGCCCTGATCATGGCCTACAATCTCTGGATGACCGTTCGCCACGGCGAGGCTGAAGAAGCCGAAGCCACCGCAGCGGGCTCCCTGGCCGCGGCCGAATAAGGGGGACGAAACGAAATGTCTGTATGGACTAAACACCAAATCCTCGAAAAGAACTCGATCGTCCTTCTTCTCGGCATTCTTGTGATGGTCGCCATTGGCGGTCTGGTCGAGATTGCACCGCTCTTCTACCTGAAGAGCACGATCGAAAAGACCGAAGGCATGCGGCCGTATACGCCGCTGGAACTGGCCGGTCGGAACATCTACATCCGCGAGGGGTGCTATCTCTGCCACTCGCAGATGGTGCGCCCGATGCGTGACGAACTGGAGCGTTACGGCCATTTCTCGCTGGCAGCGGAGTCGATGTACGACCACCCGTTCCAGTGGGGATCCAAGCGGACCGGGCCGGACCTCGCCCGTGTCGGAGGCAAGTACTCCGACGACTGGCATGTCGGTCACCTGACCGACCCCCGTTCGGTTGTTCCCGCGTCGATCATGCCGGGTTACCCCTTCCTGAAGGAAGCCAAGCTGAACACGCGTGACATCTCCGCTCACCTGAAGACCAACAAGATCATCGGCGTTCCCTACTCCGAGGATCAGATCGAGGCAGCCGCCCAGGACATTCTTGCCCAGGCGAAACCGGACACGGATGCGTCTGATGCGTTCATGGAACGCTATCCGACAGCCATCGTGCGCGACTTCGACGGCAACCCGGACGAAGTCACTGAGATGGACGCGATTGTCGCCTATCTCCAGATGCTCGGTACGCTGGTCGATTTCTCGATCTACGACGACAAGGCAAACCTGAGGTAAGGCAATGGACGAGACATACACCGCAGTCGCGGCCTTTGCACAAACGTGGGGCCTTATCTACTTCATGATCCTGTTTGGTATCGTGCTTGCCTATGCACTCTGGCCGAAGAATCGCAAGACCTTCGACGATGCCGCCCAGATCCCGTTTCGGGAGGACTGATCCATGGCCGATATCCATCAAAAGGAAATCGATGAAATCTCAGGCGTCGAAACCACCGGTCACGAGTGGGACGGCCTGAAGGAACTCAACAACCCACTGCCGAAATGGTGGCTGTATCTCTTCTACGCGTGTATCGTGTGGGCGATCGGCTACTGGGTGGTATACCCGTCCTGGCCGCTCATTTCCGGCTATACTCAAGGTGTGCTGGGCGACAGCCAGCGGGCCGATGCGATTGCAACCTATGACAAGGCGATCGCCGACAGGTCTCACCTTGGCGATCAACTTGTGAATGCGTCGTTTGAGGAGATCTTGAGCACGCCGGCTCTGTTGGAGTTCGCCTCGGCGAACGGTCAGGCCGCATTCGGCGACAACTGCGCGCCGTGTCACGGTTCCGGTGGAACGGGCGCGGTCGGGTATCCGAACCTTCAGGACGACTCCTGGATCTGGGGCGGAACGCTGGACGACATCCAGACCACTCTGCTCTATGGTATCCGTTCGGGCAATGACGATGCGCGGTTCGCGGAAATGCCGGCCTTTGGCAAGGATGAGCTGCTGACGAAGGAAGAGATCGATGAGGTGGCGAACTTCGTCGCTTCCAAGGTTGGTCTCGAGCCGGAAGCAGGCGTTGATCTGGCCGCTGGCGAAACCGTCTACATGGACAACTGCGCGGCCTGCCACGGTGAGGATCTGAAAGGTATCCAGGAAACCGGGGCGCCGAGCCTGATGTCTGCGAACTACCTCTATGGCAAGTCGCTCAAGGCCATCAAGGCGCAGGTCAATGCACCCCGTCACGGCGTCATGCCGGCCTGGGTGGACCGCCTGAGCCCGGCGACGATCAAGTCGCTCGCAGTCTACGTCCACTCCTTCGGGGGCGGACAGTAAGACAACGGCTTTTCTGGCCGAATTTGATCCGGCGCAAAGGACACAGTCCCGCGCCGGATTATACTGAAAGCACATGAGAGAACCGGGCCGGCGACACTCCGGCCCGGAGGACGCGAGGATCCCTTTGGGGCGGGGTCCGGAACAAGAAGGACGGACGGCATGACCGCCGAGACCGAAGCTGCCAATGCTGAGCAGCCGGACGAATGGTTCGCCTCAGCGAAAAAAATCTTTCCCATGGCCGTGCACGGCAAGTTCCGCACGATCAAATGGGTGATCCTCTTCATTACCCTTGGGATGTACTATTTTCTCCCTTTCGTCCGCTATGACCGCGGACCGGATGCGCCGGGACAGGCGCTTCTGATCGACCTGGAGGCGCGTCGCTTCTACTTCTTCTTTATCGAGATCTGGCCGCAGGAGGTCTATTACCTCACCGGACTCCTCATTCTTGCCGCGTTGGGCCTGTTTTTGATGAACGCGGTCGCCGGACGCGTGTGGTGCGGTTATCTGTGCCCGCAAACCGTCTGGACGGACCTGTTTCTCTGGGTCGAGCGCAAGGTGGAAGGTGACCGGCGCGAGCGGATCGTGCTCGACAATGCACCCTGGTCGGTCAACAAGATCGTCCGCCGGAGCGTCAAGCATTTCTTCTGGTTGATGATAGCCTGGTGGACCGGCGGCGCCTGGGTGCTGTATTTCGCCGACGCGCCGACCCTCGTCTACGAACTGGCCACTTTCCAGGCGCCCTGGACTGCCTATCTGTGGATCGGCATCCTGACGGCCACGACCTATCTTCTGGCCGGCTTTATGCGCGAACAGGTTTGCATCTACATGTGCCCCTGGCCACGGATCCAGGCCGCGCTGACGGATGAAAAGGCCCTGAACGTCACCTATCGCTGGGATCGGGGCGAGCCGCGCGGGTCTCTCAAGGAGAATAAGGCGCTGGCCCTCAAGGGGCTCCCGGCCGGCGACTGTATCGATTGCCACCAGTGCGAACACGTCTGTCCGACGGGTGTGGACATTCGCAAGGGGTTGCAGCTCGACTGTATCCAGTGCGGCCTGTGTATCGATGCCTGCGACAATGTGATGACCAAGATCGGCAAACCGACCGGCCTGATCGCCTACGATACGGACGAGAACATTCAGCGCCGGATCGACGGCAAGGATTCGGTCTACGAAATCGTCCGCGTGCGGACGGTGGTCTATGCGGCTATCATAGCTGTCGTCGGCGCCATCATGCTGTTCGCGTTGCTGACCCGCGATTTCGCCGGCATCAATGTCCTGCACGACCGCAACCCGATTTATGTCACCCAGTCCGACGGATCGGTGCGCAACGGTTACACCGTACGCCTGCTGAACAAACGCCCGCTTGAGCGTCATTTCATGCTGCATGTCGAAGGCATGCCTGCAGGCACGAAGGTGGAAGCCGTCGGTATCGATACGGCCTTCGCGGACCGTCCGATCATAGCGGTTGATCCGGACACGACCCGTGAAGTGCGCATTCTGGTTACGTCGCCCCCAGGTGTTAAGATGCCTGCGAGCACGCCCGTGACGTTCCGTCTGACGGAATCGGTTATGGGTGAAGTCGTGACCGCGAATGACTACTTCAAGGCGCCCTGAAGCACGTCGCGAAAAAGTGGATACCGGTTTTTCGCAATAAGAGGTGCGTCAACAAATAGAGAGACCATGTCTCGTGAATGCGAATGAACGCGACATGGTCTGGCAAGCGCGTTTCAGGAGAGTGAAATGACTGCAGGATCCGGCATGCAACAGCCGAAGACGTTTACCGGGAAGACGATGCTCATTTGGCTGTTCGGCTTTTTCGGCGTGATCTTCGTGGCGAACGGTGCCCTCGTCTGGCTTGCCGAGTCGTCTTTCCCCGGCGTTACGGTGGATAGTTCCTATAAGGCGAGCCAAGCCTACAACCAGTCTATCGCGACCGCCAGGGAGCAGGCCGCGCGAGGCTGGGAGGTGGATGCCGGGTTGTCCAGGACTTCGGAAGCGGCCGCCCATCTGGAGGTGACCGCTCTGGACAAGGCGAAGGCGCCGCTCACCGGTCTGGCCTTTTCCGCGACGTTGCAGCATCCGGCGCATGACGGAAACATTTCCGTCATGCTGGAGGATCAGGGCTCCGGGCGATACAGTGCCGATCTTTCGGATGTGCCGGCCGGAAACTGGTATCTGGTTCTTGAGGCCAGAAGCGGGGAAGAGCGGGTGTTCCGTTCCGAAAACCGTCTGTTCCTCAAGGACTGACATCAAAACTGCAGCGAGGCGCTGGTGAGTGTCCATATGCGCGATTGGGATGCCTTTGTAACTCCGGCGGAGGACGGTGCCGTCCATATGGACCTCGCCGTTGAAGGCATCACCTGCGCCGCCTGCATGGGTGAGATCGAACGGGGGCTCTCCCGCTTGCCCGGCATCCGGAAAGCCCGGGTCAACCTGACCAATCAGAGACTTGCCGTCGACTGGGTCCGCGAAGAAACCGGCGCCGACGATATTGTCGCGGCCCTGTCCCGGCTTGGCTACAAGGCCCATCCGTTCGACCCGGCAAGCCAGCGGGAACGGCTGGACCGGCATGGCAGGGAGCTGCTGCGTGCACTTGCCGTCGCCGGTTTTGCGGGCATGAACATCATGCTCCTGTCCGTTTCCGTATGGGCAGGAAACGCCACGGATATCACTCCGGAAACACGGGACTTCTTTCACTGGATCTCGGCCCTGATCGCCCTGCCGACGATTGCCTATTCGGGCAGGCCGTTTTTCAGGAGCGCGATCACTGCGCTCAAGGCGCGGCGGATGAACATGGACGTGCCCATCATGATCGGGGTGCTTCTGGCCGTCATTCTTTCCGTCGTGCAGACCATGCAGCATCAGGAGGAGGCCTATTTCGAATCCGCGGTGATGCTCTTGTTCTTTCTGCTGGTCGGCCGCTACCTCGATCACAACATGCGTGGCAAGACCCGTTCCTTTGCCGAAAACATTGCTGCCCTGAAGGCGGAGGTCGCCGCCCGCATCGGCGCGGACGGCAGCGTCCGCGAAATTCCTCTGTCCAAGGTGCAGCCAGATGATCTGGTCCTGGTTACCGCCGGCGAACGGGTTCCGGTTGACGGTGTGGTCGAAGAAGGCGTGTCGGAAATCGACCAGAGCCTTGTGACCGGTGAAAGTATTCTGATGCCCGTCCGCAAGGGGACGGACGTCTATGCCGGAACGCTGAACGGCGAGGGGACACTGAAGGTCCGCGTGCGTGCGGCCTCCGGTGCCACGTTGCTAGACGAGGTGAACCGTCTCCTGGAGACGGCGGCGCAGGCGAAATCGACCTATGTTCGTATCGCTGACAGGGCGGCCCGGCTGTATGCGCCCCTGGTGCATGGTGCTGCGGCGCTGACCTTCGTCGGCTGGTGGCTGGCCGGTTTCGGCTGGCAGCCGTCCCTGGTGATCGCCATCTCCGTGCTCATCATTACCTGTCCCTGTGCGCTCGGGCTTGCCGTTCCCGCCGTTCAGGTGGTGGCGTCAGGGCAATTGTTCCGCTCCGGCGTGTTGCTGAATGCAGGCGATGCGATCGAACGGCTGGCGGATGCGGATACGATCGTTTTTGACAAGACCGGAACGCTCACTTCCGCCGAACCCAGGCTTCTGGAAACCGGATCTGCGCAGGACGACCTGCTCCATCTAGCCGGACGTCTGGCGCTATCGAGCCGCCATCCGTTGTCTCTGGCGCTGGTCCAGGCAAGCGGTGCACTGGTGCCTTTCGATCATGTGACGGAGACGGCGGGGGCCGGCGTCGAAACCTTGGTGGGCGGCGAGCCGTTGCGCCTGGGCAGTCCGGCGTTTTGCGGTGTTGAGGATGCCGAGGTGCGCAAGGTGCTGACACGGCATCCGGGTGTTTCGCTGCTGGCGGTCCGCTGGGGTGCCCAACCGCCCAGGCTGTTGCCGATCAGTCAGAAACTGCGGCCGGATGCTGTCGAAACCGTCGCCGCCCTGAAGGCACAGGGCTATTTGCTGGAGATCCTTTCCGGCGACCGGCAGGACGCGGTGAGGGCGGCCGCGGCAGAACTCGGTATCGAATACTGGCAGGCGGAAGTGCGCCCTGGCGACAAAATTGCCCGTTTGGACGAACTGAAGGCCGCCGGGCGCAAGGTGCTGATGGTGGGGGATGGTCTCAACGACGCCCCGGCGCTCGCCGGCGCCTATGTTTCCCTGTCCCCCGTGACGGCGGTTCACCTGAGCCAGACCGCCGCGGATGCCGTCTTTCTCGGAGACCGTCTGGCCCCGGTCGCAAATACCCTTCGGATTTCGAAAAAGGCCCGTCGGGCGATCGAGCAGAACCTCTGGATTTCAGCGCTCTACAATGTCATTGCTGTACCTGTGGCCGTCGCCGGTTTCGTCACGCCGCTGATGGCAGCCGTCGCCATGTCGGCTTCCTCCATCGCCGTGACGGCAAATGCGCTCAGACTTCGCTGGGGCGAGAAACTTCCGGACAACCGGGCAGAATAACAGGGAAAACCGAATGGACGTTCTGATCTATCTGATCCCGATCGCGCTTTTCCTTGGTCTCCTCGGATTGGGCGCGTTCCTGTGGAGCCTGAAGAGCGGTCAATATGACGATCTGGAAGGGGCGAAGTGGCGTATTCTTGATGATGACGACCTGCCCGAAGATGAGCGGCCGCACTCGGAAAGCCGAAACGGTTTGTAGGCGGAAGCGGCTGCCGAGGCGCTTTGTTTTCTTAGCCGAACATGGTTCCAATAATCATCGTGGCTGCTATCAGCACCAGCGCGATGCCTGAAAGCAGTAGGAAGTTTGCCCTCAGCGGCACATAGGCGCCGGCTGTACGAGGGGGCTGTACGAAGGGTAGCGGCTTATCCGGACCTTTCGGAATTTGTCTGCTCGACATCTATACACCCGCCGACAAATGAGAGGTTGAACTTACACCCCAGCGTGTCAGAAGTTACACCGCACCTTTAAAAGGCTGGTTAAGAGCGGTGGTCACGCCGTATGAATTATTGTCAATATTACCGTAAAGTAAAGTAAGTTATTGTTAACCGCGTCATTCTCGGGTGTTCGCTGATCACTCTGCCGATTGGAAGACGGGGAGCATTTTCATCGTTGTGGTGGACGATTACATATCCGCAGCGAAGGCGAATTTCAGAGTCGGTCGGCCATTTTTCCGCGAATTCGGTTCACTAACCCTCTTTTCAGACTTTTCTGTCAGCTTGCCGGTACAAACTGGAGAAAAATGGTGAGCCTCGATCTTGCCTCGCTGACATTTTTGCTGGTTGAAGACAGTGCCTATATGCGCACCATCTTGCGGACCATGCTGCAGGGCTTCGGCGCCCGACGCATTGTCGAAGCCGAAGATGGCGCATCAGGCCTGGAAGCGATGGACCGTGCCAATCCGGATATCCTGATCCTCGACTGGGTCATGCCGATCCTGGACGGAGCGGACATGGTGCGCATGATCCGAAGCCCCAACAATCCCTTCGCTTATATTCCGATCATCATGGTGACCGCCCATACCGAGAGGAGCCGGATTGTCGAAGCGCGTCGCCTGGGCGTCCACGAACTGCTGTCCAAGCCGATCTCCGCCAAGGCTCTGTACCAGCGGGTGTCGAGCGTGATCCTGCATCCGCGCGACTTCATCAAGACCTCCACCTATTTCGGCCCGGCGCCGCGCGAGATCCGCAACCGTCAGAAGATCTGGCAGGGCGGGCAGCAGCCAGGCGGTTCGGAGGCCGATCAGAACGCCAGCGTCGGCTGAGGGAAGCTGTTATTTCCCGTTCTGCCCGACGTCTTGCATCTGGAAAACAACCTGCGAGTCATATCTAAAGGACGCTGCCGTCCGGTCATCAAACTCCGGCCGCGCACCGTCTATGCGACCGCTCTTGCGGAGGAGGTTTGTCGTGTCGAAAATCGTTTATGTTCTGAACGGCCCCAACCTGAACCTGCTGGGAAAGCGGGAACCCGCCATCTATGGCCATGAAACCCTGGCCGATGTGGAGGCAAATTGCCGTGTCCTTGCGGGTGAACACGGCGCGGAGTTGAGGTTCCATCAAAGCAATGCCGAGTATGAGCTGATCAACTGGATTCACGAAGCACGCGAATGCGCCTGCGGACTGATCATCAATCCGGCGGCGCTCACCCACACGTCCGTTGCTATCCTGGATGCCCTGAACGCCTGCGATTTCCCGGTGTTCGAGATTCATATCACGAACGTCCATAAGCGCGAGCCGTTCCGCCACAAGTCCTATGTGTCCCTGCGCGCCGATGGCGTGATTGCCGGATGCGGGATTCAGGGCTACGAACTCGCCTTCATGCGACTGATGAGGCTGGTCGGGCAGGATCAGTAGCCACTGCCCTTGAAGAATTCCTGCATGACGGTCCTGAAAATGATCTTCATGTCCAGCAGGAAGGACCGGCGCTCCAGATAGGCCAGATCGAATTCGAGCCGCATCCGGGCGGCATGCCGGGTGGTGGTTTCGCCTCGGTAGCCGTTGATCTGGGCAAGACCGGTCAGGCCCGGGCGCACCTTGTGCCGGTGCATGTAGCGCGGATCCAGTTCCTCGTAGGGAACGCCTGCCGCCAACATTCCCGGAACATGCGGCCGCGGTCCGACAAGCGACATCTCCCCCCGCAGGACATTGATCAGCTGCGGCAGCTCGTCGAAATTGCTCTGCCGCAGAAAACGGCCGACCGGAGTGACGCGCGGATCGTCTTCGACCGTTTGTCTGATGCCGGAATAATCGCAATGTTCGACATACATTGTGCGAAACTTGTAGATCTCGAAAGTGGTCCCATTGGCCCCATGGCGTTTCTGGCGGAAAACGACCGGACCCTGGCTGTTGACCTTGATCGCCACCGCGGCGACCACCAGAAGCGGAGCCAGCAGCACAAGGCCCGCGGATGCGCCGATGATGTCGACCGAACGCTTGAGCGCATAGCCGGCTTTTGACGGTCTGTCCTGAACCGTGCTTGCAGGCCGGACATCGGATTCTGAAAACTGGGCCTGCTGGTTGGCGGTGGCAACCCAGCGAACAGTCGATGGCTCAGGGGACAGACCTGCCAGAGTGCGCCGGATCTTGCTTCCGCGGGACAAGGCGTTCGGTGACAGGCTTTTAGTGGGTTCGGCCGTTACATCGGGCGTTTTTGCGTTCGGTTCCCCATTTGTCGTCTTGGGTTCAACGTCATAAGGAACAGCTTCCTGGGACACGGCAGACACTCATCAATACATGCGAAACGAAATAGTTATCTGTTTCTCAAAATAGGGGCCCGCTCAGCCCGTCGCCAGTTAAAGGTTTACAAAGGGTTAACGGTCGTGTGTGTCAAATTGTTCATATAATACAAACGATTACGCCTCCCGGCCTTATGGTCGGGAGGCGTCGGAAACATGAACTTTCGGAAAGGTAGAATGTCAGCGCAGCCATAAGTAGATATGAAGCCGTCTGCGCACAACCGGTCCTTAGTAAGCGCGGCCCACGCTGGTGTAGTTGAAGCCGCGCTCCCGCATGTCTTCGGTGTCGTAGATGTTGCGCAGGTCGATGATGTTCGGCGCTTTCAACGTTGTCTTGACCCGATCGAGATCAAGGGCCCGGAACTGATCCCATTCCGTGACGATCACCAGCGCGTCGGCGTTTTCGATTGCATGGTATGGACCGTCGCAGAACAGGACGTCCTTCATGACGTGGCCCGCTTCTTCCATGCTGGCCGGGTCGAAAGCCCGAACGGTCGCGCCGGCCTCCTGCAGCTTGGCGACGATGTCGATGGACGGGGCGTCGCGCATGTCGTCGGTGTTGGGCTTGAAGGCGAGCCCCAGCAGGGCGATGGATTTGCCGGTCACGTCGCCACCCAGGAAATCGATGACCTTGTCGGCCATCTTCTTCTTGCGCGCATCATTCACTTCAATGACCGCATTGACGATTTTCAGCGCAGCTCCCGCGTCCTGACCGGTTCTGGACAGGGCCAGGGTATCCTTGGGAAAGCAGGAGCCGCCGTAGCCGGGGCCGGCATGCAGGAACTTGCCGCCGATCCGGTTGTCGAGCCCGATCGCGCGAGACACTTCCTGGACATTGGCGCCGACGTTTTCGCAAAGATCGGCAATTTCGTTGATGAACGTGATCTTGACGGCCAGAAAGGCGTTCGCGGCGTATTTGATCAGCTCCGAGGTCCGGCGTTGGGTGACGACGATCGGCGTTTCGTTCAGGTAGAGCGGCCGGTAGAGTTCGTGCATGACCTTGGCGGCTTCCTCGCTGTCGGTGCCGACGACGACACGATCCGGTCGTTTGAAGTCGCTGATGGCAGCGCCTTCGCGCAGGAATTCCGGATTGGAGACGACCGCGAACTTCGCATCCGGATTGGTTTCCCGGATAATCGCCTCCACTTCATCGCCGGTGCCGACAGGCACGGTCGACTTGGTGACGACCACCGTGAACCCTTCGATCAATCCGGCGATCTCCCGGGCGGCATCATAGACGTAAGACAGGTCCGCATAGCCGTCGCCCCGGCGGGCGGGCGTTCCCACGGCGATGAAGACGGCATCGGCTTTACGGACCGCTTCGCTGGCGTCGATGGTGAAGTATAGGCGTTCTTCCCTGACGTTCTTTGCCACCAGATCCTTAAGGCCCGGCTCGTAGATCGGGATCTCGCCATTGTTCAGGGCGTCGATCTTTCTTGCATCCTTGTCGATGCAGGTGACCACGTGGCCGAAATCGGCAAAGCAGGCTCCGGATACAAGGCCGACATAGCCTGTGCCAATCATTGCAACGCGCATAGTGTATTCCAGTCTTCAAAGGAAACAGCGATAAATCGCCGTTTTTCGGTGTCTTCATCAGGCGGGGCAGCTAACAGCTTTCGATTGCATTAGCATGAAAAACTTGCGTTTCCTTAGCGCCATCTACTTGCATTATCAAATACGTCGAAGTGAATGCGACAGCGCAAAGGGTCACGCGGGCTCGATGCCGCACCAGCCGGCCGTAAACAGCGCGATGGTCTCCGTGACCCTCTTGAGGGACGACAGGTTCACGCGCTCGTCGATGCCGTGGATGTTCTCCGCAGCGGGGCCGTAAGTCAGCGCGGGTATGCCTGCGTGATTGGCAAAAAGTGTGGCGTCCAGGTAGCAGGCCATGATGTATCGGCCAAGGGCATCGTTGTGCACCAGGCCGTGGGCCTTCCGGAGGGCGTCTTCGGCCGGTGAAGTGTCGGCCAGGCGGTAACCGGCCTGCATCGTGCCGACCCATTCCACCGTCGGTGCAGAGCGGGCAAGACGGGTATCCTTGGCCATGAGCGCGGCGATGCTGTCTTCGACTTCCTTGGCCCGTTCCCATGGATCCTCGCCGGGAAAGAAGCCGATACGGCCTTCGAAGACGCAGGCGAAGGGAACCGAAGACGGCCATTCGCCGCCGGAAATGGTGCCGACGTTCAGGCTCGCCGGGTTCCTCAGTTTTTCAAAGCCGGGATGTTTGTGCCGTTCCTCGTTCCATTTCTTCTCAAGGCCCTTCAGATGAGCGATGAGCTGAATGGCGGCATCGATGGCGCTGAGGCCGGAGTCCGGATCGCGCGGATGGGCGGGCACGCCCCGCGTGGTGATCTTGAACTTGATCACACCGGAATTGGCAAAGACGAGCTGCTCGTCCGTCGGTTCGGGGATAAGCACGGCATCGGCCGTGTAGCCGCGGTGTATGGCGGCGGCCGCTCCGTTTCCGGTGGTTTCCTCGTCGACCACAGACTGGATCTGCAGCGGCGCGGTCAGCCGAAAGCCGGCGGCTTCGATCGCATCGACGGCAAAGATATTGGCGACCAGCCCGGACTTCATGTCGCCCGCGCCGCGGCCATAGAGCCAATCTCCGTCGCGGGTGGCGGAAAACGGCGGATAGGTCCAGGCGGACGGGTCGGCGGTGGGGACCACATCCGTATGGGCGTTCAGGATCAGAGATTTGCCCCTTTGCGCCTTCGGCATCTTCATGCCGGACACGTTGAATGTATCCGCGTAGTCGATGGTTGCCGGGGAATAGGCCGGATGTTCGTCGACTGCCTGAGGGTCGACACTGAAGCGTTCGACATCATAGCGCCGGTCAACCAGGGCTCTTGCGACCATCGTCTGGACTTCGGCTTCTTCGCCCCTGAGCGACGCGGACCGAACCAGATCCTGGAGGAAGGAAACCTGCGTCTCGAAATTGGCCTCGACGGCCTGTTTGATGCGGTCGATTTCGGAAGGGGAAAGCGGTTCGGTCATGGAGTGTCTCGAGCGGATAGGGGAGAGCGATGTCCCGGACCCTATCAACTGAAACCCGCTGCCGAAAGCCCTGCGTCCTTTTGGCCGCAGGCATAGAGAAGTCAGACCGTCAGATGCTGGCGCACCTGTGTCTCGTCAAGATCGGCGCGTGCGCCCGCCATGACGATTTCTCCCCGATCCATGACAGCGAAATCATCCGCAAGGTCGCGGGCAAACTCGAAATACTGCTCGACCAGGACAATCGCCATCTCCCCCTGTTCCCGCAGCCATTCGATGGCCCGGCCGATGTCCTTGATGATCGAGGGCTGAATGCCTTCGGTCGGCTCGTCAAGGACCAGAAGCTTCGGTCGTGTGATCAAGGCCCTGGCAATGGCCAGTTGCTGCTGCTGGCCACCGGACAGGTCGCCGCCGCGGCGCGAAAGCATGGATTTGAGAACCGGGAACAGTTCGAAGATGGTCTCCGGAATCTTGCGGTCCTTGCGGGGCACGCAGGCATAGCCGGTTTCCAGATTTTCCTTCACGCTCAGCAGAGGGAAAATCTCCCGGCCCTGGGGCACGATCGCGATGCCGCGCTTGGCGCGGGCATGAGGCGCCAGCCGCGACACATCCTCACCGTTCCACAGGATCTTGCCGGAACTGACCGGATGCTGGCCGACCACGGCGCGCAGGGTCGAGGTCTTGCCGACGCCGTTGCGGCCCATCAGACAGGTGACCTTGCCGACCTCGGCCTTGAGCGAGACGCCTTTCAGGGCCTGCGCCGCACCATAGTAAAGATCGATGTTTTCAACGCTCAGCATGGGTTTTCCTCACCGGCCCAGATAGACTTCCACGACCCGCTCGTCGGCGGAGACGTGATCGAGCGAACCTTCGGCCAGCACCGAGCCCTCGTGCAGCACGGTGACCTTGACCCCGAGAGAGCGCACGAAGGTCATGTCGTGTTCGACCACGACGACCGAGTGGGTCCGGGCGATATCTTTCAACAGTTCGGCGGTTTCCGCCGTTTCGGCATCGGTCATGCCGGCGGCCGGCTCGTCCACCAGCAGGAGTTTCGGATCCTGGGCGAGCAGCATGCCGATCTCCAGCCATTGCTTCTGGCCGTGGGAGAGATTGGCCGCCAGCTCGCTCCGCTTGTCGCCGAGGCGGATCAGGTCGAGCAGATCGTCGATCCGTTTCTTTTCTCCGCCGGTAATGACATGAAACAGCGTCGCAAACGGTCCGCGCGGCGCTTTCAGCGCCAGCTCCAGATTGTCCCAGACCGTATGGCTTTCGAAGACGGTCGGCTTCTGGAACTTGCGGCCGATCCCCAGTTCGGCGATTGCCGCTTCGTCCTCGCCCGTCAGATCGACCACGCCGTTGAAAAAGACTTCACCGGTATCGGGTCGGGTCTTGCCGGTGATGACGTCCATCATGGTGGTCTTGCCGGCCCCGTTCGGCCCAATGATGGCGCGCATTTCGCCCGGGGCAATGACGAGCGAGAGGTCGTTCAGTGCCTTGAAGCCATCGAAGGACACCGAGACGCCGTCGAGATAAAGAAGGCTGGACTGGAGGCTCATGCTGTCACTCCGCGGGTTGGGGCGAGGCGTCCGACGTGCCTGTCTTTCGGGAAACGTCGGACGGGGCAGTGGGACTGCTGGGCGGCTCGTCGGATCCGGCCTCGAAGGAGGCGGAGGCGGACCGCTGACGGAGTGCGTTCCAACCCTGGGACACGGTGCCGACAATGCCCTTGGGCAGGAACAGGGTTACCCCGAGGAACAGGCCGCCAAGCGCGAACAGCCAGATATCGGGCAGGGCGGCGGTGAACCAGGTCTTGGCGAAGTTGACCAGCACGGCGCCGATAATCGGGCCGATCAGGGTTCCGCGTCCGCCGACAGCCACCCAGATCACCACTTCGATGGAGTTGGCCGGCGAGAATTCACCCGGATTGATGATGCCGACCTGCGGCACGTAGAGCGCACCGGCGATGCCGGCCATCATGGCCGAAATGGTCCAGACGAAGAGCTTGTAATGCTCTACCCGGTACCCGAGGAAGCGGGTCCGGCTTTCCGCGTCACGGACTGCGACCAGCACCTTGCCGAGCTTGGACCGGGTCAGGGCGCGGCACAGCAGGAAGCACAGGGCGAGAGCAAGGCCGGAGGCGATGAACAGACCGGCGCGGGTGCTGTCCGCCTGAACGTCGAACCCGAGAATGTCCTTGAAGTCGGTCAGGCCGTTGTTGCCGCCGAAGCCCATGTCATTGCGGAAGAATGCGAGCAACAGTGCATAGGTTAGCGCCTGGGTGATGATCGACAGATAAACGCCTGTGACCCGCGAGCGGAAGGCGAACCAGCCGAAGATGAAGGCAAGCAGGCCCGGCACGAACAGCACCATGATCGCGGCAAACGGGAACATGTCGAAGCCGTACCAGTACCAGGGCAGCTCTTTCCAGTTCAGGAACACCATGAAATCCGGCAGGATCGGGTCGCCGTAGACGCTGCGCGTGCCGATCTGGCGCATCAGGTACATGCCCATGGCATAACCGCCGAGGGCGAAGAAGGCGCCGTGGCCGAGCGAGAGAATGCCGCAATAGCCCCAGACCAGATCGACCGACAAGGCAAGCAGCGCATAGGTCAGATACTTGCCCATGAGCGTGACCGCATAGGTCGGAACATGCAGCGCGCTGGTTTCCGGCAGGAGAAGGTTCGATGCCGGGATCGCGACGGTCAGCGCGAGAAGGATGATCAGGAACAGACCGGCCCTGGCATCCAGAGCCCTGAAGAGAAACGAGGTCATCATGCTTCGACTGCCCGGCCCTTGAGGGCGAACAGGCCCCTTGGACGCTTCTGGATAAAGAGGATGATGAAGACGAGCACGAAGATCTTGCCGAGTACGGCCCCGGCGTAAGGCTCGAGGAACTTGTTGACGACCCCGAGCGTCATGGCGCCGACCAGCGTGCCCCAGAGATTGCCGACGCCGCCGAAGACCACCACCATGAAGCTGTCGATGATGTAGCCCTGGCCGAGGTTCGGCGACACGTTGTCGATCTGGCTGAGCGCCACGCCGGCGATCCCGGCAATGCCCGAGCCGAGGCCAAAGGTCAGCGCATCGATCCAGGGCGTGCGGATGCCCATGGAGGCGGCCATGCGCCGGTTCTGGGTGACAGCCCTCGTATAGAGGCCGAAGGGGGTTTTCTTGAGGACCAGCATCAGGCCGACGAAGACGGCAATCGAGAACACGATGATCCACATGCGGTTGTAGGTGATCGTCATCTGGCCGATTTCGAAGGCACCGGACATCCAGTCCGGGTTGCCGACTTCCCGGTTGGTCGGGCCGAAGAGAGAGCGCACCGCCTGCTGCAGGATCAGCGACAGGCCCCAGGTGGCGAGCAGCGTTTCAAGCGGGCGACCATAGAGCCATCGGATGATGCCCCGCTCGATGCCGACACCGATGGCTCCCGAAACAAGGAAGGCCAGCGGGAGCGCGATCAGAAGGGAGTAGTCGAACAGGCCGGGCGCGGAGGTACGGATCATCTCCTGCACCACGAAGGTGACATAGGCGCCGATCATGACCATTTCGCCATGGGCCATATTGATGACGCCCATGACGCCGAAGGTGATTGCCAGGCCGATCGCGGCCAAAAGCAGCACGGAACCGAGCGACAGGCCGTACCAGATGTTCTGGGCATTGTCCCAGAGCGCCAGTGACTTCTCGATCCGCTTCACAGCGGTCGCAGCCCCGGCCTGGAGATCACCTGTCGAGCTGTCGCGCACACCGATCAGAAGGGACAGGGCGTCCCTGTTGCCCATGTCGCTCAGGACTTGGACGGCTTCAAGCTTTTCACTGTCACTGCGGTCGGAATTAAGAACGGCCGCGGACCTGGCCTGCTCCATGACCAAACGGACTTCATCGTTCGTCTCCTTTGCAATAGCGGTGTCGAGGATTTCGATCGCATCTGGATCCTTGGCCTTGAATACGGCTTCGGCGGCAGCCTTGCGCACGTTCGGGTCGGGAGCCATCAGCGTCAGCGACCCGAGTGCTGACCGGATGACCCGACGCAGGCTGTTGTTGACCTTGATTTTCTTGACCTCGCGCCTGCCGGCTTCGCCCACGCTTTCCAGGGTCAGGGGGTCAATGAGTTCATAGCCACCGCTGGCTTTCTTGGTAATGAAGACCTGCTTATCGGACTTCCTGAAATAGAGGTCGCCGTCGCCGAGGGCTTGCAGTGCAGGAGCGGCGACAGGGTTGCCGCTGGCCGTCAGATCGGCGATCTGCTTCTCGGTCTCCTTGAATTTGCCGTTTGCGAGCGCGTTGATGAGCGGTCGCAGGCTTTCAGGGGCCTGTTGTGCCGATGCCGGATCCGATCCGGCCCCAAGCGAGAGAAGTAGCAATCCGATGACAAGGGCAAGCGATCTGAGCAAGGACATGGGTCCACCGCGTTTGTCTGTCTGTTTTTCCCGACAGATGATCGGGAGGAGATGCGGGAGACGGGCCGGAAAGGCCCGCCTCCGTTCGTTTGCCGGGACTTAGGAGCCCGAACCGCCGCACTTGCCGGTAGCGGTGTTGAAGTTGCCGCACGACAGTGGGGCGCGCCAATCGGAGATCAGGTCCTTGGAGCCTTCCAGGTAATCGGACCAGGCATCGCCGGCGACGAGGCCGGAAGTTTCCCAAACGGTTTCGAACTGGCCGTCGTCCTGGATCTCGCCGATCAGAACCGGCTTGGTGATGTGGTGGTTCGGCATCATGGCCGAGTAGCCGCCGGTCAGGTTCGGCACGGACACGCCGACGAGGGCGTCGATGACCGCGTCCGGATCGGTGGAGCCGGCTTTTTCAACGGCCTTCACCCACATGTTGAAGCCGATGTAATGGGCTTCCATCGGGTCGTTGGTCACGCGCTTGTCGTCCTTGGTGAACGCGTGCCAGGTGTCGATGAACTCGGCGTTGGCGTCGGTGTCGGCGGACTGGAAGTAGTTCCAGGCGGCCAGGTGGCCGACGAGCGGACCGGTGTCGAGACCGGCGAGTTCTTCTTCGCCGACGGAGAAGGCGACGACCGGGATGTCTTCGGCCTTGATGCCCTGGTTGCCGAGTTCCTTGTAGAACGGCACGTTGGCGTCGCCGTTGATGGTGGAGACCACGGCGGTCTTCTTGCCTGCGGAGCCGAAGGTCTTGATGTCGGACACGATCGTCTGCCAGTCGGAATGACCGAACGGCGTGTAGTTGATCATGATGTCTTCTTCAGCGACGCCCTTGGCCTTCAGGTAGGCTTCGAGGATCTTGTTGGTCGTGCGCGGATAGACATAGTCGGTGCCGGCCAGAACCCAGCGCTCGACGCCTTCGTTTTCCATCAGGTAGTCAACGGCCGGAATGGCCTGCTGGTTCGGAGCGGCACCCGTGTAGAACACGTTGCGCTGGGATTCTTCACCTTCGTACTGGACCGGGTAGAACAGCAGCGAGTTCAGCTCTTCGAAAACCGGCAGGACGGATTTGCGGGACACGGAGGTCCAGCAGCCGAACACGGCGGAAACCTTGTTGACTTCGACCAGCTCGCGCGCCTTTTCGGCGAACAGCGGCCAGTCGGACGCCGGGTCGACGACGACGGCTTCGAGCTGCTTGCCGAGCAGGCCGCCCTTCTTGTTCTGCTCGTCGATGAGCATCAGCATGGCGTCTTTCAGCGTGGTCTCGGAAATGGCCATGGTGCCCGAAAGCGAATGCAGGATGCCGACCTTGATCGTGTCGTCTGCCGCATAGGCTCCGCTGAACATGGTGGACGCCATCAACCCGGCGAGCGCCAGGCCTGTCAATTTGGTTTTCATGATGTTCCCCTCTGTGTGATCCCTGTGGAAGCACTGCGGCAGGCCGATTAGCTGCCGTCGGAGAAGGATCGTGAGGGGAGTTGCCGCAGCGCAACATACGTCGAATGACGTAGCCGGCTGCGCCTTTTGCGCAAAATGCGCATGAGGACAAGTATGGCAAATATTCACGATGGTCAGGAAAGCGGCACGAACCGTGCTAACGGATTGACGAGGGCGTCTGAAATGCGGGGCTTTTCGGGACTGGCCCACATCGGGGGAATGGGTGTTTGCATAAAAATAAGTCAATTGACGCGTTTAAGGGCAGGTAAATGGCCGCACGCCAACGCATCATCCCTGTCCGGCGTCAGTACAATCAGTGGGTCAACAACCAGACCCTGGAAGATTATGCGCTGCGCTTCACGGCCAAGAGCGCGCGCCGGTTCTCCTCGCGCCGGATCTCGCAAACGGCCATCGGAGCGATCTCCTTTCTTGCGCTCGAGGCGATCGGCGGTGCGATCACGCTGTCCTATGGAACGGTCAATGCCTTTGTCGCGATCCTGGTCGGAAGCATCGTCCTCCTGTTCATCGGCATTCCGATCAGCCGCTACGCCATGCGCTACGGGGTCGATATCGATCTGCTCACCCGGGGTGCCGGTTTCGGCTATATCGGCTCGACGGTCACCTCGCTGATCTACGCCAGCTTCACCTTCATTCTCTTTGCCATCGAAGCCTCGATCATGTCGGGGGCACTGGACTATGCGTTCGGCGTGCCGCTATGGATCGGCTACATCATTTCGGCGGTGGCGGTGATCCCGCTCGTGACCCACGGCATCACCCTGATCAGCCGTTTCCAGCTGATCACCCAACCGTTCTGGATCGTGCTCAACATCCTGCCGTTCATCGTCATTGCCTTTTCCGACTGGCAGGCGGTCGGGGCGTGGTTCGGTTTCGGCGGGGTCGATCATGCGACCGGAGCGATCAGGGTAGCCGGACCGGGATTTTCCGACCTCAACCTGATCAGTTTCGGTGCGGCCTCGGCGGTCATCCTGGCGCTGATGGCGCAGATCGGCGAGCAGGTCGACTTCCTGCGCTTCCTGCCGGCACAGGATTTCGCCCGCAAAAGGCACAAGCTTGCCCTGTTTCTCGCCGGACCCGGATGGGTCGTGCTCGGCGCGCCGAAAATGCTGGCGGGCTCCTTTCTGGCGGTCCTTGTGCTCTCGGCCGGGATCCCGGTGGATCAGGCCGATGAGCCTTCGCGCATGTATGCGGTGGCCTTCGGTTACATGATCCCGTCGGAACAGATGGCGCTTATTCTGATGGTCGCCTTTGTGGTCGTCTCCCAGCTCAAGATCAACGTCATGAACGCCTATGCCGGGTCGCTCGCCTGGTCGAACTTCTTTTCCCGCCTGACCCACAGCCATCCGGGCCGGGTGGTCTGGCTGGTGTTCAATGTCGGTATCGCTCTGCTTTTGATGGAGCTCGGCATCTACAAGCTGCTGGAAGAAACGCTCGGCGTCTTTTCCATCATTGCGATGGCCTGGCTCAGCGCCATTTCCGCCGACCTTTTTATCAACAAGCCGCTGGGCCTGTCGCCGCCCGGCATCGAGTTCAAGCGCGCCCATCTGTTCGATATCAATCCGGTCGGCACCGGCGGCATGGTGCTTGCCGCGGTCCTGTCCCTGATCGCTTATTACGGCTATTTCGGCAAGGAAGCGGCGGCCCTGTCCACCTTCATCGCCATGGGCGTGGCCTTCGTTGCGGTGCCCGCAATTGCGGCGTTGACCAAGGGCCGGTTTTATCTTGCGCGCAAGCCCCGCAAGAGCTGGCAGAATGCCGATACGATCGCCTGTTCGATCTGCGAGAACCCGTTCGAGCCGGAAGACATGGCCTATTGTCCGGCCTATCAGGCGCCGATCTGCTCGCTATGCTGTTCGCTCGATGCCCGCTGCCACGATCTGTGCAAGCCGAAGGCGCGCATCAATCACCAGGTCGGCGTCGTCGCCGCGAAGTTTCTGTCCGAGCGGACAATCGCCCATCTGAACACCCGGCTCGGCCGTTATGCCCTGACCGCGGTGCCCTCGATTACGGCCATCGGTTTCGTGCTCTGGATCATCTTCAACCAGGCCGCGGAACGGTTTCCGGAGTCCGCCGGAATTGTCGGCCAGACCGTGGCTTTGATCTTTTTCGTGTTCGCTGTCGCCGCCGGGATATCCACCTGGTTCCTGGTTCTCGCCCATGACACCCGACGTGTCGCGGAAGAGGAGTCGGCCCGCCAGAATGCGCTCCTGCAAAAGGAAATCGATGCCCACCGGGTCACCGATGCGGCCCTGCAGAAAGCCAAGGAGGATGCGGAAGCCGCGAACTTCGCCAAGAGCCGCTACGTGGTCGGCCTGTCCCACGAATTGCGCACACCGCTCAACGCGGTGCTGGGCTACGCCCAGGTTCTGGAACGCGACGACACCTTGCCGGAAAGCCGCAAGTCCAATGTCAGCACGATCCGACGGAGCGCGGAGCATCTCTCGGGCCTGATCGATGGCCTGCTCGATATTTCGCGGATCGAGGCCGGGCGCCTGCAGGTCTATTCCAACGAAGTCAACATCCACGAGTTCCTCGACCAGATCGTGGACATGTTCAAGATGCAGGCGGTGGCAAAGGGGCTCGGTTTCGAGTTCACCAGGGCAAAGAACCTTCCCGTCTATGTGCGCACCGACGAAAAGCGCCTGCGACAGATTCTGGTGAACCTCCTGTCCAACGCGATCAAGTTCACGGATACGGGCAAGGTCAGCTTTGAGGTCGGCTACCGGTCGCAGGTCGCGACCTTTACCGTGACCGATACCGGTCCGGGTATTCCGCTGTCCGAGCAGACCAAGATCTTCGAGCCCTTCGGACGAAGCGAGGACGAGAAAATCAAGCGAACGCCGGGGCTGGGCCTCGGGCTGACAATCACCAAGCTCCTTGCCGAAACCCTTGGTGGTGCGATCGCGGTCTCCAGCGAGCCGGGCAAGGGGAGCGCCTTCGAGGTGCGGTTGATGCTGGCCGAAGTGGCGCGGCCGGTGAAGGTCCGGCCGCCCGAACAGCGGATCCGCGGCTATGCGGGCGCGCGGCGCACCATTGCCGTCGTCGACGACAACCCGGACCACAGGGCACTGATCCGAGAAATTCTCATGCCGCTCGGCTTCGAGATCCTGGAAGCGGAAAGCGGTGCGGCCTGTCTGGAAAATGTCGGCGAAGCCGATGTGGATCTTTTCCTGATCGATATCCTGATGCCGGGAATGAACGGCTGGGAGCTGGTCAAACGCATGCGCGAACACGGCCTGGACCAGCCGGTAATCATGCTCTCCGCCAATATCGGCGACCAGTCCCTGCGTCCCGAAGGGCCCAGCCTGCACGACGACACGCTGGCCAAACCATTCGATCTGCGTCAGCTCCTGGACAAGATCCAGAAACACCTGGACCTCACCTGGACCGGCGACGCAGCCAAGGACAAACCGGGGGGCAACGGTCATGCAGCGGACGAACCGGTCATCAATCCGGGGAGTATTCATATCCGCGAACTGATCAGTCTGGGGGAAATCGGCTATATCCATGGAATCGAGGCCAAGCTTGCCGAGCTTTCCGATTGTCCGGAAAACGGTCCGCTGGTCACCGCCTTGCGCGGACATCTGAAACAGTTCGATTTCGACAGTTACACCAAGGTCCTGGAAGGACTTGCCGCCGATGACTGAAAAGCAGCGCGACATTGTCCTGGTCGTTGACGATTCTCCCGAAACCCTGGGCTTTCTGACCCAGGCCCTGGAAAACGCCGGCGTGACCGTCCTTGTCGCCACCAGCGGGGCCGCGGCGCTCTCCGTTGCCGACCGGGTGACGCCGGACATGATCCTGATGGACGCCATCATGCCCGGTCTGTCCGGCTTCGAGACCTGCGAGCAGATCAAGGCCAAGGCTCATCTTCAGCATGTGCCGGTGATCTTCATGACTGGCTTGAGCGAGACCGAACATATCGTCCATGCGCTGGAATCCGGTGGCGTCGATTTTCTGACCAAGCCGATCAACATCGACGAGCTGCAGGCACGGATCCGGGTTCATCTGGCCAATTCCCGCTCGGTACAAAGCGCTAGAATCGCGCTCGATGCCGCCGGCCGGCACCTGCTTGCGGTGTCCCGCGCAGGCGAGCTGCACTGGTCGACGCCGCAGACCCACCAGCTCGTCGGCACCACGCCGAGCGGTGAGGCGCTGTTGAAGGATATCGCCGGCGCGCTGGGCGAATGGCTCGGCCGGGAAGAAAGTGGCTCGTCGGCCCGTCTCGATCCGTTCGCGCTCAATCCGGGGGGCGAGCTGACCCTGCAGATGCAATATCTCGGGTCGGTCGGGCCGGACGAATATCTGTTCCGGATGACGACAAGCGATCACCCGAACCAGACGGATGTGCTGCAGGAACATTTCGGTCTGACCGCCCGCGAAGCGGATGTTCTGCTCTGGATTGCCAAGGGCAAGGCGAACCGGGATATCGGCGAGATTCTCGGCCTGTCCCCGCGCACGGTGAACAAGCATCTGGAGCAGATCTATCAGAAACTCGGTGTCGAGAACCGCGCCTCGGCGGCGGTGCGCGCCGCCCAGGTGCTTTACGAGCTGTAGAACGGATAAATCGCTTCGGTTAAACGGCCGGACCGCCGGCCAGCCAGGTGTCGCCGCGGGCATAAAGCGCCTCGACTTCAGGTCCGTACAGGCCGGGCATGTCCGGCTTCACCTTGTAGCCGATGCCGGCCTGTAAATAGGCGAGATGCCGGTATCCCTCGGGGAACGAGGCGAGGACCTTCGGGTCGAGCTTCGGCGCCTGGGTCGGATCGACCGGGTCGAGCCGGTCTTTCTCATAGATCGGCTGGCGCAGGACCAGACCCCATTTGCCGTCCCTTATTTCGATGAAATCGTAAAACCGCCCGGTGCAGACCACGTCGCACAAGACGCCTTCGACTTCCGCCCGCTGGCTGATGGTCATCTTCGTCTGGGCAATGGCCCGATGGCCGTTGAGTTCGATCGAGGTGCCGCCGAGAAAATGAAGGATGCGCACGCCCTTTTGAAAGCCGGCCTCGCTGACGGCGATGAACTCATCCGCCGTTCCCTGGAACCAGGTGGCCTGCATGACGCCGTCATCGTGCCAGACGGTTCGAAACCGCTTCCAGTCACAGGCATCGCGCCACACGGCCCAGTTTTCCACCAGGTCCCGGATGGCCAGACGATCCACCAAATCCTCAGAAAAGGACATGCTTCGAACTCCTCCCGAAAATTGCCCATTTGCCAAAGACGGTCTCCGGCAAATGTCCTTCCAGTCTTCCGGCGCCACCTTCAGGGGCTCCCTCCCAGGCGCTCTTGGACGAATGGACCATCCGCATAAATGGTCAGATCCGTCAAGGGTGCGAGGCGGTTGTCAGATGAAGGCAGGCTGAAATTTATGCAGTTGACAACGCAACTCGTTCATGGCTAGCATTTATGTGTTGACATCACAACTCGTCGGGAAGAGGAGCCCGCACGAGAGGGAGGGAAAATCCAATGAACAGCCTTTTGAAGGCCGCGGGCGCAGCTCTTGCGCTTTCGGTCATCGGCACCGGTTTGTCTTTCGCCGACACGATCAAGGTCGGCGTGATCGCACCGTTCTCCGGTCCGTTTGCCATCTATGGAAAGCAGTACAAGGAAGCCATCGCTGTCTATGTCGATCAGCACGGCACCAAGGCCGGCGATCACGACATCGAGTTCATCTACAAGGATGTCGGCGGTCCGAACCCGGACAATGCCCGGTCGCTCGCGCAGGAACTGCTGATCCGGGATCAGGTCGATTATCTCGCCGGCTTCACCTTCACGCCCAACGCGCTTGCCGTCGCGCCCCTGATCGACCAGTCCGAAACGCCGACGGTGATCTTCAACGCGGCGACCTCGGCGATCAACAAGCAGTCGGACTTTTACGTCCGCACCAGCTACACCTTGTGGCAGGTCTCTGCTCCCATGGCCGAATGGGCCTACGATCAGGGCATCCGGACGGTTGCGACGACGGTGGCCGATTACGGCCCGGGTATCGATGCGGAAAAGGCATTCGCCGCCGCGTTTGAAGCCAAGGGCGGCAAGGTGGTCGATGCGATCCGCATGCCGCTGGCGACGACGGATTTCACGCCGTTCATCCAGCGCATCCGCGACGAGGCTCCCGATGCCCTGTTCGCCTTCCTGCCGGGTGGACCGCCCACCTTCGGCTTCACCAAGACCTATAACGAAAACGGACTTGCCGAAGCGGGGATCAAGTTCCTGGGCACGGCGGAAACCGAAGAAGTCAACCTCCAAGCGCTTGGTGATGGGGCCATCGGCCTGACGACCGCCTACCATTATTCCGGTGCGCACGACTCCGAGCTGAACGCTGCCTTCACCTCGCGTCTGTCGGAAATGTTCCCCGACGCCATCGCCAACTGGGCGTCGGTCGGCGCCTATGACGGTACACATCTGATCTACGAGATGGTGGCTGCCGCCGGCAGCGACGGCCCGGCCGCGATCGAGGCAGCAAAGGGACTGGAGTGGGAAAGCCCGCGCGGTCCCCTGAAGATGGATCCGGAAACCCGCACGGTCATACAGAACGTCTATATCCGCGACGTCGAGCGCGATCCGGCCTCCGGTCTTCTGATCAACCGTGAAAAAGGGGTCATCGCGACGGTCGGCGATCTCGGCTGGAACCAGTAAGGCGCAGCCCGCGGGCGGCCCAAGCCGCCCGCAAACCTCCAGAAACTCATCGGAACAAACGCTGATGTCACTGCTTTTGAACATCGCAGTGGACGGGATCGCATATGGAATGATCCTGTTCATGATCGCTGTCGGCCTGTCCGTAACCATGGGACTGATGCGGGTCATCAATCTCGCCCATGGCGGGTTTGCCCTGATCGGCGGCGCGACCATGCACTGGCTGCTGGCTTCCGCCGGCATGCCCTATGGTCTTGCCGTCGTCGTCTCGGTCGTTGCCACCATGGCCCTCGCAATGCCGCTTGAGCGGTTGCTTTATCGCCGCATCTACGGTTTCGGCGAATTGCAGCAGGTTCTGGCGACCATCGGCATCACGTTCCTGATCATCGCGTCGGTGAACGTCCTGTTCGGCTCCTCGCTGCTCGCGATCCCGCTTCCAAAATCCCTGGCTGTTTCGGTCGATCTCGGCTTCCGCACCCTGCCGCTCCACCGGCTGCTGGTGATCGGCGTGGGCGTGCTGGTGATCTTCGGGCTCTATGGCCTGCTGGAGCGGACCCGTTTCGGCGTCCGGCTTCGCGCCGCGGTGGACAACCGCAACGCCGCCGCCACGCTCGGCATCAACACCGGCCATGTCTATGCGATCACCTTCTGCCTTGGTGCCGGACTGGCCGCTCTTGGCGGCATTCTCGGCGCGGAACTGCTCCCGATCGATGCCTATTACCCGCTGCGTTACATGGTGTTGTTCCTGATCGTCGTTGCCGTCGGCGGCATGGGCTCGATCACCGGCTCCTTTTTTGCGGCAATCGGTCTTGGTCTCCTGGAAACCGCATCCAGATATCTCGTCCCCGACTTCGGAACGATTTTCTTCTTCGCCTGTGTCATGGCGCTGCTCGCCATGCGCCCCAACGGCCTCCTGGGGAGGGCCTGACATGAGTCTCACCGAGACAGCACCGGCCCAAACCGGCCGGCGCGGGATTTTCTCACGGCGATTAGTGGCTGACGTTGCACTTCTGGCAGCAGCCGTCAGTGCCTTCTTTCTGTTTCCCTACGATCTGGCGTTCCTGACCCGCATTCTGATCATGATGATCCTGGTGCTCTCGCTGGATCTGGTCCTGGGCTACGGCGGCATCGCCACGCTGGGGCAGGCCGCCATGTACGGAACCGGCGCCTACGCCGCCGGACTGTTTGCGGTCCATGTCTGGGCGGATCCGGTGGCAGGTCTTTTGGTCGGCGCGCTTGCCGGCGCGGCAATCGCCTTCCTGTCGGCCCTGGTCGTCATGCGGGCCCATGGCCTGACCTTGCTTATGCTGACGATCGCCGCCGCCCAGATCCTGCAGGAGATCGCCAACAAGGCACGGCCGGTCACGGGCGGTGCCGACGGCTTGCGCGGCATCCGAATGGAGCCTCTGTTCGGCAGCCTGAAGTTCGATTTCATCGGGCAGACCGGTTACTGGTACGCGCTCGGAGTCCTGTGTGTGGTCTTTGCCGCCCTGAAAGTGATTACCGCGTCTCCGTTCGGGCTGTCGGTGCGCGGTATCAAGGCGAGTTCGGCACGCATGACGGCGATTGGTACTTCCGTCTACTGGCGGCTGGTGGTGCTCTACACCATCGGCGGCGCCGTTGCCGGCATCGCCGGCGCGCTTGCCGCGCAGATCACCTCCCTTGTCAGCCTGGAAGCCTACTCCTTCTCCCTGTCCGCCGAAGCGCTGATCATGCTGATCCTTGGCGGGACCGGTCGTCTTTATGGTGCGATCCTGGGGACCGTGATCTTCATGGTGGTCCACCATACCGCCGCCTCGGTAGATCCGTTCAACTGGCTCTTCGTCATCGGCGCGATGGTTCTGGCGGTTGTCTTCTTCGTGCCCTCCGGCCTGTTGGGGCTGAAGGATCTCGCCCGCTCTCTCACGCGGAGGGCGTCATGATGGGCGGACTTGAGATACGCCACCTGAACAAGCAGTTCGGCGGTCTGACCGTGGCGAACGATATCAACCTCGTTCTGAAACCGGGAGACCGGAAGGCCCTGATCGGACCGAATGGCGCGGGCAAGACCACCTTTGCCAATCTGATCACCGGCATTACGCCGCCGACGTCCGGCGAGATCTTCCTGGACGGCCGGGATATCCGGCATTTTTCAGAGGCGAAACGGGTGAAGGCCGGAATTGCGAAGACCTTCCAGATCACGACCCTGTTCAGCACCCTGACGGTTCGCGAAAATCTGCGTCTTCCCGTGCTCGAGCGGGCAGGGCGGTCCTGGGGCTTCTTCAGAGCGGCCGCTTCGATGGCGGACATCGATGCGGAGGTGGAAGCGCTCATGGACAGCTTTAATCTCACCCGCCACGCCGACCGTCCGGTCGAGCAGCTTGCCTATGGCCAGCAGCGGCTGGTCGAAATGGCACTGACGCTTGCCCTGAAACCTCGGATTCTCATTCTCGATGAACCGGCCGCCGGCGTTCCGGCGAGCGACACCCATCTCATCACCGATGCCATCGCAGCCCTGCCGGACGACCTCGCCGTCCTGATTATCGAACACGACATGAAGCTGGTGTTTCAGGTCGCCCGATCCATCGTCGTTCTGGTGAACGGAACCGTGCTGACGGAAGGGGCGCCCGCGGAGATCGCGAAAGATCCGCAGGTGAGGGACCTTTATCTCGGAGCGCGCCATGACTGATCCGATCCTGTCGCTCAAGGGCGTCTCCGCAGGCTATGGCGCAACCCATGTGCTCAACGACGTCAGCTTCGACGTCGCCCGGGGCGAACGCCTGGCGATCGTCGGGCGCAACGGCGTCGGCAAGACGACCACCCTGGCCACGATCATGGGACTGACCCGTGTCCATGCAGGGGAAATCCGCTATCGCGGCAAGGCGGTTACCGCGCTCGACACCCACAGCCGGGCTCGGCTTGGCCTCGGTCTGGTGCCGCAGACCCGGGATATCTTTCCGTCGCTGACGGTTGAGGAAAATCTCCTGGCAGGGGCGGCGCACCAAAGGGATCTGGAGAAGGCCTATGACCTCTTCCCCCGTTTGAAGGAGCGGCGGAAGAACGGTGGCACCCAGTTGTCCGGTGGCGAACAGCAGATGCTTTCCATCGCCCGGGCACTTTTGTGCGAACCGGACGTACTGATGCTGGACGAACCGCTGGAGGGGCTGGCGCCGGTAATCTGCGACATGCTGATGGGCGTTTTCGAGCGCCTCGCGGGAAAGCAGGGACTGACCGTCGTCCTGGTCGAACAGCAAGTGGACCTGGCACTCGAATTCGCGTCCCGCGCACTCATCATCGACGGTGGCGAAATCGTCCACGAAGCGGCGAGCGAGGAGCTGCGCCGGTCACCGGAAACACTGGAACGGCACGTCGGCCTGCACGCCGGCTGACAGACACTTGAAGGGAGTTATGCCATGACCATGATCGAGGGACATCTTGTGCCCAAGGTACCGGACGGCGTTCCGGTCTGGGATATCGATCCGTACGATCCGGCGATCCTGTCGGATCCTCACGGCTACTACGCGGATCTGCGCGCCAAGGGGCCGTTTGCCTATATTCCGCGCTACGGGGTTCTTGCCTGCGGGCGTTACGCGGAAACGAAGGAGGTTTTCGGCGACCATACCCGTTTCGTCTCCTCCCGCGGCGTCGGGCTTCTGGACTTCAAGCTGGAAAAACCCTGGCGGCCGCCGTCGATCGTGCTCGAAGTCGATCCGCCCTATCACACGAAAACGCGCACGGTGATCGCAAGAGCCCTGTCTCCGAAGGCGGTTGCGCAGCTGAAAGACGATTTCCGGGCCGCGGCAGACAAGCTCGTCGACGAACTTCTGGAAAAGGGAACCTTCGAGGCGGTCGGGGACATGGCGGAAATCTTTCCCGTGCGGGTCTTTCCGAAAGCGGTCGGACTGAAACAGGTTGATCGCCGCGCGCTGGTCGACTATGGCGCGATGGTCTTCAACGCGCTCGGACCCGACAACGCGATACGCCGTGCGGCCCTGGCGAAGGCGCCGGATATCGTGCCCTGGATCATGGAGCAATGCGCCAGGGAAAATCTTGAATCCGAAGGGTTCGGCGCAACGATCTACGCAGCCGCCGAAACCGGCGAACTTACCGAAGAAGAAGCAGGCATGCTCGTCCGCTCCCTTCTGTCGGCGGGCGTGGACACGACCGTGACCGGCATCGGCAGCGCGCTGTGGTGCTTGGCAAGTTTCCCCGATGAGTTCGAACGGCTGAAGGCCGATCCGAAACTGGCCCGCCCGGCGTTCGAGGAAGCCCTGCGCTACACCTCGCCGGTGCATACCTTCTGCCGGACCGCGGATGTGGATACGGACGTATCGGGCGTATCGATTGCATGTGACACGAAGATCCTGTGCGTTCTCGGAGCGGCCAATCTCGACAGCGACCACTGGCCCGAGGCCGACCGGTTCGACATCGCCCGCCGCCCGACCGGGCATCTGGCATTCGGAACCGGAATTCACGGCTGCGTCGGCCAGAACGTCGCCCGCGCGGAAGTGGAAGCGGTTCTGTCGGCGCTCGCGGAGAAGGTCGGCGCGATCGAGATGGTCGGCGAGGCCGTATGGCGGCCCAACAATGCGGTCCACGCCCTTGATCGCATGCCGCTCCGCTTTCATCCGAAGTGAAAAATTCAAGAAGGGAGAGTGCCTTGGTGAAGGTCACTTATGTTTCGCCAGACGGTCAGAAGACAGAAGTGGATGTCGAGAAAGGCGACAATCTCATGCAGGCCGCCGTCGCCAACAATATCGAGGGCATTGTCGGGGAATGCGGTGGATCGATGATGTGCGCCACCTGCCATGTCTATGTGGCTGAACCCTGGATTGGCAGTTTTCCGGAAAAGTCGGAAGGTGAAGCCGAGATGCTGGAATGCGCCACGGCGGATCTGAAGGCTGGCAGCCGTCTCGGGTGTCAGATTACGGTTGATGCCGGCATGGACGGTCTGACCGTGCATGTTCCCGACAGTCAGCAATGATCCCGGCATTGTCCGGGATCGGCAGCTATCTTCCCCGTCATTGCGGAGGCGGCCCAAGGCCTCGGTGTACTTTGCCGCGAAAATGGGAGATATGTCGGGCTTCAGGATTAAGCGGACCGGTAGATCGTGATCTGGACCTGCCGGTTCGATGCTGACGGAAGAGCGCCTTCGCCCATGAACAAGCACACGCCCGAGCGGACAACTCCCAACAACCGGAAGAAGACCTGTCCGGAAGGGCGTGTTTCGAGCCCGACCAAACCGCGGGAGGGTCGGGCGGTCGTCGATGTCACGACCTATATTCCCTACTTCCTGTCGTCGGTGAACAATGCCCTGTCCCGGGGGGCTTCATTGCTCTACCTGGACAAATTCGACATCGGCATTGTCGAATGGCGCGTGGTCTCCATGCTGGCGATCGAACCGCGCATTCCGGCCTCCCGGATCTGCGAGGTCGTGTCCCTCGACAAGGCCGCGGCCAGCCGGGCATTGACCCGCCTGCACGAGCGGGGGTTTCTGGATTTTCAGGCACAGGAACAGGATCCGCGCCGGAAGATCTGGTGGCTGAACGATGCCGGATACGCCTTGCATGACGAGATCCTGGCCGTTGCGCTCAAGCGCGAGGAAAAGCTGATCGAAGGGGCCGATCCGGATGATCTGGAAGCGTTCCTCCGGGTCATGCGCATCATGCGCCGGAATGTCGAGACGCTTTGAGGCGGATGGGCTGCCGGCCCATGATCGGACATCGAATATAAAAAGGCCGGCGAGATCGATCCCGCCGGCCTTCCATTCTTTTCGTCAGTGGCTCCTTACCACTGGTTATAGGGCAGGAACTTGCCGGTCATGGTGACCTGGACGCGGTCGCCCTTCGGGTTCGGAATCCGGTCGATCTTCAGGTCGAAATCGATGGCGCTCATGATGCCGTCGCCGAATTCCTCGTGGATCAGTTCCTTGATGGTGTCGCCGTAGACATAGGTGATCTCGAAGAAACGGTAGATCAGCGGGTCCTTGGAAACGGTCTCGGCTTCCTGGCCCTTCTTCGGCGGCAGCTGGAGCGCGATTTCCACGTCCTTGGTGCGGTTGCCGAGGCCGAGGAAGGCGGCAACTTTGGCGGCTGCTTCCGCCGGAAGGGAGTTCTGGCCGAGGCAGGCGGATACCACGAAGACCTCGGACATGCCGGCGGCCTTGGAGATTTCGGCCCAGCTGGTCTGCTTGGCGAATTTTGCCGCCATGATCAGCTCGGTCATTTCCAGCTTGCTCATCAGCGGGGCGGGGGCTGTTTCGGTAGCGCTCATGTCTTTGCTCCTTTTTTAGATCGTGTGTTTGTTGTGGGGGATGGCGTGTTTCTGGTTGAGGTCAGGCGGCGGCCTCGCGCGTTCCGACCGGTTCAGTCTGGGCGAGCGCCTTGCGGGCCATCATGTGGTCGCGCGGCGCGTTGACCGTGTCGACGGCAAGCAAGCGGTCGCCGAGGAAATACTTCAGGGCGAAGCGGCCCTCATCATACGCGCCTTCCAGTTCGGTCCGGTCGTAGCCGGATGACAGGCCCGCAATCTGGAGCTTGGTGTCGTACTGGTCGGACCAGAACCAGGGAACCGGATCATAGACGGTGGTTTCGCCAAGCATGCTGCCTGCGGCGATCTTGGCCTGGTCGATGGCGTTCTGCACGCTTTCCAGCCGGATCGACCGGCCATAGCGCCTGGAGGGAAACTCTGTGCAATCGCCCGCGGCATAGATATCCGGCACGGATGTGCGGGCATAGGCGTCGACGGTGATACCGTTGCCGAGGGCAAGGCCGGCACTTTCCGCAAGCCTGGTGACCGGAACGGCGCCGACGGCCAGGAGCACAAGATCGGCTGGAACTTGCGTGCCGTCACCGAGTGCGACGCCGGTGACAGTGGTCTCGCCGGTCAGCCGCTCGACTTTCTGTTCCAGGCGCAAGGTGACGCCATGAGCCCGGTGCAGGCTCTGGAAATAGGTCGAGATTTCCGGCGCGACGGAGCGTTCCATCACCCGCCGGCAGGCTTCGATGACCGTGACTGTCTTGCCGAGCCCGGCGGCAACGGCGGCGAATTCCATGCCGATATAGCCGCCGCCCAGGATGACGACGTTTTCGGCCTTGGAAAGCGTCTCCCGGATGGCGGCGACATCGGCCATCGTCCGGAGCGAAAACACGCCGTCCAGCGTGGCGCCCTCCAGCGGGATCTGTCGTGCCCGTGTGCCGGTCGCAAGCAACAGGGAGGAGTAAGGCAGGCGTGTGCCGTTTGAGAGGGTGATGTGTCTGGCCGCAGGATCGATCGACGTGACCGAGGTTTTGGCGCGCAGCTCGACCGAGGCGGTTTCGAAATAGGCTTGCGGTCGCAGGAACAGGCGCTCCTCGTCCATTTCGCCTTTCAGATAGGCTTTCGACAGCGGCGGACGCTGGTAAGGTAGGAAGGCCTCGTCGCCGAACAGGATGATATCGCCGTCATGACCTTTCAGGCGCAGGGTTTCGGCCGCTTTGATACCGGCCTGGCCGGCGCCGACGATGAGGATAGGGTCCGTCATGGGTCGTGTCTGTT
Organism: uncultured Roseibium sp.; assembly: GCF_963675985.1. Classification (NCBI taxonomy): domain Bacteria; kingdom Pseudomonadati; phylum Pseudomonadota; class Alphaproteobacteria; order Hyphomicrobiales; family Stappiaceae; genus Roseibium; species uncultured Roseibium sp. Next base: position 3,124,162 of record NZ_OY780958.1, on the reverse strand, counting down.
TCGATTGTTCTCGATATTGGAAGAGAAGCGCATGGGGCGCGCGGCTGCAGATGCACGTCCCATGCGATTGTGAGGCCGGACCTCAGTAGGGCAGGCCTTCCTCGATCGGCAGCGACGGGTCGCGGGACCATTCGTTCCAGGAGCCGAAGTAGATCTTCACATCCTTCACGCCGGCTTCCTTGAGCGCCAGATAGGTATTCGAGGCACGTGCGCCCTTGAAACAGTAGATGGCGACCGGCGTGTCCGGCGTGATGCCGACGGTGGCGCATTCCGCGAGCACTTCTTCCTTGCTCTTGAGCATCGGGCCGGACGGGGTCGGCTTCATCATCCGGTACCATTCCAGCCACTTGGCGCCCGGAATGCGGCCCTTGCGCGGGCAGAAGTCCTTGCCGTAGGGCGAAGAGCTTTCCGCGATCCACTCGTCGATGTCGCGAACATCGAGCTTGACGACAGCGGCGTCCTTGACCGCATCGAGCATCGCCGCCGCGTCCATCATCAGGTCCTTGCCGGTGTCCGTCATCGGGAAGGTCTTCGGCTCAGGCGCTGCGGCTTCCGTGGAAACCGGCAGGTCCGCCTCGGCCCAGGCGGCATAGCCGCCGTGCAGAACCTTGATCTTCGGATAGCCGAGATACTGCAGCAGGAAATAGCCGCGGCAGGACTGGCCGAAGCCGGTGTTCATCGACTGTTCGTAGATGACAGCGGTCTCTTCGCCCGACAGGCCGACCGAGCCGAATTCCTCTGCGAACTTGTCCCTCAGTTCGACGATGCCTTCGGGCGAGGAGGTCGCCAGATAGGTGAAGATATCATGCAGATTGACCGCGCCGGGAACGTGTCCGGCGGCAAAGGCGTCCGGCGCCCGCGTGTCGATGATCACGCAAGGCTCCGATTTGGCCAGGCTTTCCAGTTCAGCCGGTGAAATCAGGCTTTTATCCGTCATGTCTGTTGTCCTTTCCACTCCGTCGACCGGGGAAGGGCCGGTCCCCTCTGTTAAAGCGATTGGCTTCTCGCTCTTTTTTGCGGCGAGGCGTTTTCAGGCCTCGCCGAGATCCGCCAGCATCTTGCGCAGCTGCTTGGTGGCTGGCGTCACGATGGCGACGAAATAGGCTTCGCGGAGGCGGCGCTGCGCCGCGCCGCGCTTGACGTAGCCGCGCGCTCCGCAATGGAGCATGGCGTTGTGGGCGGCGGCCACGGAGGCATCGCCGGCGGCCAGGCGGGCCTTGATCACGCGGATGAAATAGTCCTTCGACGGGTCGAACGGCGTCTTGCAGAGGTTGTAGACTTCTTCTTCCATCGCCGCGAGTTGCGCGCGGAAGTCTGCGGGCTGATCCGGCAGGTGGCAGTTGACGTGGCTGAGCGAGTTGCCGGCCTGTTCCATCAGGTCGATACAGTTCTTGATCAGTCCGAAAGCCATGCCGGCCTGCAGCAGGATGAAGCCGGCGCGGATCTTCGGAATGTAGCTGTCGATCGGATCGGCAAGCACATGCTCGTCCGGAATGAACGCCTTGCGGAACTGGATCGCGAAGGTGCGCGTGCCGTCCAGCGCCACGAATTCATCGTTGGCGACGATCTTGACGCCTTCGGCTGCACAGTCGGCCACGGCCATGACCATCCGGTCGGTCTCGCCGGGCAGGGAGAAGACGATGCCGAAATAGTGATCGTCGCCGAGGTTGGACACCCAGGGCAGCATGCCGGTGACGGAAAAGCCGCCGGGAACCCGTTCTGCCTTGAGCTTCAGCTTTTCAATGCCGAACAGGGTTTTCATCGGATTGGAGAGGCCTGTGCCGCCAAGGGCTTCGCCGGTCAGGAGCTTCGCTCCGATGGTGCTCTTGAGGGTGTCGTTCTCGCTGTTGGCGATGTACCAGCCGAGCGCATCCTGGCACCAGACGCAGAAGCCGGTCGACAGGCAATGCTCGCTGACCGCCGACATGGCGCGCACGGAGCTTTCGATGTCGAAATCGCCGGTGCCGGTCATGGGCGCGTGGGCGGAATAGGCTCCGGCGGTGCCGAGCGCCCGCATGAAGTCTTCCGGGTAATGACCCTTGAGATCGATGTCGTGGACCAGGGGGGCGAGGTCCTTTTGAGCCAGCTGTGCCACCTGTTCGATCATGTTTGCCGGCTGTTCGAAAGCCTGCTCTTTCGGCTGTACCTGTACGTTCATTTTTCAGCTCCTAAGCGGTTTGGCCCCTCCTGAAGGACGTCCGCCCCGCGAACGGGGCGGACAGATGTGTCAGGCCGACTCTGCGACCATGTTCACCGGACGCGAGAAGGTGTTGAACACCGGCGACCACTGGCAGACGTGGGCGATCAGCTCGTCGATGGTTTCCTGCGGTGCGTCGGCATCCATGTGGACGATGATGCGCACGTCGGTGAAACCGACCGGCTTTTCGCTGACGTCGCCGGTGCCCCACACGGCGGTGATGTTCAGGTCACCTTCCAGCTCGACTTCGAGCGAGTTGATGGTGATGCCGCGGTGGATGGCATTGGCATGCAGGCCGACCGCGATGCAGGACCCGAGCGCTGCCAATGAGGCTTCCGAGGGGTTCGGCGCGGTGTCGTCGCCGAGCAGTCCCGGGGGTTCGTCGACGATGTAGGGCTGCAGATCGCGAATGTAGTTGGCGTGCCGGAAACGGCCTTCCGCCACGGTCTTGCATTTGAGCGTCTTGACCGCTTTCGGATCGGCCTTGCCCTTTTCGATCAGGTCGTCAAGGCCGCCTTTGTCGATGGGAGCAAGGCACCCCGTCAGGGCGGTTGCGGGTTGACTGGACATTTCTCTCTCCTTTGTTGAGACCTGCGGAAGCAGGCCCTTCGGGGTTAATCCTCGCGGTGCCAGCTGAGCCGTGCGATGGCGCGCTGGCAGAGGAAGTCGAGGCCGAAGCCGATGATGCCGATGATGACGACAGTTGCCGCCAGTCGGTCGTATTCGAGGGTGTCGCGGGCATCGTTGATCGAGTACCCGAGACCCGAGGTGACGCCGAGATATTCGGCCGGGACCAGCACGATCCAGGCGACGCCGAGCGCCAGGCGGACGCCGGTCAGGATGTCCTGCGAGATCGCGGGCAGGATGATCGTGAACAGCATGTGCCAGGGCCGGGCGCCCAGGTTGCGGGCAACCTTGAACCAGGACGGATCGACCCGTTTCAGACCGGCCGCGGTGGAAAACAGCACCGGCCAGACCGCGGCAATGCCGATCAGGAACACGATGGCCCCGTCCCAGGTTCTGAACGCCATCACGGCGATCGGCATCCAGGACAGCGGCGAGATCATCCGCAGGAACTGGAACGGGATGTTGGTCAGTTTCCCGACGGGGCGGAACCAGCCGATCAGGATCCCCATGGGCACGCCGATCGCGACGGCCCAGGCAAGGCCGAAGCCGATCCGGTAGAGGCTGGGACCGGTCATTTGCGCCGCTTCACCGCTGGCGAGCATTTCAAACAGGCGGGCGAAGGTCGGCTCCGGAGCGAAGTCCGCGAAGGCGAACAGCCGCGGGTTGGATTCCACCATCCGGCCGCCGATCCACCACAGCCCGAGCAACAGCCCCATGCCTGCGAGCGCATAAAGGAAACTCTCGGCCATGCCGGCCAGATGCCTGTTCCGCTCGGCGACGGAAGGCGCGGCCTGCACGCCTTCTTCCTCCGGGGTTTCCGCCGGCGGTGCCGGCGGTTCCAGGGCGAGTTGCGATGACCGGGTCAAAGTTCCAGGACCTCTTCACGGTTGAAGGGATCGCCCGGATTGACCGACGGATCGTTCTTCCACTCCGGATACTTCTCCAGAGCCGCCTTGACGTAGTCGTAGTTGACGAGATCGTCGGCCACGAACTGCGGGTCGAGCTTGTCGAGGAAGGTGGTATCGCCGCCGACGACCGTGTTGTTCATCTGCTCGACGATCAGCTTGGTTGCGGACGGATAAGGCCAGGGCTGGAAGTCGATCCGGCCGTTGCCCCAGCTTTCGGCATGCTTGATCGCGCCGCTTTCAATGTAGTCTGCATCGTCCGCATAAAGCGTCATTGCCCGTTCGACGACCTTGGCCGGCATCGGCAGATAGCCTTCGCCCTCCTTCGACATCAGCCGTGCGACTTCCGCCTTGTTCTGGGAGGCGTAGATCTGGGCGCGGACCACGGCATTCATGACCTTCTGGGTCCATTCCTGCTTTTCGGTCGTGGCCTGCTCATGCATGCAGATCACGCAGCACGGATGGTTTTTCCAGACATCGCCGGTGAAGCGCAGCATGCGGGCGCCGGCCTTGATCTCACCGAGTGCATTGAACGGTTCGGCGACGATATAGGCGTCGATCTTGCGGCTTGCGAGGGCGGCCGGCATTTCCGGCGGCGGCAGGATCTGCAGGTTGCATTCGTCGGCAGCCAGCGGCTCGCCTTCGCCCTTGATCACGGCCTTGATGCCCGACTGGCGCAGGGCGTACTGCAGCACGATGTTGTGCATGGAGTACCAGAAGGGAACGGCAACCTGCTTGCCGCCGAGCTGCTTGAAGTCGGTGATGTCGGTGTGGCCGCCGACGACGAGACCGGAGCCGTTGGTGTGGGCCCAGGCCATCAGCTTGACCGGAATATTGTTGTTGTAGCGCATCCAGACCGGGATCGGCTTCAGGAAGTGCACCAGGTTGAACTTGCCGGACACGAAGCCTTCCACCAGCGGCGACCAGCCGCGGATCAAGGTCGGACGCTCGGCGGTCAGGCCTTCGTCCTTGAAATAGCCCATGCCATGGGCGACCAGCAGGGCCGTCGCGTCGGTGATCGGCAGGTAGCCGATGCGGACGATTTCGTCGTCGGCGGCCGCGAACGCCGGAGAGTTCATGGCGCCGATCAGCGGCCCAAGGGCTGCCATCAGGCCGCCGGCTGCAAACATGTCCAGCGTCTGGCGTCGGGTGAAATCGCTGGGGACGTACTCGTCGTCCCAATCCAGGTTTTCCGTACTGTTGCCGTCTGCCTGTCCGTGCTTCTTGTCGACCATGTCATTCCCCTTGTTTCTGGAAGGTGGGTTCATTCACTTGATGGCCCGGACCCGTGCCGGCGCGGGTTCGGTTTCGGATGGGAGCCGGTCGGGCGCCGCGGTCTCGGCCATGGTGAGACCGGCCGCGCCCTCGTAGGCTTCGACCAGGGCGGCCTTGGCGGCCGCGAATTCGCGGTTCGAAGGGGTCCGGTCTCCTTCGATCGGAATGGTGACTTCGGCTGAAAACCGGCCCGGATTGGCCTTCATGACCAGGGCCCGGTCGGCCATCATCACGGCTTCATTGATGTCATGGGTGACCAGCACCAGGGTGATGCCCATTTCCGCGGCGATGCGGCGGATGTCGCGCTGCAGGGCATGGCGGGTGAAGGCGTCGAGCGCGGACAGCGGTTCGTCTAGAAAGAGGATCTGCGGATTGAGAACCAGGGAACGGGCAAGCGCCACGCGCTGCTGCTGGCCGCCGGACAGGTCCTGAACATTGCGCCTGGCATAGGAGCCGAGCTCCACAAGCTCGAGCATTTCCGGGACCCGGGTCTTGGCCTCGCGCATCCGGCCGTTGAACTTCAGCCCGACGGCGACATTCTGTTCAACAGTCATCCAGGGATAAAGGCTCGGCGCCTGGAACATCATCACCCGGCTGGGCGAAGGACCGGTCACCAGCGCGCCGTCCACATGGACAGAACCTTCGCTCGCCTGGGACAGGCCAGAGAGAATATGCAGCAGGGTGGACTTCCCGCAACCGGAGCGCCCGATCAGGGCAATCGCCTCACCGGGCTGGATCTCCAGGTCGATACCGTCCAGGGCTTTGGTGGCCCCGCGGCGGTATGTGTGGGAGATCCCCGTCGCCTTTATATGTGCACCCTTCACCATCAAGCTCCTCAAAAAGGAAACAAACCGTTCTGTTTTCTTTGTGATGGATTTGCATGGAACGTGCCAACTAGGAAAAAGGTGTGTGCCTCCTTGAATCTTAACCGGAATTTCAAATCGGGTCGGATTTTAGCGCTTGTTGCGCTGCACAGAATGCACGCGATTGCCTGAAAAACAGCTCATTTTATGGGCGGGTGTACTTCAGGTGCACCATTGGAGCTGTCCGCAATGTTAACTTCTCCAGATTGCAATCAGGGAAGCGTTGCGGTAGGAAGGGAATACAGATCGGTATTCTTTTGGGGGCGATTTTGGCGACTGTCATCGAATTGGAAAAGGCCGCGGAAGGGCGCGGCGGTGGCGCGAAAGAGCGGTTGCTGCTGGCCGCGTCCGACCTGTTTTGCCGCCAGGGCATCAATGCGACCGGTGTCGACGCGGTGGTTGCCGCAGCCGGCACGGCCAAGACCACCCTTTATAAGGCCTTCGGATCCAAGGAGGGTCTGGTGGAAGCCGTTCTCGAACGGGAAGGCGAACAATGGCGCAAATGGTTCGTGGCGGAAGTGGATGCCATTCCGGGCGACGCCACCAACAAGCTGGTCAATCTGTTCGATGTCCTGAAACGCTGGTTCTGCGAGGAGAACTTCTTCGGCTGCCCCTTCATCAATGCGGTCGGCGAGCACGACAAGGACGATGACCGTCTGCGCGACATCGCGATCCGCCACAAGACGGTGGTGCTGGACAAGATCCGGGACCTGGCGAAGGACGCCCGGCCGTCCGATCCGGAAGGCCTGACCCATGAACTGGCTATATTGATCGACGGCGCCATCGTCGCCGCCCTGATCACCCGCGACCCCAGCGTTGCCGATCATGCCCGTAATGCGGCAGCGCGCGTTCTGATGAAGTAACCGGCTCTTTCAGGTGCGCTTTGGCGTTTGAAAGAACCGGTTCAGGTCTGTCCCAGGAAATTCTCCAGAAACGAAACGAATTTCGGATCGGTCCCGTAGGCGACATTGACGCGCATGGCCGCGCGTTGCCGCTCCTTCCGGTTCGGCCGGAAGACCGATCCCGGCGCGATGAAGATGCTCTGTTCGGCAGCCTGCCGGCAGAGGTCGAGTTCGTCGACCGTCTCCGGAAACTCCGTCCAGAGATAAAAGCCGGATGTCGAGCTTTCCCGAACCGTCAGTCCGAGGGATTCCATCTGGGCGTAAGCGGCCTTGTGGGCGTCTTCCACACGGGTCTTGAGCCGGCGCAGGTGACGCAGATAGTGCCCGGCCTGGATGAGGTTGAACACGAAGCGTTCCACGTGGTCGGACGAGGCGACCGATGTGATCATCTTGATGTCGTTCAGACGGCGGACAATGGAGGGATTGCCCGCGACGTAGCCGCAACGCAGCCCGGCTGACAGGGTCTTTGAAAACGTGCCGACATAAAGAACCCGGTTGAGCTGGTCGAGCGCCGCCAGCCGGGGCAGGGTCGTTGGCACAATGTCGGCAAGCGCATCGTTTTCGACAAGCAGGAACCCCCAGCGTTCGGCAAGCTGCATCAGGCCGAAGGCGCAGGCCGGCGACAGGGAGCTTCCCGTCGGGTTGTGCGCGTGGGACTGGGTGACGAACATCTTCGGCCGGTGGACGGCGAGCTTGGCGGTCAGGTCCTCCAGGTCCGGTCCGTCGTGGTTACGCTTGATCCCGACAATCTCCGCCTTGGCGAAGGTCAGCTTGGCAAACAGCGGATAGTAGCCGGGATCGTCGACGAAGACCGTGTCGCCCGGTTCGATCAGGTGCCGGATGATGAGGTCGAGCCCGTGATTGACGCCGTGGGTCAGAAGCAGGCCGTCGGGCTGGACGGAAATCGACCGTTCCAGCAACAGGACGCGCAGCCGCTCCCGCAAGGACGCATAGCCCCAGGGGCTGCCGTAGCCGAAGTTGATGGCGTCCGGGTAGGGGGCCTTGGCGTGGGCGAAATGTCGGCGCAGTTCCGAACCCTCCATCCAGAAGGCCGGCGGGCGCCCGTCGCCGGGCCGGACCTCGTAATGCTGATCGAGCTGTTCGCGCAGCAGCGAGACCGCGTCCACGGCTGCCGTGACATGGGGGGCGGGCGGCGCGGGGTTGGGAGCCTTGAACTGGGCAATGTAATAGCCGGACCCGGCCCGCGCCTCGAGCAGGCCCCTGGCCACGAGCCGGTCATAGGCCTCAGCCATGGTGTTTTTAGAGACGCCGTGTTCGCGCGCGGCCTGCCGGATCGACGGCAGGCGCTCAAAGGTCTTGTAGGCGCCGGCCTCCAGCATCAGCGCGACCTTCTCAACGATACGGTCGACGCGGGATGTGCGTTTCGGCCCGTCGTTCATAAAAATTGTCCCCCCAATTTATCTGGTACAGTGTCTGAAGAATCAGTCCCAACTGTCCCTTGATTGTCCCAGTAAATTTTAGGACAGATTAGACCAATGGACAAATAACACCACTGTTCCCTGGGAGGACATCATGACGGAAGTGAATAGGCGACGCCTGTTGGTAGGTACCGCATTCGGTGGAGCTGCTCTGGCAGCCCCGGCTGTTGCACAGGCTCAGGAAACCGTCGAATGGCGCATGCAGGCGCTCTGGGACGCTGGCACCACGCCTTATGAATTTGAAAAGAAATTCGTCGCCCGCGTCGCTGAGCTGACGGACGGGAATTTCAAGATCAATCTGTTCTCCGCCGGCCAGCTGGTTCCGGCGAACCAGGCCTTCGATGCGGTCCGCGCCGGCGCCTTCGAGATGATGAAGACCTTCGACGGCTACGAGGCCGGCAAGATCCCGGCTTTTGCCTTCACCTCGACCATCCCCTTCGGTTTCCCGGATCCGGACCAGTATGAAGCCTGGTTCTATGAACTCGGCGGCCTCGATCTGGCCCGCGAAGCCTATGCGAAGGCAGGTCTGTTCTACATCGCGCCGACCGTCTACGGCGAGGAACCGATCCATTCGAAGATCAAGATGGAAACCATCGCCGACATGGCCGGCAAAAAGGGACGTTTTGTCGGTCTGGCCGCTGCCGTGATGGGCGATCTGGGCGTCGCCGTGACGCCGATGGCGACCGCCGAGGTCTATACCGCCCTTGAAAAAGGCCTGATCGACTTTGCCGACCGCGGCGACCTGACGGCAAACTACGAAGCCGGTCTCGGCGAGGTTGCCAAGTACATCATCCTTCCCGGCGTCCATCAGCCGACGACGGCGACAAGCTATGTCGCGAATCAGGCGGCCTACCAGGGCCTGCCGGATGCCTACAAGGCCGCGCTCGCCGTTGCCGCGCGCGAGATCTCTGGTTCCCTGCGCCAGCACATCATCGTTCAGAACACCGAAGTGCTGAAGAAATACAAGGAACAGGGAGTCGAAGTCATTCGGCTCGACGAAAGTGACGTTGCCGCGACGCGGACCAAGGTGGTCGACTCCTGGAAGAAAGCCACGAAGGGCGACGATCTTGCGAACCGCGTGCTCGACGGACAGATCGAATTCATGACGTCCCTGGGACTCATCTGACCCCGCTTCCTCCCCCTGGGCAGGCGGTGCATAGTGCACTGCCTGCCTCTTTTGCATGACATCCCAAATGCGCTGGTCGCGACCCACATGAACGCCGTCTGCGTCTTTATTACCGGTGTGAACCGGATCCTGTTCGTCATCGCCGCCGCGGCGATCTTCGCCGTGGTGCCGATGCTTCTCTATGAAGTCGTCGCGCGTTATGCCTTCGATGCGCCGACGGTCTGGGCGATGGAAGCCAGCACCCTGGTGTTCGGTCCGCATTTCATGCTTGCCGGACCTTACCTGCTGCATCTCAAGGGACATGTGGCGGTCGACATCTTCAGTGAAAAGCTGAGCGGCGTCCCCCATGTGATCGCCGGGATTTTCACCCATCTCGTCGTCGCCGTCTTCGCTGGTGTCTTCGCGGTGGTCAGTTGGCCGCTTGCCATGAATTCCTTTGGCATGGGCGAAACCAGCTTCTCCGCCTGGAACCCGCCGATCTGGTGGTTGAAATTCATCGTTCCGATGGCGTTTGCCATGCTGTTCGCACAGGCCATGGTGGAAATCATCCAGGCCGCGCGCGGCAAGGATACGGATAAGATCGGAGCAGGCGCATGAGCTCCGAACTCGTTCTTGCCGTCATGTTCGCCAGCCTCGTTGGGCTTCTTCTGACCGGGGTTCCGCTGGCCTTCACCCTTGGCGCGCTTGCGTTAGTGTTCACGCTTACCCTTTGGGGGCCGGCGGCGCTAACCGTCACGGTGCTCAATCTCTATGCCACCATGACCTCGGAAGCGCTCCTGGCGATCCCGCTCTACGTCATGATGGCCAGCGTCCTGCAGCGCTCGGGCGTCATCGAAAGCCTCTACAAGGCCATGGAGCTCTGGTCCCGCCGGTTGCCCGGCGGTCTTGCGGTCGGAACCATCGCCATCTGTACCATCATCGCGGCCATGACCGGCATCGTCGGCGCTGCCGTTGCGGCCATGGGCATGCTGGCCCTGCCGTCGATGCTGAAGCGCAAATACAGCCCGGAACTGGCGATCGGCACGATCTGCGCCGGCGGAACGCTTGGAATTCTCATTCCCCCGTCGGTCATCACCATCGTCTACGCGGTAACGGCGCAAGCCTCCATCGGGCAGATGTTCATTGCCGGTGTGGTGCCGGGTTTGCTGCTCGCCTCGCTCTATATCGGCTACATCGTCCTGCGGTCCGCGCTCGACCCGTCGGTCGCCCCGCGTCCGTCAGCGGAAGAGGGCGTCGTGAGCTGGGCCGACCGGGTCGCCTCGCTGAAGTCGCTGATCCTGCCGCTGTTCATCATCGTCGGTGTGCTCGGCACCATCTACATGGGGGTCGCCACCCCGACCGAAGCCGCCGCCGTCGGTGTCGCGCTGGCCTTCCTTTCGGCCGCGGTCGAGCGCCGTCTCGGCTGGGAACTCGTCTCAGGCGTTGCGATGGACGTCGTCAAGGTTACCACGATGATCCTGTGGATCACCATCGGCGCGCGCGCCTTCGTGGCCATCTTTACCGGAACCGGTGGTGCGGACTTCCTGCTGTCCTTCATCCAGAATCTGGATGCCAGCCCCTGGGTGGTCCTGGCGGTCATGCTGGCGATCCTGTTCTTCCTCGGCATGTTCCTGGACGAGATGGGCATCATTCTCCTGTGCGTGCCCGTCTTCCTGCCGGTGATCGACTTTCTCCACTTTGACCGTCTGTGGTTCGGCATCCTGTTCCTGGTATCGGCGCAGATGGCCTATATCTCCCCGCCTTTCGGCTACACGCTGTTCTACATGAAAGGCGTTCTGCCGGTCGGGATCGGCATGGGAACGGTCTACCGTGCCATCGTTCCGTTCATCCTTCTTCAGGCGCTCGGCATTCTGATCTGTGCGCTTTTCCCGGAGCTCGTGCTCTGGCTGCCCCAATCCATGATCAACTAATATCGACAGGACATCCGATGAGCGACGTCAAATCGTCCCGTATTGAAGGCCTTCACAAGATGACCCCGGACGCCCGGCTTCAGGCCGTGGCAAGTCAGGCCGGTCTCGACAACGAAGCCGTGGCCAGCCTGGCCGACGCGGCCTCCGGCCAGATTGAACTGGCCGACCGGCTGGTCGAGAACGCCATTTCCAGCATGGCCATTCCGGTCGGCGTGGCCACCAACATGACCGTGGACGGGCGGGACGTGCTGGTGCCGATGGCGACCGAGGAATCCTCCGTTATTGCGGCCGTTTGCAATTCGGCCAAGCGCTGCCGTCCCACCGGGGGCTTCAAGACCTCGACCAGCGGCCCGATCATGGCGGCACAGATCCAGTTGCTGGGCGCCAGCGATCCGCAGAACGTACGCCTGAAGGTGCTGGAGCGCTTCGACGAGATCAAGGAGATCTGCGACGCGACCGATCCGCTGCTCCTGAAATTCGGCGGCGGCTTCCGCGATCTGGATATCCGGGTGATCGACAGCGCCGAAGGCCCGATGACCGTGGTTCACATCATCGTCGACACCCGGGATGCCATGGGCGCGAATGCGGTGAACAGCATGGCCGAGGCGTTGGCGCCGAAGCTTGAGGAATGGACCGGCGCCCGCAGCCTGCTGCGCATCCTGACGAACCTGGCCGACCGGCGGGTTGCGCGGGTGCGCGCCGTCTGGCCGCTAGCCGAAATTGGCGGAGAACAGGTGCGCGACGACATGCTGTCGGCCTATTATTTCGCCGATGCCGACCCCTACCGCGCCGCGACCCACAACAAGGGCATCATGAACGGCATCAGCGCCGTGGTGCTTGCCACCGGCAACGACACCCGCGCCATCGAGGCGGGCGCCCATGCCTATGCGGCCAGGGACGGCCGTTACCGCTCCATGACCCGCTGGGAAAAGGACGGTGACGGCAATCTGGTCGGCATTCTGGAAATGCCCATGGCGGTCGGCCTGATCGGGGGCGCTACCAAGATACACCCGACGGCCCAGGCCAACCTGAAGATCCTCGGGGTAAAGACCGCCGATGAACTGGCCCGGATCATCGTCGCCGTCGGTCTGGCGCAGAACTTCGGCGCCATGCGCGCTTTGGCAACGACCGGTATCCAGAAAGGTCATATGGCGCTTCATGCCCAGAACGTGGCCCTGATGGTCGGCGCCGTCGGCGAAGAGGTCGACAAGGTTGCCAGCGAACTCAAGGCCCTCGGCAAGGTGCGTCAGGACATCGCCGAGGAGATCCTTGCGCGTCTCCGGGCCGGTAACTGAACGATCTGACAGCCGGCCGTCAAACTTCGGCCGGCTGTCTCGATGCTAATTCGCCCGAGGTGCATAGCTCGACGGATCGACCGTCTCCGGCCTTCCGGGCAGGGTGAGCGCGGCAACACGCGGTGGCGTCTCCGAGATCACCTTTCCGGCCTTGACGACGGCAAGACGGGTCGCCTTCAACCGGATCGCCTCGATGGTGTCGCGCGCCTGCAGCAGCACGAAATCGGCCTTGCAGCCGGTGTCGACGCCATAGCCTTCCAGCCCCATGATCTTCGCCGGGTGGGTGGTGACGCAGTCGAAGGCGTAGCGCATCGCCTCGCGGCTGGTCATCTGACCCACATGCAGGCCCATGCTGGCGACTTCAAGCATGTCGCCCGAGCCCATGGAATACCAGGGATCCATCACGCAGTCGTGGCCGAAGGCGACATTGATGCCGTAACCGCGCATTTCCGGCACCCGGGTCTGGCCGCGGCGCTTCGGGTAGGTGTCGTGGCGCCCCTGCAGCGTGATGTTGATCAGCGGATTGGCAATCGCATGCACTTCCGCTTCCGCCATCAGCGGCAACAGCTTCGAGACATAGTAATTGTCCATGGAATGCATGGAGGTGAGATGGGAGCCGGCGGTACGGCCCTGAAGTCCCAGGCGTTGGGTCTCGTAGGCGAGCGTCTCGATGTGGCGCGACATGGGATCATCGGTCTCGTCGCAGTGGAGATCGACCATCAGCCCGCGGTCGGCCGCGATTTCGCACAGCCACCTCACCGACCGGGCGCCATCGTCCATGGTGCGTTCGAAATGAGGAATGCCGCCGACGATGTCGACGCCCATGTCGAGCGCCCTCAGAAGGTTCTTCTCCGCGTTGGGCGAGCGTAACAACCCGTCCTGCGGGAAGGCGACCAGCTGCAGGTCGATGTAGGGCGCGATCTTCTCACGCACTTCCAGCAGCCCCTCGACACCGGTTAGCCTGTCGTCGCAGACATCCACATGGCTGCGGATTGCCAGAAGGCCCTGGCTGACGGCAAGGTCGCAGTAGCGCAGTGCCCGCTCCACGACCGCCTCGACGGTCAGGATTTCCTTGAGCTCACCCCAGAGCGCAATGCCTTCCAGAAGCGTGCCGCTCTCGTTCATGCGCGGCAGGCCAAGGGAAAGCGTTGCGTCCATATGGAAGTGGCAATCGATGAAGGGTGGCGACACCAGTTGGCCACCCGCATCGATGGTGCGCGCCGCATCCGCTGTGATGCCCGGCTCGACGGCGGTGATCCGGCCGGCTTTGCAGGCAATGTCGACGCCGGTGCGGCCATCGGCGAGGTTGGCGTTCTTGATCAGCAGGTCGAGGCTCATTCCAACGTCTTTCCTGTTAGCGCTGGCCGCGGAAATAGGGCACGAGAAGCGCGCGCGGATAATCCGCCTTGCGCGCCACCAGGACAAGGGCGGCGATCGACAGCAGGTAAGGCATCATCAGGAACACCTGTCCGGGAATGAAGCTGCCGACCTCCGTCTGCAGCCGTACCTGGAAGGCGTCGAAGGCACCGAAGAGCAGGGCGCCAAGCAGGGCCTTGCCCGGACGCCAGGAGGCGAAGACCGTGAGCGCGATGCAGATCCAGCCGCGGCCGTTGACCATGCCGAAGAAAAAGGCGTCGAAGGCGGACATGGTCAGGAAGGCGCCGCCGAGCGCCATCATCGCAGACCCGGCCACGACCGCGCCGATCCTGAGGCCGTAGACGGAAAGGCCTTGCGATTCCACCGCTGACGGATTGTCGCCGACGGCCCGGATCGCAAGCCCGAGCGGCGTGCGATAGAGCACGAAGGCGGTGACCGCGACGACGGCGAGCGCCAGGAACGTCAGCGCCGTCTGCTGGAACAGGGCCGGGCCGATGAAGGGCAGGTCGGAGAGGACCGGAATGTCGAGCGGCTTGAATGCCTCGATGCGCGGCGGCGAGGACACGTCCGGCAGGGCGGTACGGTAGATGAAATAGCTGAGCGAGGTGGCAAACAGCGTCACACCAATACCCGACACATGCTGGGACAGACCGAGCGGCACGGTCAGGATCGCATGGATAAGGCCGAAGAAACCGCCGGCAAGAGCCGCGACCAGGACGCCGCCCCACAAACCGGCTCCGAGCCAGACCGCCATCCAGCCGGCCATGGCGCCGGCGGTGAAGATGCCCTCAATGCCGAGATTGAGGACACCGGCTCGCTCGCAGACGAGGGCGCCGATCACGCCGAAGATCAGAGGTGTGGCGATCCGCAGGGCCGCGGCCCAGAAATTCGCGGCAAGCAGAATGTCTAGAATATCGCTCATTTCGCGGCTCCTTCCGCATGTCTCTGGCCGACGAAGCGGATCCGGAACCTTAGGAACAGGCCGGAGATCAGCACCGAGATCAGCGCCATGGCGACAATCAGGTCCGCCAGGTAGTTGGAGACGCCGGTGGCGCGCGACATGGAATCCGCGCCGACGAAAATGCTGGCGATGAAGAGGGCCGCAACGACCACGCCGATCGGGTTGAGCCCGGCCAGCATGGCCACCACGATGCCGGAATAACCGAAGCCGGGCGACAGGTCTGCGGTCAGATAACCCTTCAGGCCCGCGACCTCGCCGACGCCGGCAAGCCCGGCCAGAGCCCCGGAGATCAACCCGACCCGGATGAAGGTTGCCGTCACCGGAATACCGGCATGACGGGCGGCGTTGGCGTTCTCGCCGACGGCGCGGATTTCAAAGCCCCAGACGGTGCGTTTCAGGAGCAGGTAGACGCCAAGGGCCGCGACCAGCGCGACGATCAGGCCGGCATGAATGCGCATGCGCGCCATCAGCTTCGGCAGGGCGGCCGCGTCCAGGATCGGTTCGGATTGGGGCCAGCCCATGCCCATCGGGTCCTTCATGGGCCCCTCGAGCATCATCTGCACGAACAGCAGGATGACGAAGTTGAGCAGCAGGGTCGTGACTACTTCATCCACACCCAGCCGGGTCTTGAGCAAGGTCGGCCCGAGCATGACAAGCCCGCCGGCAAGTGCGCCGCAGAAGACCACCAGCGGGATCAGCGCGAAAGACGGCGCGTCGATCACGCCGGTGCCGACGGCGACGGCGGCAAGGGCGCCGGCATAAAGCTGGCCTTCCGCGCCGATGTTCCAGAGCTTTGCCCGAAAGGCGAGGGCGGCGGCAAGGCCCGTCAGGATCAGCGGCGTTGCCCGGGTCAGCATCTCGGTGAAGGCGAACAGGGAGCCGAAGGCGCCCGTCGCCATCAGCCCGTAGGCCTTGAAGATGTTGAGGCCGGCAAAGCCCATCGGGATGGCTGCGAGCGCAAGGGCAATGACGGCGGCAGCCACGGGAACGAGGATCAGGCGGGAGAGGGAAGCCGGCTCGCGCGGTTCGAAACGGATCATGCGGCCTGCTCCTCGCTGTGTCCGGCCATGCGCAGGCCGAGCGTGCCCCGGTCGAGGTTTTCGGTTTTCTCGGCGGAAGACAGATGTCCGCGGTGGATGACGGCGATCCGGTCCGACAGGCGCATGAGTTCGTCCAGGTCTTCGGAGATCAGGATGACGCCGGCTCCCCGTCCGCGGGCCTCGAGCAGACGGCGGTGAACGTCCGCCGTAGCGCCCACATCGAGCCCGCGCGACGGCTGGGCGGCAAGCACCACGATCGGGTCGGCCTCGAGCGTTCGGGCAAGCACGATCTTCTGGATATTGCCGCCGGACAGAAGCCGCGCCGGAGCGTTGCCGCCCTGGCAACGGATGTCATAGGCCGCGATCGCGTCCCTGGCGCGGGCGGCAATGGCATCGAAGCGCAGGAAGCCGAAGCGCTGGTAATCAGACTTGCGGATCGTCTCGATCGCCAGGTTTTCGGCGACCGACATGGGCCCGACGATGCCGTCCCTGTGCCGGTCTTCCGGTATCCGGGCGATGCCGGCATCGATCATGCCGCGTGCCGTCGTTCGGGTCATGGGCTTGCCGTTGAGGCTGACGGTTCCCGAGACGGGAGCTTCCAGTCCGGAGATCACCTTTGCGAGCGTGCCCTGACCGTTGCCGGAGACACCGGCAATGCCGAGGATTTCACCGGACAGAAGCTCCAGGTCGACCGCATGCAGCGCGTCGCGGCCGGTGCCTGTGGTGACCTGTGACAGAACGAGGAGGCCGGCGCCCGGCGCCTGCGGCGTGCGGGTGCTTTCCGGTACGCTCTTGCCGACCATCAGTTCGGCAAGCTGACGTTTGTCGCAGCCGGCGGTCGGCTGGTCGGCCACCTTGCGGCCGCCGCGCAGGACTCCGATCCGGTCGGAAGCGGCCAGCACCTCGTCGAGCTTGTGGGAAATGAAGATGATGCCGAGACCGTCGGCGGCGAGTTTCTTCAAGGTGGCGAAGAGCGTGTCGGATTCCTGCGGCGTCAGCACCGCGGTCGGCTCGTCGAGGACGAGGACCCGCGCATCCCGGTAGAGCGCCTTCAGGATTTCCACCCGTTGCTTCTCGCCGACCGAAAGCGAGGAAATGCGGGCATTGAGATCGACGGTCAGGCCGGAACGCTGCATCAAATCCGTCAACCGATTGCGCGCCTTGCCGCGGGCTGACCTGAAACTGGAAAGCGGCTCGGTGCCGAGCAGAATGTTTTCGAGTGCGCTGAGGTTTTCCGCCAGGGTGAAATGCTGGTGGACCATGCCGATCCCGGCATTCAGCGCCGCATGGGGCGAGCCGGGTTCGAGTTCCTGCAGGGTGTCGTCCGGGCCAGCCACTTCGACAGTGCCTTCATCGGCGACATAGTGACCGAACAGGATATTCATCAGGGTCGTCTTGCCGGCGCCGTTTTCGCCCAGCAGTGCCAGGATCTCGCCGCGGCGCAGATCCAGGGAGACGTCGTCATTGGCGGTCAGTGCGCCGAAGCGCTTGGTGATCCGCGTGAGCTTCAAAACGACGGGCGCTCCGTCCACAGTGCTGGCCATGAATTCCTCTCCCCGAAGCGCATGGGTGCGCACGGCCGGTTCACGCCGGGCGGCATGACGGCAAAACGATGCATCCGGCTGCGGAGGCTGCCCAGGGTCAGAACCTGGAGCAAATCCGCAGCCGGAAGACGGTCTTACATGGTCGACTTGGGTTCGCTGTCGTTGACGTTGACGCGGAACAGGCCGTCGAGGATTTCTTTTTCCTTCTCTTTCGCGGCCTTCAGAGCGTCGGCCGGAGCGAGCTTTTCGTCCGCGACGAAGCTGCCGCCGCCATAGGACATGTAGCTGTAGGGGCCGTAGTCAGAAGGCTCGAAGCTGTCGGTCGCGACTGCTTCAATGGCCTTGTCGATGGTCGGTTCCATGTGCCACAGGGCAGAGGCGAGGATCGTGCCCGGATAATCGCCGGCGGTATCGATCACGTTGCCAATGGCCAGAA
This sequence comes from uncultured Roseibium sp., assembly GCF_963675985.1. Lineage (NCBI taxonomy): Bacteria > Pseudomonadati > Pseudomonadota > Alphaproteobacteria > Hyphomicrobiales > Stappiaceae > Roseibium > uncultured Roseibium sp. The sequence continues at coordinate 3,106,265 of NZ_OY780958.1, read as the reverse complement.
TGCCCTTCTCCTTGGCCGCGTCGGACACGCCGAAGCGTTCCGCGTAGAGGATGTCGGCACCCTTGTCGATCATGGCGAAGGCGGCTTCCTTGGCTTTGGGCGGATCGTACCAGGAGTTGATGAAGGTCACGAGGAACTTCACGTCCGGGTTGGTCGACAGAGCGCCTTCCATGAAGGCGTTCATCAGCCGGTTCACTTCCGGAATGGCGTAGCCGCCGACCATGCCGATGACATTCGACTTGGTTGTCGCGCCCGCGATCATGCCGGTCAGGTAGGACGGTTCGTGGATCCAGTTGTCGAAGACCGAGAAATTCGGTTTCGCCGGGCCGAAGGACGAGCCCATCAGGAAGGCCGTGTCCGGATATTCCGCGGCAACCTTGCGTGCCGCGCGTTCCACGGCGAACGCCTCGCCGACGATCAGGTCCATACCCTGTTCGGCATATTCGCGCATGACGCGCTCATAGTCGGTGTTGGCCGTGTTTTCGGAAAAGACATAGGTGACGTCGCCGCGATCCTGTGCGGCGGTCAGGGCCTTGTGAATGCGGCTGACCCACTGCTGTTCCACCGGAACGGTGTAGATCGCGGCAACCTTGAGCGGCTTGTCCTTGGCCAAAGCGGGCTGAAAGGGAAGTGCTGCGACCGCTGCGGCCGCGAAAGTCGCCGACAGGAACGCCCGCCGGGACCAGTTGAAAAATTTTGAATATGCCATTTGGAACCCCTGGAAACTGTTTTTTGGCCCGAGGAGTTGATCATATGTTTTGCACGCTCACAATATAAGCAGAAGTTGTATCGGATAATTTTTTGAACTTTTGGACAAAAATAGCCGGAAAGTCGGACTTTGTTCGGTTGAGACTTGTTGGATTTGCCTCCCTGGGTAGAGGAGGGGCCTTGCCGTTCGATGAAGTCGGCACGGCGCAGCCTGTCCTCACAGACGGTGCAACGCGTATTGCTATTGCCAAATGACTATGCCGGCCCCACCTGAAAGCATGTTATGCTGCACTGCAATATAGCTGTGCGCCTCATTTCAGGATTCAGACGAAATGTCCAGGAAGGCCTTGAAACCCCATACCCTCGACTTGGCCCTTCAGGGAGGGGGCACGCACGGCGCATTCACCTGGGGTGTGCTGGACAGGCTTCTCGAAGCGCCGGAAATCTCGGTCGGAGGGGTCAGCGGTGCCAGTGCAGGGGCGTTAAACGCGGCCGTTCTGGTCTCCGGCCTCGTCAACGGCGGACCGGAGGAAGCCGCTGCCCGTCTCCGGGCGTTCTGGAAAGCGATCAACCGGTCCGCTCGGCAGACCACGATCCTGCCGTTTCTGGAAGCCTTTCCGGCAGCCTTTCAAACGGCGGACATGTTGTGGTCGATGGTCAGCGCCGGCGGTATTTCCGTGGCCCCGTCGCCGCGCCTGGGCCGCATGGCTCAAGGTATCCTGCGCGATGTCCTTGAGGAACATGTCGATTTCGACGCAATCCGGTCGCTTGAGGCACCGAAAATATTTGTGTCTGCGACCAATGCCCGGTCCGGAGCGTCGCGCATTTTCCGCAATGCCGATCTGAGCGTCGATGCGCTGCTGGCCTCAGCCTGCCTGCCGATGAATTTTCCGCCCGTCACCATAGACGGTGAAGACTATTGGGACGGTGGCTACAGTGCCAATCCGCCCATCCTGCCGATCGTTCAGGAAAGCGACTGCAGCGATCTGCTGCTGGTGACGGTCAATCCGATCACCCGCAAGGAAACCGCGCGGGCCATGAACGAAATACCCGGCCGGATCAGTGAGATGATGTTCAATCTGAGCCTAGTGAAGGAACTGCGCGGCCTGTCGATGATGAAAGAGGATATGGGCGCCTGGCAATTCCTGGGTACCGGCCTCATTCGAGCCATTCGCGATCTGCGCCTTCACGAAATCCACGATGAGGAAGCCATGTCCAAGGTGGATCCGCGTTCGAAGATGACACCCGTCTGGCATCTGCTGACGCAGCTCCACGAAACCGGCCGCCATGCGGCGGATGTCTGGATGGAAACCTGCTCAGGCGATCTGGGCAAGCGCTCCACCGCCAGAATTGCGGAGAGATATTTGTGATCTGACGGAGATTTCAGTCAGACGCCAGGCTGGAAGCCTGGAGGCCCTTGTCGTGCTCCATGGCGACCTGTTGCGCGATCTTCGCCGCTTGCGCGGTCAGTTCGTCTCGCGGCTCCCCGATGAATGTGGCTGTAAAGCGGAGCGGCGTTGGCAGCCAACCGGGGTCGAAGGTGGCGATCCGCTTCTCCGCGACCAGCCGCCGTCCGAGCACGGTCGGCAGAATGCCGACGCCAATGCCCGACGCGACCATTTCAAAGCCGGTGGACAGGGAATTGGTCGGGAAGATCTGCGCGGTGCTGCCGTAGCGCTCTTGCAGCTCTCTTGTCAGTTCCCGGTGGGGCCGCGAGTTCCGGTTGTAGGTGATCACCGGGGTGATACTCAGGTCCGGATCCGCCAGATCCAGCGGCCGGTACCAGCTCAGCTCGAAGGGCGGCAGGTCCACGTTGTCGGCGCTGAAATCCGACACCGGCCCCATCAGGATCGTGAGATCCAGCGAGCGGTCGAGCAGCATTTCCCGGAGATTGAACGAGATGTCGACCGATACCTCGATCTTCAGTTTCGGATAGGTCTGGTGAAGCCGGGCAATGAAGTCGGGCAGCCATGTCTGGGCGACGGTTTCCGCTACGCCCAGGCGAAGCAGGCTGCTGACGCTGTCGGCGGGCATGACGTCGGCCTTGATGCGTTCGACGAGGGCAGCGATCTGCTCCGCGTGATTGCGCAGGAGAACGCCCTGCTTGGTCAGCGTGACCCCGGTGGGGCCGCGGCTGAACAGGGCTGTGCCCAGGTCGCTTTCCAGGCTGGTGATGCGCGCCGAAACGGCCGGCTGCGAGATGTTCATCTGTTCGGCAGCCTTGCGCACGCCGCCAAGCCGCGCGACCCACAAAAACGTTCTCAATTGCTCCAGCGTCATGGCGGTTGGGTCCTTTTAAGTGATCAGGTATTTCTATCACTTTGGACAGAAAATAGCGATTTGACTTTATAAGCCGGCAACCTCAGCATTTTCGACATGGAAATGAGGTGGGCATGACGGCACTTGTCGAATTTACCGATCTGGTCGGACAGGATGTGGCAACGGTTCGCGAGGCGATCCGGCGGGGGCGCTATGCCGGACACACGGCCGGCCTTGCGCGCGGCCAGCTTCAGTGCAATCTGGCGATCCTGCCTGGTGAGCTTGCCGACGACTTTCACGAATTCTGCCGGAAAAACCCGAAGCCGTGCCCGCTGGCTGGCGTGTCGGACCCCGGTAATCCGCATATCCCGCGTCTGGGCGAGAAGGTCGATATCCGCACCGACGCGGCGCTTTACAACATCTACCGAAACGGCGTTCTGGCCGATCAGGTGCGCGATCTGAACGAATACTGGCGCGACGATCTCGTCGCCTTTGCCATCGGTTGTTCGTTCACCTTCGAAAACGCTCTGGTCAAGGCGGGCATCCCCATGCGCCATATCGAGCGCAACGTGACGGTGCCCATGTTCCGCACCACGATCGAGACGGAACCCTGCGGGGCGTTCGGCGGTGGTATGGTCGTCTCCATGCGCCCGGTCTCGAAAGACCGGATCGAAGAGGTTTACTCAATTTGCGCGCGTTATCCGCTTGCGCACGGCAGCCCCATCCATATCGGGGCGCCTGAAGAAATCGGGATTGCAGATTTAGGAAAGCCCGACTGGGGAACGTCCGTGGATATCGGGCAAGGGGAAGTGCCGGTTTTCTGGGCCTGCGGGGTGACGCCACAGGTCGCCATCATGCAGGCCAGGCCGGACCTTTCCATTGCCCATGCACCCGGCGCCATGCTGATTACCGACGTGAATGAGCTGACGCCGCCGATCTACCCTTACAACGACAATAACAAACCGACTTTCTGACCCTCAGAGGATGGAGAATGACATGATGAAACGTTTCGCCGTTACCACTATTTCGCTGGCGGCCTTGTGCGCCGGCTCCGCGGTCAGCGCGGAAGAGCTGTCCGTCGTCGGCAGCTGGAGCAGCCTGCCGCTGCACAAGCAGTACGAAGTGCCGTTCTGGACCAAGACCCTGCCGGAAGTCTCCGGAGGAGACCTGACCGCGACGCTCACCACCCATGATCAGATGGGCATCTCCGGCGGCGACGTCTTCCGCATGCTCTCCCAGGGCGTGTTCGATGTCGGCATGACCGTGGCCGATTACGCGGTGGCCGACAGCGCGCCCCTGGAAGGCCTCGACGTTCCGCTGATCGCGACCGACGCCGCCACGGCGAAGAAGGCGGTCGATGCCGCCCGGCCGATGGTCGACGACATCTACAAGGACGTCTTCAATTCCAAGGTTCTGGCGATCGCGCCCTATCCGCCTCAGGTCGTCTTCTGCAATGCGGACATCAAGTCCCTGGACGACCTCAAGGGCAAGAAGGTTCGCGCCTCCGGCCGCATGACCGCCAAGTTCCTGGAAGCGCTCGGCGCGGAAGGCGTGAATGTCAGCTTCGGTGAGGTTCCCGGCGCCCTGCAGCGCGGTGTGGTCGACTGTGCCGTCACCGGCGCTGGCTCGGGCTACAACGCCGGCTGGTGGGAAGTCTCCAGCCACCTGATGACCCTGCCGCTCGGCGGCTGGGATCCGGTCGTCACCGCCATCAACATGGACAAGTGGAATTCCCTTTCCGACGAGCAGAAGACTATCCTTCAGACCTCGATCAAGGAAAAGTTCGAGGCACCGGCCTGGGACGCTGCGCAAGGCGCCCTTGAAAACGACATTGCCTGCCTGACCGGAAAGGGTGAATGTCCCTATGGTGAAGCACACAGCATGGTGCTGGTGACCCCGAGCGCGGCCGACGAGGCCAAGGCGAAGGATGTGCTGATCACCCAGGTGCTTCCGGACTGGGCCGAGCGTGCCGGCTCCGATTGGGCAAAGCGCTGGTCCGACAGCGTCGGCAAGGTGACCGGCGTCGAAATCGACGTGAAGTAAGGCCGCTTGCTCATGACACCGCTCATTGCCCTTTTGAGGAAAACCAACGACCGCGTGGCGATCGGCGTCGGGCTCGCCCTGCTTGCCTGCGTTGTCTTCACGCTCGTTGAAATCGTTTCCCGTCAGTTGGGAAGGTCATTGGGCGGTGTCGATGAGATTTCCGGCTATGTCATGGCGGTCACCACAAGCTGGGGTGTCAGCTACGCCCTGACGGAGCGGGCGCATGTGCGCATCGACCTGCTCCGCCAGCGCCTCGTTCCCGTCGGACGGGCCCTGTTCGATGCTCTTTCGATGTTCTGTCTGGCCGCAACGGCCGTGGTCGTTGCCTGGCGCGGCTGGAGCGTCGTGGCCAAGACGCTGTCCACCGGTGCGAGGGCAAACACGCCACTGGAAACGCCCTTGTGGATTCCGCAGATGCTTTGGTGGGCGGGCTGGCTCTGGTTCGCCGTCACGGCCTGCCTGCTGATGGCCTTCGTTCTCATGAAGCTTGTGCAGGCGGACTTTGACGCGGTCGATGAAGCCGCCGGGGCGAGGGGCGAGGCATGATCCAGTTTACCGCTTTCGGACTTCTCGGGCTTCTGGCGCTTTCCATTCCGGTCGGGGTGGTCCTGTTCCTGCTGGCCTTTGGCATCGACTTCTTCTTCAGCCCGTTTCCGCTGATGCGCGGTCTCGGCCAGGTCGTCTGGTCGTCGTCGAACAGCGCCACCCTGATCGCAATCCCCCTTTTCGTGCTGCTCGGCGAAATCCTGGTGCGCAGCGGCGTGGCGAACCGGACCTATGCGGCACTCGACAAATGGGTGTCCTGGATGCCGGGCGGGCTGGTGCACGCTAATATCGCCACCTCGACCATGTTTTCCGCCACCTCCGGCTCGTCGGTCGCCACCGCTGCGACGGTGGCGACGGTCGCCATGCCCCAGGCGCGCGCGCTCGGTTACAATGAAAAGCTCTTTTCCGGCGCGATCGCCGCCGGCGGCACGCTCGGCATCATGATCCCGCCGTCGATCAACCTGATCGTCTACGGCTTCCTGACCGAGAGCTCTATCCCGCAGTTGTTCCTGGCAGGGCTCGTGCCGGGCCTGTTTCTCGCCGGGCTGTTCATGGCCGTCACCGCGATCCTGTGCGTTGTAAAGCCGGAACTCGGCGGACCGCGTCGCTCCAGCTCGTGGGGCGACCGCTTCGCCAGTCTTGCGGATCTTCTTCCGATCTTCGGCCTGTTCGCGGCCATCGTCGGCTCGATCTATGCCGGCTGGGCGACGCCGACGGAGGCTGCCACGGTCGGCGTGGCCATAGCGCTCGCGATTGCGGCGCACCAGAAGGCGCTCAGCCGGGGTATGATCGCCGATGCTCTCCGTGGCGCGGTCAAGACGTCGTCCATGATCATGCTCGTGGTCATCGGCGCCTATGTGCTGAACTTCGTCCTCACCGCCGCCGGCGTCAGCCTCGCGCTTCAGGACGTGTTGAACAATCTCGGGCTCGGGCCGCTGGCGACCCTGCTGGTGATCGTACTGATGTACATCATCCTCGGGTTTTTCATCGAAACCCTGTCGCTGATGGTGGCGACGATCCCGATCGTGGTGCCGATCATCATTCATCTCGGCTACGACAAGATCTGGTTCGGCATCCTGATGATCATCCTGGTCGAGATGGCGCTGATCACGCCGCCGGTCGGGTTGAACCTTTACGTGGTGCAGGCCGCGCGCGGCGGCCGGCCGTTCAGCGACGTCATGCTCGGCTGCATTCCGTTTGTCATCGCGATGCTTGTCATGGTGGGGCTTCTGATCCTCGCCCCGCAGATCGCGCTCTACCTGCCATCCACCTTGTAAGAGGCTTTCCATGCAGTTCAAAACACCGACGGGGGTGCTGGAATGCACTCCGGATACCCTGATCGTTGCCGGATGGACGGGCCGCGACCGGGCCGCCGTGGATCATCACATAGAGGAACTGGCAGCCATCGGCGTGCCGGCTCCCTCCACCGTGCCACTCTATTACCAGTGCGCCGCGTCGCTTCTGACGCGTGACACCCGGATCGAGGTGCTCGGCGGGGAAAGCTCCGGCGAGGCGGAACCGTTCCTCCTGAAGGCCGACGGCCGGATCTGGCTCGGCCTGGCGTCCGATCACACGGACCGGGCGCTGGAAACCTATTCCGTTGCCCATTCCAAGCAGATCTGCGCCAAGCCGGTCGCCGATGAGCTGTGGCTGCTGGACGATGTGATTGACCATATCGACCGGCTGGAACTGAAATCCTGGATCCGCGAAGGCGGAGACTGGGTCGCCTATCAGGACGGCACGCTCGCCTCGATCCTGCCGCTGACCGAACTGATGGCGGGAACCAAATTGGACGAAGGCACCGCCATGCTCTGCGGCACGCTGCCGGCCATCGGCGGGGTTCGTCCGGCCGCCGACTTCAAAATGTCCCTGACAGATCCGGTGACAGAAAAGTCGATCGAATGGGGCTACAGTTCCTGCGTTCTTTCGGTTATCTCCTGAGAACCGACCTGCAAATCCGCACCTGACGAGGACATCCATGCGTAAAGACCTGCAATTCCCCTGGAGTGCCGGGACGGCGCCGGCCCGTGTCGAGGCCGCCCTGAGCCGGATTGCAGAAGACACGGCCGTCGAGGCCGTCTTTACCAGGCCCCTCGGCGACCGGGCCCGCAAGCAGGCGGAAGCCGCCGCGGGCAAGACATCGCCGCTCGCCGGTGCGCTTGTCAGCGTCAAGGCTCTGTTTGATGTGGAGGGCGAGGTTACGACCGCGGCAACGCAGGTGCTGCGCAACGACCCGCCGGCCTCCACCGATGCGCCTTGCATCGCCGCTCTCAGCGAGGCTGGGGCCGTCTTCGTCGGCCTGACCAACATGTCGGAATTCGCCTATTCCGGCATCGGCATCAACCCCCATTACGGCACGCCCGACAATCCGGCCTGTCCGGGTGGCGTGCCGGGCGGCTCGACCAGCGGCGGTGCAGTGTCCGTGGCGCTGGACCTGTGCGATATCGCCATCGGCAGCGACACCGGTGGCTCCTTGCGTATTCCGGCCGCCTTCACCGGCATCACCGGTTTCAAGCCGACGCAAGCCTCGGTTTCGCTTGCCGGCGGCAAGCCGCTTTCCGACACGCTCGACAGTTTCGGGCCGATGGCAAAGTCGGTCGCTGCCTGTGAACTCGCCTGGCAGGTGATGGCGGGGCTTTCGACGGAACCGGCCGCTGCGGAAAAACGGCGTCTGACCGTGGCCCGCAATTTCGGCTTCGACGAGATGGATTCCGCGATTGGCGCCGGTTTCGAAACCGTTCTGGAAAGTTTACGCTCTGCAGGCTTCGAGATTGTCGAACGGGATCTGGGCGTGATCGATCTCTACGCTCAGGTGCCGCCGTGGCACATGACCTCGGTGGAATCGCGCGCCCATTACGAGGAACACTTCCAGAGCACGCCGGAAAAATTCGATCCGCGCGTCCATGCGCGCATGGCGCGGGCCGGTGAGATTTCAGCGGTTGAGTACCGCCAGACCCTGAACCGCCGCGCCGCCTTTGTGGAAGCATTCGCGGACGAACTCGGCGAGGACCTCCTGCTTCTGCCGACGACCCCGATCCTTCCTCCCTTACGGGAAGAACTGATCGCGGACGACGAGGCATTCAATCGCCTGAACCTTCTGGCGCTCAGGAACCCGTCGCTCGCCAATGTCGCCGACGGCTGCGCCATCGCGTTGCCGTATGAACATCAGGACAAGACCTTGAGCGCAATGCTCGTCGGCGCCAACGGCAAGGATAAGATCCTTCTTTCCGCCGCCAAGGCCGTGGAAGCAGTGCTGAAGGGCTAGTCCGCCCCGGTATCCAGTCCGAGAAAGCCCAGCTGAACATCCAGTTGACCGGCCCCCATGCCACTGCCGTCGACAACGGCTTTGCCCGCGCGCTTTGCCGCCTGAACCAACGCCGTTTCGCCGGAGACGGTGACCACGTCACAGCAAAGCTCCGCTTTGGCGATGATCGCCTCTGGGAAGGGCAGGGGATCATTTTCGGATTTGCCCAGCGTGGTGGCGTTGACGAGAACCTGCGCCGCGCCGGGCGTTTCTGAAATGTCCACCTGTGGCCAGTGATCACGCACCAATCGCAATGCCGCCTCGCGCCGGGCCTGATCGATTTCCTCAAGGATCAGGCAGCCGATGCCTTGTTCGCAAAAGGCATCGATGATCGCCATGCCGGCTCCGCCGCCGGCCCCGGTGATCCGGGCGGTCTTGCCTTTCAGCTCCGTTCCCGTCGCGGCAATGGGGCTGCACATGGCAAGGCCGTCGGTCGCGTCTCCGGTCAGTCGGCCGTCCGGTTCCCTGCGGATTGTATTGAGTGCACCCAGCCTTGCCGCCCGATCCGTCATGCCGTCCACGGCATCGAAAGCGGCCTGCTTGTGCGGATAGGTGATCGAGCAGCCGAGCATGTTGGCGCTGCCGCGAAGGACCTGCCAGAAGCCGTCGAGGGCCGCCGGTTCCAGGTCCAGACCGAACATCACCGCATCGATGTTCCGCTTGTGGAACAAGGCGTTGAAGGCGGGTGGAGAGAATACGCCGGCCACCGGATGGCCGATGATCGGAAACAGCCGTGTGGCGCCTGTGATCGGCATGGAAGTCCTCCCGAATTTTCGATCTTGACTCGTTTATAAAAGGATTCAAAAAATATCCAACATTTTGGAGAACAGGACACAGAATGCTTTTCGGCAAACGGCAGGACGAGGACGAGACGGTCGTCGCCATGCTTGCGTCGGCGCTCCGACGGGACATCTCCTTCGGCGTCTTGCGCCCTGACCAGAAGCTCAAGATCGAGGCCCTGCGCCAGCGCTACGGCGGGTCGAACCACTCCATGCGCGAGACCCTGCGCATGCTGTCGGCCGAAGGCCTGGTGGAGGCAACGAGCCAGCGCGGCTTCCGCGTCACCTCCGCCACGGAAGAAGACCTGCGCGATATCCTGCTGATGCGCCTGGAGATCGAGAAGCTCGGCCTTGCCCGGTCCATGGAGCGCAGCAACGTCGCCTGGGAAGGCCGTGTCATCGCGGCATTCCACACCCTTCGTCACGCCGATGCCCATGTTCAGGACCATCCTGACGACCTGACAGCGCTCGAATGGGACGAGGCCTGCCGGACACTGTCCGCCGTCCTGATGGATGCCTGCGGTTCGCCCCGCCTGATCGACCTGGCGGAGACATTCTTCAACCAGTCGCGCCGGTTCCGGCTGGCGCTTCTGCGTGAGGGCCGTATCGATTTTGCAGCACGCGCGGCCCGTCACGACGCCTTGCGCGACGCGATCCTGGGTAAGGACACCGAGACCGCCCTTGCCTGCCTGGAAGAGGAGATTGCGGCCGATCTCGGCCAAAACCGCTGAAGACGGGTTGAACCTAACCGGCCGCACATAACAAGCGGCGGATAACACCATAAAAACCAACACCATAGACACTCAGGGAGGAAATCATGGTGAAACTGAACAGACGTCAAACGCTGGGCCTGATGGGCGCAGCCGCAATGACCGGGCTGGCCCGTCCGGCCATTGCCCAGAACCGCAAGACCGTGATCGGCGCGCTTCATCTGACCAGCCACTCCGGCAGCTTCATCGCGCTGGAGCGCGGCTATTTCGCCGATGCCGGTCTCGATGTGGAGCTCAAGTTCTTCCAGGCGGCCCAGCCCATGGCCGTGGCGATCGCTAGCGGGGACGTGGACTTCGGTGTGACCGCGATTTCCGGCGGTCTGGTGTCTCTGGCCCAGAAGGGTGCGGTCAAGGTGATCGGCGGAGCCTTGTCCGAAGCTCCCGGCATTGACGGCCAGAAGATCCTGGCCTCCGATGCAGCCTTCAAGGCCGGCCTGACTTCGCCCAAGGGGCTCGGCGGCAAGCGTTACGGCATGACGACGGCCGGGTCCTCGTTCCATTACATGGGCTCCAAGATCGGTGCCGCGGAAGGCGTGACCCCTGAGTTCGTGCCGCTGCAGAAGGTCGGCGCGATCATCGGGGCGCTGAAGTCGAACCAGATCGATGCCTGGTCCATCGTGCCGCATATCGCCAAGCCGCTGGCCGGTTCCGGTGCCGCGCATATCATCGGTAACGTCGCCGACTTCCTGCCGAACTACCAGGTGACCACGGTCTTCACCTCGGCCAAGAATGCCGCCGACGACCGCGCTCTGACGGAAGACTTCATCAAGGGCTTTTCCGCTGGTGTGGCTGACTACGATGACACCATGGTGGACAAGAAGAACGGCGAGGCCGCCATCAAGGAGATGGTCGAGCTGATCCACAAATACGTCTACACCGACCGTCCGTTGGAAAAGGCTTCCAAGTCGATCATCAACGGCTCCATGCTGCTCAACCGCGGCGCGGCCCTGAACGTGGCTTCGGTGCGCGATCAGTTGAACTGGTTCCAGTCGGAAGGCCTGGTCGACAAGTCGATCACGCTCGATACGCTTCTCGACACCAGCTACGTCGAGACCATCGACTCCTAAGAGGGCACCTCCCTCCCGGCGGCGACCCGACCGTTTACCCACCACGGGGCGTCGCCGGTTTTTTATTTTTGCAAACCGAGAACCGAAATGGACATCAGACTGGATGCCATCAGCCATTCCTATGGCGATATGGAAGTGCTCCGGGACATCACGCTCGACATTCCCTCCGGCCGGATCGTCTGCCTTGTCGGACCGTCCGGATGCGGCAAGTCCACGCTGCTGCGTTTTGCCGGCGGGTTGGAGCGCCCGGAGTCGGGCCGCGTTCTTCAGCTCGGCACGCCGCCGGAAAACTGCCTGAACCCGCTGACCTATATCTTCCAGGACTTCGCCCTGCTGCCCTGGCGCACTGTGCGCGGCAACATCTCGCTGGTGCTGGAGGATCACGGCATCCGGGGCGCGAAGGCGGACGCGATCATCACCGACGTGCTCGCCCGCACCAAGCTGACCGATTTCGGCAAGGCCCTGCCCAAGCAGCTCTCCGGCGGCATGAAGCAGCGCGTCGCCATCGCTCGGGCGCTTGCGGTCAATCCTGCGGTGATGCTGATGGATGAACCCCTATCGGCCCTCGATAGCCAGACGCGCGAACTCCTCATGGATGACCTGATCGCCCTTTGGACGCGCACGCCATTCACCGCCGTCTATGTCACCCACAATCTTGCCGAAGCCGTGCGGCTCGGTCATTCCGTCGTCGTGCTGTCGCGCCGACCGGGGCGGATCCGTGAGATCGTCGAAATCGACAAGCCCCTTTCGGAACGTGGTTACGCGGACCCTGACCTGGAAAACATCCAGAAGCACCTGTGGGGCCTGATGCGCGAAGAGGCGCGGGCGGCGGACGAGGAGTTGCTCGATGTCTGATATTCCGCTGAACACCGCCTCGGCCCAGACGGACAATCGCCAGATCGAGGTCCGTTTCCGTGGCGGCGGCTTCGCGCCGAAAAGCCACCGCTGGGTCGGCTTTGCCGTTTTCGCCGTGCTGATCGGCCTGGTGGAATGGGGTACGCGCACGGGCTGGATCTCCAGCCTGACCTTGCCGAAGCCCTCTGATGTTCTGAAAACCCTGGGCGAGCTCTACACCTCCGGTCTCCTCTACAAGCATCTCTCGCTCTCGCTCTCCCGCCTGGTGATCGGCGCGGCCCTCGGGGCAAGCGCGGGCGTCTCGGTCGGCGTCGTCATTGCCCTGTTCTCCTATATCCGCGCCGGCCTGGTGCCGCTGATCGCCGCGATCTTCCCGATCCCGAAGATCGCGCTGCTGCCGCTCTTCGTAATCTGGTTCGGCATCGACGAGGGGTCGAAATACGCTTTGATCGCCTTCGGTACCTTCACGCCTACCGTGGTCGCCACCTATGGAGCGGTCGATAACGTCGACCGGTCGCTGATCCGCATGGGGCAGAGCTTCGGCCTGTCGTGGTTTTCCATCGTGCGCAAGATCGTGCTGCCGGGCGCCATGCCGGGCATCCTGTCGGGCCTGCGCATCAGTCTGGCGATTGCCATCATCCTGCTGGTCGCCGCCGAAATGCTCGGCGCGCAATACGGCATCGGCGCCTATATCCTTGAAGCAGGCTCGCTTTATGATCTGGAGCGCCTGTTTGCCGGCGTGGTGATCCTGTCGCTGCTTGGCGTCATCGTCTCCGCCGTGATCGGCCTGATCGAGCGCCGCGTGCTCGGGTGGCGCTCATGAGCCGCAAGCCGGAAGCCGACTATGACGTGATCGTCGCCGGCGGCGGTGCCGGCGGTGTCGGCGCCGCACTCGGGGCCGCACAGGAAGGCGCCAAGGTGCTGCTGGTGGAAAAATACGGCTTCCTCGGCGGGGCCGCGACCACCTCAAACGTGCTCGCCTATTGCGGTTTCTTCCAGCAAGGGCCGGACCCGATCCGGGCCGTGGGCGGTGTCGCCGATCTGGTGCTCGACGAGCTGCGCGCCCTTGGCCTGCCTTGCGACCCGTTCCGTTCGCCGACCACGTCGAACTGGATCATTCTGTTGGAACCGGAAGCGGTGAAACTGGCGCTCGACCGTGTTCTGCAAAGCCACGGCGTCGACGTGCTCCTGCACACGCGGGTCGCGGCCGTGACCCGCACCGCCGACCGGCTGGAATCGGTGACCCTTGCCGGCATGGACGGGCGCCGCCGCGTCGTCGGCGAAGCTTTCGTCGATGCCACGGGTGACGCCAACCTGGCGCTGCTGACCGGCCTTGCCTGCCGGACGGGCAATGAAGAAGGCCGATTGCAGGCGGTCTCCGGTCCAATCCGCGTTGGCGGGCGTAACCCGTCCGTCCCCATCGACCGCAAGGCGATCGTTGCGGCACTCGAGGACTACAACAGGACCGGCGACTGGCCCGTGGCCCGCACCGACGGCGGCATCTACACCGAAGTGCCGCAGACCGGCGAGATGTGGTGGATGATCTTCGATCACCCACTGGAGGATCTCAGCTCCAAGAGCTTCACCCGCGCCGAACAGGCCTCCCGTGCCGCCGCCCATGACTATGTCGCCGTGCTGCGCAAGCATGTGCCCGGTTTCGAAAACGCCTATCTGGCCCAGACCGGCCCGCAGATCGGCGTACGCGAAAGCCGCCATCCGCCCGCACGCTACGAACTGACGGCCGAGGATCTCCTCACCGGCCGCCGCCGCCCTGATGGCGTGGCCCGCGCGGCCTGGCCGATCGAGGATCATTCGGTCCCCGGCAAACCGGTCTACCGCTCCATCGGCGGCGAGGGCTTCGCCGATATCCCGCTCGATTGCCTGCGCGCCAAAGGTGTCGACAACCTGTGCTACGCCGGCCGCGTTATCGGCGCCGACAGCGCAGCTTATGCCTCCATCCGCGTCATGGGCACGGCCTTCGCCACCGGTGAGGCGGCCGGGCGGTACAGCGCGGGCGGTGGGGCGTAGGTAAACGTTTCCACGGCATGGCTTCTTAAAAATACAGCAGGCATCTGACAGACGCCTTGCGAAGGCTTTCTGTTTCGAGCAGGCTTGAGGCTGTTCGTCCGGTTTGCAGTGAACTGAATGGACAGCCTACTGAGGCTTCACGTCTAAACAACCAGGCAGATCCCCTATCGCTGAAGGATGCGATAGGGTGGTAGGGAAATCGACTACCTGAGCGAATTCAAACGGCCGCAGAAAGAAACTGTGTCTCCTGGAAAGACCATCAAGCGAAACTTCTAAGCCCGGTTGTCGGCAGGAAGCCGCCTATCGGGTTTGCAGGCGGGGGCGAGCGTGCATTTCGAGCAGATATTCTATCCGGTGATGCAGGCCGTTGCGGCCAATCCGAAACTTGCCGGTCTCGTGTTCGCCTTCGACCCCTGGGGAAACCCTCTGGGGGAGTCGTTTTCCCGCGATCCAACTACGGCGATCACCGCCATGCACAGGGAAGGAGCGGTTACCTACCGGATGCTTTACAGGCACTGGGTCGTGACCGGCTATGACGAAGCCCTGGAGGTGCTTTCCCGCGACGATCTGCTGGTGGGCGAACCGATCGGCCTGCTGTTGAACGTCCGGCCTTATTCAAAACTTTCGCCGTTGGCGCAATGGACGTTCCGGAATCTGATCCTGGTCAGCGACCCGCCGGATCACACCCGCTTGCGCCGGATGGTGCACAGGGAGTTCACCTCGCGCAGCATCGCGCGGCTCCAAAGGCAAATCGAGGCCACGGCGCATAGGCTTCTGGAGAGGCTTGCGGACAGGCCCGACGGCGACCTGGCGCGGGATTTCACCAGGCCGCTGGCGAATGCGGCCGTTGCGAGCCTGATCGGTATTCAGGAGGAGGACTGGGACTGGTCGCAGCGCATGACCGACGTGATCGTCAAGCTGCTCGATCCTCTGTTGCGGTTCGATCCGGAAACGGTCAGCGCCACTATCGACGAGCTTTACGGCTATTTCGACGCACTGGCCGAACGGCGCAAGCAAGAGCCGAGGGACGATTTCATCACCGGCATGGTCCGTGCGGAGGGGGAGGAGTTCAGCCGCAAGGAAACGATCACCATGGCATTGATGATGCTGGGGGCAGGGTCGCAGACGACCGGCGGACTGGTCGGTAATTCCCTCCTGGCTCTGGCCCGATTTCCCGATCAACAGGCGCTACTGCGGGATAACCCGGAAATCTGGCCGAATGCGGTGGAGGAGTTCTGTCGGTTCGACACGTCGGTGAAGTTCGCGCCGCGGTATGTTCCCCGGGATATGGAACTCGGCGGCAAGCGCATCCCGGCCGGGTCGAATATCATGATCCAGCTTGTCGCCGCGAACCGGGATCCGCGACGTTATGTCGAGCCTGACCGCTTGCTGCTGGATCGGCCCGACCCGCAGCCCCTGACCTTCGGCTATGGTATTCACTTCTGCCTGGGGGCGGCGCTGACGCGGATGGTGCTGGAGGAGGGAATCAAGGCCTTTCTGGATGCCTATTCCCGCTTCGACATCGAAGCCGGCAGGGTGTCGTGGCGCAAGTCGCTGCTGTTGCGCGGCGCGACGCGAATGCCCTTTAAAGGGGTACGGCGACAGGCGACGGCCTCGGCTTAGCCGGGCGTTCAGTGCGTGGCCCAGCTTGCCTCGCTGACGATACTGCGTAGCCATTCCGCCTCGGGTCCGTAGGGCTCAAGCTCGGCCAGGGCCTTCGTCTGATAAGACCGGCTCATTTCGGCTGCTCCCTCTACGCCCAGCCAGGCCGTGGCGGTGAACTTTCCGTCATCCTGATGAACCTGCTTGCCGACCTCCTCGACCGTGGCGGTGACGTCTGCGACATCGTCCATGAACTGGTAGGCGAGGCCGAGATAAAAGCCGGCGCGTTCCATCCGGTCCGCATCTTCAGGGCCCGCGCCGCACAGGAGCGCACCGCCACGTGCGGCCGCGCCATAAAGGGCGGCGCTCTTCAACCGGTAGCAATCGAGCATCTGGGATTCCGTTCCGTCTGCCAGGCTGCTGGCTAGGTCGAGGCACTGGCCTTCGATCATGTCGGTGCCGGCGGAACTGAGGGCAAGCGCTGCCTGAACGCGCCGGTCTGCGGACGAGCGGTCGTGATTGAGGCTGATGGCATAAGCCATGGTCACCAGGAAGACCGGGGCCATGTCCACAGCCCATCTGGGGAAGACCAGATGGACGCAGGGTTTTCCGCGTCTGAGGGCAGCGTCGTCCATTGACGGCAGATCATCCAGAATCAGCGATGCGGCGTGGGCAAGTTCGGCGCCGCAGGCCCCTGGCAGGGCGATTTCCAGCGCGTCGGTGTGAAAGATGCGTCCAGCCGAGATGGCCACGATCGGCCGCCAACGGTGACCGCCTCCAAGAGCTGTGTATTCGGCCGCCCGGCGGACTTCGGTCTCGGGATAGGCGGCGAACTGCTCTTCCAGGTAGCGCTCGACCGCATCCCGGACGTCTGCTTTTTCACTGGCGAAATCGGTCTTGGCGGCCATCATGTGCTACCCCCCCCGCAGCGCTTCTTCAGGGTCGAGGGCCGCTGATCGCTGGTCTCTCTGAAATTGTATCGCTCCCGTCTTAAAAACGGCATGAGTAGAATGTCTAATACGGTGCCCGGGCGGACGAGGGCGAACGGATCGACTAGGCTCATGGTGTTGTAGAGCGCGCGGACCGTGCGTGGTCCGCCTCCGGCAAGGGCTCGGTTGACGTACCAATCGATCACCCGGTGCACAAAGGTGCGCCGACCTTCCACCGCCGCTCCGTGGCGCAGATCCTCGGTGGTGGAAAACAGCCACGGCACCGCCGTTACCCTTTCACAGGCGCGCTGGGCATGACGGGCGGCCCGATCTAGGGTGCTGCCGCCCCGGGCGGCGCCCCGGCGGAACCGTCTTCGCAAGGCGCGTGCCTGAAGGGCGGCGATCGTCATACCCTGACCATAGAAAGGATTGACGGTGCAAAGGGCGTCTCCGATGACCACCAGCCGCTTGAGGCGCGCCGTCAACGGGCTGAAACGGCGCCGACGGCTGCCGGTCACCCGGTAGCCCGCGATCTTCGACAGGGGCACGCCGTGGCGCAAGGCCTCGTAAAGTGCCGGGTCCTCCAGCTGTCGTGCGTGGTCCAGAAAGGCATCTGCTTCGGTAGAGGGAGTAGCCTCCAGCGCTCCGACCAGGCTTGCGACCCAGACGCCGTTTTCCTCCCGATAGAGGCCGCCCGCGCGCCGGTTGCCTGGCGGCAGCCAGGCGCATGCGGCGACTTTCCAGTCTGCCGCTGGAAGCATTGTTTGCTCTGTGGGAAGGGAAAACCGGCGCGACGCATAGCCCACATGGGCGTCCACGACAATCTCTGGAACCTGCCCGAGGCCGTTTTTATCGAGCCAGGCCGATGCTGCGGCGCTGCGTCCGCTGGCGTCGATGACGAGATCCGCAACAAGGTCTTCCTCTGCGCCATCGGTCGTCTTCAGGCGGATTCCGGTCACGCGGGAGGCTGTCCGGTCAAAAAGAAACCCGGTGGACCTGCAGCCGGTACGGATGGCGACATTGGGGATCGCCGTGATCCGCTGCCGGATATGTCCTTCCAGAAGGGCTCGGCTCATAAGGAGGGTCTTCAGGTCGGAGGCAAACCTCGGCAGGCGCCTGCCACGGACGTTGACGATGCCGTCGGCGCATATGTCGCCCGGTTCGGCACCTTCCTCCTCCAGTTCCCGGTCAATTCCCGGAAACAGTTCGGCGATCGTTCTGAACCCGGCGGCGAGAAGAATATGCCCGTGGGCGGATTGGGGCACGCCGGGGCGGGCTCCGGACCGGTCCGGCAGCCGGTCGCGTTCGATCATCACCACATCCACGAAGTCATCGGCCAGTACGCGTGCCGCAAGAAGACCGGCCATTCCGGCGCCGACAATGACGACGCGGGAGGAGACGGGCGCCCCCTCGGCGATGTCTTCTGACCTGTTCATATGTCGCAACCCGCCGAATACCTGAAAAATACCGATAAAATCAAATACTATTAAGGCAAAGACAAGATGTGTAGTCCAGTAAAAATTGGCTCTCCTTTACATTTGGTTTGATCGAAAATATTTGTCCGAAAACGAGTTTTTCTGCCGAAAGAGGCCGGTCATTGACTATATAATCGTGTTGTTTTGTTTTTATTTCGATGGCTATTTTGAAAAATTTATAGAACTCAAGGAGATGTACTTTCCGTCATTCGGCTGTCTGACGCTGGCAGTGATCGTCAACGCCGAAGTGCCGAGCGTCCACAGGCTCTTGTGCAACAGATCCTGTTTCGTACTTTTTTCCGGGGCCTGAAAGGTAAAGACAATCCGGTTTCCCTGTCTTCGGCCGGATATGGCGGCATCGCCGGCCCCTTGCGGAATGTGCCAGGTGCCGGTGATCCGGCCGGTTCCCGGCGCAACAGTGATTTGTCCGTTTACCGTGAAGGTCTGGCTGGCGACCGCGCAGCGTCCGGAGGTTTTCAGCCGGTTGTTCCGTGTGTCCACGGTGTTCGTGATGCGGCACAGGACGGCTTCCTTCGGCGCGTCCAGGCTCTGCTTCGCCCATCCCTTGCCCCGCCAGGTTCCTTCCGCTCTGGACAGGAAATCATCGGCTGCAGCTGGTCCGCAGGCAATTGCGAGAGCAAGTGCCGTTGCCGCTAAATAGGATCTTCTGGTCACGTTGCGCGTTCCCAAGTACCTGTCCGGACGAAAACATCCGGGATTTTGTTCCCGTGAGCCAGTTTACCGGGTCCGGATGCGAATGCTAGCAGAGGTTCGCCGGTACTGGAAAGACAGGGTCGCGGCGAAGCCGGGTTCGGAATGGCTTTTTGTCTTCCATCGGATATTCTGGTGCGGGGATCGGGAAGCGGTCGTGATCACGGCCCTTTCCATGCGTAGCGGCGGGCAGCCGGGAGAGGAGGCGGATTGTATTTTCTGTTGTGGCCCGGCCACGCGGCGCTGTCGCGGCCCGTCATTGTTTCCATTGTTCTGATGATTTTGGCGGGACTTTCCGTCTTTCCCGTCCTCAATATCCGGTTTGAGAACGATATCACCGCGAGCTTCGCTTCCTCCAGCGGTCATGCGAAGGCCTATTTCGAATTCGCCGACACCAATGGCGGACCGGCGTCCCCGCTTCTGGCACTGGTCCAGTCGCCCGAACCGCTGGACGCAGCCGGCTATGAGCTCTTGCGCGACCTGCAGTTCGGTTATTCCCTTGCGGATGGGGTCGATGCGGTCTTTTCCCTTGCATCGGCCCGGTTTCCCCCTTGGCATCCGGACTATCCCGAGGAACCGTTACTGCCGCTGGAGCTGGATGTGGAAACGGTCGAGGCACGGCTTGCCGCCTATGACGCGTTGAAGCTGCAGCCAAAGCTGCCTGTTTCCGCCGACAGGACATCGGCGCTGTTCCTGATCGAGACCGGCAAAGGCGTTTCCGCTGATCTGCTGACCGAACTGAAACAGATAACGGAGGAGACCGCCGGTGATCGGTTCCACGTCACCTTTACCGGTGAGGAAACCGTCGGCCCGGAAATGGTCCGGGCGCTGCGTCAGGATTTGTGGATCTTCAACGTCGCGGGCGTGGCGGTTGTCCTTGTGGTTTCCTTCATCGTTTTCGGTAATCTGCGTCTGGTCGTCCTGGCGGCGGTGCCCTCAATTGCTGCCGCCTATACATCGCTGGTCGTCTTTGTCGTGCTCGGACTGAAGATCACGGTGCTCAACAACGCGATCCCATTGCTGGTGATGGTGCTGGGGGTGGCGGACACGGTGCACCTGATCCTGAACATGCGCGCCAATGCCAACACAAGCAGCGACACGGCGCGCGCACGTGCCCGCAAGGCGCTTGAGACGGTTGGTCCAGCCTGTGCGCTGACAGGCGTGACCACGTCGATTGCCTTTTCGACGATCATGATCAGCGAGAATGTACAGACACGCGAGATGGCTGTGGCGGGAGCGGTTTCCGTTCTCGTGAGTTACGCAGTGATTGTCGCTGTTTTCTGTCTGCTCGCGCCGGTGTTGTGGCCCAAAAAACCGGGCACCCGGCGTAGGGTCTTGTTCGCGCTCTCAAAGGAACGGGTTTCCTGGATGCTGGATCATGCCGGCGCGATCCGTGCCTGCAGCCTCATCCTAGCCGCCGCCGCCTTTGCCGGGGTGTTTACGGTCAAACCCTGGTTCAAGATGGACGACAACCTGCCGGCCGATAGCGCCCTGATCTATGCCAACGACGTCATCACGCAGGAATTCGGCGGCTTCTACCAGCTCTGGTTCGAGCTGGAAGCGGAGAACGGAACCGGTAAGGGCTTTGCCTCGCACTCCGACTGGGAGCGGCTGGTACACCTGAACGATCTGGTCGAAAAGGAAGCTCCGGGCAATACGGTGCTGTCGCTGGTATCGCTGGCCCGGTGGCTGGGGCAGCCGGGCCGGATGCCGTCACCTGAGGAAATCGCAGATTGGCCGTCAGACGCGAAGTCTCTGTTCCTTTCCGGCGACGGAAATCGTGCGCGTGTCGTCGCCCTGATGCCGGAACCCATGTTCGACAAGGTAACCCTTGAGGTGCAGGACCGGCTGGTTGAAGCGGTTCGGACCGGCTCGTCCGCGCACATCTTCGGCCAGCCGATGATCATGCGATATGACACGTTGGAACTTGTCCGGCGCAATGCGCTTGGTCTCGGCGGTGCATGTCTGATCACGGTGCTGCTGATCGCTGGTTACTACCGGGCGCCGGTCTTCATTGTTCTGCTGCTTCTCCCCAACCTGCTTCCCATTGCTGTCGCTGTTGCCGCCCTGCATGTTCTCAACGCCAGCGAGTTGACACCTGCAGCTCTGCTGTCGCTGACCATCGCCTTCGGCATAGCGGTCGACGACTCCATTCATTTCATCAACCGCTACATGCTGGAGAGGAGGCGTTGGCCGGACACACGCAGCGCGCTTGCCGCGACCATGAGCGAAACCGGACAGGCGATGATCATCACGACTGTGCTGATCAGCTGCGGATTGCTCGTCACGCTTGCCAGCGAGTTCCACACCATCAGGCTCTTTGGTGGGATGCTCATCGCAACCCTCCTGACGGCCCTCCTGGGTGACCTGTTGCTGCTGCCGAGCCTGATCGCGTGGCGGAAGGGGAAAGTGTAGAGAGCAACGTAGCGGAACGGAAATCGCGGAAAGTCAGCGAAAGTGCGAGCGGCTGTTGTAACGGCGCCGAAGTAAGAGCGACGTTTTGCGGTGAAGAATGCCTGGAATGAGCGATCGGTCGCTCGCAAATTTCCGGAGCCGGGCGCAGGCTTTTTGTTCTGTCAATGAGGGCTGTTGTTAAAGCCCGGAAGTGGTCAGTCACCGCTGCCGTCGTTTGACCGCCTTCTTAAATGGAAACGAATTTGACCCGGCGTGGGAACGGCGCGCCATCCGGTTTCCTTGCAAAACTTTCCGGCCCGGCTTAGCGACCCCAAGGCAGAGTTCATCCCACCGTCTCACCTTATTCGTTGAAATGCGGATTGTTTTTTAGCCGGTAGGCTGGGCGGTCCATGGCTTGCGTTGTCCGCCAGTAAACCTTCCGGTCCGCCTTTGTGAATTTTTCATTGACTCGACCCCTTTATCCGCGCAATCATCATAATTGATCAATGTGTTCAAAATTGAACAAAATCAGAGGGTCACATGGATCTGTTCAAAGACCGCCTATCGCAAAAAGCGTTCGACACCAGCCGTCCGGCGCTTGCCCATCAGTCCCGGGGACGGGAATTGACCGAGGTTGAGCAAAAACTCGCCGAAGCGCTGATGGAAATCTATGGGGCCGGTGCCGGCGACTACGCCGCTGTTGCCGCTGCCTTGACGGACCGCAAGGTCGTCGCGCCGATCTCCGGCAAGACCGACTGGACCGAAGCGCTTCTGTCCGAAGAGCTGACCGCCATCAACGTGGATTTCGACGCCGCTTACCTGGAAAACGGCTATGGCGCTTGAATTTCGCGGCGTCACCAAGGAATTCGAGTCCCGCTCCGGCGACAGGATGACGGCTGTCGATGACGTCAGCTTTTGCGTCGATGAGGGGGAATTCGTTTCTGTCGTCGGTCCGTCCGGTTGCGGCAAGAGCACCATCTTGAGCATGACCGCCGGTTTGTATCAGCCGACCGTCGGTGACGTTCTGGTCAGCGGCGAGACGGTGACCGGTCCGAACCAGCATGTCGGTTTCATGCTGCAGAAGGATCTGCTGCTTCCCTGGCGCAGCATCGTGCAAAATATCGAGTTCGGACTGGAGGCCCGAGGCGTGGCCCGCGAGGAGCGCCGTGCCACCGCCATGAAGGAACTCAAGCACTGTCACCTGGACGGCTTCGAGGGCCATTATCCCTATCAGCTTTCCGGCGGCATGCGCCAACGCGCAGCTCTTGCGCGCACCCTTGCCATCGATCCCGAGATCATTCTGCTCGACGAACCGTTTTCCGCCCTCGATGCGCAGACCAAGATGCTGCTGCAGAACAGTTTTGCGGAAACGATCTTCGAGAGCCGCAAGACCACTCTTCTGATTACCCACGACCTTGCCGAAGCCGTCCTGATGTCAGACCGGATCCTGGTCCTGTCGGAGCGTCCGGGACGCGTGATCGCGGATATCAAGGTCGATCTGCCACACCGTGAACGGCCACTGCAGCGGCGCAAGTTGCCGGAAGTCAATAATTACGCCGCGCAGCTCTTCGAGCTGCTCAAACTAGAAGAAAAGACCATCTAGATCATTTTTGATATCCAGCAGGGGATCTCTGTAATGAAGCGTTTCGCAATTAGCATGATGGCCGCCGTGATGGCGGTTTCCGCAGGAGCCGCCCAGGCGGCCGAAAAGGTGAGCTACCTTTTTCCGGCACCGGACTTCCTGCCGGCCTTTGCCCCGTTCCAGCTTGCAAAGCACAAGGGCTATTTTGCCGATGAAGGTCTGGACGTCACCTTCATGGTCGGCAAGGGCGGCGCGGATGTCGCCACCCAGGTTGCCGTCGGCAATGCCGACATCGGCGGCGGCATCGGCGACACGCCGATCATTGTGCGCGCCAACGGCCTGAAGATCCGCGGCGTGGCCCTGCTGGGCGGCCGCGGTCTGACCCAGCTTGCATGGCGCAAGGATTCCGGCATCACCGGCCCGGCCGACTTCAAGGGCAAGGCGATCGGCGTTCTCGGCTTCCAGGACACGACCTACTACAATCTGCTCGGCGCGATGGCCTCCGTCGGCCTGACCAAGAATGACGTCAACATCCAGGGCGTCGGCCCGGGCGGCATCATCCAGCTCACCATCGCCGGTACCCTGCAGGGCATGTCCGGCGTTCCGGAGTGGATCGCGGCTGTCGAAGCGGCCGGTGTCCCGATGGATCAGGTCTCCGTGGACACCATGTTCCCGGCCATGGCCCAGGCGATCCTGGCCTCCGACAAAACCATCGCCGAGCGCCCGGAAGTCGTGAAGGGCATCGTTGCCGGCGTGATCCGCGCCCTCAAGGATATCGAAGCCGATCCGGCAAAGGCCGCCAAGGAATACGTCTCCTTCGTGCCGCAGCATACCGGCAAGGAGAAGGCGATCGAAGCGATCATGCGTGCCTACGTGGAAAAGGTCTATCCGGCCGCCGAAGGCCAGCCGCTGGGCGCATTCGATCCGGAGCGTATGGCCAAGGTGCAGAAGTTCTATATCGACAACGGTATCGTCAAGACGGCCGTTCCGGTTGAAGATCTCTACACGAACGAATTCGTCCCGCAATGACGGACGCAAGTCCTTCAATCGAGGTCGCGGCGCCAGTCGCCGTGACCCGTGAGGATCACAAGAGACGGAAGAAACCGATGACTTCGTCGAAAAACGCCCTGTTTATGAGCCTTGCGGTCCTGGCCGTACTGCTCCTGTGCTGGGAGTTCCTGCCGCCCGCGCTCGGTGTGCCGAAGTATATCATTCCGACCGTGTCCGACTGCGCGGTGGAAATGGTCCGCATGTGGCAGCAGGAAAACCTGCTCGGCAACACGATCTCCACTGCGGTCTATACCGTTCTGGGCTTTGCCCTGGGCAGTCTGCTCGGCGCAGTGATCGGCTATGTCCTGGGCATGTCGAGCTTCTGGGAAAAGGTGCTGTCACCTTACATCCTGGCCCTGCAGATCGCGCCGAAAGTTGCCTTCGCGCCGCTGTTCATCATGTGGTTCGGCTATAACGCCATGCCCAAGCTGCTGGTGACCGTCCTGATCGTGTTCTTTCCGGTGCTGGTCAATGTGCTGCAGGCGATGAAGACGGTGGACCGGGATCTGGTCAACCTGGCGCGAGCCTACAACCTGTCCCGCCTGGGTGTCTTTTTCAAGGTCGAGATGCCGTCCACCATGCCGAACCTGCTTGCGGGTCTGCGCATCGCTTCGACCCTCGCCGTGATTGGTGTGACCGTCGGTGAACTGGTCGGCGGCAACGTCGGGCTCGGCTTCCTGATCTCCTATGGTGGCGGTCAGGC
Organism: uncultured Roseibium sp.; assembly: GCF_963675985.1. Classification (NCBI taxonomy): domain Bacteria; kingdom Pseudomonadati; phylum Pseudomonadota; class Alphaproteobacteria; order Hyphomicrobiales; family Stappiaceae; genus Roseibium; species uncultured Roseibium sp. The sequence continues at coordinate 3,081,460 of NZ_OY780958.1, read as the reverse complement.
GAATGCGGCCATGGTGTTCAACGCCATCGTGTTGCTCACGGTCATCGGGATCGTTCTTTATACCGCGATCGCGCGGGTCGAAGAGCGTGTGCTCCATTACCTGCCGAAAGCGCAGAGCTAAACGGACCGGCAACGGCCGATCCGTCCAGAGGGAAATGCAGAACCGAACACCCCGGCATGACCGGCCGGGAAGGGACACCTGCGAGAAAAAAGACACCGAAGCTTAGATGAGAGCCGGGGCGGGATATTGGACCGCTGGCCTTGGACAAGGAGTGGAGAGACATGGCCGATATCGATAAGAAGGCGCTGATCGAGGAACGCGTGAACCAGGGGCTCCTGGGGCAGTGGTACCCGGTTGCCAAATCCGTCGAAGTCAAGGATTCCCGGCCTTACGGCGCCAAGCTGCTTGGCCAGAAGCTGGTCCTGTGGCGCGACAAGGAAGGTAAGATCCAGTGCATCGAGGATTTCTGCCCCCACCGCGGCGCGCCGCTCTCCTACGGTGAGATCCATGACGGCGATATCGGCTGCCGCTACCACGGCGTCATCGTCGATGGAGAAGGTGTGGTCAAGCGGGTGCCTGCCATGCCGGAGTGCGCACTCGAAGGCCGCAAGGCGCTGAAGTCCTTCCACACCACGGAAACCCACGACGCCGTCTTCGTCTACATGCCGAGCGTCGAGCAGCCTGAGCCGCCGGAACTGGCGATGCCGCATGAGTTCACCAGCGACGAATGGACCGGCTTCCTGTGCACCTCCGTCTGGAGCACCAACTACCGCTACGCCATCGACAATCTCGCGGACCCCATGCACGGCTGCTATCTGCATGCGGAAAGCTTCACGCTGGCTTATGGCGCCAAGCAGGACCTGATGAAGCTGGACAAGACCGATGACGGTTTCCGTGTCAGCCGGGTCGAGCAGGCGGGCGACAACTTCGACTGGACGGAATTCGAGATCCATCCGGGCACCATGTTCTGCTTCCTGGACATTCCCTATCCGCCGGCGGCCGGCCCGGGCGGCAACATGCGTATCGTAGGCTTCGTTTCCCCGATCGATGCCACCACCTGCAAGGTGTTCTTCTGGCGCTTGCGCAAGGTCAGCGGCCTGGCGCGTGAAAGCTGGCGCTTCCTCTATCGTGCCATGCTCGAGGAGCGCCACTGGCACGTGCTGGAGCAGGACCGGGTCATGCTGGAAGGCATGCCGGACGATGCCCGCAAGCGCGAGATGCTCTATCAGCACGACCTCGGCGTCTCCCGTATCCGCCAGATGCTGACCCGTGCGGCCAAGAGCCAGATCGAGGCCGAACTGACCGCCAGTGAGGCAGCCGAATAATGCTGAAAGAGCGGACCATTCTCGTCACCGGCGCGGCGCGTGGCCTCGGGCGCGAAATCGCCCGCAGTCTTGCCGGCCATGGTGCACGGCTGATCCTGGCGGATATCGCCGAGGAGGAAGGCCGTGCCGTGGCACAGGAGCTTGGTGAGGCGGTTCGCTTTTTTCCCGTCGATCTCGGCGAGCCGGCATCCATTCAGGCGCTTGGTGAGGCCGTCGCTTCAGAGACGGGCGGCAAGCTCCACGGTCTCGTCAACAACGGCGCGATCGCGACCGGCATCGGCGGTATTCCCTTCGACGAGATCGAGATCGACAGCTGGGATCGGGTCATGCGCGTCAACGTGCGCGGCACCTGGCTGATGACCAAGGCCTGCCGGCCGATGCTGTCGGCCTCCGGCTCCGGCCGCATCGTCAACGTCGCGTCGGATACCGCGCTCTGGGGTGCGCCCCGGCTGATGTCCTATGTGGCCAGCAAGGGCGCGGTCATGTCCATGACCCGTTCGCTGGCGCGCGAGCTCGGGCCGGAACGGATCGGCGTCACGGCTGTCGCTCCGGGCATTCTGACCACGGAATCCACCGACTACGTGCCCGAAGCTCGCCATCGGCTTTACGCCGAGGGCAGGGCGGTTCCCGGTCCGCAGGAAGCTTCCGAGATCACCGACGTGATCGCCTTCCTCGTCAGCGAAGGCGCCCTGACCCTGACCGGCCAGGTGATGCCGGTCAACAACGGTTTCGTTTTCAAGTGAGCCGCCCATGACTGTCCAGACCCACATTTCCGGCGGTATCGAATATCTGGAACGGCCAGCGCAGGGCGAAGGTCCGGTTCTGGTGCTGCTTCACGGCATCGGCAGCAATGCGATGTCGTTCGCGCCCTTTCTCGATCACATCGCCCCGACCTTCCGGGTGATTGTCTGGAACGCGCCAGGCTATGGCGGATCGGAGCCTCTGGCAAAGGATTGGCCTCAGGCCGCCGACTATGCCGAGGCCCTGAAAGGCCTTCTGGACCGTCTCGGACTGGATCGGGTGCTGCTTGTTGGCCATTCGCTCGGCACCCTGATCGGGGCCGCCTTTGCGGCCGGTTACCCGGACCGCGTGGCGCATCTGCTACTGGCATCGCCCGCGCTCGGTCACGGCGTGACGCCGGGGTCCGCCTTGAGTGCTGCGGCACAGAAGCGGCTGGATGATCTGGCAGCCCTTGGGGCTGAAAAATTCGCCGAAGCCCGTGCGTCCCGGCTGGTGTTCGAACCGGAGACAAATCCGGATCTGGTGGCGCGCGTTTTCGATGCGATGTCCCGCGTCTCCAGCCCCGGCTACGACATGGCGGTGCGCATGCTGGCGTCCGGCCGTCTGCTTGACGATGCTGCCCGGCTGACCGTGCCGACAGACGTGATTGTCGGTGCGGAAGACGTGGTGACGCCGCCCGAGGCCGCCCGCAAGACCCATGCTGCCATCCCACAGTCCGCACGCGGTGCGCTCACGGAAGTGCCGTCGGCGGGACACGCCCTTTATCAGCAGGCGCCTGAGGCTTTTGCCCTGGCGCTGGCTTCAATGACGTCGCCCGCACAATGACGGGCCGGAACAGGAGACTGGAAAATGTCTGATCCGATACGCGTCGGCGCCCTGCGCGGCATCATGATGCGCGGACCCGGTATTACCGAGACGCTGCCGTTTTACGAAGACATGTGGGGCCTCGACCTGTCGCATAAGGGGAACGACGAAGTTCTTCTGCGTGGCACGGGCACCGAGCCGTTTCTCTACGGTCTCAAGGACGCACCGGTCTACGGCATCGAATATGTCCACTTTTCCATGCCCGACCGGGCCTCGATGGACGCCCTGCATGCCCAGGTGAAGGCAGCGGGCGCGGCTGTTGTTAGCGATCCGGCGCCGTTCCCCGATTTCTGCGGCGGCTACGGTTTCGAGGTGCTCGACCCGGACAACCGCCGCCTGCGTTTCCGCACCGAGGCCAAGGAGCTGGAGCCGAAGGACGACTGGGCGATGCCGCGCAAGGTCAGTCATGTGGTGCTCAATACACCGGACATGGAAGGCGTTCAGGACTGGTACTGCAACGTGCTCGGCTTCCGGGTGTCCGACTATTCCGCCGACCAGATGGTCTTTCTCCGCTGCAACACGGATCACCATTCGATTGCCCTGGTGCGCGCCCATTACCCGAGCGTCAATCACGTGGCCTTCGAAATGCCGACGCTGGACGAGTTCATGCGCGGCATCGGCCGGATGAAGCAGAAGGGTCATGTTCCGACCTGGGGACCGGGCCGGCACGGGCCGGGCAACAACCCCTTCGCCTATTTCGTTTCGCCGTCCGGTTTCGTGATCGAGTTCACCTCCGAACTGCAACAGATCGACGAGGCGACCCACGAGGCCAAGGTCTGGTCGCGCAACGATCCGGAAGCCATGGACCGCTGGATGACTGCCGGGCCGCCGACCCCGGCGCAGCGCGCGGTCATGCAGGGCCGTCCCGATCCCGGCTTCCCGGAACTGAGGAAGAACTGATGCATTACGGCTATGACGGCCGGGTCGCTGTGGTGACCGGCGGATCCTCAGGCATCGGATTGGCGACGACGCGCCTGCTTCTGGCAAGCGGTGCGAACGTGGCGATCTGCGCCCGCAATGAGGAGCGACTGCAGAAGGTCGCTTCGGAACTGACCGCCGAATTCGGTGAGGGTCGGGTGTTTGCCAAGGCGCTGAACGTGCTCGACGAGGCCGATGTCCAGGCCTTCGCCGTCGATGTTCAGGACCGGTCCGGCCGGTGCGATCTGCTGGTCAACAACGCCGGCCAGGGCAGGGTATCGACCTTCGCCGAAACGTCGGATGACGACTGGCGTGCCGAGTACGAATTGAAGGTGTTCAGCCAGGTCCGCCCGGTGCGCGCCTTCAAGGCGATGCTGGCGGAAGCGAACGGCGCCATCGTCGTGGTCAATTCGCTGCTCGCCTACCAGCCGGAAGCGCACATGGTGTGCACGTCTTCCGCCCGGGCCGGCGTGCAGAACCTGGCCAAGTCGCTGAGCGTGGAACTGGCGCCGAAGGTGCGGGTCAATTCCATCCTGATCGGCCTGGTCGATTCCGGCCAGTGGCAGCGCCGGTTCGAAGCCCGTGAGGACAAGAGCCAGAGCCGCGAAGACTGGTACGCCGATCTCGCTTCGAAAAAACGCATCCCGCTGGGACGGCTGGGGCAGCCGGAGGAGGCCGCCGCGGCGATCTGCTTCCTGGGCTCGCCTGCCGCCAGCTACATCACCGGCGCACAGATCGAGGTCTCGGGCGGCGTCTCCCGGCATATTTGAGGGAACAAAAATGAAAATGGAAAAGATCACGATCACTGAGACGGTCGGGGACTTCATCGCCCGCTACCTCGCCGAGATCGGTGTGACCACCGTGTTCGGGGTCATCTCGATCCACAATATGCCGATCCTGGACGCGATCGCCCGCCAGGAGCGGATCCGCTTCGTGCCGGCGCGTGGCGAGGCCGGCGCCATGAACATGGCCGATGCCTATGCCCGGGTCTCCGAGAGCCTCGGCGTGGTCATCACCTCAACAGGCACGGCCGCCGGCAACGCGGCCGGTGCGCAGGCCGAAGCCCTGACAGCCGGGTCGCGGGTCCTGCACATCACCACGCAGGTCGATGTCGAATTCGCCGACCGGGACCGCGCCGCCATTCACGACGTTCCGCGCCAGCCGGACATGCTCAAAGGTGTCTCCAAGGCCTATTTCCGCATGTGGGACGCGCGCAATGCCGTCGGCACCCTGACCGCCGCCGTCTCCTCCGCCCTGAGCGCTCCGACGGGCCCGGTCAGCCTGGAGATCCCGGTCGACGTTCAGCGCACCCAGGCCTGTGAGACCGGAGCGATCCATGCGCCGGTGCCGATGACACCGCGTGCGCCTGATGCGGTCGTCGAGGAAATCGCCGCGAGGCTCAAGTCCGCCAAGCGGCCGCTGCTGTGGCTTGGCGGCGGTGCCCGCGGCGCCTCCAAGGAAGCAAGCGAACTCCACCGCCGCGGCATCGGCATCGTTACCAGCACCAACGGCCGTGCCATCGTCTCCGAAGAGCAGCCGGGCAATCTCGGCGCCTTCAACATGACACCCGAGGCCCAGGAGCTTTACCGTAAGTCCGACATGATGATCGTCGTCGGATCGCGGCTGCGTGGCAACGAGACCCATAACAACGCGATGGTTCTGCCGTCGCCCCTGGTTCAGATCGATGCGGATGCCACCCAGGGCGGCCGCAACTACCCTGTCGAGATCTTCGCCCATGGCGATGCCGCCGACACACTGGGCCGGATCCTCGAACTGTTGCCGGAAAAGCTCGATGTCGATCCGGAGCAGGCCTTTGATATCGCAGCGGCGCGGGCAACGGCTGAAGGCCGCATGCGCGATGTTCTCGGTCCCTACCGGGTGATCGCGGACGAACTGGCCGTGCGGGTCTCCGGCGGCAGGCATCCCTGGGTCCGGGACGTCACCATCTCCAACTCGACCTTCGGCAACCGCTATGTGCGGATCGCCGAACCCCGGCACGGCGTTCACGCCCTTGGCGGCGGTATCGGCCAGGGTGTGGCGATGGGCATCGGCGCGGCTATCGCCTCGCCCGAGGCCAAGGCGGTGACCCTGCTCGGCGACGGCGGCACCATGCTCGGCATTGCCGAGATGATCACGGCCGTCGAAGAGAAGGCCGGTCTGGTCTACGTGCTGATGAACGACAAGGCCTACGGCGTCATCCAGAATATCCAGGATGCGCAGTATGACTCCCGCCGGCATTATTCGGCGCTGTCGACCCCGGACTTTGCAACCTTCTGCGCTTCCATCGGCATGCCGCACCGGGTTGTCGGCTCGGTGGACGAATTTGCGGACGCCTTCGAGGAAGCCGTTTCCGTCGACGGGCCCAAGGTGATCGAAGTCGACATGTGCGCCATCGGTCCCTTCGCCCAGGCCTTTTCCGGTCCGCCCGCCGGTGCCGCGGGGAACAGGACCTGAACCATGCGCCTCGGACTGATCGGATACGGCAATATCGCCGGAACGCTGCTGCGACTGATTGCGGAGACCCCGGAAATCAGGCTGGAAGCACTCACGGTTCTCGGTCTGCCGGGAAAAACGGACGAATTGGGCAAGGATCTTGAAGCCTCTCATGGAGGCCTGGGATGCAGCTTCGCTGCTGTCTCCAGCGCCGAAGAGCTGCTGGCGGCCAAGCCCGACTTTGTCGTTGAATGTGCCGGCCATCAGGCCGTCGTCAGCCATGTGCCGACGATCCTGAAAGCGGGTGTTGATGTGGTGCTCGTCTCGATCGGAGCCTTTGCGCACCGGGAGCTGGAAGCGGAGCTTCGCGCGGCGGCCGAGGAAGGCGGTGCCCGGATCGTGCTGCCGGCTGGTGCGGTCGGCGGGATCGATCTGCTGGCCGCCTTGCGCCCGGCGGGACTGACGTCGGTCACCTATCAGGGGTGCAAGCCGCCTGCGGCCTGGGCCGGGACGCCCGCTGAAACCGCGGTCGATCTCGACGGTCTCAAGGAAGCAACCGTGTTCTTTACCGGCACGGCCCGAGATGCCGCCGCGCAATACCCGAAGAACGCCAACGTGGCGGCCACCATCGCGCTGGCCGGTCTCGGCTTCGACGACACGAAGGTCGAGCTGATCGCCGATCCGGCCGCGTCCGGCAACACCCATGAATTCACTGCGGTTTCAGGCGTCGCACGCACGTCGATCCGCATCGAGAACCTGCCGTCGCCGGGCAATATCAAGACGTCCGTGACGACCGTTTACAGCGTTCTGCGCGAGTTGCGGAACCGCGTCGCTCCAGTCGCGATTTAAGGAGACCCGGATGATCGACCTTCCTGAAGGCAAGCTTTTCGTCGCAGGCGAGTGGGAAGTGGGCACGGGCCCGGAAATCACCTCGATCTTCCCCGCTGACGGTTCAGTCAACCGGGTGTTGCGCGGAGCGTCGCAAGACGACGGCTTGCGCGCCATCGAGCGCGCCCGCGCAGCACAGGCCGATCCCGCCTGGCGTAATCTGAAGGCCCATGAGCGGGCGAAATATCTCTATGCCATTGCCGACGGCATCGAAGCGAATGCGGACCGGATTTCCTATATCCAGACCCGCGATACCGGCAAAACCTTAAGGGAAACCAGGGCGCTGGCGATGTCGGCGGCGGGAACCTTCCGCTATTTCGGCGCGGTCCTGGAAACCTCCGACGAGGCGCTGACCGTTCAGCGCGGCGATGCAATGACCCTGTCGGTCTACGAGCCGCTCGGGCTCGTTGGTGCGATCACGCCGTGGAATTCGCCGATCGCCTCGGATGCCCAGAAGGTGGCGCCGGCCCTTGCCGCCGGCAACGCGGTGCTGCTCAAGCCGGCCTCCTGGTCGCCGCTGGTCAGCCTGGAACTGGCGCGGATCGTGGAAGCGGCAGGCCTGCCGAAAGGCCTGTTCTCCGTACTGCCGGGGGCGGGCCGCGAGATCGGCAACCTGCTGGTCGACCATCCCGATATCGCGCGGGTCAGCTTCACCGGCGGGACGACCACCGGCCGCCAGCTCGCCCGTCAGGCGGCGGAAAAGCTGATGCCGGTTTCCCTCGAACTGGGGGGCAAATCGCCGACCATCGTCTTTGCCGATGCCGATATCGACCAGGCCATCGCAGGTGTCCTGTTCGGAATCTTTTCCTCCACCGGCCAGAGCTGCATCGCCGGTGCGCGCCTGTTCGTGGAACGGCCGATCTATGACCGGTTCGTGTCCCGACTGGTGGAGGTCACCAAGCGCCTCAAGGTCGGCAATCCGTTCGAGGCCGATACCCAGGTGGCGCCGCTGATCCACTTCGATCATCGTGAGAGCGTCATCGAACACGTGGAGGCCGCCCGCGCCGATGGCGGCGAGATCCTCTGCGGCGGAATGGCCCCGGACGGCGCGGATTACGCCAAGGGCGCCTATTACCTGCCGACGATCATCGCGGGCCTGCCCAACACCGCGCGCTTGTGCCGCGAAGAGGTGTTCGGCCCGGTTCTGGCGGTGCTGCCCTTCGACAGCGAAGAGGACGTCATCGCCCAGTCCAACGACAACAGCTACGGTCTTGCGCTGGGGCTCTGGACAAAGGATTTCCCGAAGGCCTGGCGCGTGGGCCGGGCGATCAGCACCGGCACGGTCTGGGTCAACACCTACAAGCAATTCTCCATCTCGACCCCGTTCGGCGGCGAAAAGGACAGCGGTATCGGCCGGGAGAAGGGCAGGGAAGGCATGCGCGCCTATATGGCGCAGAAGTCGATCTATACCGATCTCTCCGGTAAACCGCATCCCTGGGCCCTGCCGGCCATGGAGGGCGCCGCATGAGTGCATCCGTCGCCATCATCGGAGCCGGGCCATCCGGGTGCTTCCTGGCGCAGGCCCTGCTCAAGGCCAATTCGGAACTCAAGGTTGACCTGATCGACCGTCTGCCGGTGCCTTACGGTCTGGTGCGCTACGGCGTCGCCGCCGATCACCAGGGCACCAAGGGGATCACGCGCCAGTTCGAGCGGGTGTTCGAACGCATGGGCGCAACCTTCATCGGCAACCTTTCCATCGGCGACGATGTGTCCCTGGACGACCTACGGGCTTGCTACGATGTCGTCGTGTTGGCAGCCGGTCTTCCGGGCGACAGGCAGCTTGGTATTCCGGGTGAGGATCTGGACGGCGTGATCCGCGCCGGTGATCTGACCCGCGCCCTTTACGAGCATCCAGATGCTGAAACCCTGCCAACGCTCGGCAAAAAGGTCGTCATCATGGGCAACGGCAATGTTGCCATCGACCTGTTGCGCATCCTCGGCAAAACGCCCGAGGAACTGGCCGGATCCGATTTCGGAGCCGGACCGAGCGCCTGGCTTGCCGCCAACGATATCGAGACGATCGATATCGTCGGTCGCTCTGTGGCCGAAGCCGCCAAGTTCGATCCGGTGATGATCAAGGAACTTTCCAAGCTTTCCGGCGTGACCATTCGCGTCGAGGAAATGGGAACGGCTCAGAGCGGCGACGGTCAGAAGAAGCTGGACGCCTTGGCCACTGTTGACGGCCATGGGACCGGTCCGCGCCGTCTGACCTTCCGCTTCGGCCTGACACCGGCGGAGATTACCGGTGAAGGCGGCAAGGTGACCGGTGTCCGCTTCCGGAATGCAAGCGGCGATACAGTCGAACGCCCCTGCGACAGTCTCATCACAGCCGTCGGATTTGCCGCTGCCGGCCCTCTGGGGCGCGACGATCTGGTCGCCGCCGCAGAAGACGTGGAGGCCGGCGCGCTCGCTCCGGGGCTCTATGCGACCGGCTGGTTCCGCCGCGGCCCGCGAGGCACGATCCCTGAAAACCGCGCCGACGCTCAGGCGCTCGCCACCCGTATATTGGCGGATCTTGACGCCGCCGGTACGGATACCGGAAAAGGCGGTCGGGATAGTCTGATTGTTGGCCGCGAAAATATGGTCGATTACGCCGGCTGGAAGCGCATCGATGAGGCGGAAACGGCCGACCTGCCGGCGGACAGGACCCGCCGGAAGATCGCCTGCCGGCAGGACATGCTGGCCTTGGCCCTGCAAAAATCTGAGGAGATCAACGGATGAAGATCACTGTTCTCTACGGTACCGAAACCGGGAATGCCGAGATGCTGGCGGAGGACATCGTCTCCAGCCTGGAAGGCGACCACGACGCCGAAGCCGTCAACCTGTCCGATTTCGCGCCGGACGACTTCGAGGCAGGCGGGTTCTACCTGGTTGTCTGTTCGACCTACGGCGACGGCGAACTGCCTGCCTCGGCGAAACCCTTCGAGGAAGCCATGGCCAAGTCCGACGCGGATCTCTCCGGCGTCTGTTTCTCCGTCTTCGGTCTCGGCGATTCCGAATATGACGAGACCTTCAACCACGGCAGCAAGCATATTGCCGATCTGCTCACCAAACACGGCGCGACCCAGCTTGGCGAGCGGCTGACCCATGATGCGTCCGGCGCCGACATGGCGGATGATCTGGCTCTGCCTTGGGCGGAGGAAATGGTCGCTCTCGCAGAAAAACAGAACTCAGAGGCCGCGTAATGTTGGCGGGGGAAATCCGCGACCGCCTGTCGACGCCGTGGCATCACGGCGAGCGCATCGATCTATCCGGGGTCGACTGCGAAGGCAGGCTTGATCTCGCCGGCCTTGAGTTGGCTGGCGTCGATTTCCGGAATGCGCGGTTTCCCGACGGCATCGATGCGCGCGATGCGGTGTTCCAGGGCCTGTCCTGGTTCGGCGGATCGGTCTTCGGCGGCGAGGTTTCCTTCGCGGGCGCTTCGTTTCGCAACGACGCGCGGTTCGAAGAGGTAACCTTCTCCCGCACAGTGTCCTTTGCCGGGTGTGAATTCCGCGGCATCGGCAACTTCAATGGTGCCGTTTTTGAGGACAACGCGGATTTTTCAGCCGTCGTCGCCTATGGCAACTTTTCGCTGGAAGGCGCGAACTTACGCAAACAGGCGGATTTCTCCGGCGCCGAGTGGTTGGGTGGGCTTTGGTTTGATGGTGTCCGGCTTCCGGAAAACGCCGATTTCACCGACACCCAGATCCACGGTCGCTTGTGGCTCCGCCGGGCCCTGACCGGCAACCGACCGCTGACGGCGGACCGGTTCGGCCTGTCCTTCGGTTATACCTACGACTGATTATTTCTGAAATTAGGCTCTGCGAGCGGTGCGCGAGGTGTGGCCGAGCCCCTCGGAAATCCGGTTCGCGGCGGACTTTATGGCGCGTTCGATCACATTCGCCTCGTAAGTTCCAGGCGTGAACACGCTGTCCTGCCCGGTCACGTTAATGCCGCCGACCGCACGGCCGCGATCGTCGTAAACGGCGACTGCGCAGGAACCGATCCCGGGCTCGAAGTTGGCGACACTCCAGGCGATACTGCCTTTGCGGTCCTCGGCGAGTTGCGCTTCCAGTTCCTCCAGGGAGGTTCTGGTCTTGTCCGTATAGGCATCGAGCGTCACGTGGTCATAAAGCTTGTGCAACGCCTCGGGCGCGAGCTCGGACAGCAGAATGCGTCCGATGGTGGTCGCATGCGCCGGTAAACGGGTGCCCACGCGCACGTTGCTGACCAGATAGGAGTTCGGCGTTTCCCGGGCCAGGTAGACGATCTCGAGCCCGTCGAGAATGCCCAGATGTGCCGACAGGTTGAGTTCGGCTGCCAGGTCGGCAAGGATCGGCCGGGCGACCTGGACGACGTCCCGGTCGGCGATGGCCTCGGAAGCCAGCGCGATCAACCCGGTTCCGAGCCGGTAGCCGGCGCCTTCGTCGATCTCCTCGATCATGCGCTCGTCTTCCAGCGTATGAATGAGGCGGATCAACGTGGTGCGGTTGATGCCCAGTTCCTTGGAGGCCGAAGAGATGTTGCGGCAGCGGTTGCCGGCTCCGATATAGCGCAGCAGTGCGATTGCCCGCAGAACCGGCGGGACCGAATAGCCTGTCTGTTCCGCGTCCTTGTCGGATGCCAACGTCATGCTGCCCCCCTGATCCAGGTTATTTACTTTTATACGAAATCGGGATGATCTCAGAAAAGCTGATCTAATATGAACGATATGTCACATATTGATCAGCTTCTCAATCGCCGTTTCGTCACGCAGCCAGGTCGTCCAGACCCACTTCCCATGCTTGGTAGCCGTAGACCCAGTCGGCATTGCCTCGGTCTTTCAGCCATTCATTGGCAAGCGAGCTTTCCTGGACATGGGCGGTACGGGGTTTCCGCGCGGTCTCGTAGGTTTCGAGTGCAGCCGGCACCTCTGCGGAAGATCTGCCGTCAAGGGACCGTGCCAGAACGACAGCGTCCTCGATCGCCATGCAGGCGCCCTGGGCCATGAATGGCACCATGGGATGGGCGGCGTCGCCGAGAATGGTGATCCGGCCCTTGGACCAGTGTTCCATCGGCGTGCGCACATGCAGCGCAGACCGGGTTACGGTCTCGCAGGCGTCGAGCAGGGCGCGGGCCTGGGGGTGGAAGTCCTTGTAGACCGCACGCAGTTCGTTGATGTCGCCCGGCAGGGTCCAGCCTTCCTCGGTCCAGTCGGTCTGAGGCGTGGTCGCGAAGACGAAGATCTCCTCGCCTCGGGTGAGCGGGAAGGTGACGATCTGATAGTCGCTGGTCGGGCCCCACCATTTCGTGAAGGCATCGAGATCCGGAATACCAGCGCCCTTGGAGCGTGGGAACACCGCGCGGTAGGACACCAGGCCGGTGAACTTCGGGTCGTCCTTGCCGAACAGAGCGGTCCGGACGACGGAGTGGATGCCATCGGCACCGATGACCGCGTCAAAGTCCGCATGGCTGCCGTCCGCAAAGCGGATGGTCGCCTTTGTGTCGTCCTGTTCGATACCGGTCACCTTGCAGCCGAAGAGGATGCGGTTGGCCGGAAGGCGGTCAGTCAGGGCGTTGAGAAGGTCGGCCCGGTGGATGGTCAACTGCGGCGAGCCGTAGCGTTCCTCGGCGGCCGTGCTCATCGGCAGGCGCGAGGTTTCCTCGCCGGTGTCCCACTGGCGGCTGATGCGGTGGGTGGGACGTGCCGCGGTTTCGCGCAACCGTTCGCCGACCCCAAGCCGGTCGAGGGCATGGACGGCATTGGGGGTCAAGTTGATATCGGCGCCCACGCGGCCGAATTCGGAAGCCTGTTCGTAAACCGTCACGTTATGGCCCATGTCGGTCAGCGCGATCGCCGCACACAAACCACCGACACCGCCACCGCAGATTCCAATCTTCAAAACGGCCATTTGAATCCCTTTGAAAGTTCTTATTTGAACATTAAGTTCAATTATTATCGTTTGTGGCGTGCCCGTCAACCGGATTACTACGTAACTCTCGATATCAGGGGACCTCGGTGACGAAGGAGGCCTTCTCGCAAGCTGTGTGCAAAAGAGATCCTTCATCTCATGAAAAGGGGCGGCCGCTCGGGCAATCCATGCCGTCGGGCAGCCGCCCCTTTCATCGTCTAGTCAGCTTCGAATCCGGAGCTGTCAGGCCTTTTCGAACTTGACCGTTTCCGGCACGGCGGAGCCCACCACATACCAGACGGTTGCAGGCGTGGCGCTGTTGTTGCGGAACCAGTGCTTGCGGCCGGCCGGGGTCTTCACAAGGTCGCGCGGTCCGAGTTCGACTTCAGTGGTTTCGCCGTTCTCTTCCCACCCGACGGTCAGGGAGCCTTCAAGCACCAGGAAAGCGTCTTCCACGTCCCGCGTGAACGGCTTGACGCCGACCCGCGACGGAATACCGAGCATTTCCTTCCGGCAGGTGTCGGTCTCCACGCCTCCGGGGCCGCAGTAGACCTTGCGGGTGAAGCCGGCATCGTCCCAGATCGTTTCCAGTTCATTGTGACGGGCAACGTATTTTCCCATCAGCTTCTGCAGGGGATGGGATCCGTTCGGGTCGAACGGCATGGTCTTGCCCGGTTCGGCACCGAAGCTGCGGGCCAGTTCCGGCGCATGCTCCTTCGGGTGGTAGTGGTAGACCGGCGGCAGCGGCTTGCCGACGTCGACGGAAATCGACATCAAAACCGGCTCGACGCCGTCGACACGGAAACCGTGGCCGATTTCGCGGGCGTTCAGGATCATGTCCTTCGGGCCGAGGTTGACTTCGACCACTTCGCCGTCCTTTTCCCAGCCGACGATCAGGCTGCCGTCGATGATCAGGAAACTTTCCTCGATCTCATGGCTGTGGCAGGCGGCGTATTTGCCCGGCTCCTTGTAGATCAGGGACAGGGTGAAGTGATCCGGCTTAAGGGTCGTGTTGTCGCCGACCTTCGGCGAGCCACCGGCGCCAATGTAACGCATCTGGGCGCGGGAAAGGTCGGGAAAACCGATGTTCGACGGGAAGGCTTCCCAGTCGAAGCGCTTGTCGACAAAGCGGCCGGTATTGGCCTTCAGAGCCTCTTGAAGCGTTTTGAATTCCTGGTTCTCAATGTTCATGACAGCGTCTCCGTCCTCATACGCGGTTGATATGGATCAACTCTAGGGGCATCTTGTTTTACGGGTGAGGCTGCGTTTTACTGGTGAAACGCAAACCGATTTCACTTCGGCGAACAGGAAGATGAGAGAACATGGCGGCTGACGAGGATCGATACCTGGTCCCGGGCCTCGTGCGCGGATTGAAGGCGTTGCAGTGTTTTACCCCGGAAACACCGAACCTTTCCCTGAAAGACATATCCGAACGTCTGGGGATCACGCGCTCCGCAGCGTTCCGTACGGTCTACACACTAGCAGAGATGGGATGCCTGATCCACGACCAGCGCACCAACACCTATGCGGTCGGTCCCGGTATCCTGAGGCTCAGCTACGGTTATCTGGCCACGCGCGAGATCGTGGAGATCGCCCAGCCGGAACTGGAGCGCCTGCGCGACGAACTGAACTGGTCCGCCCATATGGGGGTGCTGGACGGCACCTCGGTTCTCTACGTGCTTCGGATTCCTGCCAAATATGCGGACATGTCCATTGTCCATGTCGGTAGCCGGCTTCCTGCCCGAAACACCGCCATCGGGCGCGTGATGCTGGCGGATCTGTCCACCGACAGCCTCGTCAGCATGTTCCGCAGCGACAACGCCTCGCTTGTGCGCGGTGCCATCAGCATGACCGAGGTCCTCTCCCAGGCGAAAGCAGATCATGGCGCGGAAGCGATCGTGCATGCCGGCAATTTCGAAGCGGGTATTGCCTCGGTCGCAGCGCCCATTCACGACATCACCGGGCGCGTTGCCGCCGGCATCAATGTCACCGCACCGATCTCCGAACAGCACCTGGCGGAGATCCACGGCCCGGTGCGTGAGTCCGTGGTTCGGACAGCCAAGCGCATTTCCAGGTTGCTCGGCTGGCAGGAAACGGCAACGTAGTGCTTAGGGTAGCGGTAAGAAGGAAAAGTATATCTCTGGTTGCGTTTTCTTTTTAACCTGCGTTTTATATATAAAACGGCCTATCGCTAGTGAAAATACTTACACATAGGCTTGAGTCTTCGTAACTGCCAACAAGCAAACGGGGACGCCAGCATGATGATGACAGGTAAACTGAACCGCAGGAATTTTCTTGGCGCAGCAGCCACCGGGGCAGCCTATCTTGCCCTTCCGAAATCCGGATATGCTGCGGGCGATGAGTTTCAATTCATAACCCCGTTCAGCCTGTCTCTGGCATTCGGCTCCGTTCTCTATGCGGAAGCCGCCGGCTACTACGCCGACGAAGGCCTGACCTTCTCGATCCAGTCGGCCAAGGGCGCAGCCATGGCCGCCCAGATGGTGATTGCGAAGCAGATGGATTCCGGGCGGACCGGGGGCACCAACTACATTGTTTCCAAGGTCAACAACGGCGCGCCGCTGATTTCGATCGCGACCATCGCGCAGCTTTCGCCGTTCTACATCATCTCTTCCAAGTCGAACCCGGTGAACACGGTCGCCGACCTGAAGGGCCGTACCGTAGGCATGGCTTCCCTCGGGGGCTCGATGGAAGGCACGCTCGACCTGCTCTTATCCGGCGCGGGCCTTGCAACGGACTCTGTTGAGAAGGTCAAGGTCGCCGACAGCGCCGCATCCTTCGCCCTGATCGAGGCCGGCCGCGCGGGCGCTTTCATCGGCAATACCTCCTCCATGATCAAGGCCAAGGCCGCCAGCGACGACGTTCATGCCATTCCCATGGATGACGGCATGCCCGGGCAGGTCTATGTCGCGCATGAAGACGCGATCAAGGAAAACCCGGAGAAGTTCGTCAAGTTTCTGCGCGCGACCCATAAATCCGCACTCGAAATCGCGACGGCCTCCGATCTGGAGCCGATCCTGAAGGCCATCGGATCCAAGCACGACGTGCGCGGTCTCAAAGACATGGAAACGGCCAAGCAGGATCTGCGTGCCAACTCGGAAAACTGGGTGTCCAAGTCCGAGGCGAATCTGCTGCGCAACATTCCCGAAGTCTGGGAAAAGGCGGTCTCGCTTCTGACCGAGGCGAAGATGATCGACACCACGCCGGATCCGAAATCCCTCTACACCAACGCCCTGCTCGACAAGGCCCTGCAGAAATGAATGCACATACGGTTTCAAAAGAACCGGAAATCGCACTCTCGGGCGTGGAGAAGATCTTCGGAACGGACGACAAGGCCGTCACGGCGATCTCCAACGCCAGCCTGACTTTGAGCAAGGGAGAGTTCGTCTCCCTGCTCGGGCCGTCGGGATGCGGAAAGACCACATTGCTGCGGATCATCGCGGGGTTGGAATACCCCACCAGCGGCGACGTGGCCGTTCGCGGCAACGCCGTCTGGTCGGGCCGGAAACGGTCGGTGGAAGCAACCCGGCCGGTTTCCATGATGTTCCAGGAAGCGCGTCTGTTTCCCTGGTTCTCGGTTGCGGAAAACGTCGCGTTGCCGCTCCGGATTTCCGGCGTTGCGAAGGCCGAGCGGATGGAGCGGGCCATCGCGCTGTGCGACATGGTCGGCCTGGCCGGCTTTGAAAACAATCGCCCGTCGGAACTCTCCGGAGGCATGCGCCAGCGCGCGTCGCTCGCACGTGCCCTTGTCACCGATCCCCAGGTGCTGCTGCTCGACGAGCCTTTCGGTGCGCTCGACGCCATGACGCGCGACACGCTCAACATGGAGCTGATGAACGTCTGCGCCCGGGCGAAGGTGACCACGATCCTGGTCACGCACTCGATCACCGAGGCCGCCTTCCTGAGCGACAGGGTCGTGGTGCTCGCGCCGCGCCCCGCCCGCATCATCGGGATTGAGGACCTTCCATTCCCAAGACCCCGCGATCTCGATCTGCAACGGCGAACGGAGTTCCAGGACGCGGTTGCCCATCTGAGAAACGCTCTGACGGGAGGGATGCAATGAGCCGGGAACGCCTGTACCGGATCGGCTTGCCGATCGCCTCGGTGACCGTTTTCCTGATCATCTGGTCGGTCTATGTTCATTCGGCGGACGTCTCCGCCTTCGTTCTGCCGCCGCCGGAAAAGATCCTGGTTGCACTGAGCCAGATGATTACCGAGCCGAAACTCTGGCATCATGCGCGGATAACGGCGACGGAAGCGATCTCCGGGTTCCTGATCGCCACGTTCATCGGTGTCGGCCTGGGCTTCACCATGGCCCGGTTCCCGCCGGTCGAATGGGCGGCGAAGCCTTTCATCGTCTGTCTGCAGCTGATCCCGAAAATCGCTTTGGCACCACTCTTCATCCTGTGGTTCGGCTTTGGATTGGAATCGAAGATCGTGATCGCGGCGGCCCTGTCGTTCTTCCCGGTCTTCTCCAACTCGCTGGTCGCCTTCAAGTCGGTCGAGCCCGGAGACAAGGACGTGCTCACCATGCTTCAGGCGAAGTCCTGGCAGCGGTTCACGCTGCTGGAGCTGCCGTCAGCCCTGCCGGTCATTCTGGCCGGTGCCGAGGTCGCGGTCGTGCTGGCCATGATCGGTGCCATCGTCGGGGAGTTCATCGGCGGCAACGAGGGGCTCGGCTACCTGGCCGTGGCTTATCTGCAGGATCTGGCCGTTGCCGAACTCTTCGGCACCATCGTGATCCTGACACTCGTCGGCCTTGTGCTCTACGGGCTGATTTCGCAGCTCCGCGCCTGGCTGACGCCATGGCACGTCTCGAACAAGAAGGCCTGAGGTCGGACGGCAAAAGTCTGGCCGCTACCGGGTCTGACCTGCCGGCAAATCAGGCCAGCTCGTGAAAATGAGGCGCCGTCCGAAAGGGACGGCGCCTTTTTTCTTTGCGGGGAGAGGGAGCGGAAGCGTGCCCTCGGACGGTTGGTGCGGCCTGAAAACGATCACATTTATATTTCACATTGTATGAAAGTATTCTTCCGACTATGGTCCCGCCGGAAAGCGGCGACCGCGTTACAGGGCCACCAAAAAAGGCCTTCGGGCGATTGCTGTCGATAAAACAAGTGGACCGGCCGGATGAAGGCCGGCGATCAGATGATGCATCTTGAACCGATACAATACGGTCTCGGTATTCTCTCAGGCGGACTGGTGGGTTTTACGCTCGGCATGTTCGGCGGTGGCGGGTCGGTTCTGGCCGTGCCTCTGATGGTTTATCTCGTCGGCGTTCCAAGTGCCCATATGGCCATCGGAACGAGTGCGTTCGCCGTCGCGGCCAATGCCTTTGCCAATCTCCTGAGCCACGCCCGGCTCGGCAACGTCAAATGGCGGTGTGCAGCCGTCTACAGTGTCGCCGGTATCGCCGGCGCCTTCATAGGCTCCAGTGTCGGCAAGATCGTCGACGGGCAGAAACTTCTCCTGCTGTTTGCCCTGCTCATGTTCGTGGTCGGCGGCCTCATGTTCCGCAAGCGCGGGGCGGAGGGAAATCCGGGGGCGCAATGCTCGCGCGAGAACGCGCACAAGGTTCTGGGTTTCGGTGGCTTGACCGGCATTTTCTCAGGCTTTTTCGGTATTGGCGGCGGTTTTTTGATCGTGCCCGGCCTGCTTGCATCGACCGGCATGCCGATCATTTTCGCAATCGGCTCGTCGCTCGTCGCCGTCACCGCATTCGGCCTGACAACGGCCTTGAACTATGCCCTCTCCGGCTATGTCGACTGGGTGCTTGCGGCCGTCTTTATCGGAGGCGGTGTTGTCGGCGGTCTCATCGGCGGAATGCTCGCCAAACGATTGTCGGCGCGAAAAGGCACCTTGAACACCCTGTTTGCCGGCCTGATTTTCGTGGTTGCGAGCTATATGATCTACCGAAGCATCGGCCAGATGCTGCAGTCCTGAAACACGGGTCGGGCAATCCGCTGTTCGGTCTTCACGTTCGAACCGGCCACCGCTCCGAATTCCGCTCCTGCGATCACAGAAAGAGTGTCGCGATTCCCGGGATCAGAATAACGAGCAACAGGACGCACAGCATTACCGCGATGAACGGCAGCGTGCCGGCGAAGATTTGTTCGACGGACACGTCCGGGTCGTTGAGCGTGTTGTGGACCGTGAACACAGAGATCCCGAACGGCGGCGTGAGCAGGCCGATCTCCACCGCGATCACGACTGCGATGCCGAATTGGCTTAGGTCGATCCCCATGCCCTGCGCGATCGGCGCTGCAATCGGAACCATGATCAGGAGGATCGACGTGCTGTCCAGGATCATGCCCATGAGGAGGATGAGGCCGGAGCAGAGCACCATGAATCCCATGGGGCCGAGACCGCTCTGGTTGACCAGCCCTGCGATCGCATTAGGCAGCCCGGCGATCGAAAGCATGCGCGAATAATAGCTCGCCGCGATCAGGAGGAGCAGGATCGAAACCGAGATGACGCCCGTCTGCTTCATCACCTGCCAGAGATTGTGACGGTCGAGGGAGCGCCGGGAGAGGGCAACCAGCAGGGCACCGAACGCGCCCACGCCACCGGCCTCCGTCGGCGTAAAGAAGCCGGAGTAAAGTCCGCCGAGAACCAGGATGACGAGCAGGATGATCGGCAACAGCTTCGCGATCATTCGCCCGAGCGGCATGGTTTCGACATCGCGGTCCTGCCGGCGTTGCTTCGCGGCGTCCGGGTCGGTCATCACGAACCCCGGAAAGAGCAGGGTCACGGAGATCAGCATTGCCACGAAGCCGCCGGCGAGCAGCAGGCCGGGCACGATGCCGGCGAGGAACATGCCGCCGATGGAGACTTCCGCAAGCACGCCGTAAATGATCAGCAGCAGGCTTGGCGGGATCAGCATGCCGAGCACGGACGAACCCGCGACGGTGCCGGCGGAAAACGCCGAGCGATAGCCGTGGCGCTTCATTTCCGGAACCGCGACACGGGTGAAAACCGCCGCCGAAGCGATGGAAACGCCGGTCACGGCGGCAAAGATCGTGTTGGCCGCAACGGTCGCCACGCCAAGTCCGCAGACGACGCGGCGAAGCAGTTCCTCGGCCACTTCGAACGTATCCCGCCCGACGTTCGAGACGCTGACGAGAAGCCCCATCAGCACGAACAGCGGAATCGTCGCGAAAAGATAATCCGCGATCCCGCTGTAGGCGGTCAGTTCCAGCATGCGAAAGGCGAGATCGACATTGTGCCGAATGATCCAGATGCCGGCGAAGGCCACCAGGAACAGCGCGTAGGCGATCTGCATCCCAAGCAGGACCAGCAGGATCAGCGCACCGACAAGCAGGAGGCCGATGGTCAGGGTGGTCATGGCAGGCTCCGGAACTTGCGGATTTCATCTTGCGCGCGATAAAGCGCGGCGAGGACCGCGACTGCGGACCCCAAAACCGTGATGCCCCTGAAGGGCCAGGTCGGAATGGTGAAAACGCCCTGGACGCCGAAGAATTCCGATGTCGCCCAGGCGCTCGCCAGTTTCGGCCAGGAGGCCCAGACGATCAGCGCGAACACGATCATCCCGGCAATGCAAAACAGCGCTTCGATCAGGCATACGCCCTTTGGCGAAACGCCCTGAAGACGACGGATCAGAAAATCGGCGCGGGTCAGGCGTTTCTGCAATATCGCGGCGGCCACCTGCAGGAAGACGATGGCGACAACGGCGCGGCCCGCGATTTCCGCGACCCCGGTAATCGGCGCATTGAAGAAGTTGCGCCCCAGCACATCCACGACGATGAGCACCATGAGCGCTCCGATGGCGAGCGTGCCGACGGATGACATGATGGCGGCCAGACTGCCGAGGGCCGCGCCGAAAGGCGCCTCCGAGAAGGCCGGGACGAAGGCGTCGTCGGTTTCGGCATTGGTGTCGTCGGTCATCGTCGCATCCATTTCAATCTGCAAACACCCGCCCGGACAGACCCCGGGCGGGTGCAACGTGAACTCAGGCTGATCTTAGAGGCCTTCGTCCCAGGCCCTCAACGGCTCGGCGCCATGCGCGCGCAGCGCATCGAAATAAGCCTTCAGAACCACGCGCCCGGCATCGCCGGTCTGCTCGAGCCACGGCTCCACGATATTGGGCAGGCCGTTGACCCAGGCCGTCTTTTCGGCTTCCGGCAGTTCGTGGATCGTCAGGCCTGCGGCCTGCATTTCGGTCAGAGCGCGCTTGGCAAGATCCTCGACATACTGGCCATGGGCCTGGGAGGTTGCCTTGGCCGCTTCGCGGAAGGCCTTCTGGACCGGCTCGGGCAGGCCCTCGAAGAAATCCTTGTTGGCCGCGATGCCGCCGAAATACATCGAGCCGATGCCCACGCGGGTGAGTTCCGGCGCGACTTCGTAGACGCGGGTCGGCAGAATGCCGGACGCAAACGACAGCGTGCCTTCGGTCACGCCCGTCTGGATATTGGTGTAATAGGTCGTGAGCGCGCCATCGACCGGCGTAGCGCCTGTGCCGCGCAGCCAGTTCGCCGACGTTCCGGGTGCGTTCAGCTTCCGGTTGGCGAGGTCACCCATCGAGTTGACCGGGAAGGTCGCGTAGATGTCGTAGCTGTCGGTGATCAGCGACGACAGGTGAACCATGCCGTTTTCGGCCCAGCTGTCGCGAAGCTCGGGCAGGTTTTCCGACAGATCATCGAAAATCTCGATGATCATCTTGTGGTCTTCGGTGGCGAAAGGCGTGAAATAGGTCACGTTCTGGAGCGGCATGTTGGCGCCTTCCCAGACCGTGCCGACCATGCCGACGTCGACGATGCCGTCCATGACGGCTTCACGGGTATCGGTGAACTTGTAAAGCGTGCCGCCGTAGGACTCGACCCAGTTGATCTTGTACTCGCCGGCGGCTTCCAGAATGCGGTTCACTTCCGGTTCGAACGTGTTCTTCATCGCATAGACCCAGATGTTCTGTTCCGGGTGCGATGAACCGATATTCACGGTTATGGTCTGTTGCGCGGCGGCGAAGCCGGCGGAACAGGCGACGATGGCCGTCGCGGTCGCCAAGGTAATGAACTTCATGATTTCCTCCCAGGTTACGGGGCTTTTCCTCCCAAGCCCCAATTGCTTCAGTCTTTCAGGGCCCCAAGTGCCCGAAGGATCCGTTCAGGCGTGAACGGCATTTCGGTGACCTGCGCGCCCATGGGCCGCAAGGCATCGTTGATCGCATTCATGACGGCAGCCGGAGACCCGGCCGTTCCCGCTTCCCCGGCGCCCTTGGCGCCGAGCATGCTTTCCTGCGTCGGCGTCTCCACGTGGCCGATAATCATGTCGGGCATTTCGGCGGCCATGGGAACCAGATAGTCCGCCATGGATCCGTTCAGGAGCTGGCCGTCGGCGTCATAGTGGATTTCCTCGAACAGGGCGCCGCCAAGGCCCTGAACAATCCCGCCGCGGATCTGTTCGTCGACGAGCTGCGGGTTGATCACCCGTCCGCAATCCTCGACGCACCAATGCTTGAGAAGCTTGACGATCCCGGTATCGGTATCGACCTCCAGGTAGGAGGCCTGAATACCGTTGGTGAAGGCAAACGGATAGTCGGAGGTGATGTAGTGCCGGGTTTGCACCAGTTCGCGCGGCAGCCCCTTCGGCAGCGTATCCCCGCGGAAATAGACGATCCGGCCCAGTTCCTCCAGCGGCATCCGGGCCTCGTCCGTAGCACTGTCGACGACGGCGCCCTCCCGGATATCGAGCTTCGATTGCTCGGCCTGGAGCATTGCCGCCGCCACTTCGAGGATCGAGTCGCGAAGCGCGCGGGCCGCCTGCAGGGCAGCCTCGCCGCCGATACCGGCCCCGCGCGAGGCCCATGTTCCGCCTCCGTAAGGCGTGACCTGGGTATCGCCGGTGATCACACGGACCCTGGAGGGTGATACGCCCACCCCTTCGGCCACCACCTGGCTCAGCATCGCCTCGGTTCCCTGGCCCTGTTCCGTCACGCCGGACAGGGCCACGACCGAACCGTCAGGATCCATCCGCACCGTGCATCCGTCCTGGGCGGAGATCCGCGCGCCGCCGATGCCGTACATGAACGGGGAGGGGTTGGTCAGCTCGATGAAGCTGGCAATCCCGATACCGCGATGGATGCCCCTCTTGCGCAGCTCCGCCTGCTCGGCCCTGAGACCATCGTAATCCATCAGCTCCAGGAGCTTGTTCAGCGAAGCGTGGTGCGACAGGCCCTCGAACCGCATGTTTGCGGGGGAGGTCGCCGGATAGGCATCGTCCCGGAACATGTTGCGCCGGCGGATTTCGACCGGATCCATCCCGATCTCCGCAGCCGCCATGTCGACGAGCCCTTCCGTGATCGCAACCGCGATGGGGTGACCCACCGCGCGGTATTGGCAGGTCGGCGTCTTGTTCTGGAATACGACCGTCGTCTTCGCGCGGTAGTGCTTGAAGTCGTAAGGCCCGCCGCAGAGGTTCACCACCTGGTTGCCTTCGATGGCGGAGGTGCGGGGATAGACCGAATAGGCGCCGATCGCCGTCCAGTCGTCTACGTCCATGGCGACGATCGTGCCGTCTTCCTGGACCGCGATCTTCGCTTCGATTTCATGATCGCGGGCGTGGATGTCGCTGGTGAAGCTCTCCAACCGGTCGGCCACGAATTTGACGGGCCGGCCCATGATCTTTGCAATGGCCGCTGTTGCCACTTCGTCCGGATAGACATGGACCTTGATGCCATAGGATCCGCCAACATCCTCGCAGATGACCCGGACATTGCCTTCCGGCAGGCCGAGATGCTCCGCCAGCACCGTCTGGATCATGTGCGGTGCCTGGGTCGCATGATAGGCGGTCATCTGTTCTTCGGCCGGGTTCCAGTCGACCAGGATGGAGCGCGGTTCCAGCGTTACGCCCGTGTGCCGGCCGGTGACGAAACGTGCCGATATGACCTTGTGAGCGGACTTCAGCGCCGCGTCGACATCGCCTTGCTCGTGCAGGCGCTCGAAGGCGAGGTTATCGCCCATGTCCTCGTGGAGCACCGGCGTGTCGGGGTCAAGCGCGGTCATCATGTCGGTGACGGCCGCCAGCGGCTCGTAGTCCACATCGATCAGGGCCGCGCCGTCTTCGGCGGCTGCGCGCGAGGTCGCGACCACGGCCGCGACGGGCTCTCCCACCCAGCAGGCCCGGTCCACGGCGATCGGATATTCGGGAGGCGACTTCAGGCCTTTCAGATGGGCGAGAACGGCCACCCAGGGCGTGCACACCTTGGCAATGTCTTCGCCTGTAAAGACCTTCAGAACGCCTTTGACGTTCAGCGCTTCGCCGGCATCGATGCCGTTGATCTTTGCATGCGCGAATGGGGAGCGGACGAAGGCGACGTGAACAAGACGAGGCAGCACGATGTCGTCGACATAGATGCCGCGCCCTTGAACGAGCCGTTTGGCGTTCGGACGGGGAACCGTCTTGCCTATGTAGGAATTGGGACGGTCCGGATTTCCGAATTGAATAGTCATGCCGCCCCCCTTTCGGCGCGTGTGCGGGCCACGGTCTCAACCGCATCCACGATGGCTTCGTATCCCGTGCAGCGACAGTAGTTTCCAGACAGGTGTTCCCGGATGTCGGCGCGAGAGGGAACACCTCCGCCGGCGAGCAATTCTTTCGCCGCGACGAGCATTCCGGGGGTGCAGAAGCCGCACTGGAGCGCATTGCGCGCAACGAAGGCGTCCTGCAGGTCGTTGATTTCGGCCGTGTCCGACAGGCCTTCCACGGTCCAGACCTCGGTACCGTCGGCTTGGGCTGCAAGCATCAGGCAGCCGCGCACCGCCTTGCCGTCGACCTGCACGGTGCAGGCGCCGCAAACACCGTGTTCGCAGCTGGCATGGGCCCCGGTCAGGCCGAGGGATGTGCGCAGGAAGTCCACAAGGTGCTGGCCTGCCGGGACGCGCGCCTCGACCGGCTCGCCGTTTACCGTCAGCGCGATGTCGACCTTGTCCCGAAATTGTTCGGTCATTCGCTTTCTCCCCGGATCGTTGCCACGGCACGCCGCAGCAGGGTGCCGGCAAGATGACGGCGATAGGTGGCTGTTGCCTGTGTGTCGGACGACGGATCGATGTCCGCCTGCAGCGCCTGGACGGCGCCATCGACGTCGCCCTGGTCAAGCGCGGCCATGGCCTGAGCGGCCAGAACCGGTTTGGGGGCGACGGAAAACAGCGACAGCCGGTGTTTTCCCGAGCGCTTCACCAGGCAGACGCCGGCAAGCGCGTAATCGCCGGAGCGGCGGGCGACTTCGGTGATCGTCTGACGTTCGTCCGGTCCGGCCTTCGGGATCGAGATGCCCGTCAGGATTTCGCCTTCCTGGATGGCTGTCTCGAAAATGTCCTGGAAGAAGTCCTCAGCCGGGATGTCGCGGGTGCCGTCCAGTCCTTCCACATGAAGGGTCGCGCCGAGCGCCAGGATGCAAGCCGGAAACTCCGCGGCCGGATCCGCATGGGCGAGCGCGCCGCCGATCGTTCCGCGATTGCGGATTGCCGCATGGGCGATAAACGTGACGGCCTGGGAAAGGAGAGGGGCATGCTCGCGGATGAGGGCGTTGCGCCCGATCTCCGCATGTGGCGTCAGCGCGCCGATCCAAAGGCTGTCGGGTGTTTCCCGGACACCGGCCAGTTCCTCGATGCGCGAGATATCGACCAGAATGTCGCCTGTGGAAAGCCGCATGTTCATCGCGGCGATCAGGCTCTGACCGCCCGCAAGAACACGACCGCTACCATCGCTGGCGGCAAGCATTTCCAAGGCCTGCCGCACGTCGGATGCACGCGCATAGCCGCCCGCCGATGCCTTCATGGCGTCTCCCTCCCTTGTTGCGACGCCTCCTCGCGCCGCTTATTGAGCAGATGCTCAGTCTTATTGAGCAAATGATCTATAAAAAGCGAAAGATTGCAAGTAGAATATTTCGTGACGTATGACGGAGCGCCGAAAGAAGGATGCGAACGGAATGGCAAAAATCGCTGAGTGTGACGAGCGGTCGAGCCGCCGGAGATTGCCTCCCGGCGAGCGCCGCCAGCAGATCGTCGACGGCGCCGTCGCTTTCTTCGCAGAGGTCGGACTGGAGGGAAACACACGTGATCTCGCCAAGCGGCTTGGCGTGACGCAATCGCTTCTGTTCAACTATTTCGCGACCAAGGACGACCTGATCGAGGCGGTTTATGAGCAGGTCTATCTCAACCGCCTGTCGCCCGACTGGCCCACCCGTCTCACCGACCGTTCGGTGTCGCTCAGGCAGCGGCTGCTCGACTTCTATACCGAGTACAGCACCCTCATCTTCCAGTATGAGTGGATGCGGATCTTCATGTTTTCCGGTCTCTACGGCGCACAGCTTAATCGGCGCTACCTCAAGCACCTGGGCGACGTGATTCTGCGGCCGTTGCTTGGCGAACTCGAGCTCGCGGCGCGGTCGGATGAAGTGCCGGTGATGGAAGACATCTGGAACCTGCACGGCGGCATCGTCTACATCGGCATCCGTCAGCACATCTACCGCATGCCGTGCCCGGACGATCCATCCGAGGCCATTTCAAGGGCTGTGGACCGCTTCCTGCTGTCATTCGGGATCGAGCAGGGCGTTTGAACAGGTCAGCCGGAACGGGTGCTCTATCGTGCGGGGCCGTTCAGATCCTGTTCCGGTCACAGCTTCCGAAGCAGCCCTTCCTTGACCGGGTGATTGGAGCCTTTTTTCTGAATTCGGTCGGCGCGGCGAGCGTCCGTTCTCCACGATATGACTGTCGGTTATGCCGGACGTATCGACGGGCAAGGGTCAGCGGGCATCAACAGTCAGAAGCTCGCGGCGGAATTCCGGTTCGCTGAGCACAACTTCCCCGGCGCCGAGGGCGCGGGCGTGGTCCAGCGCGCGCGACGTGAGGCGCTGCGCCGCTTCCACGGTTTGCGTCAGGGGCAATCCGCGCGCGCGCCCCGCGACGATCAGCCCGGCGAACAGATCGCCCGTTCCCGGCAGCGCGACCGGCAGGTGCTTCACCGGATGGCGGCTTGCGCCTTCAGCGCCGAGAATGACGCTTTCAATGTGGCCGGGGGGCGTGTCTTCCAGCGAACAGCCGGTCGCGATCAAATGTGCACCTGGCGCGATGCGGAGAAAGGACCTCGCGGCTTCGAGATCTTTAAGGGTCGCGATCGTCTGCCCCGTCAGCCAGCTCAGCTCGAACGGGTTCGGCGTCGCGATGTCGGCCATTGGCAGCAAGCGGTCGCGCATGACGTCGGCGATCGCTTCCGGCACATAGAGGCCCGGACCGGCATCGCCCATCACGGGATCGCAGACGTAGGTGAGGCATGGATTGGCGACCTTCGCCTCGGTCACGAAATCCGCGACCATCATCGCCACGTCGAGCGAGCCGATATAGCCCGTGAGGATGAAGTCCGCGCGTTCCGGCAGGCCGCGTTCGCGCGCGCCCTGCAAGAGGTCGGAGAAGAATTCCGGCGGCAGCGCCCGTCCGCGCAGCGTCGGATAGTCGGGCGTGTTGGAAAAGATCACGGTCGGGATCGCCGCCACTTCCAGCCCCGCCGCCTGCATCGGAAACAGCGCAGCGGAATTGCCGACATGACCGAAAACGACCTGGCTCTGGATCGAGATTACGAAGGAAGGAGGCGTCATGCTGTACCGTCCAGTCTGTTGCGCCAGTCTTCTACCTGGCCGGTTTCAAGCCGTCGGACCGCATATTTCCGCC
This sequence comes from uncultured Roseibium sp., assembly GCF_963675985.1. Lineage (NCBI taxonomy): Bacteria > Pseudomonadati > Pseudomonadota > Alphaproteobacteria > Hyphomicrobiales > Stappiaceae > Roseibium > uncultured Roseibium sp. Next base: position 3,053,721 of record NZ_OY780958.1, on the reverse strand, counting down.
AGCCTTCGGCCAGCACGTCGAGGGCTGCGATTTCCTTGAGTTCACCAAGATTCAGCCGGTCGACATAAAGAGCGTGCCAGAGTCGGTGAAGCGTCCAGTCCGGCGCGACGCGGTCTTTTAACTCGAGCCCGTCTCCCGTCTTTACGATGCCCTCTTCAAGCACGCGATAATACCAGCCGGTGCGGCCGGTTTGCTGCACACGACGGGCCATGTCCTGTACGTTGAAGCGGCGGTTGAGCTTCCAGCACGGCTGTCGTCCTTGGGAGACCTGCACCAGCGCGGTGCCCAGGCGAAAGATGTCGCCCACCGAGACGGTCGCCTCGGTCAGACCGGATGCGGAAATGTTCTCGCCAAATCCACCGGGCGCGCCGAGCGCCGGCAGATCGCCGAGTTCCGCGCGCCAGAGCGGGTAATGATCCAACGGATAATGATGCACCGCTTTCTCAACGCCGCCATGGACCCGCCGGTCCGCCTGTTCGTCGCTCTCGAAGCCTTCGGGGCCGAGACGAAGCGGCCTGTCCGCCGGTGTCTTGAAAATGCCGCTCAACGCATCGCTTTCCGGCAGCAGACGGGCGCGGCCGGTCAGGAGGGTAATCGCGTTCATGCCGGCAAGTCCCGCAGCCAGGCGCGGAGCATCGATTGTCCGGCGCGTTTCAGAGACGCGCCATGCATTCCGGCCTCGCGGCGCAGGTTAGCCGGGTCGATGCCGGCCCCGGACAGTTCCACGCTGTGGCCGATGAGCCAGCGCTCGAACGCGGGCAGCTCTCCGGCTTCGGGGTGAAACTGAAGCCCCAGAATACTTGGTCCCATGGCAAAGGCCTGGGTGGCGCAAGCCGCCGTTCCGGCGAGAGTGTCCGCTCCCTCGGGGATGTCGAATGCTTCGCCATGCCAGTGGAGAACGGGGACATCCCCGAGATGGCTGAGCGGGCTGTTGCCGCCGGCATCTGTCAGCGTCAGGGCTGAGAAGCCGATTTCCTTGTAAGGCATCGGGGCAACCCTGGCGCCAAGTGCTGCCGCCATGAGCTGCGCGCCAAGGCAGATGCCGAGTGTCGGGCGACGCGCGGCAAGGCGCGGAACGAGCCAATCGCGTTCTGCCTGCATGTAGGGGTAAGCATGCGGGTCATTGACGCCGATCGGACCTCCGAGCACCACCACGAGATCGACGGCAAGCGGGTCCGGCAAGCTATCGATGCCGGCTTCGGCATGAATAAGCCGATACCCTTCTTTCTCAAGCACAGGGTCAAAGCTGCCAAGGTCTTCGAAGGCGAGATGGCGCAGGATCAGGGCTGATTTCGACATGGTGGCCTCTTGCATTTTGCCGATTGTCTCGCGAAATTCCGGCCTGTAAGAAAGGGCCAGTTTTGGAAATTTGAATAGGCCGGTTACCGTGACCGCTCACCCGCTTGCGCTGGATATTGAGAAAGACGCACCTGGCCCGCTGTTTCTGGCGATTGCCGGGGCGATCACTCGCGATATCATGCGCGGCCGCCTGAGGCCTGGTATCCGCCTGCCGGGCACGCGTGCGCTGGCACGTGAACTCGGCGTTCACCGCAACACGGTCGACGCCGCTTATCAGGAACTCACGACGCAAGGCTGGCTGCATGCCGAGCCCGCGCGCGGCACATTCGTTGCCGAGGACCTTCCTGAAAGCATGACGGAGCCTGTTGCGGTCTCCGTGCCCTCCGAACCTGCGATGGTTCGCCCTCAACTGGCTTTCAGCGATGGTGCGCCCGACCCAAAACTGGTGCCGGACAAGGCGCTGGCGCGCGCGTTTCGCCGCGCATTGCTGTCACCGTCCTTCCGCAGCGGTGCTGATTATGGCGATGCCCGTGGCACGCCGGTCCTGCGCCATGCGCTGTCATCTTATCTCGCCTCGGACCGGGGCGTGGTTGCCGACCCCGCTCGGCTGCTGATCACACGGGGCAGCCAGATGGCGCTGTTTCTGGCGGCAAAGGCTGCGTTGAAACCGGGTCAGGCAATTGCGGTGGAAGAACCCGGCTACCCGCTCGCTTGGGAGGCCTTCCGCGCAGCCGGCGCCACCGTGCGGGGCGTTCCCGTCGATGCCGGCGGTCTGTCGGTCGTAGCACTTGAGGAAGCGATCGCGGGCGATCCACGCATCGCGGCAGTCTATGTCACGCCTCATCACCAATACCCGACCACCGTAACCATGGGCGCGGCGCGGCGGCTGCAGCTTCTGGAACTGGTCGAGCGCCATGGCGTCACGTTGATCGAGGACGACTACGACCACGAATATCGTTTCGAAGGCCGCCCGGTCCTGCCACTTGCCGCGCGCGCCGCGACAAACCTTCCGCTGATTTATGTGGGGTCGCTCTCCAAACTGCTCTCGCCCGGCATTCGTCTGGGCTATGCTATGGCTCCCGAGCCCTTGCTTTCCCGCATGACCGCAGCCCGTGCAGCCATAGATCGGCAAGGCGATGCGCCGCTGGAAACCGCCCTGGCTGATCTCATCCGCGATGGCGATCTCGGCCGTCACGCACGAAAGGCGCGCCGTATTTATCGCGCCCGCCGCGATGTTCTTGCCTCAGCCTTGTCGGACCGTCTGGGCGGGCGGATCGTCTTCGACAGCCCTGCGGGCGGGTTGGCTCTGTGGCTGCATTGCCAGAACGTGTCAGCGGAAAGCTGGGCGGATCGCGCGGAGGCCGCAGGGCTCGCGCTTCTGCCCGGAACACGCTTCGCCCTGGAGCGAGCCGCACCGCAAGCGCTTCGTCTCGGCTACGCGGCGCTGGATGAGGCCCAGATTGTCCGGGCGGTGGAGATCCTCGCCCAAAGCTGGCCCGGATGACTGTCCGTTGCCAAGGATCTTGAGCAGAAGCGTGATGTGATCTAGCGGAGGCTTTTGCCCATCAGAGGTAACATGCCAGGCGGCCGCTGTCGCGACGCCATGAGGCCAGAGCCAATAGCCGAATTGAGGGCTTCTAGCAGTCGTTTGCGTCACCTTCGGCGAAGTTCGCTCCGAGCCCATACTATCCCTGCGCAAACGCTCTGCTGGACACCTGAACTGAGTTTCCCGATGGATCTTTGGCGTTGGCAAAGACGTAGCCATCAGCCTGATGAATCTTGCCGAACTTCAGCCCGGCCCCGCTAGCTGCTTCACAAAAGGCCGTGACGTTCCCGACATCAAACACGAGCTTCACAAGGGCCTGCCCTTCCTTTTGCTTGGTTGAGGCTGGATGCAATAGGATTGAAGCACCACTAACTGGTGGCTTCAATTCGAGGATGCTGTCGCCTTCAGTCCGGGAGACTGAAAACCAAAATGCTTGGAGTAATACTCCGCCATTTGCTCGATATTTTTGGTGCAGATCACTATTCGCCCGAGGGGGGCGGTCATCTCTGTGGCTTTTGGATAATTTCGTCTGGGAAGGCATAACAGAGAAAACAGGTTTACGAGCAGGTTTGTCCGCTTCAGGCGGTAAGCCGCGTCCTCCACAAGCTTCCCTCCCTCTCCCTAAACCACCACCCGATCCGCATGCGAGAACACTTCAAACGCATTGTTCCGCGCCACGGCGACAATCGTGATCCCGGCCGCTTCGGCGGTGCGGACGGCGAGCGCCGTGGGGGCGGAGACGGCGACGAGGACGGGGGTGCCCATGGCGGCGGCCTTCTGGACCATTTCCACCGAGACCCGGCTCGTCAGCAGGATGATGCCATCATGGGCTGGTCGACCCTGTCGGGCGAGGGCGCCGGCGAGCTTGTCGAGCGCGTTGTGGCGGCCGACGTCCTCGCGGATTTCGACGAGGCCGGCGCCCGGTTCCCAGTAGCCGGCGGCGTGCACCGCGCTGGTTTCGGCATGCAGGGTCTGGGCGTCGAACAGGGCCTGTTGGGCGGCGAGGATCGTTTCGGCCGGAAAGCTGTTGGTGCCGGAGACAGGCTTCGGCATCGGGACCGCGTCGGCAAGGCTTTCGACACCGCATAATCCACAGCCGGTCGGGCCGGCGATCCGGCGGCGGCGGTCGAGGAACTGCCGGGTGGCCGTGCCGTCGAGCCAGATGCGCACGTCGACCCCCTTGTCTACCACCGAGATGTCGATGGAGCGGATCTGGTCCGGGGTTTCGATCTGGCCCTCGGTCAGGCTGAAGCCGTAGGCGAAGTCTTCCAGGTCGTCCGGAGTGGCCATCATCACCGCGTGCGTGGTGCCGTTGAAGGTGAGCGCGATGGCGGTTTCCTCCGGGATAGACCGCATGCCGTCAGCCGCCTGGCCGCTACTCCAGACGACCGTCTTGGTTCGGAACGCGGAGGCGTCCGGACCGATCGTCGCGATATCTTCGGCCAGCTTGAACATCAGCCGACTATAGCGCAGGAAATTGTAATCGCGCGAGAAAAAAGCGTGAAAACACGTAATTTCAGCAGTGGGTGTTGAGGGGAAGGCTTCCGCGCCTTGATTGCCGTAAGGTAAGTGGCAGCGCCTATGCGAAACACGGACGAGTGCCCTGAATTATCTTGCGAAATTATGCAAAATTTCCTCATATGTCTTCCAAGCAAGACAAAGAAAATCAGCATTATGGGAGGGGCAGGATGGGAGGCCGGTCTGCGACCAGATCCATCGAGCACCGTAACGAACCGGAATTCGGGCCGTGGCTGGAACGGGCCGCGATCCTGATCGTCGACGACGAGCCGGGCATGCGGAATTTTCTCGTCCGCACGCTTCAGCCCTATTGCCGGATGGTCGATGAGGCGGGCGACACCGGCGAAGCCTCGGCCAAACTCGATGTCCATCACTATGACGTGGTGATCCTCGACAACATCATGCCGGGAAAGAACGGTGTCGAATGGCTGGCCGAGCAGCGCCGGATCGGTTTCTTCGCCGATGCGATCCTGATGACGGCCTACGCCGATCTTGAAACAGCGATCGGGGCGCTGAGGGCAGGCGCGATGGATTTCATCCTGAAGCCGTTCCGTTCCAATCAATTGCTCAATGCCGTGGCCCGGTGTCTGGACCGGTCGACCCTGTCCAGGGAAAACCAGCTTCTGCGCCACCAGTTGCACGCGACCTCCGACCATTTGCTGCTCAGGGACAAGCTGATCGGCCATTCCCGGCAGATTTCCGAGATCCGCGAAACCATCGCCCGGGTCGCGCCGCTGCCGACCTCGGTGTTGATCACGGGAGAGTCCGGGACAGGAAAGGAAGTCGCCGCTCGCTCTGTCCATGAACTTTCCGAGCGGGCCGACAAGCCCTTCGTGCCGGTCAATTGCGCGGCGATCCCGAGCGACATCATCGAGGCGGAGCTGTTCGGCCACCTGAAGGGCGCCTTTACCGGGGCCGGAGCGGCCCGCGACGGTCTGTTCATGCACGCTCAGGGCGGCACGCTGTTCCTGGACGAGATCGGCGATCTGCCCCTTGCCCTGCAAGGCAAGCTGCTGCGCGCCATCGAGGATCGCCGTGTCCGCCCTGTGGGGTCCGAACGCGAGGTGCCGGTGGACCTGCGCTTCGTCTTCGCCACCAATGCGGATCTCAAGGCGGAGGTGGAGGCCGGACGGTTCCGGGCGGACCTCTTCTATCGCATCAACGTCCTGCAGCTCGAAATGCCGCCGCTGCGCGAACGCGGCGCGGACATCGAGGAATTGGCCGCGCTGTTCATGCAGAAGCTCGCAAAACAGCTCGGCATGCCGCTGGTGCCCATGGGCGAGGACGTGGTCGCAGGGCTGCTTGCCTATGACTGGCCGGGCAATGTGCGCGAGCTGCGCAACATGATCGAGCGCTCGTTGATCCTCGGTCGGTTTCCGGAGGAATTTCGCGGACAGGACCGTTTGGAAACCACCGACAGCGAAACGCTGGAGGACGTGGAAAAGCGCCATATTCTGACGGTCCTCGGCCAGAGCGGCGGCAACCGGGCGGAGGCGGCGCGGCGGCTTGGCGTCGCGCGCAAGACCATCGATCGCAAGCTCGCCGCCTGGAATGTCTGAGACAGGCCACAGCAGCACGACGGCCGCCGCACCGCAGCGGCAGGCAAAGCCACGTCGAGGCCGGCTGTCGGTCCGGGTGCGGTTGCTCGCCATCGCCCTGTTGCCGACCCTGGTGGTGCTGCCGGTCTTCCTCGGCTGGGCAATGGTTCGCTGGAACGACAAATTCGACAGCCTGTTGAAGACCAAGGTCAACGGCGACCTGACCATCGCCCATCAGTATTTCTCGCGGATTTTGGAACATTCCGGCGAAAAGATCGATGCGCTCGGCCGGTCCGCCGAATTCCGCGATGTGGTTGGGCAGCGCGATCCCGAAGCGCTTGCAGGCCTGCTGGAGCGGCGGCGGCAGGAGCTGGGGCTCGATTTTCTCTATCTGGTACGCGGCGACGGCACGGTCCGGGCCGCCTCGCCCGAAGGGGCACGGCCGCCCCTTTCAAGGGACTGGCCGATCATCGCGAAGGCCATGGCCGGCACCCCGGAAACCGGCGTCGACATCTTCGATCACGCGGACCTCGCCGCCATATCTCCCGGTCTTGCGGAGCGGGCGAAGCTGGAACTCATTCCGACCCCCAACGCGGTGCCCAGTGAGCGCACTGTTGAGGACCGGGGCATGGTCGTCCACACGGCAAGCCCGGTCCGCCTGCCGGACGTGCCGCCGGCGGCACTTGTGGGCGGGCTGCTGCTGAATCAGAACCTCGTCTTCATCGACACCATCAACGATCTCGTCTACCGCCAGGCCAGCCTGCCGGAGGGCAGCCAGGGGACCGCGACCCTGTTTCTGGAAGACGTGCGCGTCAGCACCAACGTGCGGCTGTTTGAAAACCGCCGGGCGCTCGGAACACGGGTGTCGGCGGCGGTACGCGAGCGGGTGCTCGATGAGGGCCGGATCTGGCTCGACCGGGCCTTCGTGGTCAACGACTGGTACATCTCCGCCTACGAACCGATCATCGACAGCCGCGGCGCACGGGTCGGCATGCTCTACGTCGGCTTTCTTGAGGCGCCGTTCAGGGCGGCCAAGGTCGGCACGATCGCGGCCCTCGTGGTCGGGTTTCTGGTTGTGACCGCCGGCAGTGTGCCCCTGTTCCTGCGCTGGGCGCGCGGCGTATTTGAACCGTTGGAACGGATGACGGACACCATCGGGCGCGTCGAGCAGGGCGACTTCAGCGCGCGGACCGGGGCGACCGGCGACAGCGACGAGATCGCCCGTGTCGCCGGGCACCTGGACGATCTGCTCAACCAGGTCCAGGAGCGCGACCGGCAGCTGCGCAGTTGGAACGAGGAACTGAACACCCGCGTGGCGGAGCGCACGCAGGACCTTCAAATGGCGAACCGGCAGCTTGAGGAGCGGACCAAGCAGCTGATCATGTCGGAAAAGCTTGCCGCCATCGGCGAGATCACCGCCGGCGTCGCCCACGAAATCAACAATCCGATCGCGGTCATCCAGGGCAATCTGGAAGTGCTGCGCATGGTGCTGGGGGAGAAGGCGGATGCAGCGGCGACGGAGATGAAGCTGATCGACGAGCAGGTCGACCGCATCAACCAGATCGTCATGAAGCTGCTGCAATTCGCCAAGCCGGACGAATACGCCGGTTACGCGGACCGGCAGGCCCCCGACGAGGTGATTTCCGACTGCATTCCGCTTGTTCGCCACCTGTTGCGCAAGACCGAGATCGAATTGGTCCGCGACAGCCGGGCAACCCGGACCGTGCTGATGAACCGCACCGAGCTGCAGCAAATCCTGATCAACCTGATCGTCAACGCCATTCACGCCATGCCAGAAGGCGGGCGGTTGACGCTGACATCGCGCGATGAGGACCGGGAAGGCACGGAGGGCATCACCGTTATCATCGGCGATACCGGCGTTGGCATGCCGGCGGATGTGGTCGCCCGGATCTTCGACCCCTTCTACACCACCAAGACCCGCCAGGGCACGGGCCTCGGCCTGTCGATCACCGAAACCCTTGTGACCCGGCAGGGCGGCAACATCGAGGTCGACAGCATACCGGGCAAAGGCACCACCTTCACCATCTGGCTGCCGGTTTGAGGGGGGGGGCCATTCCAGACCGCGTGGCGCGTCAGCGCCATCGCGAGATCCGGAAAGACGGGTAGGCACAGCCATGCCTCTTGCTCCTTTCTCCCCCCTTGAGGGGGAGATGTCCGCATTAGCGGACAGAGGGGGGTGTTGAGCCTATCGGCATATCGCTGCGACGGGATCTGAGGCACCCGCCGTTCCCCCCTCTGTCACCTATGGTGACATCTCCCCCTCAAGGGGGGAGAAGGGAACAAGGGGAAGCGTTTTTCTGTTTCAATGAGTTTGTCAGGACAAAATGTCCACCCATCCGCGCCGGATTGCATGCATGTGTGGACGAAATGTCCCTCGGGTCCGGCAAGTAAAACATAATGAATTGAAAGTTAAGAGAAATTCCGTTTGGCGTCGATCTTGCTCATAAAGCGGCGTTGTCCGGAAAAGCGCGATCCGGCAGACGAGGAGGTCTGCGGGACGCATCAGCCGGACAGCGGGGGCATCGGGGCTGATCAAAAGCCGCCGCCGGGGGAGAGGTCTTGCGCTCAGGCGCGTCGTCCGTCCGGACAAATGCCCGACAAACCGTGCATGGGAGGATAAAGAGTGCATGTTTGATCGGCTGAAAAAGGAACACATCGTCGCTGAGGACGGTTTCAACCGCTGGAAGGTTCCGCCAGCATCCATAGCCATTCACCTTTGTATCGGCTCCGTCTACGCATGGAGCATCTTCAACCCGGCGCTGACCAAGCAGTTCGGCGTCGTGGCCGCATCGTCCGGCGACTGGACCCTGTCGTCCGTCGTCTGGATCTTCTCCGTCGCCATCGTCTTCCTCGGCCTTGCCGCGGCCTTCGGCGGCAAGTGGCTGGAAGAAGTCGGTCCGCGCATGGTCGGTGTGGTGGCAGCTCTTTGCTGGGGCGGCGGCTTCATCATCGGCGGCTTCGGCATCATGACCCATCAGCTCTGGCTGGTTTACCTCGGCTACGGGGTGATCGGGGGCTGCGGTCTGGGCCTCGGCTACGTTTCCCCCGTGTCCACCCTGATCCGCTGGTTCCCGGACCGGCGCGGCATGGCGACGGGCATGGCGATCATGGGCTTCGGCGGCGGCGCGATGATCGCAACGCCGATCAAGGAATACCTGCTCGGCCTGTTCTACAAGGCGCCGCAGTTCCTGGGCGCGGAAAGTGCCGTGAACCTGGTCACCGAAGGCGGCAAGCGCATGGCCGAGGTCAACGGCCAGCTCGTTGAGGTGGTTATTGCAGGCGCCAAGCAGGTGGCGGCCGCTCCGGTCCCGCTGCAGGAAGGCGTCTATGTGGTCGGCACCGGCAACACCGGCGCGGCCGGCACGTTCTTCACGCTCGGCATCGCCTATTTCATCGTGATGGTGATCGCGTCGTTCTCCTACCGTGTCCCGCGCGAAGGCTGGCTGCCGGCCGGCTGGACCCCGCCGACGGCGGATGCCGCCTCGCGCAAGATGATCACGGACAATCATGTTCACATCGACCAGGCCCTGAAGACGCCGCAGTTCTACCTGCTGTGGATCGTGCTCTGCTTCAACGTGACCGCCGGCATCGGCGTGATCGGCGTCGCCAAGACCATGATGACGGAGATCTTCGGCACGACCCTGCCGCTGATCGTGAACTCCGCCTTTGCCGCGACCTATGTGTTCATGATCTCGGTGTTCAACATGGTCGGCCGCTTCTTCTGGGCGTCCATGTCGGACTATATCGGCCGCAAGAACACCTACTACTGCTTCTTCATCCTCGGTATCGCCCTCTACCTGTCGATCCCGTTTGCGGCCCAGCAGGTGAGTGTGAATCCGGCGGTGACGTGGCTGATCATGTTCTATGCCGCGACCATGATCATCTTCACCATGTACGGCGGCGGTTTCGCCACCATCCCGGCGTATCTGGCCGATATCTTCGGCACCAAATATGTCGGCGGTATCCATGGTCGTCTGCTGACGGCGTGGAGCACGGCCGGTGTGCTTGGCCCGCTTGCCATCACCCAGCTGCGCAACATGTCGGTGCACAACTCGATCAAGGATCTGGCTGCCAAGGTCGACCCGGCCGCCTTCACCCAGAAGTTCGGCGCCGGTCTCGACCAGCTCGACCAGCTGGTGGCGGCCAAGACGGTGACCATCGCCCAACTGATGGAGATCGCGCCCGCGGGCACGGTCGATCCGACGCCAAGCCTCTACAACACCACCATGTACGCCATGGCCGGGTTGCTGGTGATCGCGCTGATCGCCAACTTCATGGTCCGCCCGGTGCATGAAAAGCACCACATGGACGAGGTTCCGGAAGCCGTAAAGGCCTGACACAGGGTCGAATTCGGAACAAGAAGAAACGGACCGGCGGCTTTCGCAAGCCGCCGGTTTGCATTTATGAATAAGCGAGCTGATTCCGGAGTGCCTCATGATCGACAAGCTGGAAATGTTCATCGCTCTGGCGCGGGAGCAGCATTTCGGCCGGGCGGCGGAGGTCTGCAATGTGACCCAGCCGACGCTCTCCGCCGCGGTGAAGCAGCTTGAGGATCAGCTTGGCGTCATGCTGGTCCGGCGCGGATCGCGCTTTCAGGGGCTGACCGCGGAAGGCGAACGAGTGCTGGACTGGGCGCGGCGGATCGTCGGCGACGCGCGATCCATGCGCGAGGAAATGCGAGCCGTCCGGCTGGGTCTGACCGGCCATATCCGCATCGCCGTCATTCCGACCGCGCTGACCATGGTGCGCGATCTGACCACGCCCTTTTACGACGAAAATCCGAACGTCACCCTGTCGGTCTCCTCCAGGACATCGAACCAGATCCTGTCGCTTCTGGAAAATCTCGAGATCGAGGTTGGCATCACCTATCTGGATCACGAGCCGCTCGGCAAGGTCGCCAGCGTGCCGCTCTACCGGGAGCGCTACTGTCTGGTGGGGGGCGACGACCGGTTGTTCGAGGGCCGCGAAAGCATCACCTGGAAGGAGGTGAGCGCCCTGCCGCTCTGCCTTCTCACCCCCGACATGCAGAACCGGCGTATTATCGACAGCTATTTGACAAGTGCGGGCGCGGAAGTGCGGCCGACGCTGGAATCCGATTCCATGATCAGCCTGTTTTCCCACGTGCTGACCGGCAATTGGGTGAGCGTCATGCCGGAAAAGCTGGTGGAGACCTTCGGTGCCGGCCAGACGGTCCGCTCGATCCCCATCACCGGGCCGGAGGCGCCCCCTGTGGTCGGTCTCGTCGCGGCGCACCGGGAGCCGCATACGCCGGTGATTGAAGCGCTGCTCGCACTGGCACGGCGGATTTCCACCGAACCGCTGCCTGCTCGATAGAAATGTGCAATCGCACAACGAAACGGCTTTATTGATCTTATCCTGCAAATAACTGCATTTTTTCCGCCTGAGAGAGACGGGAGGAGAAAAACGCATGCCAATGGGTCTGCCTGATGAGGAGCTTGCGGAACGGATCGGCCGGATTGTCGGCATGCATTCGGACCTGGAAGGACCGCTGTTGCCGATCCTGCATGCGGTACAGGAGGAGTTCGGCTGTGTTCCGGAAATCGCGATCCGCGAAATTGCCGACAAGCTGAACCTGAGCCGCGCCGAGGTGCATGGAGTCAGAAGTTTCTATCATGATTTCCGGGAAGAACCTGCCGGTCGTCACACTCTGAAGGTCTGTCGCGCTGAGGCCTGCCAGTCCGTGGGCGGCGAAGCGCTGGCCGACGGCATCCGGGCAGCCCTCGGCATCGACTGGCACCAGACCACGCCGGACGGCAAGGTGACGCTGGAGCCGGTCTATTGTCTCGGCCTTTGCTCCTGCGCCCCGGCGGCGCTGATGGATGGCGATCTCCATGGCCGGCTCGATCTCGACACGGTCCGCGACATGGTGGCGGAGGCCTCCTGATGACCCACAAGATTTACATCCCCTGCGATGCCGCAGCCCTGAGCGTCGGTGCCGACAAGGTGGCAACCTCCATTGCCGCCGAACTTGTCTCTCGAGGCATCGACGCTCAGATTATCCGCAACGGTTCGCGCGGCATGCACTGGCTGGAGCCGATGGTGGAAGTCACGACGGCCGAAGGCCGGGTGGCTTACGGCCCTGTCACTGCAAAGGACGTTCCCGGCCTGTTCGATGCCGGTTTCCTGGAGGGCGGAGATCATCCGTTGGCCCAAGGCCTGACGAAGGAAATTCCGTTCCTGAAAGGCCAGACCCGGCTCACCTTCGCCCGCTGTGGCGTGACCGATCCCCTGTCGCTTGAAGACTATCGCAGGTACGAAGGCCTGAAGGGCCTGGAAAAGGCCGTCGCGATGACGGCAGAGGAGATCGTTGCGCAAGTCACCGACAGCGGCCTGCGCGGTCGCGGCGGAGCGGGCTTCCCGACCGGTATCAAGTGGAACACGGTGCTGAAGGCTGCAGGTGGGCAGAAGTACATCGTCTGTAACGCCGACGAAGGCGACAGCGGCACCTTCGCCGACCGGATGATCATGGAGGGCGACCCCTTCGTGCTGATCGAGGGTATGGCGATTGCAGGCCTCGCCACCGGCGCGACCAGGGGCTACATCTACACCCGCTCCGAATATCCGCATGCGATCGAGACCATGCGGTCGGCGATTGATATCGCCCGCAAGGCCGGCGTGCTCGGCGCTTCCGTGCTTGGGTCGGATCATGCCTTCGACATGGAAGTCCGTGTCGGCGCCGGGGCCTATGTCTGCGGCGAGGAGACCTCGCTGCTCAACAGCCTGGAAGGCAAGCGTGGCCTTGTCCGCGCCAAGCCGCCGCTGCCCGCACTCGAAGGCCTGTTCGGCCGCCCGACCGTGGTCAACAACGTGCTGTCGCTCGCCTCCGTGCCGGTGATCCTGGACCGGGGCGCGGCCTTCTACCGGGACTACGGCGTCGGCCGCTCCCACGGCACAATGCCGATCCAGCTTGCCGGCAACATCAAATATCCGGGCCTTTACGAAACGCCCTTCGGCCTCACCCTGGGCGAACTGGTCAACGACATCGGCGGGGGCACCATGTCCGGCCGGCCGGTGAAGGCGGTGCAGGTCGGCGGTCCGCTTGGCGCCTATTTCCCCGTTGATCTGTTCGACACCCCGTTCGACTACGAAGCTTTTGCTGCGCGGGACGGGCTGATCGGCCACGCGGGCGTTGTTGTGTTCGACGATACAGCCGACATGCTGAAACAGGCGCGGTTCGCGATGGAGTTCTGCGCGGTGGAAAGCTGCGGCAAGTGCACGCCGTGCCGGATCGGCTCGACCCGTGGCGTCGAGGTGGTCGACAAGATCGCGAAAGGCGACCGGCCGGAAGAGCAGATCGCCCTGCTGACCAGCCTTTGCGACACCATGAAATTCGGGTCGCTTTGCGCGCTGGGCGGCTTCACGCCCTATCCGGTGATGAGCGCACTCACCCATTTCCCGGAAGATTTCAACCGCACCCCTTTAGCCGAAGCGGCGGAGTAGATGATGGAAGTTGGTGGCCGAACCTACTCATTCCAGGTCGCGAGCGAAGTGGGCGAACGAGACGGTCTCGGGGTTGAAGCGTATCGAGAAAATGGCGCCAAGCGAGTTCTTGTTTGTGAGGTTTTCCGTCATGACCTGGACCGCAACGTGACCTTCACAGCGTTTGAACAAGACATTCCATTTGAAGTCGTTGAACACACATGTCGCATGGCCCGCGAGAGGCTCGCCGACTGGCAATGGACGGAGTAGCATCATGTCCCTGATCAAGGAAACCGATTACGGCACGCCGGCCTCGAAGTCGGAAAAGACCGTCACCCTGACCATCGACGGATTTACGGTCTCCGTGCCGGAAGGCACCTCTGTCATGCGCGCCTCCGCGGAGCTGGGCATCCAGATCCCGAAACTGTGTGCGACCGATATGGTCGACGCCTTCGGGTCCTGCCGCCTGTGTCTGGTGGAAATCGAAGGGCGCCGCGGCACGCCGTCGTCCTGCTCCACACCGGCCGAGAACGGCATGGTGGTGCACACCCAGACCGGCCGGCTGAAGGATCTGCGCCGGGGTGTGATGGAGCTTTATATCTCCGATCACCCGCTCGACTGCCTGACCTGTGCGGCCAACGGCGACTGCGAGCTGCAGGATATGGCCGGTGCCGTCGGCCTGCGCGACGTGCGCTACGGCTATGAGGGCGACAATCACGTGAAGGCGCGCGACGGGGTGGGCGAAGTAAACGCCCGCTGGATGCCGAAGGACGAGACCAACCCCTATTTCACCTATGACCCGTCGAAATGCATCGTCTGCTCGCGGTGCGTTCGCGCCTGCGAGGAAGTGCAGGGAACTTTCGCGCTGACGATTTCCGGGCGCGGTTTCGACTCCCGCGTCTCGCCGGGCATGTCGGAGGATTTCCTTGCTTCCGAATGCGTTTCCTGCGGCGCCTGCGTGCAGGCCTGCCCGACGGCGACGCTGACGGAAAAGTCGGTGATCGAGATCGGCCAGCCGGAGCATTCGGTGGTGACCACCTGCGCCTATTGCGGAGTCGGCTGTTCCTTCAAGGCGGAAATGCGGGGAGAAGAACTGGTCCGCATGGTGCCTTACAAGGACGGCGAGGCCAATCGCGGCCACTCCTGCGTCAAGGGCCGTTTCGCCTATGGCTACGCCAATCATCAGGACCGCATCCTGAACCCGATGATCCGAGACAAGGTTACCGATCCGTGGCGCGAGGTCTCCTGGGACGAGGCGCTGAGCTTTGCCGCCTCCCGCCTGCGCGCCATCCAGGAAAAGCACGGCAAGGAGTCGATCGGCGTCATCACGTCGTCCCGCTGCACCAATGAGGAAACCTATCTGGTGCAGAAGCTGACGCGCGCCGTTTTCGGCAACAACAACACCGACACCTGTGCCCGCGTCTGCCACTCGCCGACCGGCTACGGCCTCGGCCAGACCTTCGGTACGTCGGCGGGCACGCAGAATTTCGACAGTGTCGAACAGTCGGACGTCGTTCTCGTCATCGGTGCCAATCCGACGGATGCCCATCCGGTTTTCGGATCGCGGCTGAAGAAGCGCCTGCGCCAGGGCGCCGAGCTGATCGTCGTCGATCCGCGCCGGACCGATCTGGTCAAGTCCCCGCATATTCGCGCCGCCCATCACCTGGCGCTGCGGCCCGGCACCAACGTGGCGGTGGTCACCGCATTGGCCCACGTGATCGTCACCGAAGGGATCTATGACGAGGCCTTCATCCGCGAGCGTTGCGACTGGGACGAATTCCAGGACTATGCCGAGTTCGTCTCCGATCCGGCCTGCAGCCCGGAGGCGGTCGAAGCGCTGACCGGTGTGCCTGCTTCGGAGATGCGCAAGGCCGCCCGGCTTTACGCCACCGGCGGCAACGGCGCAATCTACTACGGCCTTGGCGTAACCGAGCACAGCCAGGGATCGACCACCGTCATCGGCATCGCCAACCTCGCCATGCTGACCGGCAACATCGGCCGGCCCGGCGTCGGCGTGAACCCGTTGCGCGGCCAGAACAATGTGCAGGGCTCCTGCGATATGGGCTCGTTCCCGCACGAGCTGCCGGGCTACCGGCACGTGAAGGGCGCGGAGGTGCGCGATATCTTCGAAAAGGCCTGGGGTGTTACCATCTCCGATGAACCGGGCCTGCGCATTCCCAACATGCTGGATGCCGCCGTCGACGGGTCCTTCAAGGGGCTCTACTGCCAGGGCGAGGATATTCTCCAGTCCGATCCGGACACCAAGCATGTCGCAGCCGGTCTCGCAGCGATGGACTGTGTCATCGTCCATGACCTGTTCCTGAACGAGACTGCGAATTATGCGCACGTGTTCCTGCCCGGTTCCACTTTCCTGGAAAAGGACGGCACCTTCACCAACGCGGAACGCCGGATCAACCGGGTGCGCCGGGTGATGACGCCGAAGAACGGCTATGCCGATTGGGAAATCACCCAGATGATCGCCAATGCCATGGGCGGCAACTGGAGCTACAGCCATCCGTCGGAAATCATGGACGAGATCGCGGCAACGACGCCGGGCTTCGCCTTCGTGACCTACGACATGCTGGAAGAGCGTGGCTCGGTGCAGTGGCCGTGCAACGAAAAGGTGCCGGACGGCTCGCCGATCATGCATGTGGACGGCTTTGTCCGCGGCAAGGGCCGGTTCATCCGCACCGACTATATCGCGACCGACGAGAAGACCGGTCCCCGCTTCCCGCTGTTGCTGACCACCGGCCGGATTCTCAGCCAGTATAACGTCGGCGCGCAAACCCGCCGGACGAGCAACGTGCTCTGGCACGGCCAGGACGTTCTGGAAATCCATCCGCATGACGCTGAGACACGGGGCATCAAGGAGGGCGACTGGGTGAAGCTCGCCAGCCGTTCCGGCGAAACCGCCCTGCGGGCGACGCTGACCGACCGTGTTTCGCCGGGTGTGGTCTACACGACCTTCCACCATCCGGACACCCAGGCGAATGTCGTCACCACCGACTTCTCCGACTGGGCGACCAACTGTCCGGAGTACAAGGTGACCGCCGTGCAGGTGTCGCCGTCGAACGGCCCGACCGACTGGCAGGAGCGCTACGGGGAATTCGCGGCGCAATCCCGCCGGATCGAAGCGGCGGAGTAGGGGATGTCTCAAGGCATGAAGAAAAGAAACGGATGGGGCCGCCCGCATGTCGCCTGACAAACTCGCCTATATGGCCAACCAGATCGCCAATTTCTTCAAGACCCGGCCGCACGAGGAAGCTCTGGCCGGCATCGCCGATCACATCTCCAGCTTCTGGGAACCGCGCATGCGCGCGCAGTTCTTTGAACTGCTCAAGACCGACACAGAAAAGTTCGACCCCCTGGTCCGCGAAGCCGGCGCACGCGTCCGTCCGGTCAGTCACGTGTGACAATGAACTGCTGGCTACCTGACGGCTTTTGGCCAAAACGAATGGGTTTGAAGTCCGTTCGGCCCGATCTGTTCTGAGAGCCGGGCCTCCGGTTCTGGTCGAACAAGCGGCATCGGCAAAGCAAACGACCCTGCACCATGGCGTTGGATCCCGCCGTGGCTGTAGCCGTTTAGACTGACTTTTGTTGGAAGCCGACTGGCCATTCAGGAAATAGTTTGAATGGCTTGAATGGTGCTGCCGGAGAGATTTGAACTCTCGACCTCTCCCTTACCAAGGGAGTGCTCTACCCCTGAGCTACGGCAGCATCCGGCGGGAAGGTGTAAGGGGCAGGGGCCCCGATCCCGCGGGTCTCTCGTGGGGTCCTGGCAGGTCCGGCGGTCGGCCGGGTTTTCTTTCAGGAATTTGAGAAACCAATGCTTGTTCCGGTGGGCGGTTGCCTGCCGGAATGCGAGGGCTTTTGCCACAGTTGGCGAATGGGCGCAAGCGCTATCGGAACGTTTTTTTGCAAAGCCTGTCAAAGTTCTTGATGGGAAATCCCGCAGCCCCTTGGCGGGCGCGGTTCGGCAGGCTAAATCTGGCGAGAAGACCGCCTTGCGAGAACGTTCAAGCCTGTGGACAGACGAGCCGGAAAGGTGGCAATCGGATATGAGGGACGGGATCATTTCGGCAATGGACAGCGGCAAGGACAGGGACGCCCCGGTCGGAAAAGCGCAAGGCGGCAAGGCCGCGGACGATGCGAATACGGACGGCGCCGGTTCTCCGGCAAAGACGGCAGCGCCCGCGAGCGGGTCAAAGACCCAGTCCCGCGAGGAGCGCCTCGCCGAAGCCCTGCGTGCAAACCTGCGTCGCCGGAAATCGGCGGCGAAGGGCCGCAAGACGGAGGACTGACCGGGGGTGTGCTGATGAGGCGCGAAGGCACGGCTGAGACCGTCCCTCCGTTAAGCTTTTCCGGTAAAATGGCGTGATCTGCCGCGGGAATGGCAAGAAATGAACCCCTTGCCGCCTTGCATGGGCCACATGTAGCGTATAGACGACGGCATCGCTTTTGAGATTGGTCAAGGATTTCTCCGGATTTTTCCGGAAAATGACGGGATCGGCACGGATTATTGTCGGGGTGGGAAAATGGACAGCATTAAGGTCGTCGGGGGCAACGAGCTCAAGGGCGTGATCCCGATTTCGGGGGCGAAGAATGCCGCCCTGCCGCTGATGATCGCCTCCCTTCTCACCGACAACACGCTGACCTTGTCCAACGTGCCGCGCCTGCGCGACGTTGCGCAACTGACGCAGATCCTGATGAACCACGGCGTGGATTATTCGGTCAACGGCAAGCGGCCCGGCCAGGACGATCTGGAGGGCCAGACGGTTCACCTGACCGCCCGCGACATTGTCGACACCACCGCGCCTTATGAACTCGTCTCCAAGATGCGGGCGAGCTTCTGGGTCATCGGTCCGCTGGTTGCGCGCATGCACGAGGCCCGTGTCTCGCTGCCGGGCGGCTGCGCCATCGGCACCCGCCCGGTCGACTTTTTCATCGAGGGGCTGGAGAAACTGGGCGCCGACATCGACATCGACGCCGGCTATGTGGTCGTCAAGGCGCCTGGCGGCCTGAAGGGCAACCGGGTGGAATTTCCGAAAGTTTCCGTCGGCGCGACCCACACCATCATGATGGCCGCGACCCTTGCCAAGGGCGAGACCGAAATCGTCAACGCCGCCTGCGAACCGGAAGTGGCCGATCTTGCCGCCTGCCTGATCGCCATGGGCGCGAAGATTGAAGGCGCCGGCTCACCTGTGATCCGCATCCAGGGCGTCGACCGCCTGCACGGCGCCCATCACGCCGTGGTGCCGGACCGGATCGAGACCGGCACCTATGCCATGGCGGTCGCCATGACCGGTGGCGAAGTGTTGCTGCGCGGTACGCGGGCGAACTTGCTTGATACCGCGCTGGACACCCTGCGCGAGGCCGGAACCGAGATCACAGAAACGCCGGAAGGCCTCAAGGTCTATCGCAACGGCAACGGCATCCAGCCGGTCGATATCACCACCGAACCGTTCCCGGGCTTCCCGACGGACCTGCAGGCCCAGTTCATGGCGTTGATGACCAAGGCCGGCGGCCAGAGCAAGATTACCGAGACCATCTTCGAAAACCGGTTCATGCACGTTCAGGAGCTGGCCCGCCTCGGCGCCCAGATCCACATCGACGGCAACACGGCGATTGTCGACGGCGTCTCCACCCTGCGCGGCGCGCCGGTGATGGCGACGGACTTGCGCGCTTCCGTGTCCCTGGTCATCGCCGGCCTTGCGGCCGAAGGCGAAACCACGGTCAACCGCGTCTATCACCTGGACCGCGGTTTCGAACGCCTGGAAGACAAGCTCACCCGCTGCGGTGCGCAGATCGAGCGAATCTCCGGCTAACTTCGGGAAGAGACAATGTCTGCAGAGTCGATCCGGTTTTTGATCCAGGCGGGCTTCGGTGCCGTCGGAGTGCTCGTTATTGTCTTCGGCGGCTGGCCCTGGGGAGCTGTGATTGGCACGGTTCTGATCGTCTTTGGACTCTGGCTCGGCGGGCGGATTTTCAAGCGCATTGCGACGCGGGACGAAATCAAGGCGGACCTGCGCCAGCGGGCCGACGACGGGCCTTGAGCCGGTCCGGGAGAGAAGTTGCCTTATTGAGGCGGTAATTGCCTGTCGATCACTTCTCCCCGCGAGGTGAAGGAAGAACCGGGTCCACCCGCGGCGCCCGACATGATCGCCTCGACGATCGGGCTGAGCGCCGGCGAGACCGAATGCCACGTCACCACGAAATTCGCGCCGATGCCGCCGGAGATATCATTGACCGGGATCAGGAAGGCCGTGGAGGCAAAGGGCGCCAATTCCACCGGCGCTGCGATCAGGTCGCGGAGTTTGTTCCCGGCCTCGTCATAATATCCCGCCGACTCGACCGTAATAGCCCTCTCCGGGTCCACATTGTGAATGGCAAGTGTCGACGCCAGAAGTTCAGACTTGTTCGGATAGATCTGGATCCGCGAGTAGGCGGGCACATAGAGGGTCTCCCCGAGCGAATGGGGCAGCGGTTCCGCCCGGAGCGGGCCCGGAGCGGCGAGGATCAGCAGAGCTATGAGACAGCCTGGCAGAAACGAATGCATTCGAAACCTCATGGCGGGGCGGGCCTTTCTGCGGAATCGCGTTTTGGAAGTCGGATCGGATTTCAGATTATCATCCGCAAATGGAGTAGGGCGCGCAATCTTTCCCGGCTGTCCGGCGGGGTATGGTGACCGCAATCCAGCGGAAACCGTTTGGCGGATTGCCAAATTGTCCATTCCCGTTTAGGTCAACGGCTTGGAAGAGCGAGCCGGAGAGGTGTGTTCGGCTCTCGCCTTGAATCGACGGACGCGGGTGTGATTTGACAGTCATGGATCAACTGAAGCTTGCAGCACTGGATGCGGAGGACCTTGAGGTTCTGTCCGCCCATCTTCAGGACGCGGTTCTGACCGTCGGCGATATTCGCTATCTGCCGAAAGAGCGCAAGGCGATCTTCGTGGTCAACCGGTTCGTCTGGGACAAAGCCGCCGACAAGCGCACCGGCGACCACGAGCGACGCCGCGCCGTATTGGCAGTGGCCCAGGTGTCCGCCATGAAGGCCACCCGGATCCGCCAGGACGCCAAAGGCGCCGTGCTGGAACTGCTGGCAGTGACCTTCGAGGAAGGCGACGCGCCGGCGGGCAGGATCAAGCTGGAGTTTGCCGGCGGCGGGACGGTGCTGCTGGAAGTCGACTGCATCGAGGCCCAGCTCGCCGACCTGGGCGCTGCCTGGTCGACGCCGAACAGGCCGGCGCACGACCTGGACTGAATGGAAATTTTTGAGGGCGCTGTCGTTAGCGCCCGCTTGGAAGGAGCTTGACGGGTGGCGATACGTCTGTCGAACAAGGACGCCGATTTTGAAACCCGCTTTGCCGAATTGCTCGCCGGCAAGCGTGAAGTCTCCGAGGATGTCGACCAGATCGTGCGCGACATCCTGGAGGATGTGCGCAAGCGCGGCGACGCGGCCGTGGTGGATTACACGAAACGCTTCGACCGTCTGGACGCGTCCAGCCTTGCCGATCTCAAGGTGACGGAAGCCGAAATCGAGGCAGCGCTGTCTCAAGTGCCCGAGGCGACCATCGAGGCTCTGAAACTGGCGC
Source organism: uncultured Roseibium sp. (assembly GCF_963675985.1). Lineage (NCBI taxonomy): Bacteria > Pseudomonadati > Pseudomonadota > Alphaproteobacteria > Hyphomicrobiales > Stappiaceae > Roseibium > uncultured Roseibium sp. Next base: position 3,032,768 of record NZ_OY780958.1, on the reverse strand, counting down.
GCGAGCGGATCCATTCCCATCACGCCCGCCAGATGCCCAAGGACGACCGCTACACCGATCCGATCGGCGTCGAACTCGGCTCGCGCTGGACGGCGGTGGAGGCGGCCGGGATCTACGTGCCCGGCGGCACCGCGTCCTATCCGAGTTCAGTTCTGATGAACGCCGTGCCGGCGCTCGTTGCCGGCGTGGAACGCATCGCCATGGTGGTACCGAGCCCGGACGGTATCCTCAACCCGCAAGTGCTGGCAGCCGCCCGGATCGCCGGTGTCACCGAGATCTACAAGATCGGCGGGGCCCAGGCCGTGGCGGCTCTTGCCTATGGCACGGAAACGATCGCCCCGGTGAGCAAGATCGTCGGACCGGGCAATGCCTTTGTCGCCGCCGCCAAGCGCCGCGTGTTCGGCACGGTCGGTATCGACATGATCGCCGGTCCGTCCGAGGTGCTGGTGGTGGCAGACAGCGAGAACGATCCGGACTGGCTCGCCGCCGACCTTCTGGCCCAGGCCGAACACGACGCGGTCGCCCAGTCGATCCTGATCACCGACAGCGAGGACCTTGCCGCCGGCGTGGAACAGGCCGTCGAGCGCCAGCTCAAGACCTTGCCGCGGGCAGACGTCGCCGGTGCAAGCTGGCGCGATTTCGGCGCGGTGATCGTCGTCGACAGCCTTGAAAACGCCATGCCGCTCGTCAATCGCATCGCGGCGGAACACCTGGAACTGGCCGTCGCCGATCCGGATGCCATGCTGGACAAGGTGCGCAACGCGGGCGCGGTCTTCCTCGGGCGCCACACGCCGGAAGCGATCGGCGATTATGTCGGCGGGTCCAACCACGTTCTGCCGACGGCCCGCTCCGCGCGTTTTTCCTCAGGCCTTTCCGTGCTTGACTTCGTCAAGCGGACGTCGATCCTGAAATGCGACGCGGACAGTCTGCGGGCGCTCGGCCCCGCGGCAATCACGTTGGGCGAGGCGGAAGGTCTGAGCGGCCACGCCCGCTCGGTCGCAATCAGGCTGAATCTTTAACGAGACCGGGCTTTAACAGAGACGGGCTTCAAAAGGACGGGCAGGGCATGGACGAGGCACAGGGCGAGATGACCGAACCGGCCGGCGGCAGGCTCGTCGACGTCGTGCTCGACGAGTCCTCAATTGCCCGCTCGACGCCGGATGTGGAACACGACCGGGCCGTCGCCATCTACGACCTGATCGAGGAAAACTGCTTTCAACCGGTCGGCCAGCCGCCCGCTAACTACGTTCTGCGGCTCTCGGTTATCGAAAAGAAACTCGTGCTCCAGATCCGAAGCGAGGACGGTGCCGAGGTCGTGACCCATGTCCTGTCGCTGACGCCGCTTCGAAAGATCGTCAAGGACTACGATCTGATCTGCCAGAGCTATTATGAGGCGATCCGTCATTCGACGCCGAGCCAGATCGAAGCCATCGACATGGGGCGGCGCGGTGTGCACAACGAGGGCTCCACGGTCCTGATGGAGCGGCTGGAGGGCAAGATCAAGGTCGACATGAAGACCGCCCGTCGTCTCTTTACCCTCGTCTACGCCCTGCACTGGAAAGGATGATCCGGTGACCGGGCCGGGCGGCCGTCCGACTGCGGTTTTGTTTGCCTGCGGCATGAATGCCGTGCGCTCGCCCATGGCCGCCGGCATTACCCGTTTCCTGTTTCCCAACCAGATCTACGTGCGCTCCGCCGGTGTCCGCCAGGGCGAGCTGGATCCGTTCGTCGATGCGGTCATGGCGGAAATCGGCATCGATACCAGTCGGCATCAGCCCAAGACCTTCGAGGAACTGGACGAATCCGGCTTCGATCTGATCGTGACGCTGGCGCCGGAAGCCCACCACAAGGCACTGGACATGACCCGTACGGAAGCCGTCGACGTGGAATACTGGCCGACGTTGGATCCCACGCTTGCCACCGGCAGTCGGGAACAGATCCTGGATTCCTACAGGGCCGTGCGCGACCAGCTTATGACCCGCATCAAAAAGCGGCTCGATTGGGCGCCGCCGCCCAGCGGATGACCCCTTGAAGGGTATGGTGGGCCCGATTGTTCCGGTATCGCACAGCTTTATGCGAAATCGGGCAGAAAGAACGGTTTCCTTTCGCGGCGCTATCCGTTAGGTTCGCCGCTCATCAGAAAGCCTAATCAGGATACCCAATGGCCAAGGAAGAAGCTCTCGAGTTTCCGGGCGTGGTGACGGAACTGCTGCCCAACGCGACTTTTCGCGTGAAACTGGAAAATGACCACGAAATTATCGCCCACACTGCCGGGCGCATGCGCAAGAACCGTATCCGCGTTCTCGCGGGCGACAAGGTTCTTGTTGAAATGACCCCTTACGATCTGACCAAGGGGCGGATCACCTACCGCTTCAAGTAGGATTTCAAGGCATTTGACGCCGGCAGGAAAGCATATCGCGCCATGACTACGGTTTCCTCCCTGATCCTGGCATCCGCCTCGCCGCGCCGCCTTGCGCTGTTGCAGCAGATCGGGATCGAGCCGGATCACCTGATGCCGGCGGACATCGACGAAACGCCTCAAAAGCTCGAAACGCCCCGCGCCCATGCGGTGCGCCTCGCCCGGGAAAAGGCGGCGGCCGCGCGCGCTGTGGCCGATGCTTCCGAAGAATTGCGTCCCGCGCTGGTTCTGGCCGCCGACACGGTGGTGGCCGTCGGGCGTCGCATCCTGCCGAAAACCGAACTCACCGACCAGGCCTATGCCTGCCTGTCCCTTCTGTCGGGCCGCGGGCATCGCGTTTTCACGGCCATTGCCGTTGCCGGGGAGGGCGGAAAGGTCCGCTCCAAGCTGGTCGAGACGCGGGTCCGGTTCAAGAAGCTCTCCCGCCAGGACATCAATGACTACGTCGCCTCCGGTGAGTGGCGCGGCAAGGCCGGTGGCTATGCCATCCAGGGCTTGGCGGGCAGTTTCGTCGTCAAGCTGATCGGCTCCTATACGGCCGTGGTCGGTCTTCCGCTGGTGGAAACCTCCGGCTTGCTTGCATCGGCCGGATATCCGATCCACAAAAGCTGGACGACGGCCACCGCGTAACAGCGGAACGGCCGGCGTATCTGACCTGAAAAATGACGGAGAGGCGACATGGCAAAGTCTCCGAAAAACGCGGACCGCCGCATGCGGCCCTGCCCGATCTGCTCCAAGCTGTCGACACCAGAGCATTACCCCTTTTGCTCCGACCGTTGCGCCAAGGTGGACCTGAACCGGTGGTTCTCGGAAGGTTATTCCATTCCGGTCGTGGAGACGGACGACCTGGAAGACCGGGAAGACTGACTCCGCTTTGTGGCGTAGCCGGGTGCTTCGGGCACGCATCGCCTGTGATCGATGACCGTGAACTTGATAAGAATTGCAACCGGAAGAATTCGATAGGTTTTAATGTGGAAGCGGACGAGGTACGTGCAGAGTTTCAGCATGTCGGGCGCGTCTGGTTTCGCGGCAAACTGAATTCCCACGAACTTTCCGTTCTCGATGGCACAGCAAACCTGGATCAAAAGGCGGGGGAGCGCATCGCGCCTCGATCCGAGATTATGGATGTCCTTTCGAGGGACAGTGGTCTCGCCCGTATCATGAGCCTGTTCGGGCGTTCGCTCGTCCCCGTACGTATCGTTGGCTTCAACAAGACGCAACAGAACAACTGGGGCGTGCCCTGGCACCAGGATCGCATCATTTCCGTCGCCGAGCGTCACGACCTTCCCGGTTTCGGGAACTGGTCCAGCAAATCCGGCATCTGGCACTGCGAGCCGCCCGAAGCAATCCTTGACCAAATGTTCTTTGTCCGTGTGCATCTTGATGACACGAGTTCCGCCGATGGCGCGATGCGGATCGCGGTTGGTAGTCACAAAGAGGGCGTGATTCCTGCGGATGGAGCCCGTTCGGTTGCGGAAACTTACCCTACGGAAGAATGTCGAGCCCGGCGCGGGGATGTGCTAGTTCTGAAAATGCTCACGCTTCACGCCTCGCACCCATCGAAGAGTGAGAACACGCGGCGTGTGTTCCGGGTAGACTATGCCCCTGCCGATCTGTTGCCTGTCCCTCTCGCATGGCACGGGCTCTGTTCGGACTCTGATTAAAGGACTGTTCAGAAGCAATTTTCGGCGAGCGGCATCCCGCTTGGGAATTTTGCTGGCTCAATTGATTAAAAAATATTCTTGCTGTGAAAAATTTTTCACGATCATAATGACATGTGACGGCGTTATCCATTTTGTTTCAGGCTCGCGGTCCCGTCCGCAGGGTCTACATGGGCAGCGGCCGCAGGTGAAATTCCCGGATTTAGAGGCGAGGCACAGATGAACAAGTTTCTATTCGGCGCGGCAGCGCTGGCCATGACCACCGCGCTGTCCAGTGCGGCTCAGGCCGAGTATTCCCTGACGATCCTGCACACGAACGATTTTCACAGCCGGGTCGAGCCGATCAACAAATATGATTCCGGCTGCAAGGAGGAAGACAACGCCGAGGGCAAGTGTTTCGGCGGATACGCGCGCCTCGGTACGCTGATCGAAGAACGCCGGGCCGCTTCCAACAACTCCGTTCTGCTGGATGGCGGCGACCAGTTCCAGGGATCCCTGTTCTACACCTACTACAAGGGCAAGGTCGCTGCCGAGATGATGAACCGGCTCGCCTATGACGCCATGACCGTCGGCAACCATGAATTCGATGACGGTCCGGAAGTGCTGCGCGGCTTCATGGATGCGGTCGAGTTCCCGGTGCTCATGTCGAACGCGGATGTGTCGAAGGAACCGAAGCTCGCCGATGTCCTCATGCCCTCGACCGTGATCGAACGGGGCGGGGAGAAGATCGGCCTGATCGGCCTGACGCCGGAGGATAACGACGAGCTGTCGAGCCCGGGCAAGAATATCGATTTTACCGATCCTGCGGAGGCGGTGAAGGCGCAAATTGCGAAACTGGAGGAGCAGGGCGTCAACAAGATCATCGTCCTGAGCCACTCCGGCTATGACGTTGACCAGAAGATCGCGGCGGCGGTCTCCGGCATTGACGTGATCGTCGGTGGCCATTCCCATACCTATCTCTCCAACGTTTCCGACAAGGCGAAAGGCCCCTATCCGACCTGGGTGGAAAGCCCGGACGGCCATAAGACCGCCATCGTCCAGGCCGCCTCCTACGGCAAGTTCCTCGGCGAATTGCAGGTGACCTTCGATGACGACGGCGTCGTCACCGAGGCGGTCGGCGAACCGATTATCTCCGACGGCAAGGTTGCTGAAAATGCCGAAGTGAAGGCCCGCATCAAGGAACTGGCCGAGCCGCTGGAGGAAATCCGCCAGGAAGTGATCGCCGACGCGACCGCGGCCATTGACGGCGATCGCAACAATTGCCGGGTGGGCGAGTGCACGATGGGCAATCTCGTCGCCGATGCCATGCTCGACCGCGTCAAGGACCAGGGCATCCAGATCGCGATCCAGAATGGCGGCGGCCTGAGGGCGTCCATCGATGCCGGCCAGGTCACAATGGGCGAGGTCCTAACGGTCCTGCCGTTCCAGAACACGGTTGCCACCTTCCAGCTTAAGGGGTCTGACGTGCTGGCCGCGCTTGAAAACGGTGTGAGCCAGGTCGAGGAGGGGGCAGGCCGCTTCCCACAGGTCTCCGGCCTGAAGTTCACCTGGACCAAATCCAAACCGGCTGGCGAGCGCATCGTGTCCGCGCAGGTTATGGAGAACGGTGCCTGGGCGCCGATCGATCCGGACAAGGTCTATGGTGTCGTTACCAACAATTACATGCGTGGTGGCGGAGACGGGTACAAGATCTTCGCTTCCGCGGGCATGAATGCCTATGACTACGGCCCCGGCCTGGAGGAGGTCGTCGCGGCGTATTTGAGCGAAGCCAATGGCTATACGCCCTATACGGATGGCCGAATCACGGAGGAATAGGCCGGTCGGCTTGGTCAGGAAACCAAGAGAGGCGCGCCTAAAAAGCACGCCTCTTTTTTCGATTTGGGGTGCTCGCGGTGCGAGCGACCAAAATTTGTGCATGTGACCTTTGCTGCCAGGCGATCGGAGAGTAATTATTTCTCGACATGTCCGAAGCGGATGCGTAGAAAAAGGAATATAGATATTTTTTTACTTTTTGACGCCGCAACGGAAGATGCTGCGTGAGATTGGGATTACGGAGCACGACTTTGGGGGAAAGCCGTCTTATTCCTTTATTTCGGCAAGAAGCGCGGTCTTTGGCTGCAGCACTTTTTTTCGTTGCCGGTCTGATCGTTACGTCTGTGCACGCGCAGACGGGTTCTCCTGGCACCTCGGCGTTGCAGGCGCAACTCGCCGCGCGTCAGCAGCAGCTCCTGCAAGTCATGCTGCAAAGTCCGGACGATCTGGATGCCGCGTTCGAATATGCAACCATATCCGCCCAGCTCGGTGACTATGAGGCCGCGATTTCCACTTTCGAGCGCATGCTGGTCTATGCCCCGGGCCTGCCGCGGGTGGAGCTTGAACTCGGAGTTCTCTATTTTCGGCTCGGTTCGCTAGACGCCGCCCGTTACTATTTCGAAGCGGCTTTGAAGGCCCCGAACGTGCCCCCGGAAGTCGAACAGAAGGTGAGCGTTTACCTAGCGGCAATCGATAATCGGGAGGATCCGGCCAAATTTACGGCTTCGATCGCTCTGGGTGCGCGCTATCAGACGAATGCGAATGCCGGACCGGGCGGACGACGCGTGGTCTTGAACGGCACGCCGTTTCTGCTGAGTGAGACGTCAACCGGTCAGTCCGATGTGAACGCATTTATCGCGAGCCGGATCCATGGGGCTTATGACCTGGGAACCCAGGGTGATTTGCTGGAGGGAGATCTGCTTCTCTACGGCGCGCGCTATTATGATCAGGTCAGGCTGGATTCCGGCATTGCCGAACTGACGCTCGGTCCGTCTTTCAACATGGAACGGTTCAACATCGAAGATACGCGTGTCGGCATCTACGGCATTCTCGCCGGTGTCAGGCTCAACCACGATGGTTACTCAGGTTCAATGGGCCTGGGATCGCGCTTTGTTACCGAGATTTCGCCAACGACAAGGGTGACGGGGAAGGCTGAATTCCGGCGGCGGTGGTACAATGATACCCTGGAGTACCCGACGGTGTCGGATCGCAGCGGCTACGTGATCCTGGGTGACCTTGTCCTCTATCGCCAGATTTCCGGGTCTGTCCTTTTGCGGTCCCAGATATTCGGCGATTTCGAAGAGGCGAAGAAAAACTGGAATCAAAGTTGGGAAGCGGGCTTTTCCGTTGGCGGGACATACAAGTTTGCGTCGCTGGTCAAGTCGCTGCCGGACCCCTGGTCGATCGATATGGAAACCGGGTTTGCCTACCGCGATTTCGACAGCCCCGATCCGATCATCAGCACGACCGAGTCGGAATATGATTACGAGGGCTGGGTGCGCGGTGTGTTCTCGGTTCCGTTGCGGAAAAAGTTTACGGTGAACCTGACAGGCGAAGTGCGACGGCAATACTCCAATTACGACCTGAGCACCTATACCAACGCCTCTGCCATGGTGAACGTGGTCAGAAATTTTTGAGAAGCGGGAGGTTTCGATGAGAAAAGTCTCCAGTCCCACAACGCGTAGCCGCCGGCTCGGCTGCGTCGGGTTGTTCTTGTCGGCTGCCGTCTCGTGGGTGTCGGCGATGCCCGCTTCTGCTGTCGAAGTTGGCGTTGCCGCCGCGGTCAACAAATCGGCTTTCGGAACGCCACCGGGTGGCAACAGGCGAACCAAGGTTCTCGGCGATAACGTGATTTACGACGAGCGCATCGAAACCAGTACGGGCGGGCTGGTTCAGGTTTTGCTGGTTGACGGATCGACCTTCACCGTGGGCGCTAATTCCGATCTTGTCATCGATGAATTCGTCTATGATCCGAACGCGGGAACCGGAAAACTGGTCGCCTCCTTCAGCAAGGGCGTCGCGCGTTTCGTCGGCGGCAAGCTCAGCAAGAACCCTGGCGGGGTGACGGTCAAGACGCCGGTTGGAACGATCGGGATCCGGGGCGGCATCGCAAACCTCAATCTCTCCGGCAACAACCCGACTTTCTCGTTGCTGTTCGGCAAGGAGCTTAACTTTCTGGGCACCAACGGGCAGCATCTGCGTGTCTACGAGAGTGGCTACACCCTGAACGTCAATCAGCTCGGGGCGGCCAGCATTCGCCGAACGACCCAGGAGGACCTGGGGCAGGTCCAGAGCGCCATGACCAGCCGCAACGGTCAGCGTGGCGGTGCGAACACGGCGCCGACCGATGACAGCGTCTCGAATTCCGGTTTTGTAAATGCCAATTCGGGGCTTGGCTTGATCAATACCTTGCCGCGGCCGAAGCCTGAGGTGGTGTTGAGCACGAAATTTTCCGATGTGGACGATACGCTTATCAACATAAACCAGACGAATACGGAAAATGCCGAGACGGAGATCGAGAAATCTGAAACGACATACGAGACCGTTCAGGTGCGTGTCCGTCGGGCCGGAACCACATATTCTCCGTCCTACAACAGCTCTCTGATTATCAACAATCCGGGAAATCAGGGACTGATCGGCGGGCCTTCCGGCACGGATATGACGACGACCTTTAAAGAAGGAACGATTTTTAGCGGTAATTCCAAGGCCCTCTATATCGGGTCGGTCGGCGGCGATCCGGTCTATATTTTTGCCCCGAAGACCAATGGGCAGAAATTTTTCTCTCAAGTGACCACGGACAAGGGAAACGTCTTCGAGAATTCCTCTTCCTCCTATGTTCCCGCCGTTCCGCTCCTCAGTGACACCTCATACGGCAATGCCAAGACAAACGCGCAAGGCGCGCTGGTAACAGGAGATCAATTCGCCGCCGCGGCCTATTTCCTGGCCACGGGACAGATCGGGAGCAGCAATCCGACCTTCCATTACGGTGGACAGGACGTGATCTACCTCCTTTACGGCGTCCGCACGGATTTCTCGTCATTCGGAAACGCCAGCGATCCGCTCAAGGTCCGATCCTACAAGCTCTATTCCGACCCGTTGACCATGTTCCAGCTCGGGACGAGCAACGCCGACGGCAGTTTCCAGCCGGTGACGACCAACGCCCTTTTCGTCAATCCGCTCGTGGCACAGGACCTCGGCGCAAGCTTCATGTCCAATGTCTCGTCCACCGGGCTGTTGATGATCGAGAACAGCCCGACGACGCTCGACAATGCCAAGTTCCTGGCATCTTCCTTCCGGATCGAAGGGACAGGTGCCAGTCAGAAGTCAATGATTTCCCTTGGCGTCGGCACCGTCTTTGAGGAAAACGGTCAGCTGCAGGCGGACTTCGGACGCCGCGGCAGCCATCGAACGGGCGCCACCCGAAGTTCCGGCGTTTATGGCGGGTCTGCCAGCACCGTGGCCGGACCCGATGGTGGCCATTTCTTCGGCTCCAATGCTCAGAACTTCCTCCTTTCCGGCGAGGTGGAAAACACGGATGCTTATGGCGACAGCTACCTGAACCTGCCGAGCGGCACGTCTTCGGCCGATACCATCAGCAACACGGTTCACCCGGCCGAATTGCAAACCGAATATAATGTCAGCAGCCTGTCCCGCACCTCGCGAACGCTTTACGGCTATGGCGCGGGCATGGTCGAATCGAGCGAAAATACCACTCCGGTTGCTTTCAGCAGCTCGAAACCGGACGAACTGATGCTGACGTTCAACGCCGGCAACAACTCCGTGCTGGCGACATTGAACATGACCGACAGGCAGGCGCAGGATTCGAATGTCGGCGGTTACACGTTCAAGTTCGGGACGGAGAATAACGGATCAGGCGCGTCCCGCTCGGCATTCATCGACGACGACAACTATGCCGCCCGCGATTCAAAGACCCGGACCGACACCTCTGCCACCCTGATCGACGACCTGGGAGGCGTGATCGTCCCGCATGTCGCCGATGACAACGTCAACAGTTACATGGTTCCGAACACGCTGGTAGGCGATGCGGACAATGCGATCATGTCCGGTGTCAACGAATGCACCTGCGCATTCCTGGAGTGGGGGTACTGGGGGACGAAGGCCAACTTCAAGAATGCGAACTTCGGCGGCGGTGAACGCACCGACTATGTTCATCTGGGAACCTGGGTTGCCGGCAATATCACGAACTCGGGCGATCTGCCGACCAGCGGGTCCGCGACCTACGCCGGACACGCGGTTGGCAACGTCGTGAACGGATCGGATCAATACGTGGCCGCCGGTAATTTCAACATGTCCCTGGATTTCGCTTACCGGACCGGCACGGCGTCCATCTCGAATTTCGACGGCAAGAATTTCAGTGCCACCCTGTCGGAGACGACGGTGAGCAGTGGCAACCTGTTCAACGGCAGCGTTTCAGGAGCCTTTAACGGAGAAATCAACACGTCGGTCGTCACCGGTCCGTCGACCAACCACGACGGTGTGATCGGCAGTTTCAACGTCCAGGAAGGAAGCGCCTGGAAAGCGACGGGCATCGTTGCCGGTCAGCTGCAGTGATCAGTGGTGATGCTCCAGGATAAAGCCCTGAAAAACAAGGAGTATCAGAGCCGGTCTGAGGGTGAGGCAGTGAGCACGGACAGCCAATTCGTCCTTGTTGAAAAACTTTGCCGGGGCGCTGGACAAGGCCGGATCCAGCCTCTATAAGACCCGAGCTTTCAGCGCTCGGACGGCTCCGCCGCGAAGTGCAACAGGCCCGGATAGCTCAGTTGGTAGAGCAGCGGATTGAAAATCCGCGTGTCGGTGGTTCGAATCCGCCTCCGGGCACCATTACCTCTTTTCATAGCTTCTCATAGCACAATCTACTTCCTTAAAAATCAATGCTTTAGCTAGTATTGGGTGCTCATTGCTGCACATGGCATACCCTTGCAGCTCCTCTGAAATTGGGTAACGATTTGGGTATTACCCATTACCCACGAGGAGCGTTACCCAATGGCCCTCTCTGATTTCGCCTGCAAGAACGCCAAGCCCAAGGACAAACCGTACCGTCTCTCGGATGGGGACGGTCTCTATCTTCTGGTTCAAAAGAGCGGCTCCAAGCTTTGGCAGCTTCGCTATCGGTTCAGGGAGAAGGAGAACGTTCTTTCTTTCGGGAAATACCCGCTTGTGTCGCTACTGGACGCGAGACAGAAGCGGGACGATGCCAAGAAGCTCCTGCTTGAGGGCATTAATCCTGCCGAGAAGCGCAGAGCAGACAAAGTCGCGGCCGTCACGGAAGCCCGCACCACCTTCGGTCTCTTAGCCGAGGAATACATCAATCGGATGGAAGAGAAAGACGCGGCAGCAGCCACCGTCGCCAAGACCAGGTGGCTCCTCGAAGGTTTAACCAGTCCGCTCGCCAAGCGTCCCATCAAGGAGATCACATCGGCGGAAATCCTCGACCTGCTGCAAAAGATCGAGAAGAGTGGGAGAAAAGAGACGGCCAGACGCTTGCGCGGCGTGATCGGTAGTGTCTTTCGGTTGGCCATCGTCACGCTGCGCGCCGACACTGACCCCACCTTGGCGCTCCAAGGCGCTTTGCAGCCGCCCAAGGTAAAAGGTAGGGCCGCGATTACGGACGAGCGCAAGTTCGGACAGCTTCTTTGTGATATCGATGAATATGATGGTTGGCCCACCCTGAGAGCCGCTTTGCAGTTTCTCGCTCTCACCTGTGTGCGACCCGGTGAGGTGCGAGGCGCCACCCGCGATGAGATCGACTTTAAAAAGGCCGTTTGGCGCATACCGGCCGAGCGGATGAAAATGCGAGTTCCGCACGACGTGCCGCTTTCTAAACAAGCCTTGGCGGTGCTGGAGGATATTTGGCCGCTTTCTGAGTATGGATCACTGGTCTTTCCATCGATCCGTACTATTAAACGCCCCCTTTCAGAGAACGCCCTAAACTCGGCTCTCCGGCGCATGGGGTACACCAAAGACGAAGTGACTGCTCACGGCTTCCGGGTGACCGCCAGCACTATCCTCAACCAGCGGGGCTACGATCCGGACGTGATCGAGGCTGTGTTGGCGCACCAGGATCGGAATACGATCCGGCGAACATATAACCGGGCCACCTACTTCGAGCAGCGAACCAAGCTGATGCAAGAGTGGGCGGATATTTTGGATGGTTTGCGGGCTGCGAATTAACCGCCTGCGTCCGATAATGATGCCCACGGCGCTGCGGACTTGTGCCAATTGATATACGCACTAATGAGCGGTTGTACGTCCAGAAGTCTGGGGGGTAGCGCCGGGGATACGGCATCCCCTTAAGCTATCTACCGCTATCCCTGAACTCGATGGCACATAGCTGCTCATGCCCATGCAATTTCCGCTTTAGCTTGCATGCAGAATCAAACGGCGAACGGTAGTGAGCCGTTGATGTGGCCGCGCGCGGGTTAGACAGGAAGGAGGGACACATGAAGCGAAGTTCCGGTCTGATCCTGCGTCCTCGACACGGGGTAATTAGCAGATGTATTATCCGCATATACGTATTTAAATTGCATTCACGGTCGAGCGACAAAACCAAAAACTTCTGACCGAAATCACGTAGGGAGCTTTGCTGGGGAGGAAGTCTCATGAACCTGTTGTTGGGGCGTAGCCAGAAGGACGCGGTTTTTTCGTTGGTGCCTTTGCGGATCGGCCGTGGCGTCATGTTCAATCTGCTGGCGGAACTGGAGCTGGACCCGGAAGAAGAGCAGCTCATGCAGCAGTACCGCTTCACCGGTGCCGTTCTCGTTCTTAGTGATCCGATTGACGATCTGAAAAAGGCGGCGCGCCCAGCCATCTTGCTTGGCATTATTGCCTTTTTCGTCTTCTGGCTCCTGGTTGCCTTTTCTTTCGGGATAGCCCTTGGCTTTTTGATCACGCTGGTCATGACCGGGGTCTATTTCAAAGCCACCCGAGAACAAATCCTGGTTTCAGACCTGTTGCGCGGCGGGCGGACCTTTCGCTGTGACAGCATCATTGAGCTGATCGAAAAGGAAGCCTTTTTGCAGCGGATCTCCGCATACCTGCGGCAGGTACTGGAAAGCGCCAAACACTGGGATACCCGCGAAACAATCGTCATCCCGCCGCTTGATCCGGCCGAGGCTAAGCAAGCCGTCCTCAAACGTCTCCATGGCTAGGGAGCGGATATACCGGGGTTGGAATGTTCTGGGCCGCCTGCACCTCTCGGCTAAACAGCTTCTGTTTGATCAATCCCGAGCCTTTGAAGCTGATAGCCTGCACGGGAAGGCCGGAACGGTACAAGCAAAGCTATCGGCCAAGAGTTTGGACACTCCGGCCGGTCTCTCGGTTCATGTATCACGGCTATCCAGCGATATTCTGGAACGCTTTGTCCCGGCCAACGTGGATGTCACGGACATACCGCTCTTTGTGCCCCTGGCCGAGTGTCTGTTCGACCTACTGGAAAACGAAGCCCTGTTTGCCGTTCCAGACATAGACTATGGCGGTGGCCTGGCTCCACCCCGCTCTGCGCTTTGGGAGGCCGAAGTCGCCCTGCGCCGGACCGCGCAGGTGGTGGAGAACCTGGACGCTGCTATGGCAACGCTGGCCGATGTGGTCACGGCTATGCTCGAGCCGTTGATTGCCCAATGTCCGGCACTCGTCAGGCCGCAAATCGAAGACGAGCGGGCGCTCACCTTCAATTCATCGCTTTTACGCCTCCTCACCGATCTGCTCGGTATTGCGGAAGGCATGGTGCAACTGCCGTTTGCGCCGGAGGTTGCCGAGCTGGGTTTGCTGGAACGGCTTTGTGACCGGCTGGAATATAATCTCGTTGTCGCGTCCGGTGGTGTGCCGGGGGATGGCAAGGAGCGAACGCTCCGTTTGCCGAGCAAGGCTCCGGCTATGCCCGAAGAACAGCTCCTGAAGACCTATCTGGCTGGGACACCGTTTGCCGCGCTCTTTGAAGTATCAGTACCGATCACCATTCCCGAAGAGACCAGATTTGAGCATCAGCACATCGTCGCCGGTAGCGGTCACGGCAAGACCCAGACCCTGCAACAGCTCATCATGCATGATCTTGACGCGGTGGCGGCCGGAGAGGCCTCCATCGTCGTCATCGACAGCCAGAGCGACCTCATCAACACCATTGCCAATCTGGCGGTGTTTGCGCCAGGTGGCCCCTTAGCGGATCGGCTGTGTCTCATTGACCCGACCGACGTGGAATGGCCGGTGGCGCTCAATCTCTTCGATGTCGGTCTGGAGCGGATCAACCAGTATTCGCAGCTCGACCGGGAACGGCTGATCAATGGCGTCTTGGAGCTATACGACTTCGTACTGGGATCATTGCTCGACGCTGGAATGACCCAGAAGCAAACGGTGATCTTCCGCTATATCACCCGACTCTTGCTGCATATTCCCGGCGCCACTATCCACACTTTCCGGCAGCTCTTGGAAGACAGCGGTTCCGACACCTTCCGCCCCTATATCGCCAAGCTGGAAGGTTCCGCCCGTTCGTTCTTCGAGACCGAATACGACAGTCGAGAGTTCACCCAGACCCGGAAGCAGGTACTGCGCCGTCTCTATGGCATCTTGGAGAACCAATCCTTTGAACGGATGTTCTCGCACCCCAAGAGCAAGGTGGATCTGTTTTCGGAGATGAACGCAGGCAAGGTCATCCTTATCAACACCGCCAAGGATCTCTTGAAAGAAAACGGCAGCGAGATCTTTGGACGCTTCTTTATCGCCATGCTGGCCCAGGCGGCCCAGGAACGGGCCGTGTTGCCCCGCGAGAAGCGGCTACCCACCTTTGTCTATATCGATGAAGCCAACGACTATTTCGACCGGACAATCGGTATTATTCTGAGCCAGGTCCGCAAATACCGGGTTGGCGTTTTGCTCGCCCATCAATTCCTCGGTCAGCTCGACACCAAACTGCACGAAGCAATCTCCGCCAACACGGCGATCAAGTTCGCCGGCGGGGTCTCGGCCAAGGATGCGCGCGCCTTAGCCGGCGAGCTACGCACAGATCCGGGGTTTATCGAAGCCCAGGAGAAGCTTTCCTTTGCCGCCTTTGTGAAGGGGACCACCCGACATGCGGTTCCGGTCACTATTCAGCCCGGGCAGATGGAGCGACAACCGCGCCTGACTGTCGAGGAGCGAGAAGCGCTCAGAGACGCTATGCGCGCCAAATACGCCGTCCACTACACCGAAGCCCGCGCGGCAGCCGGTCGGCAACACAAACCGGAGACAGAAGAGGACGAACCACCGAAGGACAATGATCCACCTGATACCGGTGAGCCGATGCCGTGGGAGTGAAAAAATAAGTACTTTTCACGATCTTATCACGCTAAGCCGGAAAAAGTGATGACTGCGCAAGATGGCACATATCGATACCAACCGTGCCATAGGTGCCGATAGCGCTCGTTGATCCGGATTTTCGATAAACCCAAGGTTCTCCTTGAAAGGAGAACCGCATGCCTCTCGATGCTCTCGGCCGCCGGTCGCGATTTTCTCGCCAACCGACCGGCAAGCGGATCGCACTCACCGAACGCGATACGGCGATCCTCCGTCTCCTGTACCGCTACCGCTATCTGCGTGTATCGCAGCTGCTCGCTTTCCTTCAACCGAGGTCGGAAAAGCGCTTCGTGGAGCGTTTGGGCGACCTCTACCACGAAACCGGCCTGATCAACCGGCCTCAGGCGCAGTGGCGAGCTTTCTATCCACGTTCGACGCCGCTGATTTATGAGTTGTCAGCCAAGGGGAGGCGGTATCTGTCTGAACACGGAGACTTGCCGCACCGAGTGACGAGTCTGGCGCAGGCCACCGCGCCGGGACGAGCACCGCAGTTCGAGCACGCTATGATGATTGTTGATGCGCTGGCTGAGATCGAGCTGACGACGCGGCAGGAGCCAGATCAGCGCTTTGTGCCGGTCGGAGAGATCTTAGAGCGAGCGCCCGATAGAGAGCGTCTGAATGGCAAGTCCTTGGCTGCGCCAGTGACCATCCAGCCCGGTCCTCTGGCGCCCTGGCTGAAGAGACCTTTCCATACCCACCTCATTCCCGATGGGCTGTATGGTATCGAATATCTGATCGACGGCAAGAAATTGTATCGGTTCTGGGCGTTGGAGTGTGAGAATATGAGCCCGAAGACCCGATCAACGGCCAAGCGGTCGAGTTTGGCGCTCAAGAAGGCGGCCTACGATGCGTTCATCAGCGGCAAGGGGTATCGGGAGGTATGGGGAATACCGAATTTGCAGGTGAGGGTGGTGTGTAGGAAGCTCGAAAAACTAACCGCACGCTGAAGATAACTATTACCCCATGCCAGCGGGTTGGTATTTACGGAAGTGAAATTCCGGCCCAAACCGATCTTTCCGCGAACTTTATATGACCGCGTCCCCAATAAAACTAGAATTTGCTAGATTCAATTAGGAATAACGTTCCTGTCCCACATGGAGACCCACGCTCCATAGGCGATTGTAATCGGCTCAGCTGTGACCATATCGTTGTCGTAACATGCGGAGGGGAAGTGTCGAAATGAGTAACGGCAGGATATCCGATCATCTGCGCTATATGACCGTACGTATCCTGACTTCAGAACAGGATAACACCAGTTGGACAGGAGCAGGGACCGGTTTCCTATATCGCTTTGCGAGGGAAGCCGAGCAAGTGCCGTTGTTGGTCACAAACAAGCACGTTATTGATGGTGCGGTTGTTATTGGTCTCACGTTTCATATAACGGCGGACAACAACGAAAATCCTGCGCCTGGTGCAGGCCGCCTCATTGCGATCGGCTCAAGCCAGCTTCCTATCATTCGTCATCCTGATCCGAATGTTGATTTAGCCGCCATCGCTTTGGCGCCTATTATCGACCACGCCGTAAATCATGAAGGTTGGCACCCCTTTATCAAATGTCTTGATAAATCGAATTTGCCTTCCGATCAGATGATAGGCGATTTCGGCGCGTTGGAAGACGTTGTGATGGTAGGCTATCCAACTGGCATCGTGGACGCGGTGAATAATTTTCCAATCGTTCGGCGAGGCATTACTTCAACGCCATATACGACGGACTATCAAGGAAAACAGGAATTTCTCGCGGACATTCCAGTCTATGGTGGTTCGTCAGGTTCGCCGATTTTTATCGTGAACGAAGGCGGCTATTCGACGCCAAATGCCTTCATAATGGGCGGACGCTTTGCGCTCATTGGCGTTTTATACGCTGGACACACCGAAACCGTGGACGGTCATATTGTTGCGGAGCCTATTCCGACGAATCTTATGCCAGTTGCCAAGGTTAAACACATGATAAACTTGGGATTGTGCATCAAGAGTGTGTTGATCGAAGACCTTGCCGCCCAAATTCCGGGTTGGTGAAACGGCAACTCGCCGTTGAGTTTTTGAAATACTTACCGATTCCTAGCTGCGGGATACCGAGAACGCGTCGCTGTCGCGTTGGGTCGATCTGTTGTCTGATCTTCTATCCTGGGTTGAAGTTTGCTATCCTTCCCATCCCCTGGGGCTTTGTCACCACCGGGGCATCGCGATGCTCCCAACTTGGGAGTTATCGTGATGAGGATACTATCGAAGCGGCAGGTGAAGGATCTGGTCCTGTACTCTCCGCAACACATTGCCCGCCTGGAGGCGGCAGGCCAATTCCCCAAGCGGGTAAAGCTGGGCCAATGCCGGGTCGGCTGGGTTGAACAGGAAGTGCTGGATTGGCTTCAGGATCGTCTCGACCGCCGAGACAGCTCCACCGACACTCCTGAATAGGAGCGGGTGAACCGGTCAACAGACCGGTTCACCCATGTGATGGGCCTAGGCCTCCCGCTCAAAATCAAGCAATTATTGATCTGAAATGGCGGTAACCATTTTATATTCTTGCAACGGCAAAATGTGTTTTCCGATTCGCTTAAGAGCGAAGTGAATAAATCAGAAAGCAGGCGAGATATGACCGATACTTCCGATGCGGCAAACCTTATCGACCTCACAGTCGACATCGTTTCGGCCTACGTCGGCAACAACACTATTGCCTCGGCTGACCTGCCGAACCTGATCCAGCAAATTCACGGTGCCTTGCAGAAAACTACAGCTGTTGCCCAGGAACCGGAGCCCGAGCCGCTTAAGCCGGCGGTGCCGATCAAGAAGTCGGTCACTCCCGATTTCCTTATCTGTCTGGAGGACGGCAAGCAGTTCAAATCGCTGAAACGTCACCTGCGGAGCCAGTATGGTATGACACCAGAGGAATACCGGGAGAAGTGGGATCTTGCTCCCGACTATCCCATGGTGGCGCCTAGCTACACTGCGGCACGATCGGAATTGGCGAAGAAAATGGGCTTGGGGAATAAGAGCAAGGGCCGGAAGCGGAAATAGGGTCAACGGCTGTAGGAGTCGCTGGCGCAACTAGCCCCACATCCGCCCCGCAATCTCCATCTCTTCCTTGCCCACTGCGTTGGCGTAGATGGCCGTGGTCGCGATGGAGGCGTGTCCCATCCATTTACGCAGCATATTGAGCTGCACACCACACTGCTGGGCATGAACACCGAACCCGTGACGCAGACCTTTGGGTGAAGCCTGGGCTCCTCTGATATCGGCTGTTTGCATCACCGCTTTGATCCAGCGATAACCAGTGGTTCGGTTAAGGGGGCGACCGTGTTGCTGCCAGAGCTTGAGGGCATCCGGTGCGGCAAAAGGATTTTGGATATGCCTCTGCCGGATCAGAGCTTTGAGTGTCCGGACCAACACCGGTGGGATCGGCACCTCGCGGACTTCATGCAACTGCCGCTTCTTCAGCGTCCGGAATGAGATGAGGCTGCTGTGGAGGTCCACGGCGGAGGCGGTGAGCGCCAGACCCTCTGACAGCCGGCAGCCCGTATAGAACAAGGTCAGGCAGAAAGCCCTGATTTCCAACTCTTGCCGCTTGGCGATTTTCAGAAACCGCTTCCTTTCGGCTGCATTGATATAGAGGCGGCGGCTCTTTCCGTCATAGAGCCGCATCCGGGTGGCGGGATGTCTGTACGCTGGCATATTTTCATCAAAACCGCCTCTTTATACGGAAACGGCCTACGCAACACTTTTACCTATTCTGTGTCGCGTGGAAAACATCAATGATTTCCTTGGTTTATTAAGCGGGAAGAGTATCAACCTCACCATTTTTGACGAGATTGACAATCATTCCGCCTGTCTATCTATAGCATTGTATCAAAATAGGTAATTTTGTTGCATGGGCGGTGTTCACATTACCCCTGCAACTACCTGTTTCCTCTCAGCTTTTCGGAAACCGCTGTGTCGCTCCTTGCTCTTATCCCAGACAGGAGGACTGAATGCGTATCCCGTTTCTCACACTCACCGTCGGACTGACGCTGGCGTCCGTCGCCACGGTCGCTGAGGCCGGCCCCCAAACGGTTACCCTCGAAGGCCTGCGACCGGATGCTTGCCGGAGCTACGACGATATCACCCGGTTCATGGAGCAGAAGGCTGCCCTCAAGGCGCAGAAGCTCGGATACAGCCAGTTTGTCATCACCGGTGGCCTGGGCGGCACCCGTTACTACTCCATCGTGATGGAAGTTCTGCCCGACGGATACACGGCCCGTACCGGCATGGAAGTGCATCAGGTGCGCGAGGTGCTGGCCGCGCCGCGCGGCTGTTAATCCTCAATCGGATCGGATCAGCGCCTGTACCCATCGGCGCTGTTTCGGGGCGGTCGCGGCAACTCACTGGTCTCCGCTGCGGCCGCCTTTTTTTCGAAAGGAGAAATTCCGATCTCAGCACGAGTAATCAACAATTTAATTCACCTTTAACTAGAATATATGCAGCAAACCTGCAATGATAACGAGCAAAATAAATTTTTTATAACCCGTCATTGGAACATGGAAACGAACTCCAATGGTCGCAAAGGCCGTATCCGCATTTTTCGCTTATCCTGGCAAACCACAAGATCTCGTAAACACAATTGATGCCGCTGCGGCGCGTGTGAACGGCACCTCTAAGAATTCAGTCCTTACGTGGCCGGAAATGGGAGTGTTCGGCAACGCGATTCCTGATAAAGTTCGGCAGAACATACAGGACGCAAGGGCGTTGGTGTTCGACATCACCAGACCCAACCTAAACGTCTACTACGAAGCGGGATACGCTATAGGCCTTGGTAAGCCCGTGGCACCGGTCGTAAACAACTCATTTCAAAACGCTACTGCCGACATTCAAAGAGACGGCCTGTTCGATAACATCGGATACAAGGGGTATGAGAACAGCGATCAGCTTGCAGATATTCTGGGAGACCTCCCGAACCAAAGTCTGCTTGAACTTTACAATCGCGATCTTGATACTCAACAGCCGCTCTTCGTTCTCGACACTCTTAAGAAGACAGACTTCCGCAACGCCGTTGTGTCAGCGGTTAAAAGTTCAAAAGTGCACTTTCGGAGCTTTGATCCTGTGGAGGTGCCACGATTGTCATCCGTTACCGTCGTTTCTCAGTTGTCGGCATCATCAGGTATAATTCTCCCGATATTGCCCGATCATATTGAGGATTCACTTCGACACAACCTACGTGCGGCTTTCCTCGCAGGTATGGGACACGGTCTAGGACGCCAGACTTTACTGCTTGAATTGAGGCGTTTCGACGCCGCAGGACCGGCTGATTACAGGGACATGATCACAGCCGTTATTGACGACAAATCGATAACAAACGTCGTACAAGAATTTTCCCAGCGAGCACTTCTAGCGGGACAATCGATAAAATCCCGTCGCAATAAAAGCAGCAAGACGGCCCTGCAGACGCTCACGCTAGGGGCATCGGCCGCCGAGAATGAGTTTCGTACGCTTTCTAATTATTTCGTAGAAACTGCCGAATTTGTTCGTACACTACGCGGGGAAATCAATGTTGTCGCTGGACGCAAAGGATCTGGTAAGACCGCAATCTTTTTTCAGGCTAGAGACAGCTTCAGGGAGGAAAAGGGATCGATAGTCACAGATCTCAAACCAGAATCACATCAGCTCAGTCAATTCCGTGAAGAGTTGCTGAAGATCGTTGACGTTGGTGCATTCGATCATTCACTCGCAGCATTCTGGTATTTTTTGCTACTCTCAGAAGTGCTGCTGACAATCAAACGAAACATCGAATTTAAATCGCGCTTTGACGGCCGCTTTCTTGCCGAATTGCATGAAATCGACACTCTTCTTGATTCCTATAAAGTCAATGAAAGCGGAGATTTCACAACCAGAATAAACAGATTGAGTAAGTTCGTAATCGATGAAATTGAGGCTGCTAAGAAGCGGCAACAAAATATATCGGCAGAATTTCTTACAAACGTAATCTTCCGCGGCGGGGTCACAAATCTGAAACGCATGATCTCAAAACACGTTGGTGCAAATGATCATATAATTTTACTGTTCGACAATATTGATAAGGGCTGGCCAACAAATGGTGTCGATGAATTTGATGTCCGATTAGTTAGATTGCTGGTAGAGACCCTGGACAAAATAAAGCGTGATTTTGTTGCAGCGAAACGAGAATTCATGTCCGTTGTCTTTCTAAGGAATGACATCTACGAAATGCTCGTGGAAGGAACACCTGACCGTGGGAAAGCGGGACAGGTCCGAATAGATTGGACTGACCGCGCAAAACTGAAACAGGTCATTCTGCGACGACTTCAGGCTTCCCTGAAAAATTCATCTGAGACCTTCAATCAACTCTGGTTGCGCTTCTTCCCAGAAGCGGTGCAGGGGCGGGAATCATTTGAATTCTTTGTCGATCACTGCCTGATGAGACCCCGCTTCCTGATAAACATAATTGAAAACGCAATATCAAACGCCGTAAATCGTGGTCACGCAATGGTCGATGAACAAGACTGTATCGACGCAGTACGCCAACAATCATTATACTTGGTTGATGATTTCGGGTACGAAATCCGCGATGTCTCCGGATTGTCAGCTGAACTTCTCTATTCGCTTGTCGGCGCAGAAAAGGTCATGACAAAAACTGGATACACGAACAAATTCGCCGAATTCGGATTGAGTGCAGATGATGCGGAAAAGGCGTTCTCGCTGATGCTCTGGTATGGGGTCCTTGGGATCCGGAATAAAGATGGCGGCGAACGTTTCATCTATGATTTTGAGTACAATATGAAGCGGCTCAATGCTGAGGCGCGCGTTCTGGGGACGGACGCACTCTACGTTACCAACGCAGCGCTGCACGTAGCGCTGTCTGGATAACACGACCACTCAATCTCATAGAAGCGTATTGCAGCAAAAGCATCCGGTGAGGGATGTTGGCCGAGTTGTCTCGTGGTCGCTGGCGGAACAGTCGTGCAGCCAATCCTCCCTCCCCCTTGAACCGTTTCTAAGCATAACAAAAGGCACCCGAACTCGGGTGCCTCAGACTGCTGACAAACCCCTGGCCTTTGCCGGGGGTTTTTGATTCACTGTTTTCATGTTGAAGAAGCCCGGCCCCGACCAGACAGCGCTCGAGATGGTGACGCTCGATCAGCTTGTTCCCGGCGATCACCTGTTGCGCAAGATCGATGCGGTGATCGACTTTTCGTTCATCCACGACCGTGTTGCGGATCTTTACTGCGCGGACAACGGCCGGCCACCGCTTGATCCGACGCTTTTGTTCAAGGCGCTGTTCATCGGCTACCTGTTCGGAATCCGCTCGGAGCGCCAGCTGGTGCGTGAGATCGAGGTGAATGTCGCCTATCGCTGGTTCTTGCGTCTGAAGCTGACGGACAAGGTGTTTGATGCCTCCACGCTGAGCCAGAACCGGCGTCGGCGCTACAACGACGCGAGCGTGGCCCAGGACATCTTCGACCATATTGTGGAGCAGGCAATCCGCCACGGGCTTGTGGATGGCACGGTGCTCTATACGGACTCAACCCACCTGAAGGCGAATGCCAACAAGGGCAAATACGATCTGGCACAGATAGAGAAGTCGCGATCGGACTACTGGGCGGATCTGGACAAGGCCATCGAGGCGGAGCGCAAGCTGCATGGCCAGAAGCCGCTGAAGGAGAAGGCCCGGGAGCCGGAGGTCAAAGAGACCAAGGTCAGCCGCACGGATCCCGACAGCGGCTACATGGTGCGCGAGGGCAAGCCGAAGGGGTTCTTCTACCTGGACCACCGCACCGTGGACGGCAGGCTGGGGATCGTCACGGACACCTTCGCCACACCGGCCAACGTCCATGACAGCATTGTTTATCTCTCCCGGCTGGTTCGCCAGCGGCAGCGCTTCGACTTCGACGTGAAGGCCGTCGGTCTGGATGCGGGCTATGCCACCACGGGGATCGCCAGGGGGTTGGAGGAGCGGGACATTCTGGGCGTCACCGGTTACCGCCGCCCCACGTCCCCCAGACCCGGCATGATGCGCAAGTCGGTCTTCGCTTACGAGGCTGACGCCGATGGCTACCGCTGTCCGGAAGGCCAGCTCTTGACCTATGCCACGACGGACAGGACCGGTTACAAGCACTACCGTTCCGATCCTGCGATCTGCGGAACCTGTCCGCTGCTGGCCTCCTGCACCTCAAATGCCGGCTCGGTCCGCACCATCACCCGCCATGTCTGGCAAGAAGCCCGTGAACGGACCGATGCCCATCGCCTGACCGCCTGGGGCAAGGCCGTCTACAAGCGCCGCAAGGAAACGGTCGAACGCTCGTTTGCAGATGCCAAACAGCTTCACGGACACCGCTATGCCAGGTTCCGAAGTCGTCTACGCGTACAAGTGCAGTGCCTGCTCGCCGCCGCTGCCCAGAACATCAAGAAGATCGCTATGGCCCTCACCAAAGCCCCGAAACAAGCACCCGCCTGACAGAAGCAAGCCCGTTAAAAAACAAACTCAAAAATGCGGGCAATCGCCACAAATCCAAATCCAAAAAACAAACCCGCCGAAATCGACGGGTTTGTCAGCAGTCTGAGGCACCCGAACTCGGGTGCCTTTAACCTCAATACTCCGATGCGAACATGACCGTCATGACCCGTGTTGTGATCGTCGGATCGGCCGGATCGCCGGAATGGTATTGTAGGCTTGGATCGTAGTAGTCGATCTTGAACATGATCCTGTGTTCTTGCCAATCGAACAAGGCGCAGTCATGTTCACCATGAGGATCGTTGTCCTCGGTAAAATCGTCGAAGTTGGCAACAGCGGCCAGAACCTGGGCCGCTTCCCTTTGACCGAGGTCGGTGATGCCGGCGCTCAACAGAACTTTGCCGTCGCTATGCGTCTTGCGTAGCAAGTCATTGAGCCGGCGGATCTCCTGCACCTGGGGTGAAAGAACTGATTTGGTTATTTGTGTCTCTCCGTTCCTGTCTGCTGCGCTTCGCATCGTGTGTGCAGCGCAGCGCCCAGGAACGGAGGGCCGTGCCCCGAGGAGCCTTTTCCTTCAGCGGAGGGTAAGGCTGGCAAAAAACACCGTCCGGCAATGGACAACGTTCTTGGAAAGAATTAGACGTCTTCCGGCTGTCGCACCGACAAGGCCAGCGCCAAAGCCTCAAAAATGATCATGGGACGAGGCTCCGGTAGCCAGATCGGCGGGGTTTCTGGAACTTGGTCGGAAAGATCGGGAAACCGTCGAGCCAAAGCCCGTGCTTCGGCATACTTGTCCTTATGCCGCTGTACCCGCTCTACCGATACCGTGAGGGCTCCGGCCTCTCTGGCTGCTTCATTGATCGCGGGGATCAACGCCAAGGTGCGGCCCCGCTTGCGGCAACGGGCGGACAGCTTTTCCGTCACAGCCACTTCGGGCTGAAACATGGCGAGCCATTCCTTGGTCTGGGCAGCCGATAGTTCTGGCGACAGGCTAGCCGGTCGGGACAGCCCCCAGTTTACCAGATTGCCGTCAGATAGAAGTGCG
The DNA here is from genome assembly GCF_963675985.1 of uncultured Roseibium sp. Classification (NCBI taxonomy): domain Bacteria; kingdom Pseudomonadati; phylum Pseudomonadota; class Alphaproteobacteria; order Hyphomicrobiales; family Stappiaceae; genus Roseibium; species uncultured Roseibium sp. The sequence continues at coordinate 3,008,052 of NZ_OY780958.1, read as the reverse complement.
TATCCAATGCGGCCGGTAGCGGCCGCAATGCCGAGCACCTTATAAGCGGCCACCACGCTCGTTGTCGCTATTTTCTAAGCGAGCCGCGAGGGCTTCGAGCGTGCGTTGCCGATTGATCAACCGGCAGAAGCGGCGTGAACCGCGAGGCAGGGTGGATAGTCGCCTGGAGACAGTTGTTCTCGCCTGGGCAAAGGCATCAGCCAGCAAGCTCTCCGGTGCTTTGCCGAAGATGAGTGACAACTGGCAGATCTGCCGTAAGGAAGGGGCGCGTTCACCGCTTTCCAGATGCGAGATTCGGCTTTGATCCACCCCAAGCAGGTGGGCGCAGTCCTTCTGCGACAAGCCGGATTTCTTGCGCATGACCTTGAAGTCGTGGGCAAATGATTGGTGCATAGATGATGTGATCTATTACTTGACCGCCGGGGACCGACCCGATGGGCTAGCCGGTGGTGACGGTCGGCTGATAAGGCACTGTACCGGCAGCGGCGTGAATATCACCACGACCGTGGCAGATGTCTGCGCAATGGAGGGGTGAAACCCCTCCATCCCGACACCGCCACGTCCGTGGTATTCGCTACCGCCTACCGTTTCCCATCGTCCCCAACAGATTATCTTTTCGACATATCAAAACAACCAGCCACTTTATGCGCATTGGGCATAACTCGGTCTGGTTTTGCACAGTGCCGTGGCCGGTACACTGTCCCCATGCAAAAAGATCAAATTCCACCAGAGTTGGAGCGCTATTTGGCGCTTTGTGAACGTACTTTCGAGCGTATGGTCCGGGAGGGCGCTTGGCCGTGGTCGGATTTGCCAGACTTTGACGATGTGGTAGAGTCCGAAGATATTAAAAGCGATAATCAAAATTCCATATGAAACAATGTTTTGGCTATGTGCGGGTTTCCTCTTTGAAGCAAGGAGAGGGCGTCTCGCTGGATGCGCAGAAGGACGCCATAGAGCGCTTTGCTGCCAATAGCGACATTACCATCACCAAGTGGTTTGAAGAGCAGCAGACGGCGGCCAAGTCGGGTCGTCCGATTTTCAATCAGATGCTGAAAGCCCTAAAAGCAGGCAAGGCCGCCGGAGTGGTGATGCACAAAATCGACCGGTCGGCGCGCAACTTCTTCGATTGGGCAAAGATCGGCGAATTGGCCGACAACGGCATCGACGTGCACTTTGCCACCGAGAGCCTGGACTTCAGTTCCCGTGGCGGACGATTAACCGCCAATATCCAAATGGCGGTGGCCGAGGATTATGTGCGCAATCTGCGTACGGAAATCTTCAAAGGCCAACGCGGCCAGTTGGAACGCGGCTTCTATCCGTTCTCCGCTCCCATCGGATACCAGGACAACGGCAAGCGCCAACTCAAAACCATTGATCCGGTCAAAGGCCAGCTGGTGAAGCTGGCTTTCGAGCTTTATGGCAGCAGCCAGTATTCATACGAAACGTTGCGGTGTGAGTTGGCCAAACACGGCTTCACTCAAGGTTCCGGAAAACCACTTTCTCGAGGATGCTTGGAGGCGTTCCTGGCCAATCCCTTCTATTGTGGCGTCATTCGCATCAAGCGGACTGGAGAGGTTTTCCAGGGCGCCCATGAGCCGCTCATCTCAGCGGAGCTGTTTGAGCGTGTCCAGAAGATCAAGGCGGGCAAATGCAGCAAGAAAATCACTCGGCACAATCATCTCTTCCGAGGGCTGTTTGCTTGCGGTCAGTGTGGTCGTTCCATGATCCCGGAACGTCAAAAAGGCTACGTCTACTATCGCTGCCACTATTCGGAGTGCCCAAAGAACATCGTGCGAGAGGAACCGCTAGATGCGGCTATCGGCAAGGTGCTCTCCACTGTTCAGTTCACCGAGGATGTCTTGAAATTGATAAACGAGCGTGTGGCGGCTTGGGTACGCCGACATCAAAACTGCGATGTCACCAATCAGAAAACTTCGACCATGCAATTAGCTAAAATTGACGAGCGCATTGAGAAGCTGGAGGACGCCGCCATTGAGCAGATCATAGACAAAGCGACCTTCGACAAGCGCAAAGAAAACCTACTGCTGGAAAGGACGCAGATCGAGCAAGAAGCCCAGAAAGCCAAACAATTTTATCAAAATCCGAAAGCAATAGAGACGTTTCTCGAACGGATAAAAAGCCTTGCAGAACACTATTATTTCGCAGGGCCATCAGCAAAACGGGAGATCGTGGAAATCGCTGTCTCGAACCGAAAGGTGACTGCGAAAAACGTTTCTGCTGAGCCGTCAGACTGGCTAGAGAAGACGAAATGTGCGGTGACTATCCTGATGTGTGCAGACGGTCGTGCCACTTCTCGAACTTTTAGTGCTGAATATAAGGCCATGGAGGAACTAGCAGCACTGGCAAGATCGCCACAGTCAAAGCGTTTACCTTTAATACTAATGGATGAAGCATGATAATAAAAACACCCCTCGGCGACCAATTTTAGGCTGTCGAAGGGTGATGGTAAATACCGGTGAACCGATATTACTGTGATTTTTTGCCGGAGCCGATAAGACCTTTCCGCTTTAGATCGCGACGGCAAAGCACCACCGTCAGCAGCACCATGGATAGAATCCCGGCAAAGCTAAGGCTGAGGAGAGCGTGCTGCATCCAAGTCGGCAATTCAGGTTCAAACATGTATTTCTCCTGCGTACACCACGATTCGATGAGTTTCAAATCGCTGTTCACACAGAAGAATTAAGATTTATACCGAGCAAAATGATAGCATATTTAAACTAAATTGTCAATATAACATAATAATTATTAGTAATCTGACCAATAAATCACCATCGAACTTTATAAAACCTTTATTTGCAACGTATTTTCTAGTTCACGCAATTATGTCTAATTTTCTCGAAAAAGCCCAAACGAAAAAACCGCCATTACTGGCGAACTTTTCGCGGACAGAATTGACTGTCCTTATGTGTGCAGATGCTCGTGCTACTTCTCGAACTTTTGCGGGTAAAAATTCAGAAGAGCAGGCGTTGGGAGAATTGGCCGAACTTGCAAGATCGCATGAGGCCGAGCGGTTGTTTGGGCTGTTCATGGGCAGATACAAGAAACCCATATTCGACAGCAGGAATTGCGAGTCTAAACATCTGGTGGAATGAGGCCGGTCAAGGAGTTTGTTACAACCATTGGCGAGACCCGTGGCCGTCCGCCACACAGGCTGTTTGGAATGTATCAGGCAGATCGACTACACCACACCTATATCATCGGCCAAACTGGAACAGGAAAATCAACGCTTCTCGGTCAGCTCATGGAACAGGATATATCCTACCGGCGTGGTTGCTGTCTTCTTGATCCTCATGGAGACTTGGCGCGTTCCGTGGCGAGTGTGGCGGGAGACAAGGCGATCTATTGGGACCTGGGTGATCCTTCCTGTCCATACGGATACAATCCACTAACTTATGTTGCCGAGCAATATCGCCCTTTGGTTGCCTCTGGTCTGATTGATACCCTCAAGAAACAGTGGGCGGACGCTTGGGGGGCGCGCATGGAGCATATGCTCCGTTATGCACTTCTCGCTCTGTTGTCTCGACCGGGGTCTAGCTTGCGGGACATCGTCCCGATGTTCTTGAGCAAAGAATTCCAGAAGCAAGTTCTTAATGCAACCACTGACGAACAGGTGCGGTTTTTCTGGTTCCGTGAATTTCCTAAAATGAACTACAAATCCGCTGCCGATGGTGTTGCTCCAATAGCCAACAAGCTTGGTGCGTTTTTGGCACATCCAGTTGTCAGGAAAGCTATCTGTGCGCCAGAGAAATCGCTGCGTTTCCGGGAGATCATAGATACGGGGGGAACGCTTATCGTCAATCTGGCCAAAGGTAGCCTAGGAAGTGATGTGACCGACATTTTGGGCGGTTTGATCGTTTCTTCGATCGCGCTCGCTGCTTACAGTAGGCAAGTTCAGGCGGAGAAAGACCGTAGACCCTACTTCTTATACATAGACGAATTCCACGCCTTTACCACGTCTGCATTTGCTGACATGCTGTCAGAGCTACGTAAATACAAACTTGGACTTGTCCTTAGCCATCAGTTTACTAGTCAACTCTCCAAGGGTGTGTTGGAAGCGGTCCTTGGCAACGTTGGTACATCGATTGTGTTTCGGCTTGGGGCGAATGATGCACCTCTGCTCGCGAAGCAATTGGGGTCAGAAAGGATTGAAACAGCAGATTTTGTGGGATTAGAGAATTTTGAGTTTTTTATAAAAATGGTGGTGAATGGACATAAGACGGAAGGTTTTTCGGGAAAAACTCAATCGACATATTCAAATAGAGATATGCGATAGTATTATCAAATATAAAAATACATATTATGGTGTAATAATTAAAAATATATCGCGATTATTTAGAGTGTGCTCAAAATAAAAAATTTCATAAATTAAGCCATATACGAGTGTTTAAGGGTAGGTGATAAATTCGAAAAAGTAGAAGATTTATAATCCTATTAGACTTCTATCGGAATTGATAAAAATTTTGACGGCTGCAACCTTTTTTTAGTAAGGTTGCGATGTCTAATCGTCGAGATATGGGAAATAAAATGGAAATTTTAAAATATCTGCCAGAAATTCTATCTTTCCTATCTGGCGCGATTGCAGGTTCGTTTTTAACAATCAAATTTAGGGACAGGTTAGATGCTCGAGGCAGGTCAACCATCGTGAATCAAGCTGGACTTTCTGCCGGCCGAGATGTCGTGGGTCGCGATAAAACAACCGTGACTGGTGATTATGTAAAAGGAAGTAAAAATAAAATTGACGAAAAATAATATTAAAATCAGATTGCCTTTGACGGCAAGTGCAGCATTGAGGCTGAAGAAAGTATCTCCATCTGACGTATTGATTATCCATGTCAATCATAAGTTAGATGATGTTGATGAACTTAACCATATTCTAGAAAGTACGTTTGAAGAAGTATATTTCGCGCCATTGGACTACAGAACATCTGAAACAGTGGAGCCTGCACAACTTAGCCGCATTTTTGAAAAAATTTTAGCTACAGAGCAGCCTTACATTGTCTTAGAAGATGGGGGTCACTGGACGCGATTTATTGCGAGAAATGATGAAATAAGACCGCCAATCGCGCATATTGAGCAAACTACCAAGGGTGCTAGAATCGCGGCCGAGCTCCTCGAAAAAGGACAGCTACGTCATCAAATTTCAAGTATCGCAAGATCTGTTCCCAAAATCCGCGTCGAAAATTTTTTCATTGCTCAAAGAATCCATATGGAGACGGAACTTCTCTTATCTACGATCGGAGAAACCGCAATGTTTCGAAAATGCGTGGTAATTGGCTTCGGAATTATTGGTCGCGCTGTAGCCAGATTTATGAAAAATATGGGCGGCGATATCTATGTGCATGATAAAAATGAATTGATATTAGCTAGCGCCGCAATTGAAGGATTCAAACAGTTTAGTGAAATAGGTTTTAGCGGAATGGAGCCTGTGATTGTATTTGGTGCAACTGGAGAAGATATTTCAGAAAGTCCAGTTCTTCAGACAATTCTTTCGAGTGTTAAACGGGCATTTTTAATTAGCTGTTCATCTGGAAGCGTCGAATATAAAACATGGAGAGAAAAAAATCATACAAATTTATTAGAAACTACTCAGATAGGGGAGTGCTATCGTGCTGATGGTCGTATAATATATCTATTAGCTAATGGCAGACCCATTAATTTTTACCGAAAAGACGCCGAAAGTCTGCCGATTTGCGTGGCGGATCTAGTGAATGCTACTCTTGTAGGGGCTGCCGCAACTGCTCTTTCTTCGGGGGCGAATTTTCCATCATTACGTTTAATCGATATAGATTTGTTCGAAAAACGCGGTTGGGATGGTCTCTCGATGATTGAAAAGTGGGCACAATTTCACGGTTTCTCCGGAACTAGGATAGCGCTACTAAGCGCCGCTGAAAAAGAGGTCCACCCTAATGAGCGATTATTAGTAGGGGGAGGATAGTGAGGTGGCACTTTGAATAACGAAAATGTTCAAATAATCGTTGAAGATCGAGTCGTTCATGACTTCGGGATACCTACTAAAAAGTGGGTGCTTTGGCATGTCACTGGCCGTTGTAACATAGAATGTCCATACTGCTACGGCTCGTTCAATGGCGGCAGCTACAAATCCGATTTCAGCCGCGCTGATGATATTCCGCTTAACACATTAGTTGCAGCCGCTGAAGATATCGCATCTCTAGGTTTTGAATATGTACATATTAATGGTGGAGAGCCTTTATTACGTTCTGATATCGTGGAGTTTTTATCTGAATTAAGAAGAATTGGATTAAAAGTATGGTTATTGACAAACGGAACCACTCAGCTATCTAAGCTTAGTAATATTATTAAAAATAATTTGGTTGATTTATTGGCAATTTCTATCGATGCGAAGGACGCGGAGACAATAAATTTACAAAGGGAAAGGGGTGAATCTGTAATTAAAAATACAACAAGAATTGTTCATTTTCGAAATGAATATAGATCCAAGGTAAAGTTGGGAGCATATTGCGTAGCTACGAAGCTGAATTTAGGTAAAATACCAGATCTTGTTGATTATCTGATCGAATTAGGATTTGACTACTTAAATGTTCAGCCAATGTACCTACCTGTCGGGCATTTTTTTGGAAAAAATAATATAGAAAGGATCCATCTCGCTCAGGTTGAGGCCTACATCGATCATATGCGAAAAAACGCCGATAAAATACAAGTTTCAACAGAGGCGAATTTCTCACTGACAAAGTTTGGGTTAAATGTGGACCAAAGCAAACTAACAGCTAAGAACTGTTTTGCTCGTGATGGACGTTATTTATACATAGGCCCAACCGGAAACGTACATGGATGTCCGGCTATTCCACCGAAGCATAATAAATTGATTGGGAACATCGTCCAAGGCCGTCTTTCCGAATTCTATTCAACGATGGATAGAAGTGGCGGAGGACGATGCGAATTCTTATCACTTGATTGTCTTGGAATGTATGAAATGGTTTATCAAAATGACTGATGTTATCCCTGGAGAAAGTTTTTACCTGAGGTTTCGGCAGCAACCTTCGCTGACGTCAGTTAATCAGTTAACTGTTTCAAGTTTCTTTGATCTTGAAAAAAACCTAAACAAGCTTGGTTATATTTTTCGTTGTGAAGCTCCTGAGCATTTTAGCTACGCGGTGAAAATGGCGCAATTAGCTGCGTCAATAATGGGAACAGAATTCTATCCGGAGATCGTAGCTCATGATAATTTTATTGGCGTTGGATATATAATCCTAATTAATGCTGAACAATTCAGAGAACTTCATTTCAATCCAAAAACGTTAGAGGATTTGATCGGACTGGTAAAAGAATTGCTCAGTTATGGTATTGTTCATGGAAATCCGAAAATTTCCTTTCTACGGCACACATCGTCAAGGATAGGCCTTATAGGTTTTGGCGCAGAAAAAGAAACCGTCTCAAGTAAATTTACGTTTATTGAAAAGCTAAATTTTGAAGCATACAAGTATATAAATTTATTAAAAGAGATAAGTATGGATAATGAAATTATTCAATCTCGTGATATTGATATGCTACACGGAAAAGAGGCTGATATATATCAGTATGATGTTGATTACCTTTCCTATTTAATTGATACATGCCCGAGTTTTGTTGCAATCTAAGTCAGCAACGGTGGACAGTATGATGAGTGAGCGGGATCAATACAAGATCACTGGCGATTACGTTGCTGGTGATAAAATTGTGAACCCTGCACCGTCTATTTCGGTCGAAGAAAAGGTATTTCTGAGATCATGGCCCCAACTGGAACTCTTTAAGCAGGGGCGCTCACATATCAGGCAAAAAATCTCTGATTCTCCTTTTTACGCACAAACTACCGATATGGTCGCGTCATGTGTTTCCTCTCAACTGGAACTGCTTTTTCGACCAATAGACCAATTTGAAGCAATGCAGCAAGATGCGCTCTCGGCACCGGTTTTGCGAAATCAATATGCTGTCGAGTCATTAGGGGAAGCTGTTTGGGTGAATTTTGTCGGACGTGTTGGCCAAGGCAAATCCTGGCTTCTCCGACAAATTGCT